>NZ_JAPEMB010000001.1:5029912-5650717 GCF_026343125.1 Streptomyces sp. NBC_00094 | reverse complement strand
GCGGCGCTCGGTCGAACGGCGCACCATGGTCTCGTTCTCCCTGGTGAGGTCGAGGATCGAGCGCAGCAGCGCGACGGGGGCGCCGCCGCTGCCCTCCTCGTACCGGCGCAGGTCGTCGCTGTACGCCTTGCGGGCGATGCCGATGTGGCGGGCCCGGAACGTCTTGAGGATCCGTAACACCCGGCCGAGCGCGGCCGCCGAGGCGGAGAGCGGGGACGGCAGCCGGTCGGCCCGCAGCCGGTCGACCGCCGCCGACAGCTTGCTCACCGCCGACACCCCGCCCCGGTGCCGGTCGTGGAACTCCCGCCAGGCCGGCAGCGCGTACGGCAGCGACTCGGCCAGGAAGGCGTCGTAGGCGGGGTCGGGGCGGTCGCACTGCCAGAGCGTCAGGTCGACCGGCCAGAGCGGGACCTGCGCGGCGGCCGGACCCAGGTAGTCGCGGCCCGCCACCTCGACCTCCTCGAAGTACGGCCGCAGGGTCACCGCGAAGTACTCCGGCGAGACCTGCGCGACCGTGAGGTCGATCGAGTCCACCATCGCCCGCAGGTGCCGGGCGACCCGGTCCAAGGCGGTGGCGAAGCCGGGGTCGTACGGTTCGAGCCGGGCGATCCGGGAGCAGTCGTCGAGCGCCGCGACCAGGCCCGGGAACACCATCCGGACCGCCTCCTGGAGCCGGGCCTCCGCCGGGTGGCCGGTGTACGAGCGGCGGCGCCGGCCGACCGGGTTCCAGGTCGTGTAGTGGTGGACCGTGTCCCGGGGCACCATGTCCGTGCGGCGGCCCAGGAGTTCGAGCACCGGAAGCGCCTCGGGGACGGCCGCGAGCGGCTGCACTCCGTGCCGCTTCAGCGAGCCGAGCAGGATGCCGAGGTCCCGCATCGCCGCCAGCGCGTCCCCGACGCTCCACTCCGCGGCCCGGTCCGGGTCGGGGAGCAGGGCGCGCAGCGCGACGGCCAGGGCGGCCGTGTCGCCCGCGGCGTTCATCGCGGGCACCGCGGCGAGCAGGGCGTCGGCGCCCAGCGGGTCGGCGGCTCGTATGTCCTCGGTCCGATGACGCGGATCGCCGAACAAGGAACGCTCCTTTTCGTTTGAGGCTCGGTTCGCCTCCGGGGCGCACGCGCGGCTGTCGACGGCCGCGCGCCCCTTCGGCTCACGTGCCGGTGGTCGTGGGCATCGTTCGGAAGGTGGTGCCGGTCAGCGTCGCTCGGGTACACCGGCCTCCTCGGGGGCCGGGGCCCGCTCCGGGAGGTGGAGGCGTACGGAGAGCAGGGCGGCCAGGGCGGCGAAGGCCGCGCCGGTGAGCAGCGCGGCGCGGAAGCCGGCCGTCTCGGCGGCGGCGCGGGTGGCGTCCCCCGCCTCGGTACGGGAGGTGGCGACGGCCACCAGGACGGCGAGGCCGAGGACGGAGCCGAACTGCTGGCTGGTGTTGACGAGCCCGGAGGCGAGTCCGGTCTCCTCGGGCGCGGCCTCGGCGGTGGCGGCCACGTTGGTGGTGACCATGACGAGCGGCAGCGCGGCGCCGAGGAGCAGGCTGGGGGCGAGGACCGTGCTCGCGAAGGTGCCGTCGGCGGTGAGCGCGAGGGCCAGCCACAGGGTGCCGGCGCAGAGCAGGACGAAGCCGAGGGTCATGGTCCGGTGCAGGCCGATCCGGAAGAGGAGCCGGCCGGTCTGCGGGGCGACCGCGACGACGACGAGCGAGAGCGGCAGCAGGCCGAGGCCGCCGCCCAGGGGCGCGTACCCGAGGACGCTCTGGAGGTAGAGGCTGACCAGGAAGAACATCGGGAACAGGGCGGTCTGGGCGAGCGCGGCGAGGACGTTGGCGAGCCGGAGCGCGGGGCGGGCCAGCACCTGGGGCGGGACGAGGGGCGCGGCGGCCCGGGTCTCGACGGCGGCGAAGGCGAGGAGCAGCACGAGCCCGGCTCCCCCGGCGCCGAGGGTGCGGGCGGAGGTCCAGCCGGACGCGGCCCCGCCGACGAGCGCGTAGGCGACGAGCCCGGTTCCGGCGGTCGCGGTGAGCGCCCCGGCGAGGTCGAAGCCGCCGCCGAGGTGGCCGGCGCGGTCGTCGAGGAGACGGAGGGCCAGGATCGCGAGCACGGCGGCGAGCAGCACGTTCAGCCAGAACGTGGAGCGCCAGCCGAGGAGTTCGGTGAGGACGCCGCCGAGGACCGTACCGAGGACTCCGCCGAGTCCGCCCATCGCGGCGAAGGCTCCGAGCGCCCGGTGCCGGGCGGGTCCGTGGGGGAAGAGCAGGAGCAGCAGGGCGAAGGCGGCGGCCGCGGCGAGGGCGGCGCCGACGCCCTGGGCGGCCCGGGCGGCGACGAGCGCGGCGGCCCCGGGTGCGAGGCCGCCGGCGGCCGAGGCGGCGGCGAGCAGGGCGAGGCCGGCGAGGAGGACCCGCCGGTGGCCGAGGAGGTCGGCGCAGCGGCCCGCGAGGAGGAGCAGTCCGCCGAAGGTGATCAGGTAGGCGTTGGCGACCCAGGAGAGGCTCGCGGAGCCGGACCCGAGGTCGGCGCCGACGGAGGGCAGGGCGACGTTGACGATCGCGGTGTCCGTGATCAGCAGGAGCTGGGTGGCGGCGAGGAGGACGAGTGCCCCGCGCCGCGCCGCCGGCGGCTTCGTCACCGGGTCGTCCCCAGGCCGTAGCCGTCGAGGCAGGACTGGGCGAGCCGTTCGCACTCCGCGGCGGAGCCCGCCCAGGTCTGCATGGTCAGGTAGACGTGCGGGGCTCCGTGGTAGAAGCGCTCGTACTGCTCGTGGCGGCCCGCGAACTCGGAACCGAGCGCGTCCCAGGCCAGTTTGAGGAGCTTCAGGCGGTCCTCGGCGGGGTGGCCCGGGGTGCGGAAGTACTGCCGGACCAGCGGCCCGAGTTCGGGGTGGAGGAGGTCCCGGCCGCTCGCGGGGAGCTGGACGAGGGCGCCGCCGGCGAGGAGCTTGATGTCCTGGACGGCGCGCGGGTAGAGCTCGCCGGCCATGATCCGCTGGGCGAAGGAGATCTCCTGGCCCGGCCGGACCCCGCCGCGGCCCTCGTCGACCTCCTCGTACGAGGCTTCGGCGGCGAGGACGAAGGCCTTGGCCTGGGCGACCATGCCGAGGAGCCGGCCGACGGCCTGGGTGACGGGCGGCAGGTTCTCGGTGCCGTGGGAGCGGGTGACGAGGATCGCGAGGCCGGTGAGGAACTCCAGTTTCGTCCAGAAGCGGGTGGCGGACTGGTGGACGAAGTTCAGGTAGGCGGGCGTCTGCCACCAGATCGCGCCGGTGGTGGCCGGGTCCCGGTAGGTGAGGACCCGCTCCCAGGGCACGAACACGTCCTCGCAGACGAGCATCGCGTCGTTCTCGTCGTACCGGGAGGAGAGCGGGTGGTCGAAGACGGACCGGGAGCGCGCCTCGTAGGAGGTGCGGGAGATCAGTTTCACGCCGGGGGTGTCGAGCCGTAAGGAGAAGGTCACGGCGTGCTCGGTGTCGTCGGCGGGCAGCGGTTCGATCGTGCCGACGAGGATCTCGTCGGCGAAGACCGCCCCGGTGCCGATGGTCTTGGCGCCGCGGACGACGATCCCCCCGTCCCGCTCCCCGACGATCCGGAGCGTGAGGTCGTCCTCGCCGGGGCCCGAGGCGGGGTTGGTGAGGGTGAAGGCGGCGTGCAGGTCGCCCTCGGCGAGCCGGCGGTGGAAGGCGAGGGCGTGCTCGGCTCCGTCGAAGGTGTCCCCGGTGAAGACGGCGGGCGCGGCGGCGAACCCGGCCGCGCCGGCCGCCAGGTAGTCGGGGGTGCGGCCGAGGAATCCGTAACTCGCCCGGGCCGTCGTACGGAAGGCCCGGCGCCGGGCCACCAGGTCCTCGTACGAGCGGGGCACGGCGTAGGCGCGCCGCACCCCGCCCTGGACCAGGACGGGGTGGTGCACGGGGTCGTCGGCGAGGTCGTACAGACCGGCGAAGGAGGCCGCGGAGGCCCGGAAGGCGGGGTGCGCGGTGACGTCCTTGACGCGCTCCCCGTCGAGCCAGATCTCGCGCCCGTCCCGCAGCGCCTCCAGATACTCCTGCCCGGACCTCGTCACCGGTCGCTCGCCTCTCCTCGGGTGTCACGGCTCTGCCGTCCCGAGCCTGTCCGGCGAGGTGCGTCCGGGCAATGAACGTCCGTCCAGGGGTCCTTAAGAACCGTCCAGCCCCGGCGCGCCGCCTGGACCTCGCGGCGCCGATCCGGGTCGAGCGACGCCGCGAGGGGCGTCGGGCAGCACCGCGACCGCCGTCTGGCGCCGCCGCGACCGTCGGCGGGCGGCGCCGCGACCGGGTCAGGCGGCCGTGACGGCCCCCGCCCGGTACTCGCCCGGGGTCACCCCGAACCACTTGCGGAAGGCGAGGTGGAAGCCGACGGCGCTCTGGTAGCCGACCCTGGCGGGCAGGGCCGACTGCGGGAGCGAGGTCTCGGAGAGGAGCCGTACGGCCTCCTGCATGCGGCGGGCGGCGAGGTAGCGGGCCGGGGACTCGCCGACCAGGTCGCGGAAGGCGGCGGTGAACGCGGAGCGGGACATGCCGACCTCCCGGGCGAGGGAGTCGATCGTCCAGGGCTCGGCGAACCGCGTCGCCATCATGACGACCGCGCGGCTGATGCCGGGGTGCCGCAGGAGGGGCAGCGAGGTCGGGTTGTCGGCGAGTTCGCGCAGGAGCGGGCGGAGCGCGAGGACGAGGGCCATCTCGAAGGCGCGCAGGGTGATGAGCCGGTCGCCGGGGCCGACGGGCCGGTCGGGTGCGGCGAGCAGCCGGAGGGTGTCGCGGAGCAGCGGTTCGCGCTCGACCTGGGCGCCGTCGAGGACGAGGGCCCAGGGCAGTGAGGTGTAGAGGCCGGTGGCGGCGCTGGCGTCGTAGTGGAGTCCGGCGCAGAGGAGCCGGGCCTCGGGTCCCGTGCCGTCGATGACGATCTCGCCGGAGGTGCCGGGCTGCCGTTCGGGCAGGACGGCCTTGAGGGGGACGCCCCGGCGCTCGGGCCGGTCGGAGAGGCGGTGCGCGGTGCCGGTCGGGAAGACGACGAGGTCTCCGGCGTGGAGTTCGACGGAGGACTCCCCGTCGGTGGTGATCCAGCAGTCGCCCTCGACGACGTAGTGGAGGACGGCGCAGCTGCGCTCGGCGTCGCCCTCGATGGCCCAGGGGGCGCGGACGTGCCAGCGGCTGTCGAAGACTCCGGTGAGCCGGAGGGGTTTCAGCAGTTCGCTCAGCAGGTCCTCGCGCTCGGCGGTCCGGTCGTGCCGGTCGCGCTGGTCGTGACGGTCGGTTCCCACGGTTTCCATGGACGATCCTTCAACTTCCGCCCCGGTTTGTTAATTGAACGGCCGAAGCCGTCGCGACGAGCCTGGAAGCAGCCGGCACGACAGCAGCGACAGCCTATCGAAGGGCCTCAGAAACACATGTCCAGTGAGATTCCGATGCGGGTGGCGGTCGTGGGCGCGACCGGATTCCAAGGTGGCGCGGTGGCCCGTCTGCTGGCGGAGCGGCACCACCGGGTCCGGGCGCTGACGCGGCGCCCCGAGGCCGACCGGCCTCCGCTGCCCGGCGCCTCCTTCCTCCCGGGTGACCTGGGGCGGCCTGCCGACGTGCGGCGCCTCTTCGAGGGAACGACCCACGCGTTCGTCACGATGCCGCTGGTGTACGACCCCGAGCGGGTGGAGGCGTACGCGCGGAACATCGCGGGGGCGGCGCTGGAGGCGGGCACGGTACGGCTGGTCTACAACGCCAACACCCGGATCCCGCACGGCCCGACGGAGTTCGCCGCGTTCGAGACGCGGCGCCTCGCGGAGCGGGTGCTGCGGGACAGCGGGGTGCCACTGGTGGTGATCAGGCCGCCGGTCTACCTCGACAACCTCTTCTCCCCGTGGAACGGTCCCGCCCTCGTCGACGAGGGCGTGCTCGCCTATCCGCTGCCGGAGTCCGCGCGGACGGCGTGGATCTCGCACCGGGGCCTGGCGGAGGCGGCGCTCTCGGCGCTGACCGAGGAGGGTCTCGACGGGCGCACCTTCGACATCGGCGGCGCGGCGGCGCTGACCGGCGGGGAACTGGCGGAGGCCTTCGGCCGGGGCCTCGGCCGGGCGGTGCGGTACCAGGAGCTGGATCCGGTCGACTTCGAGCACGGGCTCGCCACGCTCCTCGGCCCGGAGGCGGCGGCCGGGGTGGCGGGTGTCTACCACTACATGGCGAGCGACGCGGACCCGCTGCTCATGGCGGGCGACGACGGAGTGTCGTCGGAGGTCCTCGCGCTCGAACCGGCCCCGGTGGAGGAGTGGGTGGCCCGTCAGCCCTGGCAGGTCTGGTCGACGGACGCGGAGGAACCGGACACCGCGCCGCGCCGCTGACCGCCGCACGGTCACCGGCCCCGTCCCTTTCGGACGGGGCCGGTTCGCGTGCGCCCGGCGAGTGAGCCGAAGGGGCGCGCCGGGGGAACGGGGACGGGCGCGCGGAGGATCGTGAGGAACGAGCGATTCGAGCACGGCCGTCCCCGTTCCCCCGGCTCCAGCGCCCCGGAGGCGAACCGAGCCCTGAAAGAAGGGGTGCCGGTTCGCGTGCGCCCCCCTTTTTTCGGTCGTCCGGGCGCTTGCCCGCACGCCTACGTCCGAGTAGTTAACAAAGCGCCGGATTGCTCACCCGAGAACCGTGGGAAGGCTCCTCCGGTACACCCCCCGAAACCGTCCCCCGTGACCCCCGTACCGACCCCCGTACTTCCCTCTGGACCCCGTACTCCCTGTGGACCCGCCATCCGAGTGAACGCGGACAGGAGCGGCCATGCCCGCAACCCGCCGGCCGTCGACGGAGCTAGAAAGAGCGCACCACCACCCGCACCCCCGTAACCCGTCAGGTGATGCTGTGAATCCGCTCATGGGACGCATTCCCGTACTGGACGTACGCCCGCTGGTCGACTGTGGCCGGCGCCCCGCGAAAGCGGTGGCAGGAGAGACCTTCGAGGTGACGGCGACCGTCTTCCGCGAGGGCCACGACGCGGTCGCCGCCAATGTCGTACTGCGGGGCCCGTCCGGGCGCCCCGGCCCGTGGACCCCGATGCGTGAACTGGCCCCCGGTACCGACCGGTGGGGTGCCGAGGTCACCCCGGACACCGAGGGCACGTGGACGTACACCGTCGAGGCATGGAGCGACCCTGTGGCCACGTGGCGCCACACGGCGAAGATCAAGATCCCGGCCGGGATCGACTCCGAAACGGTCCTCGCCGAGGGGGCCGCGCTGCACGAGCGCGCCGCGAAGGGCGTGCCGAAGAAGGGCGGCGGCCGGGAGGCCGTGCTCGCCGCGGCGGACGCGCTCCGCGACGTGTCCCGCCCGGCCGCCGTCCGGCTCGCGGCGGCGCTCGCCCCACGGGTGGTCGACTCACTCGACCGGTACCCGTTGCGCGAACTCCTCTCCTCCTCCCCCGCGTTGCCTCTGCAGGTGGAGCGGGAGCGGGCCCTGTTCGGTTCCTGGTACGAGTTCTTCCCGCGCTCGGAGGGCGTACGGAAGGTCAAGGGCCGCACGGTCCCGGGGAACTTCCGTACCGCGGCCGAACGGCTCCCGGCCGTCGCGGCGATGGGCTTCGACGTGGTGTACCTGCCGCCGGTGCACCCGATCGGCGAGACCCACCGCAAGGGCCCGAACAACTCCCTGTCGGCCTCCCCGAACGACGTGGGCGTGCCCTGGGCGATCGGCTCCCCGGAGGGCGGGCACGACGCGCTCCACCCGGATCTGGGCACCTTCGAGGACTTCGACGCCTTCGTGGCGCGCGCCCGCGAGCTGCGCCTGGAGATCGCCCTGGACTTCGCGCTGCAGTGCTCGCCGGACCATCCGTGGGTGGAGAAGCACCCGGAGTGGTTCCACCACCGCCCCGACGGTTCGATCGCGTACGCGGAGAACCCGCCGAAGAAGTACCAGGACATCTACCCGGTGGCGTTCGACGCCGACATGGACGGGATCGTCGCGGAGACCGTACGGGTGCTGCGGCACTGGATGGACCACGGGGTGCGGATCTTCCGCGTCGACAACCCGCACACCAAGCCGGTGGTGTTCTGGGAGCGGGTGATCGGCGAGATCAACCGGGCCGATCCGGACGTGATCTTCCTGGCGGAGGCCTTCACGCGGCCCGCGATGATGCGGACCCTCGGCGCGATCGGCTTCCAGCAGTCGTACACGTACTTCACCTGGCGCAACACCAAGGAGGAGCTGACGGAGTACCTCACCGAGCTGTCCGGGGAGGCGGCCGCGCAGATGCGGCCGAACTTCTTCGTGAACACCCCCGACATCCTGCACGCCTACCTCCAGGAGGGCGGCCGGCCCGCGTTCGAGGCGCGCGCGGTGCTCGCGGCGACCCTCTCACCGTCCTGGGGCATGTACGCCGGGTACGAGCTGTGCGAGAACACCCCGCTGCGGGACGGCAGCGAGGAGTACCTGAACTCGGAGAAGTACGAACTCCGGCCGCGCGACTGGGAGTCGGCGGAGCGTACGGGGGCGACGATCACCCCGCTGATCACCGCCCTGAACCGGATCCGGCGCCGCCACCCGGCGCTCCGCCGGCTGCGGAACATCACCTTCCACGAGACCGACAACCCGCAGGTGATCGCGTACAGCAAGCGCACCGGCTCGAACACCGTTCTGGTGGTCGTCAACCTCGACCCGCACCACACCCAGGAGGCGACGGTCTCGTTGGACATGCCGGAACTCGGCCTCGAATGGCACGAGACCGTGCCGGTGCGCGACGAGCTCACCGGCGAGACCTATCACTGGGGCAGGGCCAGCTACGTGCGCCTAGAGCCGGGTGTCACACCCGCGCACGTCCTCGTCCTGCGACCGTCCCCGCAGACCGGAGGGTCACCCACATCATGACTGTCAACGAGCCCGTCCCCGACACCTTCGAGGACACCCCCGTCAAGGACCGCGATCCCGACTGGTTCAAGCGGGCCGTCTTCTACGAGGTCCTCGTCCGCTCCTTCCAGGACAGCAACGGCGACGGCGTCGGCGACCTGAAGGGCATCACGTCCAAGCTGGACTACCTCCAGTGGCTGGGCGTGGACTGCCTCTGGCTTCCGCCGTTCTTCAAGTCCCCGCTGCGGGACGGCGGGTACGACGTCGCGGACTACACCTCGGTGCTCCCCGAGTTCGGCGACCTGGCCGACTTCGTCGAGTTCGTCGACGCGGCCCATCAGCGCGGGATGCGCGTGGTCATCGACTTCGTCATGAACCACACGAGCGACCAGCACGAGTGGTTCCAGGAGTCCCGCCGCGACCCGGACGGACCGTACGGCGACTACTACGTCTGGGCCGACGACGACAAGCAGTACGCGGACGCCCGGATCATCTTCGTCGACACCGAGTCCTCCAACTGGACCTTCGACCCGGTCCGCAAGCAGTACTACTGGCACCGCTTCTTCTCGCACCAGCCGGACCTCAACTACGAGAACCCGACCGTGCAGGAGGAGATCCTCTCCGCGCTGAAGTTCTGGCTGGACCTGGGGATCGACGGCTTCCGGCTCGACGCGGTGCCGTACCTGTACCAGCAGGAGGGCACCAACTGCGAGAACCTCCCGGCCACCCACGGCTTCCTCAAGCGGGTCCGCAAGGAGATCGACGACCACTACCCGGACACGGTGCTGCTCGCCGAGGCGAACCAGTGGCCGGAGGACGTCGTCGACTACTTCGGCGACTTCCGCTCCGGCGGCGACGAGTGCCACATGGCCTTCCACTTCCCGGTCATGCCGCGCATCTTCATGGCCGTGCGGCGCGAGTCGCGGTACCCGGTCTCCGAGATCCTGGCGAAGACCCCGGAGATCCCCTCCGGCTGCCAGTGGGGCATCTTCCTGCGCAACCACGACGAGCTCACCCTCGAAATGGTCACGGACGAAGAGCGCGACTACATGTACGCCGAGTACGCCAAGGACCCGCGGATGCGGGCCAACATCGGCATCCGGCGGCGGCTCGCCCCGCTCCTCGACAACGACCGCAAGCAGATGGAGCTGTTCACCGCGCTGCTCTTCTCGCTGCCCGGTTCGCCGGTGCTGTACTACGGCGACGAGATCGGCATGGGCGACAACATCTGGCTGGGCGACCGGGACGGGGTCCGCACCCCGATGCAGTGGACACCCGACCGGAACGCGGGCTTCTCCTCCTGCGACCCCGGGCGGCTCTACCTGCCGGCCATCATGGACCCGGTCCACGGCTACCAGGTGACCAACGTCGAGGCGGGCATGGCCTCGCCGTCCTCGCTGCTGCACTGGACGAAGCGGATGATCGAGATCCGTAAGCAGAACCGGGCCTTCGGCACGGGGACGTACACGGAACTCCCGGCGTCCAACCCGGCGGTGCTCGCCTTCCTCCGTGAGGATGGCGACGACCTCGTCCTCTGCGTGAACAACTTCTCCCGCTTCGCCCAGCCGACCGAGCTGGACCTGCGGCAGTTCGCCGGAACCCAGCCCGTGGAGCTGATCGGCGGGGTGACGTTCCCGGCCATCGGCCAGCTGCCGTACCTCCTGACCCTTGCGGGACACGGCTTCTACTGGTTCCGTCTCAAGAAGGGCTGACCGACGGTCAGTTCGGATTCGTCCGGGGTGGGACGGTTTCCCCCGTCCCCCTCTGGGCACTGTGTCCCACACACGATTCAGGTCCATACGGGCCTTCTTGCCGGACCCATACGGATCTTCCCCTTCCGACACGTCCCGCACATCCGGACAGTCCAAGTCGCCATCCGGGACACTCTGCGCATTTGAACGCATACGACAGCCAACTGCGCGCCCCGGGGAAAGGACGCGATGCCATGCCGGAGACCGCATCCACCACCCGGGCCCCGGACGCCCTCCTTCCGTCCCTCGCCCCCCTGCTCCACGAATGGCTGCCACGGCAGCGCTGGTTCGCGGGCAAGGGCCGCCGGGTCACCGGATTCACGCTGGACGCGGCCACCGAGCTGCTGCCCCTGGACGGCACGGGACCCGGCCTCCTCCATCTACTCGTACGGGTCGAGCAGCCCGGCCGCCCGGCCGGAACGCCCGCCGACTGCTACCAACTCCTCCTGGGCGTACGGACACAGCTCCCGCCCCGCCTCGCCCCCGCCCTGATCGGGCGGATCCGGCAGGGCCCGCTCGCCGGACGCGCGGTCTACGAAGGGCTGCGCGACCCGCGGCTCGCCGGACTCCTCTACGAGCGACTGCGCACCCCGGGCCGGACCGGCCCGCTGCGCTTCCACGCCACCACGCCCCTGCCACCCGTCCTCGCCCCCCGCATGCTGGACGCCGAACAGTCCAACTCGTCCCTCGTGTACGGCGATTCGTTCATCCTGAAGATCTTCCGACGGGTCAGCCCCGGGGCCAATCCCGACCTCGAACTGCCCCTCGCCCTGAGCCGGGCCGGCTGCGCCCGCGTACCGGCCCCGGTCGCCTGGTTCGAGTCGGGGGCCGCGACCCTCGGCGTCCTCCAGCCCTACCTCCGGGACTCCCGGGACGGCTGGCGGCTCGCGCTCGACGCGCTGGCCGACGGGCGGGAGTTCATCGGCGAGGCACGGGCCCTCGGCCGCGCCACCGCCGAGGTCCACCTCGCGCTCGCCGACGCGCTGCCGACCCGGCGGCTGCTGCGGACCGAGACCGAGCACCTCGCCGCCGCGATGGACCGGCGACTGCACGCGGCGGCGCAGGCGGTGCCGGCGCTCCTGCCGTACGTACCGGGGCTGCGGGCCGTCTTCGCGGCGGCCGGCGACGCACCCGGGGCGGGGGCGCTCCAGCGCATCCACGGCGACCTGCACCTGGGGCAGACCCTGCGGGGCTCCGACGGCGGCTGGGCGGTCATCGACTTCGAGGGCGAGCCGGCGAAGTCACTGGAGGAGCGGCGGAGTCCGCAGCCCACGGTCCGCGACGTCGCCGGAATGCTCCGCTCCTTCGACTACGCGGCCCGCACGCACCGCCCGTGGAACGCGGACTGGGCGGCGCGCTGCCGTGCCGCGTACTGCACGGGCTACGCGGAGGCGGCGGGCGCCGACCCGCGCGCGGACCCGGCGCTCCTGCGCGCCTACGAGACCGACAAGGCGGTCTACGAGGTCGTCTACGAGGCCCGCCACCGCCCGGACTGGCTCCCGGTCCCGATGTCCGCGATCGAACGTCTCGCGACGTCCACGTGACGGACGGCGCCCGATCGGAGCAGTGATCGGGCGCCGCCGCACCGCTCTCGCCTGCGGCAACCCCTACGCGCCCCGTTCGGCCGAGTGTCCCGCTCCCCCACCCCACCGTTGCGTACCCCGTACGCCGTACCCCTGTTCCCCTCGCCCTCCAGGAGGCACCCCCGTGACCGCCCGATCCGCAGGCAAGACGTCCCGCGCCCGGAAGACGCCCGCACCGGACCGGACCGCCGTACGGGAGGCGCCGGCCCTCGGTCCGGGTGACCGTGCCCGGCTGCTCGCCGGCGAGCACCACGACCCGCACGGCGTGCTCGGTGCGCATCCGGTACGCGGCGGGGTCGTGGTCCGGGTGCTACGGCCGTGGGCGAAGGAGGTCGCCGTCCTCGCCAAGGGCCGCCGCGTCGCACTGCACGACGACGGCGACGGCCTCTTCTCCTGCCTGCTGCCGCTCCTGCGCAAGGTGCCCGCGTACGAGCTGCGGGTCCGGTACGAGGACGGTGGCGACGAGCTCGCCGTCGTCGACCCGTACCGCTTCCTGCCCTCCCTCGGCGAGCTCGACCTCCATCTGATCGGCGAGGGCCGGCACGAGGAGCTGTGGACGGCGCTCGGGGCCCACCCCCTGGTCCACGAGGGCGTGGCCGGCACCCGTTTCGCCGTCTGGGCGCCGAACGCCCGCGGTGTCCGCGTCACCGGCGACTTCACGCACTGGGACGGCACGGCGCTGCCGATGCGCTCGCTCGGTTCGACGGGCGTGTGGGAGCTGTTCGTGCCGGGTGTCGGCGAGGGCGCCCTCTACAAGTACGACATCACCCGCCCCGACGGTACGCACACCGTGCGCGCGGACCCGATGGCCCGCCGTACCGAGTGCCCGCCGAACACCGCGTCGGTCGTCACCGCCTCGCACTACGCGTGGGACGACGCCGAATGGATGGACCGGCGCGGCGCCCGCCCGCACCACGAGGCGCCACTGTCCGTCTACGAGCTCCACCTGCCCTCCTGGCGACCTGGCCTGACGTACCGCCAGCTGGCGGAGCAGCTGCCCGACTACGTCCGTGACCTCGGTTTCACGCACGTGGAGTTCATGGCCGTCGCCGAGCACCCGTTCAGCGGCTCCTGGGGCTACCAGGTCACGGGCTTCTACGCGCCGACGGCCCGGATGGGCACGCCCGACGACTTCAAGTACCTGGTCGACGCCCTGCACCGGGCGGGGATCGGCGTCCTGATGGACTGGGTCCCGGCGCACTTCCCGAAGGACGACTGGGCGCTCGCCGAGTTCGACGGGCGTCCGCTGTACGAGCACGAGGACCCGCGCCGCTCGCACCACCCCGACTGGGGGACCCTGGAGTTCGACTACGGGCGCAAGGAGGTACGGAACTTCCTCGTCGCCAACGCCGTGTACTGGTGCCAGGAGTTCCACCTCGACGGGCTCCGGGTGGACGCGGTCGCCTCGATGCTCTACCTGGACTACTCGCGGGAGCACGGCGAGTGGCTGCCGAACGAGTTCGGCGGCCGGGAGAACCTGGACGCGGTCGCCTTCCTCCAGGAGATGAACGCGACCGTGTACCGGCGCTGCCCCGGGATCGTCACCTTCGCCGAGGAGTCCACGGCCTGGGACGGGGTGACCCGGGCGACGGACCAGGTCGGGCCGGGCGGCTTCGGCGGTCTGGGCTTCGGCATGAAGTGGAACATGGGCTGGATGCACGACTCGCTGGGCTACGCGTCGAAGGAGCCGGTGCACCGCAAGTACCACCACCACGAGATGACCTTCTCGATGGTGTACGCGTACAGCGAGAACTACATCCTGCCGATCTCGCACGACGAGGTCGTGCACGGCAAGCGGTCACTGGTGTCGAAGATGCCGGGCGACTGGTGGCAGCAGCGGGCCAACCACCGGGCCTACCTGGGCTTCATGTGGGCCCACCCCGGCAAGCAACTCCTCTTCATGGGCCAGGAGTTCGCCCAGGGGGCGGAGTGGTCGGCGGAGCACGGGCCCGACTGGTGGCTGCTCGACCCGGCGTACGGGGCGGAGCCCGACCACCGGGGGGTGCGGGACCTGGTGCGGGACCTCAACACCGTGTACGCGGCGAACCCGTCGCTCTGGGAGCGGGACACCGCCCCGGACGGCTTCCAGTGGGTGGTCGGGGACGCGGCGGAGGACAACGTCTTCGCGTTCCTCCGCTTCGACGGCTTCGGCTCCCCGCTGCTCGCCGTCTGCAACTTCTCGCCGGTCGTCCGGCACGACTACCGGCTCGGCGTGCCGGACACCTTCGCCGCCTGGGCGGAGGTCCTCAACACGGACGCCGCCCGGTACGGCGGTGGGGACGTGGTGGGCACCGACCCGGTGAAGACCGAGTCGGTGCCGTGGCACGGCCGTTCGGCGAGCGTCCGGATGACGCTGCCGCCGCTGGCGACGGTCTGGCTCAGGCCGGCCTGATGACGCCCAGTCGCTGAGTCGCCCGGGTCAGCGCCACGTACAGGTCGTTGACCCCGTGCGGGGCGCCGTCCACGATGCCGTCCGGGTCGACGACCAGGACCGTGTCGAACTCCAGACCCTTCGTCTGCCGGGGGGCGAGGAGGACGACCGGCCGGGTCAGGTCGGGGGCGATGCCGTGGGCGGCCTCCGGCAGGGCCGCGACCAGGCCGGGGAGCAGGCCCTCCGGCGCGATCACCGCGAGCCGGCCCTCGGTCCGCAGCTCGGCGGCGACCGCGTCGGCGGCCTCCTTCACCGGGTCGTCGACCGTACGGTCCCAGGGCTCCACCCCGGTGGAGCGGACGGAGCTGGGCGGCTCGAAGTCCGGGTCGGCGGCCCGGCGGACCTCGGCCGCGACGGCCATGATCTCGGCGGGCGTGCGGTAGTTGACGCCCAGGCGGACGTGCTCCCAGCGGTCCTGCACGTACGGGGAGAGGATCCGCTCCCAGGCGCCGACGCCGGCCGGGTCGCCGGTCTGCGCGGGGTCGCCGACCAGGGTCATGGAGCGGGTCGGACTGCGGCGCATGAGGAGCCGCCATGTCATCGCGGAGAGCTCCTGGGCCTCGTCCACGATGATGTGGCCGAAGGCCCAGGTGCGGTCGGCGGCGGCCCGCTCGGCGGCCGTGCGGTGGTCGGCCTCCTCGTGCCGCTCGGCGAACCGCTCGGCGTCGATGATGTCGTGCGCGGAGAGGACCTCCGAAGCGTCCTCGTCCAGCTCCTCCTTGTCCTCGAACTCGTAGGTGCGCGAGGCGTACGAGACGTCGAGGACGCCCTGCGCGTACTGGATCTGCCGCTGCCGCTCTGCCTCCTGGGCGGCGCGGGCGGCGGAGTCGTCCTCACCGAGGAGTTCGGCGGCCTCGTCGAGGAGCGGCACGTCGGCGGGGGTCCAGTCCCCGGAGTCGCGCCGGATCGAAGCGGCGTCCGCGTCGTCGAGGTGCGTGGGCTCGGCGAGGTAGTCGGCCAGGAACTCCTGGGGAGTGAGCTCGGGCCAGAGGGTGTCGACGGCGGCGTGGACGTCGGGGTTGGCGGCGATGCCCTTGGCGAGCAGCGCGCGGTCGTCGGGGCCGAGGAAGTTCGGCCCGCCGTAGGGGTCGGCGCCGATGCGGTCGGCGAGCTGTTCGGCGAGCGCGTCCAGGATGCGGAAGACGAAGTAGGGGCGGGCGAGGTTGTGCGGGAGGACGGTCTCGCGGGCCTTGTGGCGGGCCTCCAGGGCCATGTCCCAGTCGATGACCAGGTCACCGTCGTCGTGCGGGACGACGAGGGGCGCGCCGCGCTCGGGGACCTGCTGGCGGTCCCGTACGGCCGCGGCGAGGGCCTCGGCCATGGCGGCGGAGCCCTTGACGGCGGCGGCGCGCGGGGTGTCGGTGCCGGTGGCGCGGACGCCGGGGAAGAGTTCGGCGGGGGTGGCGAGGAGGACGCCCGTCTCACCGAGGGAGGGCAGGACGTTGCCGATGTAGCCGAGGAAGGCGGGGTTGGGGCCGACGATGAGGACGGCCCGCTTGGCGAGCTGCTCGCGGTGGGCGTAGAGGAGGTACGCGGCCCGGTGCAGGGCGACGGCGGTCTTGCCGGTGCCGGGGCCGCCCTCGACGACGAGGACACCGTGGTGCGGGGAGCGGATGATGGCGTCCTGCTCGCCCTGGATGGTCTGCACGATGTCGTGCATACGGCCGGTGCGGGCGGCGTCGAGCGCGGCGAGCAGCACCTCGTCGGCGTCGCGGCTCTCGTGTCCGGTGCGGGTGGCGTCGGCGAGGTCGAGGACCTCGTCGTGGAGGGCGGTGACCTCGCGGCCCCTCGTGCTGATGTGCCGGCGGCGGGAGAGACCCATGGGCTCGTACCCGGTGGCGAGGTAGAAGGGCCGGGCGACCTCGGCGCGCCAGTCGACGACGAGGGGCGTGCGGTTCGGGTCGTCCCTGCGGATGCCGATCCGGCCGATGTGGTGGTCGCGTCCGTCGCGGAAGACGAGCCGGCCGAAGCAGAGGCCGCTCTCCCCCGCGTCGAAGGCGGCGAGCAGCCCGGACTGCTCGGCGACGGTCACGTCCCGTTCGAGACGGCTCTGATTGCTGCCGGCCCCGGGGGTGCGCAGGGCCTGTGCGACGGCGACCTCGGCCTGGTCCCTCAGGTCGTCGAGTCGTGCGTACAGATCGGTGATGAATTGCTGCTCATTCCGAAATTCCTCGGTTGACAATTCGACTCCCGGCGCGATACAGTGCGTTTATTGAACTTCTCCGTGCTTTTTCTTTTTTCGGGCACGGAATCCATTAATATACGCGACGCAATACCCCGACTGTCAATTCTAGTCGGGGTATTTTCGTGTCGGCGTGAAGCCGCGGGTCAGCAACCGGACGGCGAGGGTCACCTCCCAGGCGAAGACCGGGAGCGCGGCGAGCGCGCCGACGGTGGACACCTGCGGATAGAGACCGAAGAGCACGGCGACCGCCGAGGCGCAGATGAGTGCGCCGCCGACCAGGCCGAGCAGGGCGATCCACCTCGGCACGAGACCCGTCCGGTGCATCACGTACGCGAGGACCAGGGTGTTCGCGCCGAGGGCGACGTTCGGGCCGAGCAGGAACGCCCAGTCGCGCACCGCGACCAGCGCGCTCGCGGCCACCTCGTACGCGGCGGGATCGACCCCCGGGGACTCGCCGGCCCGACCGGCGAGGTCCTGCCGCAGGGTCACCACCGCGAGCACGCCGACGACACCGACGGCGATCACGGCCGCTTCGAGCAGCCGGCCGCACACATAGCCGACGGCCAGGGCCTCATGGCGTCGCCTGATGACCGGGTACAGCGCGACACCCGTGCCGATCACGGCGATGAGCAGCACCATCTCGCACAGCGCCCCCGCGAGGACCCGGGGGTCCGCGCCGGGACCGCCGACGTATGCGGCGCCGTCGAGCGCGGGGCGGTAGAGCGCGAGCCCCGCCACCGCCGCGACCTCGGTGACCAGGAACAACACCCCGGTCACCACCGCGGTCCTTCGTGTCCCGTCCATGGGTTCACCCTTCCCCTCCGGAGGTGTACGGCGTACACCGAACCGTTGGGGATCACCCTAGGTGTACGGCGTACACTCGTCAACGGCAGCACGAACCGTCCCTCACGAGGAAACGAGAGCAGGGCAGATGACCCAGCACCGCGGAACCGGCGACCGCACCCCCCTGAGCAGGCAGCGGATCCTGCGGGCCGCCGTCGCGCTGGCCGACGCGACCGGAGCCGAGGCGTTCAGCATGCGACGCCTCGCCCAGGAGCTCGGGGTCGTCCCGATGGCGCTCTACAAGCACGTGGCCAACAAGGACGAGCTGCTCGACGGCATGGTGGACGTCGTCGTCGGCGACATCGCTCGGCCGGCCCCCGGCGCCCCGTGGAAGACGGCCGTACGGCAGCAGGTCCTCGCCGCACGGAGCCAGCTGCTGCACCACCGCTGGGCCGCGCCCGTCATCGAGTCGCGCCCCGGCCCGACCCCCGCCGTCCTCGCCCACCTCGACTCGGTGATCGGCACGTTCCGGGACGGCGGGCTCTCGACGGACCTCACGCACCACGCGATGCACGCGCTGGGCACCCGCCTGCTGGGCTTCTCCCCCGAGCTGTTCGCCACGGGCGCGGCGAAGCCCGCGTCCGACGTGCCGGACGCGGGCTCGGGGGCGGGTTCGGGGGCTGCTGCGGGCTCGGCTGCGGCTGCGGCCTATCCCCACGTCGCGGAGATCGCCGCGGCCGCCGCTCACGACGATGGCTCGACGGTCGGCGGAGGCTGTGACGACCAGTTCGAGTTCGAGTTCGCCCTCGACCTCCTCCTGGACGGCATCGAGCGCCGTCACCGGGAGGGCTGGACCTCCCGATGACGGCGCTCCCGCCGACCGGATCTTCTCCCGCTACTTCGGGTCGGCGTTGAACTTCGAGGTGGACCAGAGGTAGCCGAGGACGGTGAGTCCGAGGCACCAGGCGAGGGCGAGCCAGCCGTTGTGGCCGATCTCGGTGCCCAGGAGCAGGCCGCGGAGGGTCTCGATGGCGGGGGTGAAGGGCTGGTACTCGGCGATGGGCTGGAACCAGCCGGGCATCGAGGCGATGGGGACGAAGGTGCTGGAGATGAGCGGGAGGAAGATCAGGGGCAGCGCGTTGTTGCTGGCCGCTTCGGCGTTGGGGCTGATGAGGCCCATGCCGACGGCGATCCAGGTGAGCGCGGTGGCGAAGAGGACGAGGAGTCCGAAGGCGGCGAGCCATTCCAGGGCGGTGGCGTCGGTGGAGCGGAAGCCGATGGCGACGGCGACGGCGCCGACGAGGACCACGCTCATCACGCACTGCAGGACGCTGCCGACGACGTGCCCGATGAGGACGGACGGGCGGTGGATCGCCATGGTGCGGAAGCGGGCGATGATGCCCTCGGTCATGTCGTTGGACACCGACACGGCCGTCCCGATGGTGGTGCTGCCGATGGTCATCAGCAGCAGCCCGGGGACGAGGTAGGCGACGTAGTCGGAGCGGTCGCCGCCGCCGATGCCGGCGCTCATCGCGTCGCCGAAGATGTAGACGAACAGCAGCAGGAGCATGACCGGGGTGAGCAGCAGGTTCAGGGTGAGTGACGGGTAGCGCCGGGCGTGCAGCAGGTTGCGGCGCAGCATCGTGGACGAGTCGCGCACGGCGAGGGAGAGGGAGCTCATCGGACATCCTCCTTGGACTGGCGGGGGACGCCGGCGCCGCCGGTGAGGGCGAAGAAGACGTCGTCGAGGTCGGGGGTGTGCACGGTCAGTTCGTCCGCCTCGATGCCGGCCGCGTCGAGCCAGTCGAGGAGGGAGCGCAGTTCGCGCTGGCTGCCGTCGCTGGGGATCTGCAGGGCCAGGGCCTCGTCGATGGGGGTACCCCCTGCTCGAGCGAAGCCGAGAGCTTGGGGGAGGGTGGCCTCGGTCAGGGCGGAGGCGGCGTTGCGGTAGGCGTCCGGGTCGGTGAAACGCAGGCGTACGTGCCCGCCGGGGATGAGGCGCTTGAGTTCGTCGGCGGTGCCCTCGGCGGCGATCTTGCCGTTGTTCAGGACGGCGATGCGGTCGGCGAGTTCGTCTGCCTCCTCCAGGTACTGGGTGGTGAGGAAGACGGTCACGCCGTCGGCGACCAGGCCGCGGATGATCTGCCACATGGTGTGCCGGGAGCGCGGGTCGAGACCGGTGGTCGGCTCGTCGAGGAAGATGATCCGCGGGTCACCCACCAGCGTCATCGCGATGTCGAGGCGCCGCTTCATCCCGCCGGAGTACGTCGAAGCGGGCTTCTTCGCCGCCTCCACCAGGTCGAACCGCTCCAGGAGTTCGGCCGTGACCCGCCGCCCCTCACGCTTGGACAGGTGGTGCAGGTCCGCCATGAGGAGCATGTTCTCCTCACCGGTGATCAGCCCGTCGACCGCCGAGAACTGCCCGGTGACACCGATCGCACCACGCACCCCCTGCGGATCGACGGCCAGATCGTGGCCCGCGACCTGGGCCTGACCGCCGTCGGCGGTGATGAGCGTGGAGAGGATCTTCACCGCGGTGGTCTTGCCGGCGCCGTTCGGCCCGAGCAGGGCGAACACCGACCCGGCCGGGATCAGCAGGTCGATGCCGTCGAGGACGGTCTTGTCCCCGTAGGACTTGCGGAGCCCGACGGCGGAGACGGCGGCCGGCGACGGGTGAGCGTCCGCCTGCCTGGACGTGGGCATGACAGATGAAGGCATGAGGCCCTCCCAATCGAAGGCTGAAGTGGTGGGGGTGGGGGCGAGTCCGGACTTCCGGGGTCAGGCCTTGGCGCGGCGGACGTCGATGTTGCCGTACCGGGTGCGGGCGCGGATCTTGACGGTGTCCTCGGTCGCCTCCGGGGCTCCGGACGCGGCGAGCGTGTTACGCACCTGCCCGGAACCGGAGTTGACGTCGAGCCAGGCGGCCGTGCCCTCGCGGACGCCGACCTCGATGGCACCGTAGGAGGTCTCCAGCTGGACGGTGCCGCGGGCCACCTCACCCACGCGCAGGGTGCCGTGGGCGGTGGTGGCGGTGACCGAGTCCTCGGCGCGCCGGATCTCGATGTCGCCGTTGGCTCCGCTCACTCGCAGCTCGCCGGTCACGGCGCCGACGGTCGTGGTGCCGTGCGAGTTCTTCATGACGGCCGGACCGTCGACGACACCGACGCGCAGGCTGCCGGAGCTGGTGGTGATCTCGGCCGGTCCCGCGACCCGGTCCACGGTGATCGAGCCGTGCGACGCGGTCAGCTTCAGCGGGCCGGTCGTGTCGAACCGGGCGTCGCCGGACGAGGTCTTCACACGGACCTCGCCGAGCCGGCCCTCGCCGAGCACCTGGGTCCAGGCGCCGGTCACGTCGAGGTGCGAGCCCGTGGGCAGTTCGACCGTCACGTCGACGACACCGGTGCGGCCGAAGAGGTTGGACTTGGGGGTCCGGACGGTCAGTACACCGCCTCCGTACACGACCTCGGTCTGGCCGGCCGTCCGCACGTCCAGGTCCTTCTTCGGGTCGCGGGGGCGCACCTCGACGACGGTGTCGGGCCGGTCGCCCGCCGTGAACTGGAGGGAACCGGCCTCCACGCGTGCGGTGACCGAGATCGGTTCGGGAGTGTCGAAAGAAGGCATGGCTGTCCCGTCCTCTTGGCTCTTCAGGGCGTCCCCGCTGGTGGGACGTGGTGTGGGTGAGGTGGTGCGGGTGCGGTGATGCGGGTGAGGCGCGGCTAGCGCACCCAGCCCGTGAAGCTCTGTCCGACGGCCTGGGCCTTCTCCGTCGTACGCGGCCGGGTACCGCCGTCGACCGCGGCCGACACGGCCCGTACCAGCCACGCGTTGACCGACAGGCCCTCACGGTTCGCGGCCTCCTCGGCGCGCGCCTTGAGAGGGGCCGGCAGCCGCAGGTTGACGCGGGCGGTGGCGCCCTCGTCGGCGTCGGCGGGTGCCTGCGCCGCGAGGGGTGCGGCGGGCGCGGCCGGCTCCGCGGGGGCGCCGTCGCCGGTGGGCGGCAGCGTCACCACGAAGTCGGGGTCGAGCCCCCGCAGCCGTAC
The DNA here is from genome assembly GCF_026343125.1 of Streptomyces sp. NBC_00094. NCBI lineage: Bacteria > Bacillati > Actinomycetota > Actinomycetes > Kitasatosporales > Streptomycetaceae > Streptomyces > Streptomyces sp. NBC_00094. The sequence goes on along the minus strand of NZ_JAPEMB010000001.1, from coordinate 5,629,127 downwards.
GTCGACCGAGCCGGGGGCGAGTTCGCGGGTGACCTCGTCCATCGCGGCGGAGAGCACGTTGAGCATGGTCAGCCGGGTCGCCGACTCCAGAGGAGCGGTGAGCCTCTCGGCCAGCTCGCGGGCTTCTTCACCGCCGGCTTCGGCGGCCACCGCGAGTTCACGGCGGAGGGTGTCGACATACGGGGTGAGGTCCATGACGCCATCATGGCACCACGATGGCGCCATGCGCAACCCACATGGCGCCATCCGAGGGGTCAGCACTCCCCGCACCCTCTCTCACCTGCACAAACACAGTGACGCCAACCTGGGAGGCCATGGCACCACGCGCATCCACCGCCCCGCGTGGGCGTGGAGTGGCACCAGATGGCACCACGCGGCGCCATGCGGTGCCATGCGGTGCCATGCGGTGCCATGCGGTGCCATGCGGTGCCATGCGGTGCCACGCGGTGCCACGCGGCGCCATGGGGTGCGACACCGCGCCATCCGGTGCCGCCACCGCACGACGGAGGACCCCGGCGGTCACCCCGCCGGGGTCCTCTCCTCGCTGATCGACACGCCGCCGGACAGGCCCTAGGCCAGGACGTCCTCCAGCTCCTCCAGGAGGCGGCGCTTCGGTCGCGCGCCGACGAACGACTTCACCGGCTCGCCCGCCCGGAAGACCATGAGCGTCGGGGTCGCGAGCACCCCGTACCTCACCGTGGTCTCCGGGTTCCGGTCCACGTCGATCTCGACGATCCGCAGCCGCGCCGACTCCTCCGCGGCGATCGCGCCGAGCACCGGCTTCAGCTGCCGGCACGGCCCGCACCACTCCGCGGTGAACTTCACCAGGACCGGCAGTCCGGCCTCCAGCACCTCCGTGCCGAAGTCCGCGTCCGTGACCTCGGCCACGCCCTCCGTGTACGTCGTCATCCCCGTCACCCCTCCGTGTCCGTCTCCGTGCCCCACTCCGTACCGAGCTCGCACCGGGGTTCCGGACCGTGCGGCAGTTCCGCCTCGGCCCGCAGCAGCTGGGCGCCCACCTGGGCGCGTACCGCCTGGAGCTGTTCGATCAGGCCGTCCAGTTCGGCGACCTTCCGCCGGTAGACGGCGATCGACGCGGGGCAGGCGTCCCCCGCCGGGTGTCCCGCGCGCAGGCAGTCGACGAACGGCCGCGTCTCCTCCAGCTCGAACCCGAAGTCCTGCAAGGTCCTGATCTGCTGGAGGAGTCGCAGGTCGCCCTCGTCATACGTGCGGTACCCCTGCTCCGTACGCCGTGCGGTCAGCAGGCCACGGGACTCGTAGTACCGCAGAGTCCGCGTGGTGGTTCCCGCCTGCTCGGCCAGCTCTCCGATGCGCATGTCTCCGAACGTAAGCCTTGACGCCGACGTCAAGGCAAGCGGAGAGGGCGGGAACGCCGTCAGGGACGGTGTCCGCCGGGCGGCAGCAGCGGCTTCCGCTCGACCGGCGACGACAGGACGATCGAGGTCGTGGTCCTGCCGAGCGCCGAGGTCTGTTCCAGGACCTCTTCGAGGTGGACGGTGTCGGTGACGGCGACCTTGAGGATCCAGCAGTCCTCGCCCACCACGTGGTGGACCTCCAGGACCTCGGGGCGCGCGGTCAGCTCCAGGGTCCGCGGGTGCTTCAGGGTGTAGCCGCCGTGCGGGTTGACCCGGATGAAGGCCTGGATGCCGTAGCCGAGCCGGGCCGGGGAGACGTGGGCGCCGTAGCCGGTGACCGCTCCGCTCGCCTCCAGGCGGCGGACCCGTTCGGTGACGGCCGCGGGGCTGAGCCGGACGCGGCGGCCGAGCTCGCTGAGTTTGATGCGGCCGTCGCTCTGCAGGAGGTCCAGGATCTGCCGGTCGATGGGGTCGAAAGCGGCCGCCGAGGAATCGTCGGCGGCGGGGCGCGCAGGCCGTGGTTCCTTCGGCGCGGCGGCGAGGACTCCCATGATTCCCCCTTCAGACGGCGAGCGCACAACGTAACACTTGTCCTGCGACACAAGGGAGTTGGGAATGATGGATATTCTTGTCATCGGCGGAAACCGCTATTTCGGAAAGCGCCTTATCGCCCTGCTGCGGGATTCCGGGCATCGCATCACCATCCTGAATCGGGGTTCTTCCGCCGCGCCCGGCGGAATGGAGCACCTCGTGGCCGACCGCGACGACGAGTCCGCCCTGGAATCCGTACTGGCGGGCCGTTCCTTCGATGTCGTCGTGGACCAGGTCTGCTACACCCCGCGCCAGGCGGAGATCGCCCGGCGGGTGTTCGCGACGCGGACCCGGCGCTATGTGATGACGTCGACGGTGGAGGTGTACGGGTACGAGGATTCGGTCACGCCGGTCGCCGAGTCCGTCCTCGACCTGGCCGCCGTCACCGTCGACACGGGTCCGGCCTGGGACGACCCCGAGTTCCGCGAGGAGCACTACGGGGAGGGGAAGCGGCAGGCGGAGGCGGTGTTCGCGGCCGGGTCCCCGTTCGCGTGGGCCTCGGTGCGGGTCGCTCACGTACTGGGCGGCGACGACGACTTCACGGGCAGGCTCGACCACTACGTCCAGCGCGTACGGGCCGGCGAACCGATCGCCGTACCCGTCGTGAACCGTCCGGCGACCTATGTGTACGTGGAGGAGATCGCCGCGTTCCTCGCCTGGACCGTCGAGGCGGAATTCACCGGGCCGGTCAACGCCCATTCCCACGGCCCTCTCACCACGGCCGACATCTGCGCGGAGGTCGAGAAGCAGGTGGGCGGCCGGACGGTCTTCCGCGAGGTGGAGGTCGGCGAGGTCTCGCCGTTCTCCTTCGCCCGCTCGTACGGGATGGACAACTCCCGCGCCACCGCACTCGGTTACTCCTTCTCGCATTCCGCCGAGTGGCTCTCGCGCGCCGTTTCCGAGACGGTCGGGGGGACGCGCTGATGCGCTTCAGGACACTGGGGGACGTCCGGGTCGGGGCGGTCGGGTTCGGCACCATGCCGCTCTCCATCGAGGGCCGCCCCGACGAGGCCCGGGCCGTGGCCACCGTGCACGCGGCTCTCGACGCGGGAGTGACGCTCCTCGACACCGCCGACTCCTACCACCCGCCCGGCGGCGCGCCCGGCGAGGGCGAGTCGCTCGTGGCCCGGGCCCTCGCCTCGTACGGGGGCCGTACGGACGACGTCCTCGTGGCGACGAAGGGCGGGCGCGGCCGGACGGCGGACGGCGGCTGGACCGTGGACGGCCGGCCCGCGCACCTCCGGCGGGCGGCGGAGGGCTCGGCCCGGCGGCTCGGCGGGGCGCCGATCGGCCTGTACCAGCTGCACAAGCCGGACCCTGCCGTCCCGTACGCCGAATCGCTGGGAGCCGTACGGGAGTTGCTGGACGCCGGTACGGTCCGGCTGGCCGGTGTCTCGAACGTGGACCGCGAGCAGATCCTGCTGGCCCGCGAGATCCTGGGCGACCGGCTCGTCTCCGTACAGAACCGGTATTCGCCCGCGGTCCGGGAGAGCGAGGCGGAGCTGCGGCTCTGCGCCGAGCTGGGTCTCGCCTTCCTGCCGTGGAGTCCGCTGGGCGGGATCTCGCGCAGCTCGCTGGACGGGGCGTCCGCCCTGGAGGCGGACCCGGAGTTCGGAGGCTTCCACCGGGTGGCGCGGGGGCGGGGGGTGAGCCCGCAGCGGGTGGCGCTCGCATGGCTGCTGGCCCGGTCGGAGACGGTGCTCCCGATCCCGGGCGCGAGCCGGCCCGAGACGGTACGCGACTCGGCCGCCGCGGCCGAACTCGACCTGACGGTGGAGGAGTCGGCGGAGCTGGACGGCCTGCCCGGAGCCGCCTGACGGGCGTTCGTACGGGGTCGCCCCCCTGGGTCATGCGTACCGGATACCGCCGTGTCCCCCCGGGGCCCGGATCCGGCTCAAGGCCCGGGACCCGGAGGGGCGCGGCCCCTCGCCTGGGGTCGTCGGGGCACGACGACCGCGAGGGTCGGGCGCCCGCGGGGTCGGGCGCCCGAGGGGTCAGACGCCCGCGCGGGCCTTCTCCTCGCCCTCCTCGGACCGCTGGTCCGGGACCGTGGCGGGGGCGTGGTCGTCGACGAGGGTCTTCTCGTCGAAGGGGAGATGCCCCGCGAGGACCTCCGCGACCCGCGCCTTGTCGATCTCCTTCGTCCAGGTGCCGACGAGGACGGTGGCGACGGCGTTGCCCGCGAAGTTGGTGAGGGCGCGGGCCTCGCTCATGAAACGGTCGATGCCGACGATCAGGCCCACCCCGTCGACCAGTTCGGGCCGGTGCGACTGGAGGCCGCCCGCGAGGGTCGCGAGGCCCGCGCCGGTGACGCCCGCCGCGCCCTTCGAGGCGATGATCATGAAGACGAGGAGCGAGATCTGCTCACCGAGCGAGAGCGGGTCCCCCATCGCCTCGGCGACGAAGAGCGAGGCCATCGTGAGGTAGATCGCGGTGCCGTCGAGGTTGAAGGAGTAGCCGGTCGGCACGGTGATGCCGACGACCGGCTTGCTGACGCCCAGGTGCTCCATCTTCGCGATGAGCCGCGGCAGGGCGGACTCCGAGGACGAGGTGGAGAGGATCAGCAGGAACTCGCGGCCCAGGTACTTCAGCAGGGTCCAGATGTTGATCCCGGCGACCAGCCGCAGGATCGTGCCGAGGACGACGAAGACGAACAGCCCGCAGGTCAGGTAGAAGCCGATCATGATGACGGCGAGGGACTTCAGGGCGTCGAGGCCGGTCGCCCCGACGACGGCGGCGATCGCACCGAAGGCACCGATCGGCGCGACCCACATGATCATGCCGAGGATGCGGAAGACGAGCCGCTGGATGTGGCCGATGCCGCGCAGCACCGGCTCCCCCGCGGCGCCCATCGCCTGGAGCGCGAAGCCGGCGAGCAGGGCGACGAGGAGGGTCTGCAGGACCTCGCCCTCGGTGAAGGCGGAGACGAGGGTGGTGGGGATGATCCCGAGGAGGAAGTCCGGCGTGGACTCGCTCGCGCCCTCGGCCTGCTTGGCGCCGGCCTCGGCGATCTCCTTGGTGAGGTGGAGGCCGGAACCGGGCTCCAGGAGGTTGCCGACGACCAGGCCGATCGCGAGTGCGACGGTCGACATCACGAGGAAGTAGCCGAGGGCGAGGCCGCCGACAGCGCCGACCTTCGCGGCCTTGCGGACCGATCCGACGCCGAGGACGATCGTGCAGAAGATGATCGGCGAGATCATCATCTTGATGAGGTTGACGAAGCCGGTGCCCAGCGGCTTGAGCTCGACGGCGACGCCCGGCGCCAGGAAGCCGACGGCGATGCCGAGCAGTACGGCGCCGATGACGGCCAGATACAGATAGTGGGTACGGTCCCGCCGTGCGGCCACGGGGTCCTCCTCATGCTGATGGGTGTCCACGTCCCGGTGGACTCCGCGACTATCCATCAGCCTGTGACCGGGGTCACCGTTGCGTACGTTTCGTTCACGACCGAAACATCCGACGGGTCCGAACGGCGCGAGCGGGAAGAGAACGATTCGGGAACGCAATGCCCCCGCGCAAATCCCGCCGTGCACACTTACCCGCATGCGTCTCCCCCGCCCCCACCCCCGCAGCCTGGCCGGCCAGCTCTTCGCGATGCAGGTCGTGCTCGTGGCCGTCGTCGTGGCGGGCTGCGCGATCTTCGCGTACGTCACGGACCGGGCGCAGGCCGAGGAGACCGCGCGGCGCCAGTCCACGGCGACCGCCGCGGCCGTCGCCGACTCCCCGTCCGTGGTCGCCGCGGCCCGCTCGGCCGACCCGACGGCAGTGCTCCAGCCGTACACGGAATCGCTGCGCCGGCACGCGGGCGTCGCCTTCGTGGTGATCATGGCGCCGGACGGGACCCGCTGGACGCACCCGGAACCGGCCCAGATCGGCCGGACGTACCTCGGCCACATCGAGGAGGCGGTACGGGGGCGGACCTTCTCCGAGACGCACCTCGGGGTGCTCGGCCCCTCCGTGCGGACGGTGGCACCCGTCTACGACGACGGCCGGATCGTCGCCCTCGTCAGCGCGGGCATCACGATCGAGAAGATCAGCGAGCAGGTACGGGAGCAGGTCACCGCCCTCCTCGGCATGGCGGGCGCGGCGCTCGCGCTGGGCGGCGCGGGGACGTACGTCGTCAACGCCCGGCTGCGCCGCCATACGCACGGCATGAACGCGTCGGAGCTGAGCCGGATGCACGACTACCACGAGGCCGCGCTGCACGCGGTGCGGGAAGGGCTCGTGATGCTCGACGGACGGCGGCGGATCGCCCTCATCAACGACGGGGCACGGGAGTTGCTCGGTCTGGACGACGGGGTCGTCGGCCGCCCCGCCGCCGAACTCGGCCTGCCCGCACCGCTGACGGGCGCGCTGCTCTCCGCGGAGCCGCGGGTGGACGAGACGCATCTGACGACCGACCGGGTGCTCGTGGTCAACACCCGCCCGGTGGTGGGCGGGGAGCGGCGCGGCACCGTCGTCACGCTCCGGGACCGTACGGAACTCCAGGCGTTGTCGGGTGAGTTGGACTCCGAGCGCGGGTTCACGGAGGCCCTGCGCTCGCAGGCCCACGAGGCGGCCAACCGGCTGCACACGGTGGTGTCGCTCATCGAACTGGACCGGGTGGCCGAGGCGGTGGAGTTCGCGACGGCGGAGCTGGAGCTCGCGCAGGCGCTCACCGACCGGGTCGTCGAAGCGGTCGGTGAACCCGTCCTCGCGGCGCTGCTGCTCGGGAAGGCGGCGCAGGCCAACGAGCGGGGCGTGGAGCTGGTGCTGACCGAGGAGAGCCGGATCGACGACGGGCGGGTGCCGGCGGCCCTGCCCTCCCGGGACCTGGTCACGATCCTGGGCAACCTCATCGACAACGCCGTCGAGGCGGCGGGCGGGACCCCGCACGCGCGCGTGACGGTGACGGTCGCGGCCCGGACGGGCGACGGCGAGCTGCTGCTCCGCGTCGGGGACAGCGGCCCCGGCGTCCGCCCGGCCGACCGGGAGGCGGTCCTGGGCCGTGGCTGGTCGACCCGCGGCCCGGGCCGGGGCCTCGGCCTCGCCCTGGTGGGGCAGGCGGTCTCCCGTGCCTCCGGGACGCTGACCCTGTCGGAGGCTCCCGAGGGCGGCGCGGAGTTCACCGTACGTCTGCCGCTGCCCGTATCCCTGCCCACGCCCGGGCCCGTACCCGTACTCCTGCCCCTTCCCCGTGAGGGCGGCCCGGGGTCGACGGCGCCCGCCACCGGTTCCGAGGTGACCCCGTGAGCACGAGCCCGCTCCGCGTCCTCGTCGTCGAGGACGACCCCGTCGCCGCCGACGCCCACGCGCTCTACGCCGGGCGGGTCGAGGGCTTCACCGTCGTCGGTGTCGCCCACTCCCGGGCCGCCGCCGTGCGGGTGCTGGACCGGACGCCGGTCGATCTGATCCTGCTCGACCTCTACCTGCCCGACGGCCACGGCCTCCAGCTCCTGCGCGCGCTCCGCGCCGCCGGGCACTCCGCCGACGTGATCGCCGTGACCTCCGCCCGCGACCTGGCGGTCGTCCGCGAGGGCGTGTCCCTCGGGGTCGTCCAGTACGTCCTGAAGCCCTTCGCCTTCGCGACGCTCCGGGACCGGCTCGCCCGGTACGCCGAGTTCCGGGCGTCCGCCGGGGAGGCCTCCGGGCAGGACGAGGTCGACCGGGCGCTCGCCACCCTCCGGGCCCCGCACCCCGCCGCCCTGCCGAAGGGACTGAGCGGCCCGACCCTGGAGGCGGTCACCCGTACCCTCCGGTCCACCCCGGCCGGGCTCACCGCCGCCGAGGCCGGCGCGGCGGTCGGGATCTCCCGGATCACCGCCCGCCGCTATCTGGAACACCTCGTGACCGAGGGCCGGGCCGTGCGCGCCCCCCAGTACGGGCAGATCGGGCGGCCCGAGCTCCAGTACCGCTGGCTCGACGGAAGGCCGCGCGGCCACTGAGCGGTTCCCCGCTCATTACTGATCGGTTCCCACGTTCCTACGACCTCGCAGGTTGGGCGAACGAACCGTAGCCAACCGTCACCCTCCGCCCCTACCGTGGCCAAGTGCACCAACCCTCTCCCCCCTTCAACGCCCTGGCCGCGCGCCGGCTGCGCGAAGGCCTCGGCATGGCCCCGGGTCATGTCGCCTACGGCTTGCGCGCCCAGTACGGCCTGCTCGTCACCCCCGACACGGTCGTCGCCTGGGAGCGCGGCCGCATCCGCCCGACCGAGCAGGAGCTCACCGCCCTCGCCGGCGTGCTGTGGTGTGCTCCCGCCGAGCTGATCGCCGCCGCCTCGACCCTGCGCGAGCACCGGCTCGCCCGCGGGCTCGCCCCCGAGGAGCTGGCCCGGCGGGTCGGTGTGGCGGCCCACGCGTACCAGCGGATGGAGGACGAGGGCCGCTGGCGCGGCACCGAACGCCAGACGGCCGCCCTCGCGGAGCTCCTCGGCCTCGGCCCGCGCGCGCTCATCACGGCGACCGGCGGCGACGAGAGCCTCGCCGAGCTGCTGCGCGACGCCGCCACCACCCGCTGGCAGGCCTACGTGAAACCGGCCGTGAAGATGGTGCCGCTGCCCAAGCGGACCCTGGAACCGGCGCTGCAGCAGCTGCACACGGAGTACCACGCGCGGATGGCGGCGACCAGCAGCTGGGGCGCCTCGGCGGCGACGGGCGACGAGGGGCGCGCGTACCTGGAGGAGATCACCGGACACTTCTGGGCGGCGGTGGGTCTGTAGCCACCGGGCCGACAGGCTGACAGGCCGACGGCCCTGGTGGGGCCGTAGATTGACGCCGTGAGACGACACATACCCTTCGAACGACTTCACAACTTCCGTGACCTGGGCGGCTATCGGACCGCCGACGGCGGGACCGTGCGGTGGGAGACCCTCTACCGTTCCGACTCCCTGGCCAAGCTCACCGGAGCCGGTCCGGACGACCTCGCCCGCTTCCGCGCGCTCCGCGTGGCCACCGTGATCGACCTGCGCTACCCGTGGGAGATCGACGCCAAGGGCCGCCTGCCGGAGACCGAGGAGGTCTCCTGGCACAACCTGTCCATCGAGCACCGGCCGTACGACCAGGCGGAGATCGACCCGGACCTCGACCCGTGGCGCTACCTCGCCGACCGGTTCGCCGAGGTCGCCGAGGACGGCGCGGTGGAACTCCGTACGGCCCTGGAGGTCATCGCCGCGGCCGACGCTCCGCTCGTCTTCCACTGCGCCTCCGGCAAGGACCGCACCGGTCTCCTCGCGGCCGTCGTCCTCGCGCTCCTGGACGTCCCGGACGAGGAGATCCTCGCGGACTTCGCGCTCACCGAGCTGGCCACGGAGCGGCTGATCGCCGACTGGCGGGCGACGCACCCGGGCCGCGAGCTGCGCTGGCCGGGGTACGGCCGGGCGCCGGCCGAGATCATCCGGCTGTTCCTCGCGGACCTGCGCGCGCGGTACGGCTCGGTGTACGGGTACGTCACCGGCCATGTCGGGCTCGACCCGGCGGTGGTGACGACGCTCAGGGCCCGGCTGGTCGACCCCGCCTGATCAGCTCCGCCGGTCGAAGCTGAAGAGCTGACCGGCCGCGTCGGGCGCGCAGGGGGCCTGGGCCAGTCGTGCCCAGGCCGCCTCGCGGTCGCCGACGACCGTGACGCAGCTGCCGGGTGTCGCGGAGCCCGCCGGAACGATGCGGTAGCCCTCGACGGGGGTGCCGTACGGCTCCAGGGCGAACTCCTCGACCCGGCTCGGGTCGCCGCACTCGGAGTCCTCGTAGGCGGCGTCGGGTATCCGGCCGCCGGAGGGTATGCCGGAGCAGCCGGGGCCGTAGTCCGGGTGGTCCGAAAGGATTCTCCACCGGCCGCCGCCCGCCTCCTCCAGCCCGTACGACGGCACCTTCGCGTCGGGGCACGGCACCTGGTGGATCTGCCCGGTGCGGGAGCCGCGCCGCTCGCCGAGGCAGAGGTCGGGGCCGATGACCCGGATGCGTACGTCCCCGGCGGCGGGGGCGGTGAGCGTACGGGGCGGGTGCGCGCCGTGGCCGTCCCGCAGGAAGGCGACGACACTGACGCCGGCGAGCACGAGACCGGCCAGCGCGACCGTCGCGACGAGTCCGCGCCCTATCCGGGACCGGGGCCCCGGCCGGGGCTCGGGCGCGTCCTCCGGGGGCTCGTCCGGATCCCGCGGCCAGACGACCGACGGACCGGGGGCGGGGCTGGGGGCAGGGCCGGGGCTGGGCGCGGGGGCGGTGTCGGGGGCGGGGGCAGTGCCGTCCACCTCCGCGTCCCCCTCCGCTTCTGCCTCCGCACCCACCTCCGCCTCTGCCTCCGCACCCGCACCCGCACCCGCCGGGTGCCCGTCGACCGGCGCGTACACCCCCCGTACCGCGAGCTCCCTCCGTACCGCCTGCCACTCCTCCAGGTCACTCGGTCCCACCCCGCACGCGCGGACGAAGGTGGTGAGGAGCTCCTCGCGGGGGACGGTGGCGCGGGCCAGCATGTTCGCCACGGTGGACCGGGGCAGGACCTCGCCGTGTGTCTCCGCCCGGGCCGACAGCTCGCGGTAGGTCAGACCCGACCAGTCCTTCAGGGCCTGGAGGCGCGCGAGGAACTCCGCGGTGTTCCGTGCTTCCCTCGGGTCCGGTGCCCGTTCGCCCGGCGTCATCCGTCTCTCCCCTTCCGCCGGACAGAGTTGGGACATGTCCGGGACAAGCCCCAAGCCTTGTTGATCTCGGGCTCCGGCTCAAGAGTGGAGCTCGGCATTTCCGGTGGGCGATGCCGGACGGACGAGTGGCCCCGACCCTCCACGGGGGGAAGGTCGGGGCCACTCGGGTGCGTGCGGGTCCCGGAGCGGATCCGGGACGGGTCGGGACGGAAGTCCCGACCGGGGGGACGGTCGGAGGTCCGGTCAGAAGACCGACTCGGCCTCGCGCATCCGGTCCTCCGGGACCGTCTTCAGCTGCGTCACGGCCTCGGCCAGCGGCACCATCTCGACGTTCGTGCCGCGCAGCGCCGTCATCCGGCCGAAGTCGCCGCGGTGCGCCGCCTCCACCGCGTGCCAGCCGAAGCGGGTGGCGAGCACCCGGTCGTACGCGGTCGGCGTGCCGCCGCGCTGGACGTGGCCGAGGATGACCGGGCGGGCCTCCTTGCCGAGGCGCCGCTCCAGCTCGACGGCGAGCTGGTTGCCGATGCCCTGGAAGCGCTCGTGACCGAACTGGTCGATCTCGCCCTTCTTGTACTCCATCGAGCCCTCGGCCGGATGGGCGCCCTCGGCGACGCAGATGACGGCGAACTTCTTGCCGCGCGCGAAGCGCTCCTCGACCATCTTGACGAGGTCGTCCACCTGGAAGGGGCGCTCGGGGAGGCAGATGCCGTGCGCGCCGCCGGCCATGCCGGACTCCAGCGCGATCCAGCCGGCGTGGCGGCCCATCACCTCGACGACCATCACCCGCTGGTGGGACTCGGCGGTGGTCTTCAGCCGGTCCATGGCCTCGGTGGCGACACCGACGGCGGTGTCGAAGCCGAAGGTGCGGTCCGTGGAGGAGATGTCGTTGTCGATCGTCTTCGGGACGCCGACGACGGGCATGCCCGCGTCGGAGAGCATCCGGGCGGCGGTCAGCGTGCCCTCACCGCCGATCGGGATGAGGACGTCGATGCCGTACTGCCTGGCCAGGTCGGGGGCCGACTCGGCGGCCTCGGCCAGCCGGTTGCGCTCCAGTCGCGCGGAGCCGAGGATCGTGCCGCCGCGGGCGAGGATGCCGCTGACGTTGTTGAGGTCGAGGGGCCGGTAGTGGCCGTCGAGGAGGCCCTTGAACCCGTCCTCGAAGCCGATCACTTCGTCGTCGTGGCCGGTCAGCGCCCGGTGCACGACCGACCGGATCACTGCGTTCAGGCCGGGGCAGTCGCCGCCTGCGGTGAGAACTCCGATGCGCATCGTGCTGTGTCTCCTGCTCGGTCGCGGTCCAGATGAGCCGTCGCAATTCTCACACGCCGGACCTGACGGACATGCTCGTCGCCTCTCCGCGCGTCCCTCCCGGCGCCCCGTGGAGGCCTTTCGTCCCGGGGCTCCAGGCCCTTCGTCCGGCGGGCGATTTAGCTATTGGCGGGAGTATTGTCAAGGGGGTAATGCCGCTCTATCGGGGCTTTCCGAGGGCCCGCGATTGACGAAAGGGCCGCGCTGGTGCCCGAGGCACCGCCGCCCGTTCCCCAGGACTGGACAGGAGACCACGGCGTGACGCGCAGCGTGTACGTGACCGGGATCGACCGCGGTGACGGCCGCCAGGTCGTCGAGCTGGGAGTCATGGAGCTCCTGACCCGCCAGGTGGACCGGGTGGGGGTGTTCCGGCCCCTGGTGCACGACGGTCCCGACCGGCTCTTCGACCTGCTGCGGGCCCGCTACCGGCTCTCGCAGGACCCCTCGACGGTCTACGGCATGGACTATCACGAGGCCTCCGACCTCCAGGCCGAGCGGGGCACCGACGAGCTGGTCTCCCAGCTGGTCGACCGCTTCCACGCCGTGGCCCGCGACTACGAGGTCGTCCTCGTCCTCGGCACCGACTTCGCGGCCACGCAGCTCCCCGACGAGCTCGCGCTCAACGCCCGCCTCGCCAACGAGTTCGGTGCCTCCGTCATCCCGGTGGTCGGCGGCAAGGGTCAGCCGTCGGAGTCCGTACGGGCCGAGGCCCGCAACGCCTTCCGGGCCTACGACGGGCTCGGCTGCGACGTGCTCGCGCTGGTCGTCAACCGGGTGGCGGGCGAGGACCGGGAGGTCATCGCCGAGCGGCTCTCCGCCCGGCTTCCGGTGCCCTGTTACGTCCTGCCGGACGAGCCGGCGCTCGCCGCGCCCACCGTCTCCCAGATCACCCACGCGCTGGGCGCCTCCGTGGTCCTCGGCGACGACCAGGGCCTCGCGCGGGACGCCATGGACTTCGTCTTCGGCGGCGCGATGCTGCCGAACGTCCTCAACGCGCTGACCCCCGGCTGTCTCGTCGTCACCCCCGGGGACCGGGCCGACGTGGTCGTCGGCGTGCTCGCCGCGCACTCGGCCGGCACCCCGCCCATCGCCGGCGTGCTGCTCACGCTCAACGAGCGGCCCGGCAAGGAGATCCTGACCCTGGCGGCCCGGCTCGCGCCCGGCACCCCGGTGATCTCCGTGGCCGACAACAGCTTCCCCACCGCGGCCGAACTCTTCTCCCTGGAAGGGAAGCTGAACGCCGCCACCCCGCGCAAGGCGGAGACCGCCCTCGGCCTCTTCGAGCGGCACGTGGACACCTCCGACCTCCTGAAGCGGGTCTCGGTCGCCCGCAGCGGCCGGGTCACCCCGATGATGTTCGAGCACGAACTCCTCGAACAGGCGCGCGCCGACCGGCGCCGGGTCGTGCTCCCGGAGGGCACCGAGGAGCGTGTGCTGCGCGCGGCCGACGTGCTGATCCGTCGTGACGTCTGCGACCTGACCCTGCTCGGCGACGTCGAGGTCATCCGCAGGAAGGCCGCCGAGCTGAGCGTGGACCTCGGTGACACGCAGCTGATCGACCCGCAGACCTCGGAGCTGCGCGACGCGTTCGCCGAGAAGTACGCGGCGCTCCGCGCCCACAAGGGCGTCACCGTCGAGCTCGCGTACGACGTGGTCGCGGACGTCAACTACTTCGGCACGCTGATGGTGGAGGAGGGCCTGGCCGACGGCATGGTCTCCGGCTCGGTGCACTCCACCGCCGCGACGATCCGCCCGGCCTTCGAGATCATCAAGACGAAGCCGGACGCCTCGATCGTCTCCTCGGTCTTCTTCATGTGCCTCGCCGACAAGGTGCTCGTCTACGGCGACTGCGCGGTCAACCCGGACCCGAACGCCGAGCAGCTCGCGGACATCGCCGCCCAGTCGGCGGCCACCGCGGCCCGCTTCGGCGTGGAGCCGCGGATCGCGATGCTCTCGTACTCCACCGGCACCTCCGGCTCCGGCGCCGACGTCGACAAGGTGCGGGAGGCGACGAAGCTGGTCCGCGAGGCGCATCCGGAGCTGCGGATCGAGGGCCCGATCCAGTACGACGCGGCCGTCGAGCCCTCCGTCGCGGCGACGAAGCTGCCGGAGTCGGAGGTGGCCGGGCAGGCGACCGTGCTGATCTTCCCCGACCTCAACACCGGCAACAACACCTACAAGGCCGTGCAGCGTTCGGCCGGCGCCGTGGCCGTCGGCCCGGTGCTCCAGGGTCTGCGCAAGCCCGTGAACGACCTCTCGCGCGGCGCGCTCGTCAGCGACATCGTCAACACGGTCGCCATCACGGCGATCCAGTCCCAGGTTCCCTCCCAGGGTCAGGAGCTCTCCGCATGACCGGCACCCCCACCCGTGTCCTCGTCCTCAACTCCGGCTCGTCCTCGGTCAAGTACCAGCTCCTCGACATGGCGGACGGCAGCCGGCTCGCGGTCGGTCTGGTGGAGCGGATCGGCGAGGAGACCTCCCGTCTGGTGCACACCCCGCTGCAGGGCGGCGGAGGGGAGAAGCGCGAGAAGGACGGGCCGATCGCCGACCACGCGGCGGCGCTGAAGGCGGTCGCCGAGGAGCTGGCGGCGGACGGCCTCGGCCTGGACTCCCCCGAACTGGCCGCGATCGGTCACCGGGTGGTGCACGGCGGGCTGCGGTTCACCCAGCCGACGGTGATCGACGACGAGGTGCTCGCGGAGATCGAGCGGCTCGTGCCGGTGGCGCCGCTGCACAATCCGGCGAACCTCACCGGCATCCGTACCGCGATGACGCTCCGCCCGGACCTGCCGCAGGTGGCGGTCTTCGACACGGCCTTCCACACGACGATGCCGGAGTCCGCGGCGCGGTACGCGATCGACGTCGAGACGGCCGACGCGTACCGGATCCGTCGGTACGGCTTCCACGGCACCTCGCACGCGTACGTCTCGCGCGAGACGGCGAAGCTGCTCGGCAAGGCGCCCGAGGAGGTGAACGTGATCGTGCTGCACCTGGGCAACGGGGCCTCCGCCTCGGCGGTGGCGGGCGGGCGGTGCGTGGACACCTCGATGGGGCTCACGCCGCTGGAGGGCCTGGTCATGGGTACCCGCTCGGGCGACATCGACCCGGCGGTCACCTTCCACCTCAAGCGGGTGGCGGGCATGTCGGCCGACGAGATCGACGTGCTCCTGAACAAGAGGTCCGGCCTGGTCGGACTCTGCGGCGACAACGACATGCGGGAGATCCGGCGCCGGGTGGACGAGGGCGATCCGGCGGCGGCCCTCGCCTTCGAGATCTACATCCACCGGCTGAAGAAGTACATCGGCGCCTACTACGCGGTGCTCGGCCGGGTGGACGCGGTGGTGTTCACGGCGGGGGTCGGCGAGAACGCGGCCCCGGTGCGGGAGGCTGCGATCGCGGGCCTGGAGGAGCTGGGGCTCGCCGTGGACGCGGACCTCAACTCCGTCCGTTCCGACGAGGCGCGGCTGATCTCTCCGAACTACGCGCGGGTGGCGGTCGCGGTGGTGCCGACGGACGAGGAGCTCGAGATCGCACGGCAGAGTTTCGCGCTCGTTCAGAGCTCATGGAGCTCGAACGAGTGAACGCTTGAGCGGGCCCGCGCCCATTTGTACTTTCCGCCAGTCGGAATATTCCGCAGTGAAACAAACCGATAGGATCCGCCTCATGCGCCGTTCCAAAATCGTCTGCACGCTGGGCCCCGCCGTCGACTCGTATGAGCAGCTGAAGGCTCTCATCGAGGCCGGTATGAACGTGGCCCGATTCAACTTCAGCCACGGTTCCCAGGCCGAGCACCAGGAGCGGTACGACCGCGTCCGGCAGGTCTCCGCGGACACCGGCCGCGCCGTCGGCGTCCTCGCCGACCTCCAGGGCCCCAAGATCCGCCTCGAGACCTTCGCCGAGGGCCCGGTCGAGCTGGTGCGCGGTGACGAGTTCACCATCACCACCGAGGACGTCCCCGGTGACAAGTCCATCTGCGGCACCACCTACAAGGGCCTGCCCGGAGACGTCTCCAAGGGCGACCAGGTCCTGATCAACGACGGCAACGTCGAGCTGCGGGTCGTCGAGGTCGACGGCCCCCGCGTCAAGACGATCGTCGTCGAGGGCGGGGTCATCTCCGACCACAAGGGCATCAACCTGCCCGGCGCGGCCGTCAACGTCCCCGCGCTGTCGGAGAAGGACGTCGACGACCTCCGCTTCGCGCTCCGCATGGGCTGCGACATGGTCGCCCTCTCGTTCGTCCGCGACGCCAACGACGTCAAGGACGTCCACAAGGTGATGGACGAGGAGGGCCGCCGCGTCCCCGTCATCGCCAAGGTCGAGAAGCCGCAGGCCGTCGAGAACATGGAGGCCGTCGTCGCGGCCTTCGACGCGGTCATGGTGGCCCGTGGCGACCTCGCCGTCGAGTACCCGCTGGAGCGGGTCCCGATGGTGCAGAAGCGTCTCGTCGAGATGTGCCGCCGCAACGCCAAGCCGGTCATCGTCGCCACCCAGATGATGGAGTCGATGATCACCAACTCCCGTCCGACCCGCGCCGAGGCGAGCGACGTCGCCAACGCGATCCTGGACGGCGCGGACGCGGTCATGCTGTCCGCCGAGTCCTCGGTCGGCGCCTACCCGATCGAGACCGTGAAGACGATGTCGAAGATCGTCAGCGCGGCCGAGGAGGAGCTGCTCTCCAAGGGCCTCCAGCCCCTGGTCCCGGGCAAGAAGCCGCGCACCCAGGGCGGCTCCGTCGCCCGTGCCGCCTGCGAGATCGCCGACTTCCTGGGCGGCAAGGCGCTGATCGCCTTCACCCAGTCCGGCGACACCGCCCGCCGCCTCTCCCGCTACCGCGTGCAGCAGCCGATCCTCGCCTTCACGACGGACGAGAACACCCGTAACCAGCTCACCCTGAGCTGGGGCGTCGAGTCCTTCCTCGTCCCGTTCGTGGAGACCACGGACGCGATGGTCGACCTCGTGGACGCCGAGCTCCTCAAGCTCCAGCGCCACAGCGAGGGCGACACCATGGTCATCACGGCCGGCTCGCCCCCCGGCGTCCCCGGCACCACGAACATGGTCCGCGTCCACCACCTCGGTGGCGGCGAGCGCGACTGACGTCCCGCCCGAAGCGAACGGCCGTGGGCCGCACCCCTGGAAGGGGGTGCGGCCCACGGCCGTATGACCGGGGGTCAGGTCGTCACCTCCACCCCCTCGGAGTTCCAGGCACGCGCGTATCCGGTGCCACGGGCCCCGATCGTCACCATGGTCGGACCATAGTCGATGTCACCGGCGATGTCCCCGGGAGCGACGGGCGGCCATTCGACGTCGATGTGCTCCCCGACGGAGAGCTCGTACTCCATCCCCGAGGGTTCGAACTGTACGGTGAGCGGCGCGTCGGCCGCGGTTACTCGAAATCTCATCTGCCTGCTCCGCCTACCAATTCTTGAGGATGTACTCCATGAGGTCTGCCCGGAACCCGGCGCTGGGGTTCTGCGGCGTGACCTTCCGTACCTGGTCGTAGTACGTGAAGACAGTCTGGATCTGAGCCTTCGTGAAGCCAGCCCCCTTGACCTTGGCGACATGCGCCGCGTTCATCAGGCCCAGGTTCTCGGCCTTGTTCGCCCAGAGAACACCCTTGCCCAGGCCACCGACGGTCGTGCCGTGTGCGTTCGCAATCACGACCACCGCCTCCAGTTCTGCCTTCACCGCAGCGGCCGTCTTCGCGGAACGCACCGTACCGTTCGCCGCCGTGGCGCTGAGGCCGCTCGTCGTGGCCGCGTTCACGGCCTCGGCCGCACCCGACCCCGCGAGCACCGACGCCCTGATTGTCCTGATCAGCTTCGCCGCGATCCCGATTACCGTGGGAGCGACGATCGCCGCGGCCCAGAGGCAGCCGGAGATCTCGTGGTTCCAGCAGTCCACGAAGTCCTGGACCAGACCGCGCGCCATACCTTCGAGCGCGGCCATGGTCAGGTCGTACCCACTGATGTGCTCGGTGCGCGTCTCGCGTACGTCGATCGGAGCCTGGTCGACGTACTGCACTTCGAGGTCCCCGACGCACTCCGCAAGCGAGGTGTCCGGGAACGGGCACAACACGACGAAGAACAGCATCGTGCCGGTGACGTGATAGTCGACCTGGTAGTCGCAGCCGTTCGTGCCGGTGCAGAACCCGTCGGACTCGGCGGTGGACGATACCCCGTAGGGGACTCCTAGCACGTCTGCCGCACCAAGGGGACCGCCCTCGCCCGACAGCTTGACGCGATCCTCCTCGTACGTGTTGTCCTGCGTCCGGCTCGCCGCGGCCTGCGCCTCGTCCGCAGACTCCTGCGCGCGGACGGCCGCGCCCTCGGCCGTGGTCGCGTCGCTCTCCGCCTGGGTCGCGACGTCATTGGCCGTGCTGGCGTCATTCTCTGCGGCCGTCGCCGAAGCGCGGGCCGCTGATGCGTCCTGCTCCGCCGCCGTTGCGGAGGCGTCCGCTTGGGCGGCGTAGTCGCCGGCCGAGTCTGCCGCCGCCTGCGCCGCTTCGGCGTCGGTCTTCGCCCGGCTGTGGTACTCCTCCGTTTTGGCCTGGGACTTCTTGGCAGCCTCGGCCGAAGCCGCCGCGGCGTTGGCCGAGCTCTGAGCTGCGGCCGCGGACTTCGTCGCGTTCGCCGCGTGCTCCGCGGCGCGCGCCGCGGCCTCGGCAGCCGCCTTCGCGTCTGCACTCGCCTGCGCGGCGAGGTCCTTGGCCTTGGCCGCCGCCACGGCCGCCTGGTCGGACTTTGCCTGCGCCAGTTCGGCCTGCTGCTGGGCGAACGTCTTGGACGCCTGTCCGGTGAGCACAGCGAGGCCCGCCGAGGTATCAGTCTCCTTGTACGGGGAGCCGAGTTCGATGGCGTCGTTGGCCGGCTTGATCACCTGGGCCGCCGAGTCACGCGCGGCCACCGCGGCCTGCGCCGTGGCGTAGGCGAACCCGGCGGCCCGAACCGACTCGGCAACGGCCGCCGTGGCCTCCTGCCGCGCGACAGCTGCGTGCCCCTTGGCCTCCGCCGCCTTCTCCCGGGCCTCGGCTGACAGCGCCCTGGCGGTGATCGCGTTCCACTTCGCCTTGTCCGCCGCGTCGATGGCGTCGGCAGCGGCAGCCGTAGCCTTCTTCATCGCAGCCTCAGTGATGGCGACATCCCGCTTAGCGCCGTCGGCCGCGGCCTGCGCCCGCTTCGCCGCCGCGTCGGCACGGGTGGCCGCCGCACGGGCGTTGGAGGCGGCTGTGGTGGCCGCGTCCGCCGCGGCACGGGCGTTCACGGCGGCGGTACCGGCGGCGTCGGCCGCGGCCCGTGCCTCGGTCGCGGCAGCACGGGAGGCGGCCGCGTTCTCCGAACTCGCGTCGGCGTCCGCCTGCGCTTCCAGCGCGTAGGCCTTGGCATCCAGTGCGGCCCGCCTGCCTTCGGCAGCGAGCGCGTTGTCTCGCGCCTCGGCGGCCCTCTTCTCTGCGGCGAGCGCCTCGTCCTTGTTGGTGACCGCCGTTGAGGCGGCGGACTGGGCCGCAGCGAGCTTGTCGGCGGCGACCTGGCGCTCGGCATCCGCCTTCGACTTCGCGGTGGCCGCCTTGGCGCGCTCAGTGTCCGCCAGTTCCTTCTGGGACTTGGCGTAGTCGCGTTCGGCCTCGGCCTGCTCCCGCTTAGCCGTGGCGTCGTCCGCGGCGGTCTTGGCCTCCGCCTCTGCCGCGGCGGCCCTGGCCTGCGCTTCCTTGGCCTTCGCCGCGTTGTCCGCTGCCTGCTTCGCCTGCACGGCCGCGCCGTCGGCGGCAGCCTTGGCCTGTGCCTCGGCCTCCTCGGCTGCCTTGCGACGGAAGTCGGCCTTGGCCGCGTGCGCCTGGGTCATCGCCAGTGCGGCCAGCGTCTTGGCGTCGGCAGCCGATGCGCGGGTGGCGTTGAGCGCGGTCTCGGTGGCCTTCGTCGCGGCCTTGGCCGCAGCGGCGGACGCCTTGGTGATCTGCGCCGCCTGCTGGCCGTATATCAGGCCCCGGCCGCGCGGCAGACCGGCCGCGTCGGCGATCGTGTACGCCGCGGCCAGCGCCGTGTCGACCTTCGCCACCTGGGCGTTGGCATCGACCATGGCCCGGCTGGCGACGTAGAGACGGCCACCGGCCCGGCCCTGCGCGTACTGAATACGCTTGTCTATCTCGGCGAACTCTGCCGCCGTCGGGTAGTCGGGCGAACCGGGCGCCTTCGTCGTCCAGTAGCCCCGCCACTCGGCAAGACGGCTCGCAATCATGGACTGGCCGAGGGCCTCTCCCATGGCCTGGGTCGCCGTCTGGAGGGCCTTGTTGGCCTGGGCCTCCGCGGCGAGGATCGTGTCACGCTGGGTCCGCTGCCCCGCGAGCTCCTGCTGCCATTCGAGAGACGCAGTGGCCACCTCGGGCCCGAGAACGTTGTGCGGGTCCGGCGGATTGTGGCTGGTGCAGGAGGCGAATCGCGACTTGAGGTTCTCGACGTCGACACGGAACTCCATCGAGTCCGGCTCGGGTGCGCTAGTCGGGAAGCCGCCGTACTGAAAGACGAGACGCACGTCGTCGGCATAGGGCAAGAGGTGACTGGGGAAGTTCATGCTGCCCCACGCAGCCAGGTCCTTGGAATCTTCGTACCGGTCAGGTGAGTACCTGGCGTTGATGACCCCGGCTGCCGCGTCCGCGGTCTCCTGGCTCACGCGAGGCGTCACGTCCTCGTAGAACTCGCTCTCACTCCTCCAGAACTGGTCTGCGATCCAGCCAGCGAAACCTGTCTGGGAGAAGATGTCATCCTCATCATCGCCTGGGTAGCCCGGCGCATCGTTCTGATAGCCAGGGACATCCCACATCGTGGGGAAGGAAAGCTCATCTCCCCATACTCGTGATCTGGCGGTGAGTTCATCAGATTTGGCTAGGGAATAGGCCCAGTCCTTGTCATGGGCTAGGGCCAGCGGTGTCGCCTCCCAGTACCTTTCCGAGGCAGCCGCATGCAGTTGCTCGTCAGTTCCAGCCAATCCGTTCCTCGCAACGGCCTTCATCTCCGTGCCACCCTTGCGGAGCACGTAGTTAAGCCGGCACTGGTCCGTGCGAACCTTGGCCGCCTCCATCAAGTCGAAGCCGGCGGGAATGTCCTCAGCCAAGGCCACGGATCGGATGTTGAGGGGAACCGGCTGCTGAAGCCCGCTTCCGGAGGCCACAATCGTCAGCGCTGTCGTAAGGCTCGTGGCGGCCAAGAGCCCTCTCCAGGATCGCCCACGGCACCAAAGCGGCATCGTTCTCTTGCTCATACGAATGAAAGCCGTCCTGGTCAGAAGAGGAGGTCGAAGGCGGCCCAGCCGCCTGTGCCGATCTGGACCCTTGGGACGAAGGGCGCACTGGGGTTTCCAGTGCCCTTGAAGAGCCAGAGCAGGCCATCAGTGTCAGCGGCGATCAGATCGGTCTTGCCGTCGCCGTTGTTGTCCCCTGCGGAGACAATCGACTTGTGGACGTTCCACCCCGTGCCGACCGTGATGCGCGAGCCGAGCACACCGTCTTCGACCAGGTTTCCAGTGCCCGGATAGATGTAGAGCGTGCCGTCCGTGGAACGCGCAACGAGGTCGGTCTTGCCGTCGCCGGTGTAGTCACCTCGGCCTGCGAGCGCAGAGATGCCACCCCAACCGCCACTACCTATGCGGATGCGCGATTGGAGCATGCCATCCGGCTTCCCCTGGTAGAGCCAGAGCGTGCCGTCCGTGTGACGGCCGACCAGGTCGGGTTCAGCGGACCCGCCCATGTTTCCGACGGAGACCAGCAAGTTGTAAATCTCCCAGCCCGCGCCCACGACCTTGGTGTCGTTGCCGTGCTCGGCCGTGTAAAAGAGCCTGCCGCCCAAGCGGTGGTAGAGATCGTTACCCTTGCCGCCCTCTGAGACATTGGCCTGGACGAGGGCGTCAGCCTCCGCCCACCCTCCCCCCATATCGACGAGAGGCTTGACTCCACCAGTCCCCTTGGGTTCGTAGTCGTAGAGCCGACCGGACTTTCGAGCGAAGAGGGGGAACATGACGGGACCAGGAGCGACCTGGAGCTGTTGAGCAGCGGCCGCGCGCGTGCGGTCGGCCCAAGGGAGAGACGGTCTTGTAGCCACAAGAAGGGCAGCCAGCGCAGCGGTCAGGACCGCTGCGCAGATCGCCGCCCGACGTAGCGGGCGGTCGAATTGACGAAGCATGAAGTGGGATCAGTCCTCACAGGAGTACCCGCGTGGACGCATGGAGGGTCACTGCACGACGGCCGCCCCCGACGTCCGCGCGCCAGGCCTTGTCGGCCTCAGCTACCCCTCAAGTTAGAACACCAGTTTGATTCTGTGAAGATTCTATTCAGCCTTTGAGTAGATACTGTGGGCCGCACTCGACATGAGTGCGGCCCACGAACAAATCAGCTGGGCTCGATCGTGTTGCGCAGGCCCGGGACCTTGAGGGTGCCGCCGAACTGGCCCGCCTGCTTGAGCTGCACCTTGGTGAAGAAGGCGAAGGGGACGTCCAGCGGGGGCGGGGACTCCGGGGCGAAGGTGATCGGGATGAGGCCGAAGAGGTTGCCCTTCAGCTCCTCCGTGTACATGGTCACCGTGCCGTTGCGGATGGTCGACGTCGAGCCCTTGTCGGAGCGGACGTGTCCCGTGCGGCCCTCGGAGTGGACCGTCAGCTGGTGGAGGTCCTTGATGTCGATGCCGGTCGCGGTGAACTTCAGGACCTTCTTGATCTTGCCGCTGCCGGTCTTCACCTCCACGATGCCGTGGTACTTCAGACCGTTCAGCGTGAGCAGCGAGCTCTCCAGGCGCCACGGCTCGTCCGGCACCAGCGGGACGCCCGGGTCCAGGTCGGCCGCCGCGAGCGCCTCGGGGTCGAGCTCGGGGCACGGGAAGCGCGGCTTGGCGCCGTCGGGTATGGACTCGTCCTTCTTGGGGTCGAGGCCCTTGGCGCTCTCCGGGAGCTCGGCGACCGTGACGCCGGCCTTGTCGGCGGCCTTCTCGATCGCCGTCTTGGCCGCCGCGTTGGTCCCCGCGTTGATCGCGTCGGAGGCCGAGGCGTTGGCCGTCTTCGGCTTGGCGGTGGCGCCGGCAGTGGCGGTGGCGGTCGTCGACGGGGTCGCGGTGGCGACCGGCTCGTCGTCGGCCGCGGCCTTCTGCACCTGCGGGGCGGCCGTGGTCGGTGCCGCCGTCGTCGGCGCGGCCGTGGTGGCGGTCGGCTCGGGGTTCGGGCCGTCGAAGAAGTCACGGATGGCGTCGCCCACGCCCAGCGGGTCGAGCGGGTTCGTCGACTTCGTCGGAGTCGGCGTGGCCGTGGGTGTGGCCGTCGCCGTGGGCGTCGCGGTCGGCTCGGGCGCGGTCGCCGCCTGCTCCCGCGTCGTCTGCGTGGTCGCCTGTCCCGTCTCCGAACCGGTTCCCGTCGCGGTGGGCGTCGGGGTCACGGTGGCGGAAGCGGTCGCCGTCGCGGTGGCGGTCGGGGTCGCGGTGGCGGTCGGGGTCGCGGTCGCCGAGGCGGTGGCCGTCGGCTTCGCGCTCTCCGTCGGCTTCGCCGTCGCCGTCTCTTCCGGGAGCGGCTCGTCCGAGCGGGTCACACAGGGGCCGGGCGCGAAGGGGATGTCCTTGTCGTCGGCCAGGGCGAGCTTGGGCGTGAGGCCCATGCCCACGAACACCGCGGTCGGCATGGCGGCCAGCGCCATCGCCTTGCCCGCGGGGCCCTGGATCCTGTTCAGCAGCGACTTGCGCGGGGCCGCGTGCCGCGGGCCCTCCTTCGCGAGCGCCGACTGAGTCTCGTCACCCCGCACTGTTCCTCCCGCCCTTGGCGTCGATCGTCGTTTCGGTCGCCTCGTCCACCTCGTACTGCTCCGGGATCCCGGCCGCCTGCACGGCCGCGGTCTCGAACTCGGCGTCGGCCTCGTCGGAGGCCTCCGGCTGACCGTCGTGCTCTGCGTCGGCGGCCTCCTCGACCGGGGGGGCGGGCGCCCACGCGGCGGACATTCCGCCTCCGATAAGGGCGAACAGGAACCCGATGACCAGACCGCCGAAGTTCGACACCGGGATGGACACCAGCCCAAGGACAATCGACGCAACGCCCGCAAAGACCCGCACCATGGGCTGGAACCACATCGTGAGGCCGAGCGTGATGAGCAGGACGCCGATGATCAGCGCGCCGGCTCCGGCGGTCGTCGCCATGGCGAGGGTGACATTGCCGAGCCGCATGTCCCCGTATGGAAGGTAGGCGATCGGCAGGCCGCCAATCATGGTGAACAGTCCCGCCCAGAAGGGTCGGGTCTGCCGCCAGACCTTGAACCTGTTCTCCTGGGGGACTTCGCGGGAGGCGGGGATCTCGGCGCTCATGGAAACAGCTCCCTGGAAGCGGTATTGCTGAGAAGAAGGTGGAGAGGCAGGGACGAGCCCCGGAAGGGGTGCGGGCCACCGGGGTGGCCCGCACCTCCAGGACCTGATCAGTCCTTGAAGCACTCCGCCGCGGTGCCCCGGTGCAGGGACAGGCTCAGGTCGGGGAGCTTGAAGGTGGCGGCCGTGGTGGCCCACGCCTTCTGCCTGACGTTGCTCAGCACGGCCTCGTCGGCGCGCTGCGCGAAGCCGGCGGTCTTGGCCTCAGTGTTGGGCTGGATGCCCTGCCAGCCGTCGGGCTTGCCCTGGCCGAGCGCCCCGGCTGCGATGCCGATGTCGATGCTCTTGAACTCGGCGTCGGCCTTGAGCTCGGAGACATCGAGGTAGATGTCCTTCGCGTAGACCTTGTCCTCGGTCTTGCCCGTCTTCAGGGCATCCGTGCCGGCTTCCAGGCGGAGGGTGATGTCACCGAGCACCGGGATGTTCGGCGTCACGACCGACTGGCACATGTTCGTGATCCAGGCCTCATCGAAGCCAGAGACCGCGACCGGAGCGCCGAACGGCTTGCCGTCGAGCCCCACACCCTTGGCCACACTGCCGTACTGCACGAACTGCGTGCCGACGAGCTGGTTGGTGGAGACCTTGAACTCCTGGCCGGAGATGGCAAACGACGCCGCCAGCGCACCCTGGGCCAGTCCGACACCGATCGCGGCCGTCGCGGCCACACTCGGCACCATGACGACGGCGAACCGCTTCCATCTGGTGCCGCCACGAACCTGGGACTTCATGAGAATTCCTCCTTCTCGGACGTACATCTCCGGAGGGGCCGGGGGCCCGTCCTGGGATGGGAGAAGAGCTACGTCCTCGGAAAGGAGAGCGCCGAGGCATCAGGCGGCGCGATGCGCATCCGAATCACCGGCGATCACCCCCGAGCGACAACCACGGGCCACGCCTTTGCGCATGCCCTGATTGGACAGGCCCCGTTCGGTGAGAGCGGGAACCCCCCTGTCCACGGCCGGCGCCAGAGGCACCGACCCACCCGGTGGGGACCCTCTCCGCATTCCCGGTTGGTTGCCGGGGTGTGCGGTTCGGACCGAGCGTCGCCGATCGTGGTCCATTCCGGGCCCCCGCACAAGAGGGTTCGTTACTCGCTAGTAACGGGTGGATAACCGGGCCGTGGCGGGGCGGTGCCGAACGGGTACGCAGGGTGCGGTCGAGTGCTGCGCAATATCGGCAGATAGCCGAATGAATGCGGACAGAATCCTCGGTTCGATTTACTGCAAGTAACAGCGGCCGCGATTACCAAGTTTTGGTAAAGCGCGGCCGCTGTATGTCGCTGTGTCGCCAAATCGCCGGACGATCCGGCGGGTCGGGGAGCGCCTAGAAAAGCACCCGGGCGAGGGCCTGCCGGGCAGCCGTCACGCGCGGGTCGTCGGAGCCGATCACCTCGAAGAGCTCCAGGAGTCGCAGCCGCGCCGCGTCCCGGTCCTCGCCCGCCGTACGGCGCACGGTCTCCACGAGACGCCCGAAGGCGTCCTCCACGTGGCCGCCCACCAGGTCGAGGTCGGCTGCGGCGATCTGCGCGGCGGCATCGGCCGGGTCGTCCGCCGCGTTCTTGCGTACGACGGCGGGGTCGAGGTCCTGCACCCGGGCGAGGAGCTCGGCCTGGGCCAGGCCCAGCTTGGCCTCCGGGTGGGCCGGGTCGTCGGCGAGCACGTTCTTGTACGCCTGGACGGCGCCGGCCAGGTCACCCGCGTCGAGCGCGACCATGGCGGCTTCGAGCAGGGCGTCGTACGGGCCCGCCGGGCGCGCGGCCGGAGCCGTACCGTCGACGTCCGCGTCCACGGCGATCCCCGTGAGACCGAAGCGCTCCTCGCCGACCTGGATCAGCTGGTCGAGGGTCTCCCGGATCTGGGCCTCGGGCACCGCGCCCTGGAAGAGCGGCAGCGCCTGACCGGCGACCACCGCGAAAACGGCCGGAATTCCCTGGATGCCGAACTGCTGCATCAGCATCTGGTTGGCGTCGACGTCGATCTTCGCGAGCAGGAAGCGGCCGTTGTACTCGACGGCCAGCCGCTCCAGGAGGGGGCCGAGCTGCTTGCACGGCTCGCACCACTCGGCCCAGAAGTCGAGGACGACCGGGACCTCGGCGGAGCGCTGGATGACATCGCGCTCGAAGCCGGCCTCGTCGACATCGATCACCAGGGCGGAGGGCGGCACCGCGGCGGAGCCACCCTGCCGGGCGGCCTCGGCCCGGACCTGCTCCGCCTTGGCCTTGGCCTCTCCGGCCGCCTTCACCGCGGCGAGGTCGACGACGCCGCTCATGGACATGTTTCGGGGCTGCATGCGTACATCCTCCCCCTTCCGCGCGCGTAACCGGTAAGTCATGGCTGAACCGTGCCGTCCACGTATCTCCCGCCGGTGTGCGAGACGCGCGGACGACACGGTTCTTCGTCTTCTGTTCACACCGGGTCCCCACCCGGTGCCGTGCCGGATCCCCACCCGGCAGTCGGTTGTCGCTGGGGCCGCTCAGAGCCTTTCGCTACAGGTCGTAGCGTAACTCTCGGAAAGGATCGGCGGGGAGGGCGCGAGCGGGATCCGCTCGGTGAACTGCCTCACATCGCAGGCCTCTGGCGCGATACCTACCGGCGGGTATGGTCGACGTCCATGTGTAGCAGCACCACCCCCCGCACCAGCCGAACCGGGCGCCCCCGCTCCACCGAGGCCGACGCGGCCATCCTGGAGGCGACCCGTGCCGCCCTGGTCGACCTCGGCTGGTCCAAGCTCACGATGGGGGACGTCGCCGGCCGCGCCGGCGTCGCGAAGACGACCCTGTACCGCCGCTGGGCCAACAAGAACGAGCTCGTGGTGGACGCCGTCGCCGTCCTCTTCGACGAACTCGAACTGCCCGACCTGGGTTCCCTCCAGGCCGACATCGAGCACGTCGTCCTCCAGTTCGCGGCCCTCCTCGAACGCCCGGAGACCAAGACGGCCCTGATGGCGGTGGTCGCCGAGTCGACCCGCGACGAGCCTCTGCGGGAGCGGATCCGCGCCTCGATCGTCGACCGCCAGAAGCGGCTCGTCCTGGCGGGCCGACGGCGGGCGCAGCAGCGCGGCGAACTCCCCTCGGACCGCGACCCGGTCACCGTGGACGCCACCGACGACCTGATCTTCGACGTGATCGCGGGCGCGGTCGTGCACCGCGCCCTGGTGAGCGCCGAACCGGTCGACGAGGAGTGGGTGACCCGCCTCTCCGCCCTGCTCGTGGGCGGCCTGGGCGCGGTGGCGGCCCTCGGCTGAGGATGGCCCCGGGGAGAAAATGACGGGCCGGTCCACCCGCCGCCGCCTACCGTGGCGGTCGTGACGACTCACCTCACGGACTCCGTCCGCGCACTCCTCGACGACGTCAACCCGGCCGTGCTGGCCACGATCCAGCCCGACGGCTCCCCGCAGACCTCGGTCGTGTGGGTCGGCCGCGACGGCGACGACCTCCTGATCTCCAGCCAGGACGGCCGCCGCAAGATCAAGAACATCCGGGCCGACGCCCGGGTCAGCCTCACCGTCCACGACCGCCACGACCCGCTGCTCTACGCGGAGATACGGGGCACGGCGACGGTCGCCGAGGACACCGGCCGCGCGCTGGCCGTGGCACTCGCGGAGAGCTACGAGGGCGAGGGCGCCGGCCGGGAGTACCTGGAACTGCCGCCGGAGGAGGTCCGGGTGGCGGTCCGGATCACCCCGACGAAGATCCTGGGCACGGCCGCGAAGTACGTCAGGTCGCACGACGGGGGCGGTACGGGAACTCCCGTACCGCCCCCGTCGTCGTTCAGGGGTCCCACCCGGCCGTGATCCGCCGGGCAGGCCCGACCACGGCCCCTGGTGCCGGCCGCCGCGGCCCACGCGGGACATGACGACAGGCCCTGGGACTTCCCGGACGCGGCCTAGAAGCCCGGGGGCTCCGTGTAGACGCCCCACTCGTCGCGCAGGGCGTCGCAGATCTCGCCGAGGGTGGCCTCGGCGCGGACGGCCTCCAGCATCGGGACGATCATGTTCGAGCCGTCCCGGGCCGCCGCCAGCATCGCGCCGATCGAGGCGCGGACCTTGGCGTCGTCGCGGTGCCCCCTGCGCTCGCCGAGGGCCCGGACCTGCTCCCGCTCGACCTCGTGGCTGACCCGGAGGATCTCCAGGTCGCCGGTGACGGAGCCGTGGTGGCAGTTGACGCCGACGACCCGCTTGTCACCCTTCTCCAGGGACCGCTGGTACTGGAAGGCGGACTCGGCGATCTCGCCGGTGAACCAGCCGTCCTCGATGCCGCGCAGGATGCCCGAGGTGATCGGCCCGATCGGGTGCTGCCCGTCCGGGTGGGCGCGGCGGCCGCGCTCCTTGATCTGGTCGAAGATCTTCTCGGCGTCGGCCTCGATGCGGTCGGTGAGCTGCTCGACGTACCAGGAGCCGCCCAGCGGGTCGGCCACGTTGGCCACGCCGGTCTCCTCCATCAGCACCTGCTGGGTGCGGAGCGCGATCTCGGCGGCCTGGGCGCTCGGCAGCGCGAGGGTCTCGTCGAGGGCGTTGGTGTGGAGGGAGTTGGTGCCGCCGAGGACCGCGGAGAGGGCCTCCACCGCCGTACGGACGACGTTGTTGTACGGCTGCTGGGCGGTGAGGGAGACACCTGCGGTCTGGGTGTGGAAGCGGAGCCACTGCGCCTTGTCGGTCTTGGCGCCGTACACCTCCTTCATCCAGCGCGCCCAGATCCGGCGGGCGGCGCGGAACTTGGCGATCTCCTCGAAGAAGTCGAGGTGGGCGTCGAAGAAGAAGGAGAGGCCGGGGGCGAAGACGTCGACGTCCAGGCCGCGCGAGAGGCCCAGCTCCACGTAACCGAAGCCGTCGGCGAGGGTGTACGCGAGCTCCTGCGCGGCCGTCGCCCCGGCCTCGCGGATGTGGTAGCCGGAGACGGAGAGCGGCTTGTACGCGGGGATGCCCTGCGCGCAGTGCTCCATGAGGTCGCCGATGAGGCGCAGATGGGGCTCGGGCTCGAAGAGCCACTCCTTCTGCGCGATGTACTCCTTGAAGATGTCGGTCTGGAGCGTGCCGTTGAGCACGGCGGGGTCGACGCCCTGACGCTCGGCGGCGACCAGGTACATGCAGAAGACGGGCACGGCCGGGCCGGAGATCGTCATCGAGGTGGTGACGTCGCCGAGCGGGATGTCCTTGAAGAGGACCTCCATGTCGGCGGCGGAGTCGATGGCGACACCACAGTGACCGACCTCGCCGAGGGCGCGGGGGTCGTCGGAGTCCCGGCCCATGAGGGTGGGCATGTCGAAGGCGACGGAGAGGCCGCCACCGCCGGCCTCCAGGATCATCTTGTACCGCTCGTTGGTCTGCTCGGCGTTGCCGAAGCCGGCGAACTGGCGGATGGTCCAGGTCCGGCCCCGGTAGCCGGTCGCGTGGAGTCCCCGGGTGAAGGGGTACTCCCCCGGCCAGCCGATCCGCTCGAACCCCTCGTAGGCGTCGCCGGGCCGGGGCCCGTAGACGGGCTCCACATCGTCCCCGGAGAGCGTGGTGAAGTCGGCGTCCCGCTTGCGGGCCTTGTCGTAACGGGCCTGCCAGCGACGGCGGCCTTCCTCGATGGCGTCAGCGTCCATGGCTCGAATTTACTAGGACGTCCTAGTAAATGTCGATGGGCAACCGCCCCGCGCGGCGCGCGGGGCGGTGGGGGTCAGGCCTTGGCGGGGACCGGCGAACCGTCGGTGACCAGCGGCAACGTCTCGCGGACGACCTTCCGCTCGACGAAGAAGGCGGCGAACGGAATGGTCCCGGAGAGGAGCACCCACAGGAGCTTGCCGAACGGCCACTTGGCCTTGGAGCCCAGGTCGAAGGCGAAGACCAGGTAGATGATGTAGAGGACGCCGTGGGCCTGGGAGACCGCGAAGGTCACGTCCTCGCCCATGTCGAACCCGTACTTGAAGATCATGCAGGTGCACAGCACAAGCAGCATGACGGCGGTCACGTACGCCATGACGCGGTAACGGGTCAGCACGCTGGATTTCATGCCGTCGAGCGTAACGGCACGTTCCGGGCGATCTTCGCGCGGGTCAGCTCTCGTCGAAATCGTGCGCGCTGACCCGCAGCGGGCGCAGCATCGCGAAGATCTCGGCGCACTCCTCGGCGTCGTACGCGCCGAGTCCGAACTCCATCTCCATCAGGTCGCCGGTCGCCGCCTCGACCACCTCGCGCCCCTTCTCGGTGATGGACGCGAGGGTGCCGCGGCCGTCGTTGGGGTTGGGGCGCTTGTCGACGAGACCGGACTTCACGAGCCGGTCCACCGTGTTCGTCACCGAGGTGGGGTGGACCATCAGCCGCTCGCCGATCTTGGACATCGGCAGCTCGCCCGCCTTGGAGAAGGTGAGCAGGACCAGGGCCTCGTACCGCGCGAAGGTCAGCCCGTACGGCTTGACGACGGCGTCGACCTCCGCGAGGAGGATCTGGTGGGCGCGCATGATCGAGGTGATCGCGGCCATCGAGGGGACCGGGCCCCAGCGCTTCTGCCAGAGTTCGTCGGCGCGGGCGATGGGGTCGAAGGGGAGACTGAGCGGCTTCGGCACCCGACGACCTTACCCATGGGCCACGGGGCGGTCAGCCTCGTCTCGTCCCTCGGGCGCCTTGGGCGTCCCGGCCGCCTCCGCAGCCCCTGTGACCCCTGCCGTCCCCGTGACCCCTGCCGCCCCGGTGACCCCTGCCGCCCCCGCGGCCTTCAGCTCCACGGCGGCGGCGATGACGCAGAGCGTGCCGACGACGCCCGTGCCCGCGACGACCGCGTGGACGGGGGCGAACTCGGCCGCGACCCCGGCCAGGGCCATGCCGACCCCCTGGACGGTCATCATGCCCGCCGTCATCAGGGTCATGGCCCTCCCCCGCTGCTCCTCCGGCACGGCGGCGACGAACCAGGCGTCGAGACCGAGGGTGTACGCGCCGGTGGCGCCCGCCAGGGCGAGGGCGACGACCGCGAGGGCGACGCCGGGCTCGGGGGCGTACAGGAGGTAGGGCAGGACGCCGATCACGGCGAGCGGGAGCACGATCCGGGAGCGGGTCGCGGCGCTGAGGAAGGAGCCGGCGAAGAGCTCGCCCGCGATGGTGCCGACCGGCAGCGCGCACATGAGGAGGCCGAGGGCGGCGGTGGAGACGCCGATCTGGTCGGCGTACGGAGCGGCGAGCGCCTCGGGTACGACGGCGAAGAGCGGCGGCACCCAGAACATCACCATCAGGGCACGCACGCGCCGGTTCCGCAGCACGGCCCAGGTGCCGGAGAGACCGCTGCCGGACCCGGCGGCCGCTCGGGCGGGGCGGCGGACGGTGCCGAGGCGCAGCAGCAGCGCCGAGACGAGGAAGGTGGCGGCCGTGACGGCGAGGGCGCCCCTCGGCGGCACGACGGTCAGGAGGACGCCGCCGACGGCGAACCCGGCGAGGAGGGCGCTCTGCGAGACGATCCGCAGCAGGGAGCGGCCGAGGACGAAGAGGTCCCCCTCGCCGAGGATGTCGGCGAGGGTCGCCATACGGGTGCCGTTGAAGACGGGCGAGACGACGGCGATGGCGCAGCGGAGGACGAGCAGGACGGCGACGGGGGTGGCGGGGACGACCATCATCGCGACGCAGGCGGCGCAGACGAGGTCGCAGACGACGAGGATCCGGCGGGGCGGGAGGCGGTCGGCGAGGCCGGCGAGGAGCGTGCCGCCGAGGAGGTAGGGGAGGAAGCCGAGGGCGAAGGTGAGGGAGGAGAGGAGCGGGGAGCGGGTGAGGTCGTAGACGAGCACGGTGAGCGCGAGCTCACTGACGACGACCCCGAGGAGCGAGAAGAGATGCGCCACGAACACGAACCGGAACTCCCGCACCCGGAACACCGCCCCGTACCCGGGCCGGTCGCCGCCCGGCGGACCGCCGTGCGGGCCGTGGGGGCCGCCCACGGCGGGACCGGCCGGGGTGCCGCCGGAGCCCGCCGGGGACGCGGGAGGGGTGAGGAGGTTCGCGGACGGGGCGGTGGGGCGCTGCGGGAGTGGGGACGACAGGGGTGTGTCGAGCGAGTCGGGCGTGGACATGACCGCAGCGTGCCGCCGGGGAGCGGTTGCGCCCTAGACTTTCGGCTCCGGACGAATGTTAGGCCCTAGGGGGAGGCCCCGTGCCGTACCACCTGCGCTTCGGTGAGGCCGACCCCTTGCGGATCCGGTTCGCGATCTCGCCGCTCTGGGAGACGCACTCCGCCGTGCGCGTCCTCGCGCGGCCCCGGCAGCAGGGGTACCACCTGCCGTGGCTGCGGCGGATCGCGGGGGCCGCGCGCGGGATCGACCTCGCGCCGCTGCAGCTCCTCATGCCGCGCCGCGGGCACAGTCCGGACTTCCTCTATCCGCCGCCGCTCGGGCCCGCCGCCACCTTCGAGGAGGAGATCGGCGCCGTACGGGAGACCGACCCGGCCCTCGCCCTGACCGACTTCGAGCGGGCCCTCGCCGAGACCCCGGGTGCCGCCGAGACGACGGAGGGACGGCGGCTGCTCGCCGATCCGGCCGACGGGGTGGCACGGCTCGCCGACCTCCTGGAGGCGGCCTGGGAGGCGCTGATCGCGCCCGACTGGCCCCGGCTGCGCGCGCTCCTGGAGGCGGACGTGGCGTACCACTCGCGCCGCCTCGCGGAGGGCGGGCTCGAACGGCTCCTGAGCGAGCTGCACCCGGCCTTCGACTGGGCCGCCGAGACCGCCACGCTCCGGGTCGCGTACGCCGGTGAGCACGACCGCCCGCTGGACGGCCAGGGGCTCGTCCTCATGCCGTCGGTCTTCACCTGGCCGGACGTGGTGAGCGGTTTCGATCCGCCGTGGCAGCCGACGGTGGCCTATCCGGCGCGCGGGATCGGCGGGCTGTGGGCCGAGGCCCGGGACCGTACGCCGGAGGTGCTGGCGCGGCTGTTCGGCCGGGTGCGGGCGGACGTCCTGTGCGCGCTGGACGAGCCGATGGGGACCACGGCGCTGGCGCACCGCCTCGGCAGGGCGCCCTCCTCCGTCTCCGCGCACCTGGCGGTGCTGCGGGACGCGGGGCTGCTGACGTCCCGGCGGTACGGCCACCAGGTGCTGTACGAGCGGACGCCGTTGGGGATCGCGGTGTCGCAGCCCGGAGGCGACTGACCGACATGTCAGGATGGCCCCGATTGTCCCGCGTTCCGTCCCGTACCCCGTACGCCCCGTCGTACCGGACGTACCCGACCCTGGGGGCCGGATGTCCCGCCGCACCGTCACCGCCGCCGCCCTGACCCTCGTCGCCGCGCTGCTCCTGACCGGATGCTCCGCGGACGAGCCCCCGAAGACCCCGGTCGGCCCGCCCTCCTCGGCCGGCGAGGCGCCGGCCCCCTCCGCCGGCTCCCCTTTCTGGGTCGACCCGGAGAGCGACGCGGCGAGGCAGGTCAGGGAGTACGAGGCGCAGGGCAGGACCGAGGACGCCGAGGTCCTGAAGCGGATCGCGGAGCGGCCGGTCGCGGGCTGGCCGGCCGGGGACGACCCCGTACCGGAGGTGACGCGCGCGGTCCGGGGCGCGGCGGCCGAGGGCAGGACCGCGGTCTTCGTCGCGTACAACATCCCGCACCGCGACTGCGGGATGTACTCGGCGGGCGGCTCGCACGACGCGCAGGCCTACCGGAACTGGGTCGACTCCTTCGCCTCCGCGCTCGGGGACTCCTCCGCGATCGTCGTCCTGGAGCCGGACGCGGTGCCGCACATCGTGGACGGCTGTACCCCGGCGCAGTACCACGACGAGCGGTTCGGGCTGCTCGCGGAGGCGATCGTGCGGCTCAAGCGGCAGCCCCGTACCCGGGTCTATCTGGACGCGGGCAATCCGGCGTGGATCGACGACCCGGGCAAGCTGGTGGAGCCGCTGCGCCGGGCGGGGATCGCCCGGGCGGACGGCTTCTCCCTCAACGTCTCCAACTTCCAGACGAACGACACGGTGAAGGGCTTCGGCGCGACGCTCTCGGGGCTGCTCGGCGGCACCCACTTCACGGTGGACACCAGCCGGAACGGCGACGGCCCCCTCCCGGGTGACCGGGCGGAGGCCTGGTGCAATCCGCCGGGCCGGGCCCTCGGCGTACCGCCGACGGACCGGACCGGGGACGAGCTGGTCGACGCGTATCTGTGGATCAAGCGCCCCGGCGACTCGGACGGCCAGTGCCGGGGCGGCCCGGCCGCCGGGACGTGGTGGCCGGACTACGCCCTGGGCCTGGCCCGGAGGGCGAAGGCGTAGAGGGCGTCCCGTCGGTCCGGCCGGGCCGGGGAGCGGTGTTCACCCCACCTGGATCCACTTCGCCTCGCTCGGGATGCCGTCCTGGTCGGTCACGAACAGCATGTACCAGCCGGGCGGGACGAGCGTCCGGTCCTGCGGTACGTCGACGGTGACCGTCACCCCGTCCTGTCCCTTCATCAGGCCGAGCTCCACGGACCGCTGTTCGACGTCCGTCGTGTGGGTGACGGCGCTCGGCCGCATCAGGCGGGCCGTGGCGATCCGTCCGGCGTCCTTGGTCTTGAAGGTGGCGCGCCCGTTCTGGTCGAGTTCCCGTGAGCCCTCCCCGAGGACGGGCCGGTCGGTGCCCGCCTTGTGGAGGTAGGGCGGGGTGAAGACCTCGATGCGCTGCTCGAAGGTGCCGAGCTTGGTGTTGTCCTTGTCGTCGAAGAGCGGGTCGGAGCCGAAGGTGGCGACCCGGCCGTCGGGGAGCAGCAGCGCCTCGGAGTGGTAGTTGCGGCCGACGGTGGGTTCCGCGGCCTCGGTGAAGGCGTTGGCCTTCGGGTCGTAGAACTGCGCCTTGAGGATGTCGCTGCCGCTGCGGCCCCGGTACTCCTCGGATCCGCCGGTGGTGAAGACGGTGTCGTCGGGGAGCAGGACGCTGCTGAGGTAGCGGGTGCCCTGCGGGAGCGCCGGCCCGTCGGTGAAGACGGGGTTGTCCTGGGAGAGGTCGACGATCGAGGTGCGGGCGGTGGACTTGGCGGACTCGCCGACCCCTCCGCCGCCGAGGACCATGACCTTCTGGGCCTGGGCGGGCGGCAGGATCAGGGAGGCGGAGGTCTCCAGCTGGTCGGGGTCGGTGAGCCCGCCGAGCTTGGTGAAGGAGTTCTTCCTCAGGTCCCACAGGCCGGGTTCGCGGCCCTTCTCCGCGGGGCCGTAGCCGGCGTTGGAGCCGGTGTAGAGGAGCTTGCCGCCCTTGGTGAGGAAGAGGGAGGGGTAGGTGGGGAAGTAGCGGAAGGGTCCCTTCGCCCACTTCTTCGTCTCGGGGTCGTAGATCTCGTTGTCGCCGGGGACGACGTCGCCGACGTCGTTGAGGCCGGAGACGGCGAGGACCTTGCCGTCGTCGAGGGTGACGAGGGTGGGGTACCAGCGGGCGTCCTTCATGGGGGCCACCGGGATGTACTTCTCGGCCCGGGGGTCGAACTCGTAGGCGCCCTTGATGCCCTGGAAGTCCTGCTTCTCGGTGGTGAGCTTCTGCGCGAGGCCGTAGACGTTGTCGGCGGCCTCGCCCTTGAGGCCGACGACCTCGTACTGCGCGGCCTCGGTGGTGAGGGCCTGGGGGCCCGCCTTCTTCGCCTCGACGAAGACCCGGGCCTCGGCGGCGGTGACCTTCGTCTTCCACGGCTTCATCTGGCCGCTCTTGAAGTACGAGATCTCGAACTCGCGCTTGGCCTTGGGGACGGTGACGTCGAACTTGGAGACGTACTCGACTCCGGACGGGGAGCGGAAGACGGTGCCCTTCTTGAGGGTGACCGCCGTGTCGGGACTCTCGTTCTTGACCCGCATCCCGCCGCCGGCCTTCTCGACTCCGCCGTCGAGCACCTCGTAGCGGGCGGTGCCGCCGGCGACGAGGAGCCGCCCGTCGGGGAGCTGCGTGTGGCCGGAGCAGAAGAAGTCCTCGGGGGTGGGGATCTTCTTGAAGGTGTTCGCCACGGGGTCCCAGAGGATGGTCTCGAAGGTCCCCGCGTCGAAGTTCTTCTGGCTGTTGCCCGAGCCGGCGATCAGCAGGACCTTGCCGGTGTGCAGGAGGGCCGCGTGGATGGCGTTGATCCGGTACTGGTCGGGGACGTTCACCTCCGCCCAGGAGCCGAACTCCTTCTTGTAGCCGGGCTGGGCGATCTTGTACGCGTGGTACTTCTCCTCGGCGAAGGAGACGGCGGCGGGGGCGTTGAGCGCGGCGAGGACCACGACCGCGCCGCTGCCGAACAGGGTCTTCTTGAACTTCTTGGACGGCCGGTAGGCCATGGTTCAGTTCCCTCCGGTCGTCGACGGGGCCGCCGCGGGCGCGGCCGGCGGTACGGCGGCCGGCAGGACTCCGACCCCTTCGCGGGCGTCCGTACGGCCGCGGGCGCGGGCGCGGGCCCTGGCACGGTCGCGTACCCGCTGGACGCGCCGTGCCCGTACCGTCGTCCACGCCCAGAGGGAGATCGGGGCCAGGGTGACGAGCAGGGCGAGGGACGCCCAGGTGCGCATGGCCGCGTGGGTGTGGCCGAAGTGGACGGAGGCCACCAGGGAGGTGATGAGGATCGCCGCCCAGTAGAGGTGGATGCGGAAGGTGAGGACGCGGTCGGGGCTGGCCTCGCCGCCCTTGGGGGTGACGACGAAGCGGCCGCGGGTGCGGAGGACCGCCGAGCCGAGGGACGTGAGGTAGATGGGCGCGGAGAGCGCGGACATCCCCATGCCGGCGAGGCCGCCGGAGCCCTCGGGTTCGTGGGGCGAGACGTTGTGGCGCCGGTTCCAGAGGTAGAGGCCGATCTGGAGGGCGACGGCGTCGCTGTAGATCATCAGCCACACCTGGGTGGAGACCTGGGTGCCGGAGGCGCCGAACCAGAGGTAGAGGACGCAGCTGAGGATGCCCACGAACCAGTTGACGGCCGTCATCGGGTAGTAGACGAGCATCAGCGTGTAGTTGAGGAAGCGGCCCGGCGGGGTGCGGAAAGGCGCCTTCCAGAACTGCTTGAGGATCGTCTCGTACGTGCCCCGGGACCAGCGCAGCTGCTGGGTGAAGAAGTCGGTCCAGGAGGCCGGGCCCTCACCGACCGCGAGCACGTCGGGGGTGTAGACGGAACGCCAGAAGTGGCCGGTGCGCGGGTTCTTCCTGCGGTGCAGTTCGAAGCCGGTGGCCATGTCCTCGGTGATGGAGTCGTACAGGCCGCCGATCTGCTTGAGGGCGGAGATCCGGACGACGTTGTTCGTGCCGACGAACATGGGTGCGCGGTAGCGGTTCCCGGCCCGCTGGATGAGGGCGTGGAAGAGGAACTGCTGCGACTCCGCGGCCTTGGTGACGATGTTGGTGTAGTTGCCGTACACCTGCGGTCCGACGACGAAGGCGATGTCGGGGTCGCGGAAGTACCCGAGCATCCGCTCCAGGAAGTTGGGGAGCGGGACGTGGTCGGTGTCGACGGAGGCGAAGAAGTCGTAGTCGTCCCCGTGCATCGCGAGCCAGGCGTTGTAGTTGCCGTGCTTGGTCCGCGCCTTGTGGACGCCCTTCCTGCGGTTCCACTCGGGGACGCCGGCACGGGTGAAGTGGAGCACGCCGAGCTCGGCGCAGAGCGCCTTGGCGTCGGCGGAGTCGCCCTCGTCGAGGAGCCAGACGTCCAGCGGTCCGTCGTGGCGGACCCGGACGGCGCCTTCGAGGGTGCCCCGGACCATGGCGAGCGGTTCCTTGCCCGGGACGTACGTGGTGAGGAAGGCGACGCGGGTGCCGGGCTCCGCGCGTACGGGGATGGGGTCGCGGGCGACCATGGTGGCGTGGGCGATCGACACGACGTTCACCAGCATGAAGAAGCAGATGAGGCCGATCGACACGAGCATCACGGTGTCGAGGTGGACGAGCCAGCGTTCACCGCCCTCGCGGACGGTCCAGTGACTGGGCCACACGAGATAGGCGAGGAGCACGGCGGACAGGACCGGCGCGAGGCACATGAGCAGGACGGCTCGTATTCGGTGCGGCTCCTTCGAGAGCAGACTCCGGTACTGCACCGTGTAGACCGCCGGGTCCGGTTCCGTGAGGGGACCGGCGAGTCGGCTGTAGGTGTCGTAGTCGTAGCCTCCCGGCCGCACGGTGCCTCCAGCTGTCGTCGAACGGGTCGATACCCCAACAAAAGGGGCAAACCCTCGGCGTGTCGACTGGAGTCGTCCGAGCGGGCGGTTTTACCGACCGCGAGCACCCTGTCTACGCAGCGTGTACGTCACGGCCCTCCGCGCGACCGGATTCAGCTCCTCGACGGCGGCCATCAGGGCACCGAGCTGCTCCAGTGCGGTGAGCGCGGCCTCCGCGCCCGCCGGGTCGACGCCCTCGTACAGTTCGAGGCCCACGAAGGAGGCGGCGACCGCGCGGGCCAGCCCGGCGGGGTCGGTGAACTCGGCGAGCGGCGTCCCCGCGAGGACCCGGACGAGCACCTGTTCGATCTCGGCGATCCACAGGTCGAGCCCGGCGGCGGTGGCCGGGGCGAGCCGCGGGTGGGTCTGGGACCCGGCGAGCAGCTGACCGAGGACGGCGACATGACCGGCGTCCCGCTCCTCCTGGTGCATCTCGCGCCCGAAGGCGAGCAGCTCGGAGAGGCTGCCGACGGCACGGAGCCGCTCGCGGTGGCGGGCGACCCGCAGCTCGGCCCCGCGCCGGCAGGCCTCGGCGAGGAGGTCGTCGACGGAGCCGAAGTGGTAGAAGACCAGGGCCTGGTTGACCCCGGCGGTGGTCGCGATCGCGCGGGCGGAGGCCTTGGCGATGCCCTGCTCGACGAGGGTGCGCAGGGCGCCTTCGAGCAGCTTGTCCCGGGTCTCCTGACTCCGCGCGTCCTGCGCCGCCGCCTTCCGGCCCTTCACGCCCCCGCTCACGCCGTCCCCGCTCACGCCCGCACCTCCTCGCGCACCGGGCGCAGCCCGGCGCGCACCCCATGGGAGCTTAGGGCCGTGTACGCGGCGGCGAACGACCCCTCGTACCCGAAGATCGGCCCGAAGTACTTGTTCTCCACGCGGACGTTGATGCGGAAGCGGCCGGTGCGCTCGTCGAAGGACTCGCGGACCTCGGCCCGGCCGCCGACCAGTTCCGGCACCCGCACGTCCAACGGGCCCTCGCGGAAGCGGTGTTCGCCGGAGACGATGAGGAGCGAGCCGTCGGCCTCGGCGGAGAGGTGCAGATCGCTGGCGAGGTGCTGATGCGTGCCGAGGTAGTCGAGGACGCAGCCCCGCTCGGGGCTGTGGACCATGGTGGCGTCGAAGCGCCGGGGCCCGTCGGGCAGGTCGAAGGTGCGCACGAAGGTGACCGTCTCCCGCCCGAACGAGTCGGTGTACGGCACGTTCTCGATGACGAAGGGAACGTTCCGGCCGGTGCGCGGCAGCAGGATGTTCCGCATGCCACCGCAGGCGAGGAACGGCTTCATGAAGGCCCTCCCGTGCCAGACACGGTCCATGACACCGCGTCCGACGCACAGCTCCCCGCTCGCGAGCCCCACCGAGAAGCGGCGCTGGAGCTCCGGGTGCAGCCGCTCGAAGGCCTCGTCGCCCATGGCGGTGCGGAAGATCGACGGCACGGTCGGGGTCACGGCTGCTCCAGGGCGGCGAGGAGCCGGGGCTCCCGGCTGCGGGCGGGCGGGGTGCGCAGACAGCGGCGGGCCGCGGGGGTACGCGACGACGGCGGTACGAGGACGGCGGCGGCGAGTCCGAGGACGGTGAGCCCGAGGACGGTGAGCGGCACGGCGTCGAGCGACACGAGCCCGAGGGGCGGTCGGGTCAGGGCGAGCGGCACGGCCACGGCCAGCACCCGGGCGGCGGTTTCCAGGAGCCAGCGATTGCGGGAGCGCTCCGGGGTGATCCCCCGCTCGCACCAGAGCCGCAGCCGGTCGAAGGACCAGGCCGTGGCCCAGCCCATGAGGGGCCGGAAGACGAGCCGGTCGGCGGCGCGGCCGAGGCGGCCCCAGCGCGGCCGGTAGTCGTAGCCGGTGAGGAAGCGGACGCCGTCGGGCGTGGGGACGTACCTCCAGTAGCCGCTGCCCTCGGCGAGGAGCGACAGCGGATGCGGCGAGGCGAACCGGAGGGCGGAGACCCGGTCGCCGCCGGCCCGGTGGCGCTCCCCCGCGGAGACACCGGTGCCGGCGACGGCCAGGAAGGGCAGGACGCGCGTCGCGTACCGGAAGTGCTGCGGCTCGCCCTCGGCGCGCGGCAGGTAGGAGATCTCCGTGAACCGCAGGTCCCACCGCTGATGACGGTCGGGCTCCTGCGTGCGTTCCCAGAGCGTCTCCAGGTCCACCCGCACACGCGTCTCGATGTAGAGACCCATCGGTGTTCCCCCAGCTCATCCGGCATCTTGAGCAACCGCTCAAAACTGCCCCGCGAGTGAAGGTAGCCGATTTTGAGCACTCGCTCAACCAGGTGACGACAAGAAACCCCCGGCCCTTGAACAGGACCGGGGGACGTTTCTTTCCGAACGGCTCGGGGTCTCCTATCGCTCGCCGACGGCACGCTCACGCCAGCGGCGGATCCAGGAAACCCGAATCCGTCTGCCCCACAGAAGCGGCTTTCCACCAGGCCGAGCGAGCACGCCGCCCTGCCCCGGTACGCCGCAGAACCACAGCGTGGCGACGTCTGCCACGTGGTGCCAGCGGTAATTCAGGGCCACGACAGACTGCACGAAGACCACGCCGGAGCCCGCAGGGCGCAGCTGCACGATCGGGCCTCCCCAACCGGGAGGCAGAACCGAGACCGGGTATGGCCTCCACGGATGCCGACGCAGCCGATGTCGCATTCGGGCCGCATTGAACACCAGACAGCTCCCGAAGATCGACGCACCGATGAAGAGCGCCCACAGGCCGGCCATGAGCGAGCCGAGCCACTTCACTCCCGCCCCATCGGCAGCGATCCCGATCCACGGGCAGCCCACGGTGCCCGCGATGCCGCACCCGAGCCACACCCAGGCGAAACGCCAGTAGCGCCGAAAACTCCTCCGTGTCGCACTGTGCTGCCAGGCAGTACGTTCCATCTTCACTTCTTGCCCCCGGGCCTCACGGCGTCGGCCTTCCCCAGGCCCGCAGCATGCCACCCCGGTCGCTCCTCGTCGCTGCTGTATTCCGGCAGCGTTGACCGAG
Organism: Streptomyces sp. NBC_00094; assembly: GCF_026343125.1. Taxonomy (NCBI): domain Bacteria; kingdom Bacillati; phylum Actinomycetota; class Actinomycetes; order Kitasatosporales; family Streptomycetaceae; genus Streptomyces; species Streptomyces sp. NBC_00094. The sequence continues at coordinate 5,587,814 of NZ_JAPEMB010000001.1, read as the reverse complement.
TTGTCGATGCCGGAGAACAGCCATCGGCAAGATCCGCAGGGAACGCCTAAACCCGCGCGACCGCGAGCATGTGCGAGCTCGCCGCGAGCAGGTCCGGGTGCGGCTCCGCGAGTCGGGCCGCCGTCAGTGCCGCCTCGAACATCGGCGAGTCGACCAGACTCTCCTTGCTGTACTGCTCGGTCGCCTTGAGAGCGGCCCACACCGGCCCCTCGATGCCATACACCACCGGGTCCCGCAGACCGGCCTCCCCCAGCTCTGCGGCCAACCCCTCCCCCGTATGGAAGTACGAGCTGGTGAATCCCTTCCGGCCCGGTGCGTGGATGCCCGTGACGAGGATGTCGGCCACGGCGTCACGCACTCGGTCGACAGTGAGCATGGTGGTGGCGACGTGCTCGAAGAGCGAGGCGTAGCGGCCGATGGCCGCAGCGGCGACGAAGCCGCCCGGGCGGACAACGCGAGCGGCCTCGCGCAGGGCTTGGACGCGGTCGCCATGATCCAGCAGGTGGTAGAGCGGCCCGAGAACGAGAGCCACGTCGTACGTGCCGTCGGGCGCGCTCAGCGCCCGCGCGTCACCGAGTTCGGCACGGAAGCCTGCCGCCACCGCCGCCTCCACGTGGCGCGGCACAGGATCGATGAGATCGACCTCGTACCCATCCTTGGTGAGCCACCGGGCGTGCGCGCCGGGACCGCCGCCGATGTCGACGATCCGGGCAGGCGCCGGAGGCAGATACCTCCGCAGCAACTCTTGCGTGCGGGCCATCTCCAGGACGCCGTCGGCACTGCCCGTCAGCCGCTCGGACTCGTCGATGGTCTCGCTGTAGAAGGCGATGATCTCGGGACCTACGGAGGGTGTTGGCATGGTTGCGATTGTGACCGCTGGTGGCACGAGGTGGTAGCCCCTTAACCTGACCGGTCAACCGGTCAGGCCAACAGACGAAGGAACGTACATGCCCCTTTTGAAATACGAGCAGATCGCGGAGAGCCTGCGGCGCCGCATCGCCGACGGAGAGTTCGGTTCCGGCTCGCTCCTGCCGTCCAGCCGCGACCTCTGCGAGCAGTGGGGCGTTTCACGCGCAACCGCGATCAAGGCCATGGAGGCGCTGCGCGCCGACGGGCTCGTGATGCCTCATCAGGGTCGAGGCTTCTCCGTGGTCGAGGCTCCGGTAGCGCGGCCGGCGGGTGGGCGTGGCGCGGGGACCAGCAGGACTCAAGGAGGGATGCCGTTCAAACGACTGGGTGCACCGGAGCTGCTCGTACCGCCCTCCCATATCGCCGAGGCCCTGGGCCTGGACAGCGGCGTACGAGCACTGCACCGGGCCCGGTTGGCACTCATGGACGACAACCGGCCGCACTCCTACACCGTGGCGTGGTTCCCACCGGACATCGCCGACGCGTGCCCTCGCCTGCACCAGGGCGGCCCGATCGCGGAAGGGACCACCCACTACGTTCGCCGGACCACGGGGCGCGGACCGGTCCGGGGCACGGACATCACCTCGATCCGCCTGGCAACGAGTGCCGAGGCGGAACACCTTCGAGTGAAACGGCCTTGCGCCGTGGCCGTCGTACTGCACACCGCATACGACCACGAAGAAAGGCCCCTGGTCTGCGAAGAAGGCGTCACCCCAGGGGGAGCCTGGGAGCGCATGGACAACTACCCGATGGGCCAGGCAGGTTGACTGGACCGGTCCACCGGTCCAGTCTGATTCCGGCAGCAGGCACGCCTACCGTGCGCCTCGTCATGCCGGAAGGAGTACCCGCATGCCCACACCACCCGAGGAACCCCGCCCCGGCGAGCCGAGCCGGGCCCTGCGCTTACGGGCCGCCGACGGATGGGAGCGGTTCATGAGCCGTGACCAGGAGCAAGCCGGGCGGAAGGACACCCTTCATGTGGTCGGCCCCGACGGCTACGAGCAGCACCCGCTCCTGAACACGCTGGTCCGCGATGTCGCCTCGCGCGGCGTGGGCCGCCTCACCGCCGTCACCCACGAGCTTCAGGAGAGCGGCCGCCCGGTTCGCCTGGCGCACATCCGGCCTGCGTCCGGTATCGAGTGGACCACGGCAGCGGACAACATCCGCCCCGCGCCGACCCAGCGCAACGCCACTTCATGACCGTCTGCGTCAGTCGGCCAGGTACCGCTCCACCGTCTCGACCTTCTTGGTCAGGCCGCCCGTCACACCAGGACGGATGTCGGCCTTCAGGACGACCGAGACACGCAGGGCGCACGCCTCCACGGCGGCGACGGCACGCTTCACGACATCTATCACCTCTTCACGTTCATCGTAATAAGAGCAGGTTGGAGCACATGACGACGTTAGGCATCTACCTCAGGCTCAGTCGCGAGTCGGCCGACAGCGCCAGTCTCGACACGCAGCGCGCCGCCGCTCACCGCTGGCTGGAGGCGCACGGCTACGACCCGTCGGACGCCGTCGAGTACCTGGACGCGGGAGTCAGCGGAACCAAGCCGCTGGAGGACCGTAAGGCCATGTCCGGACTCATGGCCGACAGGCCGTCCGTTGTGGTCGCGTGGAAGCTCGACCGCTTCGCGCGATCCGTGAGTGAGTTCCTGCGCCTGGTCGCCTGGGCCGAAGCTCACGGCGTGGCCCTGGCAACCGCAGACAACTCGATCGACACGACGACGCCGACCGGGCGCATGGCGGCCATGGTCCTGTCCGCGCTCGCGGAGTGGGAGCGCAACATGATCGCGTCCCGCATCACCGACGGGCACTCCACACGTCGAAGTCAGGGCCGCTGGTCCAGTGGGCGCCCACCCTTCGGATACCGAATCGAGCGCAGGGACGGGGCCGCCTATCTCGCCATCGACGACAACCAGGCCGCGACGGCCCGCGACGCAGTCAACGCTCTCGTCAACGGCTCCACGGTGGCCGCCACGGCGCGCATGACGGGCCTGTCGGAACCGCAATGGCGGCGACTCCTCAAGTCCCCCACATTGCGTGGACAGCGCACCCACAAGGGGGAGTTGGTCTGCGAGGCGGACGGCATCATGCCCATTCAGTTCGCGCCCCCGATCCTGGCCGCCGCGGAGCTGATGGCCGTCCGTGAGCGAATGCTGGACCTCGCGACCGGAGCCGACCGGGCGCCCCGCCGCGCTACCCCCATGTGCTCCGACATAGCGCAGTGCTATCGCTGCAAGGGGCGCCTGAACGGAGGCACATCGGACAAGGGTGTCCCGCTCTATCGCTGCAAGGCCGGTCACGTCACCATCTACGCGGAGACCCTGGACAGGCGCGTGGAGAAGGAGTTCCTGGCCGCCTTCGGTACGTACGCAGAGACCGTGGTCCGCCTGGACGGCGGCAACGACCTGTCCGCCGAACTGCTCGAAGCGAAGGAGCAGGCAGAGCGACTGGCCGCACGCATGGCCACCGCCGGCCCGCTCATGCTGGGAACCCTGGAGAGCCTGGCCCAGGACCTGGAGGACACGTACGCCCGCCTTCGAGACGCCCACGACCCTGACGTTCGGGAAGTCCAGGTGGCCACCGGGCAGACCATGGCGGAGGCATGGGAGGCGTACGACGCGTCGGCCCGGTCCCGGCTCCTGTCGGGCATGGGATTGCGGGTGACGCTCCACCCGAAACAAGAGGCCGACCGCCTGACGGTGTCCTGGGGGCCGAAGCCGGAAGGCGCGGCGGAAGACGCACTGAAAGACATCGCCTGGCAGGAGGCGTCATAGCGGCACCTGGTACCGCCTGCGGCCCGTCGCCGGACTCCCTCCCAGTGGCGGGCCGCTCCCCTGCTCGCAACGAACCCGCCCAGGGCTCCACGCCAGAGCGCCGCGAGGGTGGAGTGCACCCCCTCAGGCGAAATCCAGGCGCCGCTACGGTTCATCCAGCGGGGTGACCGAGAACGCGACGATCACGCCTTCACCGCGTCCCCAGCGGTGCCGGCGCGGGAGGCGGCGACGGCCTCGGCGGCCTCGCCCTTCAGCTTCCGCTCGGCGTAGAAGCCGCCGAACGGCAGCACCGAGAGAACGAAGTAGAGCGCGGCGGTCCCGAAGCTCCACTTGGTGCGGTTCCAGGCGTCCAGCCAGAAGAGGACGTACAGGATGAACAGCACGCCGTGGACCGCGCCCATGACCGGCACCGCGTTGAATTCCGTCGTCCGCTTGAGCACCGAGCAGACGAGCAGCAGCAGGAACGACACGGCCTCCGGCGCGGAGACGAGCCGGAGCCGGTGGAGGGAGGAAGCGGTCTTGATGTCCACGGAGGGGGTCACCTTCGTTCGATCTTGTGAACGGATGCACAAGGGCCCGACCATTGTGCACTCCGACTTTGCTGTCTCTTTAGCCGGGGGCCCAGTACCTTCCTCTGGTGGCAACGTTCCGACTCCAAGGCAGCAAAGTGCTCGCCGTCTCCGTGACCGGCGACTCCGTCAAGGCGAAGAACGGCTCGATGGTCGCCTACGACGGCCAGATGGCGTTCAAGAAGATGAGCGGCGGCGGTGAGGGTCTGCGTGGCATGGTGACCCGCCGGCTCACCGGTGAGCAGATGGAGGTGATGGAGGTCCGCGGCCAGGGAACCTGCTGGTTCGCCGACCGGGCCTCCGAGATCAACCTCGTGTCCCTGCACGGCGACAAGCTCTGGGTCGAGGCGAGCAACCTGCTCTGCACCGACGCGGGGCTGCGCACCGGCACCACCTTCACGGGGCTGCGCGGTGGCGCCACCGGCAACGGCCTCTTCACGACCACCGTCGAGGGCACGGGCCAGGCGGCGATCACGTCCGACGGCCCGGCGGTCGTGCTGCGGGTGACCCCGCAGTACCCGCTCCAGGTCGACCCCGGCGCGTACATCGCCCACCAGGGCAACCTCCAGCAGCACTTCCAGTCCGGTGTGACGTTCCGCACCCTCATGGGCGAGGGCGGCGGCGAGGCCTTCCAGATCCGCTTCGAGGGGGACGGCCTCGTGTACGTCCAGCCGAGCGAGCGGAACACCATCGGGGGTGACGTCTGATGCCGTTCCGCGAGATCAACTCGAAGATGGTCGAGGCGACCGTCATCCCGGGGCAGCGGATGTTCAGCCAGCGCGGCGCGATGCTCGCGTACCGCGGCGACGTCACTTTCACGCCGAACATGTCGGGCGGTCAGGGCGGCCTGATGTCGATGATCGGCCGTCGTGCGGCCGGCGAGGCGACGCCGCTGATGACGGTCGAGGGCGACGGCACGGTGATGTTCGGGCACGGCGGCCACCACATCCAGGTGATCGCGCTGACGGGCGACACCCTGTACGTCGAGGCCGACCGGCTCCTCGCCTTCGACGGCACCCTGGAGCAGGGCACGATGTTCATGGGCTCGCAGGGCGGGGTCATGGGCATGGTCCGCGGCCAGGTGACCGGCCAGGGCCTCTTCACCACCACGCTCAAGGGCCACGGCTCGGTGGCCGTCATGGCGCACGGCGGGGTCATCGAGCTCCCGATCACCCCGGGCCGCCCGGTCCACGTCGACCCTCAGGCGTACGTGGCGCACCACGGCGACGTACGGAACAAGCTCTCCACCGCGCTCGGCTGGCGCGACATGGTGGGGCGCGGCTCGGGCGAGGCGTTCCAGCTGGAGCTGAGCGGCAGCGGCGCGGTGTACGTCCAGGCCTCGGAGGAGAAGCTGTGAGCACCCCGGTGATCCACGACCCGACGACACTTCCGTCGGACGACAACGTCAACGCGTACACCTTCTGCGTGGAGCTCCAGGGCTCCCAGTGGTTCCTGCAGAAGGGCAAGATGATCGCCTACTACGGGCGGATCGAGTTCAACGGCATCGGGCACGGGCGGCTCGACCGGCTGGTCCGCACGTCCTTCCACTCGCCGCTGCACGCGAGCGACTGGGTGGTGGCCGAGGGCAGCGGAAAGATGCTGCTCGCGGACCGGGCCTTCGACGTGAACTCGTTCGACCTGGACAAGGGCAACCTGACGATCCGCTCGGGCAACCTCCTCGCGTACCAGCCCACGCTCGCGCTCAAGCAGTCGATCGTGCCGGGCTTCGTGACGCTGATCGGCACGGGCAAGTTCGTGGCCGCGTCGAACGGCCCGGTGGTCTTCATGGAGCCGCCGATGCGGGTGGACCCGCAGGCCCTGGTCGGCTGGGCGGACTGCCCCTCCCCCTGCCACCACTACGACCACGGCTACATGACGGGCGTGATGGGCGGCGTACGGGCCCTGACGGGGCTCGGCGGCACCTCGGGCGAGGAGCACCAGTTCGAGTTCGTGGGTGCGGGCACGGTGCTGCTCCAGTCGACGGAGCTGCTCATGCCGGAGCGGGCGATCGGCGGGCCGCCGGCACAGGCGGGCGTGCCGGGTCAGCATGGAGCGCACGGTTCCGGCCAGAGCGTGCCCGGCTCGGTACCGCGCCTTCCCGGCCAGCTCGGAGACCTCCAGCGTCGCTTCGGCCTGTGAGCGGTAGTCTGCGGAGTGTGACGCCCTCGAACGTCTGCGCCGGTGTCGAGGACCGGGGCGCCCCGCGCCCCACGGACGATGGCCGCCACCCGGTGCCCGGCGTCACACTCCCCGACTTCGTCAAGTATTCAACTTCTTAGGTAGAATCCATACATGGAGACCGAGACGGCCACCCCGTGGCTCACCGACGGCGAGCAGTGCGCCTGGCGCACCTTCCTGGACGTCCAGAGGATGCTGGCGTACCAGTTGGAGAAGGACCTCCAGCCCTTCGGCCTGACGATGAACGACTACGAGATCCTGGTGAACCTCTCGGAGTCGGCGGAGCGGCGGCTGCGCATGAGCGACCTCGCCACGGCCACCCTCCAGTCGAAGAGCCGGCTCTCCCACCAGATCACCCGGATGGAGAACGCGGGACTCGTCCGGCGCGAGAACTGCGAGTCCGACCGGCGCGGGCTGTACGCCGTCCTGACCGACGACGGCATGGAGACCATGCGCAAGGTCGCCCCGCACCACGTCGAGTCGGTGCGCAGGCACTTCATCGACCAGATCGGCGCGGAGGCCCTCGGTGACCTCCACGAGTCGCTGAAGCCGATCGCGGAGCAGCTGCGCGGGCGGCGGGGCAAGCCGTAGCCGGCACATGAGTACGCGAACGGGCCTCCCCGGCGATGCGGGGAGGCCCGTTCACGTACGTACCGCTCAGTTGCCCGTCAGGCTCGCGATCAGCTCGTCGGAGGCCGCGTACGGGTCGAGCAGACCCGCGACGATCCGCTCGGCCAGCGCGTCCAGGCGCCGGTCGCCGTGCAGGTCGCCGATGCGCTCGCGCAGGGCCGTGACCGCGATGGTCTCGACCTCGCGCGCGGCACGGGACCGGCGGCGCTCCGCCAGGACCCCGTGCTCCTCCATCCATGCCCGGTGCTTCTCCAGGGCCTCCACGACCTCGTCGATGCCCTCGCCGCGCGCCGCGACCGTCTTGACGATCGGCGGCCGCCAGTCATCGGCGGACCGCGCCTCGCCCAGGCCCAGCATGTGGTTGAGCTCGCGGGCGGTGGCGTCCGCGCCGTCCCGGTCGGCCTTGTTCACCACGTACAGGTCGCCGATCTCCAGGATGCCCGCCTTCGCGGCCTGGATCCCGTCGCCCATGCCCGGCGCGAGGAGGACGACCGAGGTGTCGGCCTGGGAGGCGATCTCGACCTCGGACTGACCGACGCCGACCGTCTCCACGAGGATCACCTCGCAGCCGGCCGCGTCCAGGACGCGGATGGCCTGCGGGGCGGACCAGGCGAGACCGCCCAGGTGGCCACGGGTGGCCATGGAGCGGATGTAGACGCCCGGGTCGGAGGCGTGCTCCGACATCCGGACCCGGTCGCCGAGCAGCGCGCCGCCGCTGAACGGGGAGGACGGGTCGACGGCCAGGACGCCGACCCGCTTGCCCGCCCGCCGGTACGCCGAGACGAGCGCGGAGGTCGACGTGGACTTGCCGACGCCGGGCGAGCCCGTCAGGCCCACCACGTAGGCGCCGCCCGTCAACGGCGCGAGCGTCGCCATCACCTCGCGCAGCTGCGGGGACGCCCCCTCCACGAGCGAGATCAGCCGGGCCACGGCCCGCGGCTTGCCCTCGCGCGCCTGGGCGACGAGTGCGGGGACGTCCACCATCTGCAGAGCTCCTTGCCTGTGCTGACGTGTGCTGACCGGACCAGGACCGGCCCGGGTGACCTACTTGCCGGCGACGCGGACGATCAGGGCGTCGCCCTGGCCGCCGCCGCCGCAGAGGGCCGCCGCGCCGATGCCGCCGCCGCGCCGCTTGAGCTCCAGGGCGAGGTGCAGCACCACACGGGCGCCGGACATGCCGATGGGGTGGCCCAGCGCGATGGCGCCGCCGTTGACGTTCACCTTCTCGGGGGTCACGCCGAGGTCCTTCATTGACTGGACGGCGACCGCGGCGAAGGCCTCGTTGATCTCGATCAGGTCGAGGTCGTCGACGGTCAGGCCGTCCTTCTTCAGGGCGTGCAGGATCGCGTTCGACGGCTGCGACTGGAGCGAGTTGTCCGGGCCGGCCACGTTGCCGTGGGCGCCGATCTCGGCGATCCACTCAAGACCCAGCTCCTCGGCCTTGGCCTTGCTCATCACGACGACGGCGGCGGCGCCGTCGGAGATCTGCGAGGACGTGCCGGCGGTGATGGTGCCGTCCTTGGCGAAGGCCGGACGGAGCTTGCCGAGGGACTCGGCGGTGGTCTCGGCGCGGATGCCCTCGTCCTTGGAGAAGACGACCGGCTCGCCCTTGCGCTGCGGGATCTCGACCGGGGTGATCTCGGCCTCGAAGATGCCGTTCTTCTGGGCGGCGGCGGCGCGCTGGTGCGAGAGCGCGGCGATCTCGTCCTGCTCCGGGCGCTGGATGCCCAGACGGGTGTTGTGCTTCTCCGTGGACTCGCCCATGGCGATGTTCTCGAAGGCGTCGGTGAGGCCGTCGTAGGCCATCGCGTCGAGCATCTCGATCGCGCCGTACTTGAAGCCCTCGCGGGACTTCGGCAGCAGGTGCGGGGCGTTGGTCATCGACTCCTGGCCACCGGCGACGACCACATCGAACTCACCTGCACGGATGAGCTGATCGGCGAGGGCGATGGCGTCGAGGCCGGAGAGACACACCTTGTTGATGGTGAGCGCCGGGACGTTCATCGGGATGCCGGCCTTGACGGCGGCCTGACGGGCGGGGATCTGGCCGGCGCCCGCCTGGAGCACCTGGCCCATGATCACGTACTGCACCTGGTCGCCGCCGATGCCCGCACGGTCGAGGGCGGCCTTGATCGCGAAGCCGCCGAGGTCCGCGCCCGAGAAGGACTTGAGCGAGCCGAGCAGGCGACCCATGGGCGTGCGGGCGCCCGCGACGATCACTGAGGTGGTACCGGTCGTTCCAGACATGAGGCACGGCCCCTTGGGATGAGAGGTGAACGAGGGTTTACCGCCAATGTACTGAGGGGCGCTGTTCCCGGTCACCGGCCAGCCGGTGTGATCGCGCGCACGTTGCGTAATCGCCGCCGTACCGCTGCACTAGGGCCATGCTGACGAGAATCGACCACATCGGGATCGCGTGCTTCGACCTCGACAAGACTGTCGAGTTCTACCGTGCCACGTACGGTTTCGAGGTCTTCCACACCGAGGTCAACGAGGAGCAGGGCGTCCGCGAGGCCATGCTCAAGATCAACGAGACCTCGGACGGCGGGGCCTCCTACCTCCAGCTCCTGGAGTCGATCCGGGAGGACTCGGCGGTGGGCAAGTGGCTCGCCAAGAACGGTGAGGGCGTGCACCACATCGCCTTCGGCACGGCGGACGTCGACGGCGACGCCGAGGCGATCCGCGGGAAGGGCGTCCGGGTCCTGTACGACGAGCCGCGGATCGGCTCGATGGGCTCCCGCATCACCTTCCTCCACCCCAAGGACTGCCACGGGGTGCTCACGGAACTGGTCACCTCGGCCAAGCCGTCCGCTGACCACTCCTCAGCGGAGCACTGACCTCCGGATTCCTGGCCCGGTAGAGTGGGCGGCTCCGGGCCGGGGCCGGTCGGGGCTGCCCCGCGTGGCACCGAAGTCGGGATGTCGGGGTCGTCCGATCTGCCACGATTCCCCGGGGGTCCGTCCTCGTCAGTGAGGGCGGTGCTCGTTGGAGTTGCGGACAGGGTTGGGGTCTCCCCTGCTCGGAGAGCTCGGGGAAGGATGGACCGCGCAGTGCGGGGCTACGAACGCCAGGAGAGCCACCGAGCTGAAGACGACCATCTCGCCCGGTTCGAAGCCGAGATGGACCGGCTGAAGACCGAGCGGGAGAAGGCCGTCCAGCACGCCGAGGACCTCGGTTACCAGGTCGAGGTCTTGCGTGCCAAGCTCCACGAGGCGCGCCGCACGATCGCGTCCCGGCCCGCGTACGACAGCGCGGACATCGGATACCAGGCCGAACAGCTGCTGCGCAACGCGCAGGCGCAGGCCGAGCAGCTCCGGCAGGACGCCGAGCGCGAGCTGCGCGAGGCCCGCGCCCAGACACAGCGCATCCTCCAGGAGCACGCCGAGCACCAGGCCCGGCTCCAGGCGGAGCTGCACAACGAGGCGGTCCAGCGCCGCCAGCAGCTCGACCAGGAGCTCAGCGAGCGCCGCCAGACCGTCGAGGCGCACGTCAACGAGAACGTCGCCTGGGCCGAGCAGCTGCGCGCCCGTACGGAGTCCCAGGCCCGCCGCCTCATGGAGGAGTCCCGCGCGGAGGCCGAGCAGTCGCTCAGCACCGCCCGCGCCGAGGCCACCCGGCTCGCCGAGGAGACCAGCCGCCGCGTCGGCACCGAGGCGGAGGCCGCCCGCGCCGAGGCCGAGGCGATCCTGCTGCGCGCCCGCAAGGACGCCGAGCGGCTCCTGGGCGCCGCCTCCAGCCAGGCGCAGGAGGCCACCAGCCACGCCGAGCAGCTCCGCTCGACGACCACCGCCGAGACGGACCAGGCCCGCCGGCAGGCCACCGAGCTCTCCCGCGCCGCCGAGCAGCGCATGGCGGAGGCCGAGGAGAAGCTCCGCGTGGCCCGCGCCGAGGCCGAGAAGGCCCTCACGGAGGCCAAGGAAGCGGCCGCCAGGCAGCTCGCCTCCGCGGAGTCCGTCAACGAGCAGCGCACCCGTACGGCCAAGACCGAGATCGCCCGGCTCGTCGGCGAGGCCACCAAGGACGCCGAGGCCCTCAAGGCCGAGGCCGAGGAGAAGCTCCGCGAGGCGACCGCCGAAGCCGAGAAGCTCGTCACGGAGGCCTCGGAGAAGGCCCGTACGGCTGTCGCCGAGGACTCCGCCGCCGCGCTCGCCAAGGCCGCGCGCAACGCCGAGGAGATCCTCACCAAGGCGTCCGAGGAGGCCCGCGAGACCACCCGCAAGGCCGCCGAGGAGGCCGAGCGGGTCCGCCGTGAGGCCGAGGCCGAGATGGACCGGCTGCGGGCCCGGGTCGAGGAGCAGGCCGACGAGCTGCTCGGCTCGGCGAAGGACGACACCAAGGAGTACCGCGCCAAGACGGTCGAGCTCCAGGAGGAGGCCCGCCGGCTGCGCGGCGAGGCCGAGCAGCTGCGCGCCGAGGCCATCGCGGAGGGCGAGCGGATCCGCGGCGAGGCCCGGCGCGAGGCCCTCCAGCAGATCGAGGAGGCGGCCGGCACCGCCGAGGAGCTCCTCACCAAGGCCCGTACGGACGCCGACGAGCTGCGCGCCAAGGCCGGCACGGAGAGCGAGCGGGTCAAGTCGGAGGCCGTGGAGCGCGCCCAGACGCTCCGCGCCCAGGCCGAGGAGACCCTGGAGCGCACCCGCGCCGAGGCCGAGCGGCTGCGCGCCGAGGCCGAGGAGCAGGCGGAGTCCGTCAAGGACGCGGCCGACGCGGCCGCCGCCGGGGTGCGCGCGGACGCCGAGCGGGCCGCGGAGGCCCGGCGCGCCGAGGCCGCCGAGGAGCTGACGCGGCTGCACGCCGAGGCCGAGGCCAAGGTGACGGCCGCGGGCGAGGAGCTCACCGACGCCCGCGCCGAGAGCGAGCTGATGCGGCGCGAGGCCGCCGACGAGACGGAGCGGCTGCGCACCGAGGCCGCCGAGCGCATCCGGACGCTCCAGGAGCAGGCCGAGCAGGAGGCCGAGCGGCTGCGGGCCGAGGCCGCGTCGGACGCGTCCACCGCGCGTACCGAGGCGGAGACCTCGGCGGTACGGCTCCGCACGGAGGCCTCCGAGGAGGCCGAGCGCCTGAGGTCGGAGGCGCAGGAGACCGCCGACCGGGTGCGGGCGGAGGCCGCGGCCGCCGCCGAGCGGGTCGCCGCCGAGGCCGCCGAGGCGCTGACCGCCGCGCAGGACGAGGCCGTCCGGCGCCGCCGGGAGGCCGAGGAGACACTGGAGTCGGCCCGCTCCGAGGCCGGCCGGGAGCGCGAGCACGCACGCGAGCAGTCCGAGGAACTGCTCGCCGCCGCCCGCAAGCGGGGCGAGGACGCCCAGGCCGAGGCCCAGCGCCTGGTCGAGGAGGCGGACGCGCGGGCGACCGAGATGGTCACCGCCGCCTCGCGAGCCGCCCAGGAGGTACGGGACTCGGTGGCCGGTCTGCGCGAGCAGGCCGACGAGGAGATCGCCGGACTGCGCAGCGCCGCCGAGCACGCGGCCGAGCGGACGCGGACCGAGGCGCAGGAGGAGGCGGACCGGGTCCGCGCCGACGCCTACGAGGAGCGGGACCGGGCCTCCGAGGACGCCTCCCGCACCCGGGCGCGCGCCCAGGAGGAGTCGGAGGCCGCGAAGGCGCTGGCCGAGCGGACCGTCACGGACGCGATCGCCGAGGCGGAGAAGCTGCGCGCCGACACCGCCGACTACGCGCAGCGGGTACGGACCGAGGTGACGGACTCGCTCGCCTCGGCGGAGCAGGATGCGGCCCGTACGCGGGCCGACGCCCGGGACGACGCGAACCGGATCCGTTCGGAGGCCGCCGAGCGCGCCGAGACGGTCGTCGGCGAGGCGCGTACGGAGGCGGACCGGATCGGCGCGGAGGCCGAGCAGGTCCTCGACGAGGCCCGCAAGGCCGCCGACAAGCGCCGCAGCGACGCCGCCGAGCAGGCCGACGCCCTCATCACCGAGGCGACGAACGAGGCGGAGCGGCTCACCGGCGAGGCGATCGCGGAGGCCGAGCGGGTCACCCGTGAGGCGACCGCGGAGGCCGAGCGGCTCACCACGGAGGCCGCCGAGCTCCTGGAGAGCACCGAGCAGGACGCCCTGCGGCTGCGGACCGAGGCCGAGCAGGTCAAGGCCGACGGGGAGGCGCACGCGGAGGCGCTGCGGAACGCGGCGATCGCCGACGGCGAGCAGGTCCTCGACGAGGCCCGCAAGGCCGCCGACAAGCGCCGCAGCGACGCCGCCGAGCAGGCCGACGCCCTCATCACCGAGGCGACGAACGAGGCCGAGCGGCTCACCGCCGAGGCGGTCGAGCTCATGGAGACGACCGAGCAGGACGCGCAGCGGCTCCGGTCCGAGGCCGAGCAGGTCAAGATCGACGGCGAGGCGCACGCGCAGGCCCTGCGGAACGCCGCGCTCGCCGACGGCGAGCAGGTCCTCGACGACGCCCGCAAGGCCGCCGACAAGCGCCGCAGCGACGCCGCCGAGCAGGCCGACGCCCTCATCACCGAGGCGACGAACGAGGCCGAGCGACTCACCCGTGAGGCGGGCGAGCTGTCGGACGCGGTCACGGCGGACGCGCGGGCCGACGCCGAGCGGGTCGCGGCGGAGGCCGCCGAGCAGGCCGCGCGGACCGTCGCGGAGGCCGAGCGGCACAAGGCCGACGCGGAGGCCGAGGCGGCCGCGACGGTGGGCGCCGCGCAGCAGGACGCCGAGCGGATCCGCGCGGAGTCGGCGCAGGTGAAGGCGGACGCCGAGGCGGCGGCCGAGCAGATGCGGTCGGAGGCCCGCGAGGAGGCGGACCGGACGCTCGACGAGGCGCGGGAGGCCGGCGCGCGGAAGCGTTCGGACGCGGCCGAGCAGGCGGACCAGCTCGTCGCCAAGGCCCAGGAGGAGGCGCTGCGCGCCACCACCGAGGCCGAGACGCAGGCGGACACCATGGTCGGCGCGGCCCGCAAGGAGGCCGAGCGGATCGTCGCCGAGGCGACCGTCGACGGCAACTCGCTGGTGGAGAAGGCCCGTACGGACGCCGACGAACTGCTCGTCGGGGCACGCAGCGACGCGACGGCCATAAGGGACCGGTCCGAGGAACTGCGGGGCCGCGTCGAGGGCGAGATCGAGGAGCTGCACGAGCGGGCGCGGCGCGAGACGGCCGAGCAGATGAAGACGGCCGGCGAGCGCGTCGACAAGCTGGTGACGGCTGCCACGGAGCAGCGCACCGAGGCGGAGGAGAAGGCGAAGGAGCTGGTCTCCGAGGCGAGTTCGGAGGCGAGCAAGGTCCGGATCGCGGCGGTGCGGAAGGCCGAGGCGCTCCTCAAGGAGGCCGAGCAGAAGAAGGCCTCGCTCGTCGCGGAGGCCGAGGGCATCAAGGCGGAGGCCGAGCGGATCCGGGCCGAGGCGGAGGCGGAGGCCGAGCGGACCGTCGCGGAGGGCAAGCGGGAGCTCGAAGTGCTCGTGCGTCGGCGCGAGAACATCAACGCCGAGATCTCCCGTGTCCAGGACGTCCTGGAGGCGTTGGAGTCTTTCGAGACGCCGTCGGCAGGCACGAAGGACGGGCTCAAGGCGGGTGCGTCGACAGGAGTCACTCGTTCGGGTGGCAAGTCCCTGGACGGCTAGCCACTCAAAAGGCTGGACATTCTCCAGATCAAACGGGCATACGCTCGATGACACGCCGCTTCGGCCCCTAGGATTCCCTCTAACACCTCACCGGTCTCATTCGACAGGAACCCCATGAGCGACACTTCCTCCCCCTTCGGCTTCGAGCTAGTGCGGCGTGGTTACGACCGCGGTCAGGTGGACGACCGCATTACCAAGCTCGTCGCCGACCGTGACAGTGCTCTCTCGCGCATCACCTCTCTGGAGAAGCGCATCGAGGAGCTCCACCTCGAGACGCAGAACGCGCAGGCGCAGGTCTCGGACGCCGAGCCGTCGTACGCGGGTCTCGGCGCCCGGGTCGAGAAGATCCTCCGGCTCGCCGAGGAGGAGGCGAAGGACCTGCGCGAGGAGGCCCGTCGCGCCGCCGAGCAGCACCGCGAGCTGGCCGAGTCGGCCGCCCAGCAGGTGCGCAACGACGCGGAGTCCTTCGCGTCCGAGCGGAAGTCGAAGGCCGAGGACGAGGGCGTCCGGATCGTCGAGAAGGCGCAGGGCGAGGCCAACTCGCTGCGTGCCGAGGCGCAGAAGGACGCGCAGTCGAAGCGTGAGGAGGCGGACGCCCTCTTCGAGGAGACCCGCGCCAAGGCCGCCCAGGCCGCCGCGGACTTCGAGACCAACCTGGCGAAGCGTCGCGAGCAGTCGGAGCGGGACCTGGCCTCGCGTCAGGCGAAGGCCGAGAAGCGCCTCGCGGAGATCGAGCACCGCGCCGAGCAGCTCCGCCTGGAGGCCGAGAAGCTGCGTACGGACGCGGAGCGTCGGGCCCGTCAGACGGTGGAGACCGCGCAGCGCCAGGCCGAGGACATCGTGGCCGACGCGAACGCCAAGGCCGACCGGATCCGCAGCGAGTCGGAGCGTGAGCTCGCGGCGCTGACGAACCGCCGTGACTCGATCAACGCCCAGCTGACCAACGTCCGCGAGATGCTGGCGACCCTGACGGGTGCCGCGGTCGCGGCGGCCGGCTCCCCGATCGACGACGAGCGCGCGGCCGGTGTTCCGGCCCAGCAGTCCCGGTAACACCCGGCGGTCCCGGTAACACCAGCGGTCCCGGTAACACCCAGGGGTCCGTAGCAAGGCGTCTCGGTAGCGAGTTCGCGGCGCCGCCCACAGCCCCCCGTCACTCCGGTGGCGGGGGGTTTTGCGCGCCTTTAGGTTGGTACGCATGATCGAGCTTGAGGGCCTGACCAAGCGTTACGGGGCGAAGACAGCGGTCGACCATCTCTCCTTCCGGGTCCGGCCGGGCGTCGTCACCGGCTTCCTCGGGCCGAACGGGGCGGGCAAGTCGACGACGATGCGGATGATGCTCGATCTGGACAATCCGACCAGCGGTACGGTCCGGATCGACGGCAAGCACTACCGGGACCTGGCCGAACCGCTGAAGTACATCGGCGCGCTGCTCGACGCCAAGGCGATGAACGGCGGCCGGTCCGCGTACAACAACCTGCTGTGTCTGGCGCAGTCCAACCGGATCCCGCAGAGCCGGGTGAGCGAGGTGCTCGACCTGGTGGGTCTGACGCAGGTCGCGGGGAAGAAGTCGAAGGGCTTCTCCCTCGGCATGGGCCAGCGGCTCGGTATCGCCTCGGCGCTGCTCGGTGATCCCGAGATCCTGATGTTCGACGAACCCGTCAATGGTCTGGACCCCGAGGGAATTCACTGGATCCGCAATCTGATGAAGGCGTTGGCCGCCGAAGGTCGGACGATCTTCGTTTCCAGCCATCTGATGAGTGAAATGGCGCTGACGGCCGACCATCTCATCGTGATCGGGCAGGGAAAGCTGCTGGCCGACACGTCGATGGCAGATTTCATCCAGCAGAATTCGCGGAGTTTCGTACGGCTGCGTTCGCCGCAGCAGGAGCGGCTGCGGGACGTCCTGCACACCAACGGATTCATCGCGGTCGAGGCGGGCAACGGCACCCTCGAGGTGGACTCGGCGACCACCGAGAAGCTGGGCGAGCTGGCGGCGGCGAACCAGCTCGTCCTGCACGAGCTGAGCTCCCAGCGCGCCTCGCTCGAAGAGGCCTTCATGCAGATGACGGCCGGAGCGGTGGAGTACCACGCGCACGGCACCGATGTCCACGGCGCCGTGTCGGCGCCCGGCCCCCAGTGGGGCTCGACCTCCGAGGGAGCCTGAAGATGGCAGCGGCAACCGCGGTCCTGCAGTCCGAGTGGACCAAGATCCGGACGGTGTCGTCGACGGTCTGGACGCTGGCGAGCGCCCTCCTCGTCACCGTGGCGATGAGCGCGGCGCTGTGCGCGCTCCTCAACTCCACCTTCGACGATCTGAGCCAGGCCGAGCAGCTCACCTTCGACCCGACCTTCGTCAGCTTCTCCGGGATGATCCTCGGCCAGCTGGCGATGGTCGTCTTCGGCGTCCTGGTGGTGGGCACGGAGTACTCCTCCGGCATGATCCGCACCTCGCTCGCCGCCGTGCCGCAGCGTGCGACCTTCCTCTTCTCGAAGATCGCGGTGGCCGGCGGTCTGGCGCTGCTCGTGGGCCTCGTGACGAGCTTCCTCTCCTTCTTCCTGGGGCAGGCCCTGCTCGGCGAGCACCGGGCCTCGATCGGCGACGACAACGTGCTGCGGGCGGTGATCGGCGCCGGGCTCTACATGTGCCTGATCGCGCTGTTCTCCATGGGCGTGGCCGCGATGCTGCGCTCCTCGATGCTCTCGCTCGGCATCCTGGTGCCCTTCTTCTTCCTGATCTCCCAGATCCTGTCGGCGGTGCCGAAGGCGAAGGAGGTCGCCACGTACTTCCCCGACCAGGCCGGCGCGAAGATCATGCAGGTCGTCCCGGACGCCATGAACACCGAAGAGGCTCCGTACGGACCGTGGGGCGGGCTCGGGATCATGCTGCTCTGGGTGGTCGCGTCGCTCGCGGGCGGCTATCTGGTGCTGAAGAGGCGCGACGCCTAGGGGCGCCTTGTCGGTGTCTTGTCGATCAGGCCGGACAGCCCTGGAGGGTGTCCGGCGGAAGGCCAGGGGAGAGGGACCTGCCCCGTAGGGGACGACCAGGGAATCTCCCGGAGGTTCTTTTCCCCTTCGCCGGAACCGTCAACGGCTGGATAAGCTCCTCATTCATACGGGGGGCTCCGGCCGAAGGCCGCCACGCCCCGACACGGATGCGACGACCTGTCGATGGGGCTGGAAGAATGATCGAGGCAGTCGGCCTGACGAAGCGCTACGGCGCCAAGACGGCCGTGTACAACCTTTCCTTCCAGGTGAGGCCCGGTGTCGTCACCGGGTTCCTGGGGCCCAACGGGTCCGGCAAGTCGACGACGATGCGCATGATCCTCGGGCTCGACCAGCCCACCGCGGGCCATGTGACGATCGGCGGCCACCCCTTCCGGAAGCTGCCGAACGCGCCCCGCCAGGTCGGCGCGCTCCTCGACGCCAAGGCCGTGCACGGCGGGCGGAGCGCGCGGAGCCATCTGCTGTCGCTCGCGCAGCTCGCCGGCATCCCGGCGCAGCGCGTCGACGAGGTCCTCGGCGTGGTCGGCCTCCAGGACGTGGCCAAGCGCCGCTCCAAGGGCTTCTCCCTCGGCATGGGCCAGCGGCTCGGCATCGCGGCGGCGCTCCTCGGCGACCCGCAGGTGCTGCTCTTCGACGAGCCGGTCAACGGCCTGGACCCGGAGGGCATCCTCTGGGTCCGCAACCTGATGAAGAAGCTGGCGGCCGAGGGCCGGACCGTCTTCGTCTCCAGCCACCTCATGAGCGAGATGGCGCTGACGGCGGACCACCTGATCGTGATCGGCCGGGGTCAGCTGCTCGCGGACATGAGCGTCACGGACTTCATCTCGGCGAACTCCGCCGACTTCGCCCGGGTGCGGACCCCCGGGACCGAGCCGGCGCAGCGGGAGAAGCTGACGGCGGCGCTCATGGAGGCCGGCGGCCAGGTGCTGTCCGAGCCGGACGGGGCGCTGCGCGTGACGGGCCTCGCCCTGCCGCGGATCAGCGACCTCGCGCACGACGCGGACGTACGGCTCTGGGAGCTCTCCCCGCACCAGGCCTCCCTTGAGGAGGCGTACATGCGGCTGACGCAGGGCGCGGTGGACTACCGCTCCACCGACGACCGGCTCGCCCACCTCCAGGCCCCGCAGCAGCCCGGCCAGCACGGGTACGGGCTGCCGCCGCAGCAGCCGGTGGCCCCCGAGGTGCCGCAGCAGGGCTGGTACGCCCCGCCGCCGCCCGGGCACAACCCGTACGCCGGCGCACCGCAGGCCCCCGCGCCCGGCCCGTACGCAGCGCCGCCGGCGGCTCCGTTCGCGCCGCCGGCTCCGGCCCCGCAGGCCCCTCCGACCGCTCCGGCGCCGCAGCCGGGCACCCCGCAGCCGAGCGACACCCCCAAGGACGCCCGATGACCGCCCCCCTCCACCACCACGCCCCGGCGCCGCACTCCTACGTCTCCCCCATCCCGGTCCGCAGGGCGACACTCGGTGACGCCCTCGCCTCCGAGTGGACGAAGATCCGCTCGGTGCGGTCGACGATGTGGACGCTCGGCGTCATGGTCCTGCTGCTGCTGGCCATCGGCCTGGGGGTGGCGGCGATCGCCGCGGCCTCCGAGGCGCCGATGGGCGAGGAGTCGGCGCTCGGCTTCGGCTTCTTCGGGATGCTTCCCGCGTCGATCTGCGTGATCACGCTGGGCGTCCTGACGATCGCCTCCGAGTACGGCACGGGCATGATCCGTACGACCCTGACCGCCTGCCCGAGCCGGGGCCGGGTGCTGACGGCGAAGGCGATCGTCTTCTTCCTGCTGGTCTTCACGGTCACCACCGTGTTCGCGGCGCTCGTGGCGGTGGCGCAGGTCGCCATCCTGGACGCGAGGGAGCCGACGACCGCCGAGTGGCTGCGGGCGACGGTCGGGGCGGGCGCCTATCTGGCCGTGCTCGGTCTGCTGTCGCTGGCCCTCGGGACGCTCATCCGGCACTCGGCCGGCGCGATCACGGTGATGATCGGCCTGCTGCTGCTCCCGCTGGTGGCGGCGCTGTTCATGTTCTCGGAGGCGCTCAGGTCGGTGCAGGAGGCGCTCTTCACCTACGCGATCCCCTCGCAGATGATCGCGCTCTACAGCGAGCGCCCGCCGCTCGGCGACAGCGGCCCGGCGGGCTGGGAGCCGCTGCTGATCCTGATGGGGGTCACGGCCGCGGCCCTGGCCGGCGCCTACGCCCTGCTGAACAGCCGGGACGTCTAGGGCCTGTCCGGCGGATCAAGGCCGGACAGGCCCCCGGTACCTCGGCTAGTACCTCGGCGCGTTACGGGACCGCTGCACCCTGCTGGTGCGGCGGTCCTTCGCGCTCCAGCAGGCCTTGTGCCAGTGGCGCCGGTCGTCCACTCCCCCGTACTCGGGCCAGGCGACGACATGCGGGGCTCCGGCCGGGATCTCCTGGTCGCAGCCGGGGCAGCGGTAGCGCTTGCCGGGCGAGCTCGCTCCGGCGACGAGGCGGACGTACCACTCCTCGCCCTGCCAGGTCTCGCTGCGCTGCGCACCGCCGTACCGGTCGCCGGGTTCGCCCGACTGCTGCTGCTCGGGCTTCTCGCCGCCTCGGGAACGGTTGTGGCGCGGGGACACGGGCACACCTCACGGGGTCTGGGAACACGGACCGTTCCATCCAGCCTACGGGCCGCGACGCGGTGCCCCGGGCCCCGTCCGTGACGGCTTAGCCGAAAATCGCAAGAACTTCATGAACGGCCGTTGCCTTTGGCACGTGTCAGACGTTGTTGCCGATGCGAGGGGAGATACGCGTCGACCGCAAGGAGGCAGAAGGCAATGCGCGTGGGTACGTTCGTTCTGGCCGCCCAGTTCCCGGGCCAGGGACAAGGCGAGGCGTTGCACCGGGCGGTGCGGACCGCCGAGGTCGCCGAGGAGGCGGGGCTGGACTCCGTCTGGCTCGCCGAGCACCACTTCGTGCCGTACGGGGTCTGCCCCTCGGCCGTGACGCTCGCCGCGCTGCTCCTCGGGCGCACCCGGCGGTTGAGGGTGGGCACGGCGGTGAGTGTGCTGCCGACGGTCCACCCGGTCGCCCTGGGCGAGCAGGCGGCGCTGCTGCACCTCACCTCGGGCGGCCGGTTCACGCTGGGGGTGGGCCGGGGTGGTCCCTGGGTCGACCTGGAGGTGTTCGGCGCGGGTCTCGCCGCGTACGAGGGGCGCTTCCCGGAATCGCTCGACCTGCTGCTGCGCTGGCTCTCCGAGCCCCGCGTCGGCGCCGAGGGGGAACGATTCGCTTTCCGCGAGGTGGCGGTCGTGCCCCGTGCCGACGAGCTGGTCGGCGGCGAGGCGGGCCCCGAGGTGGTGGTGGCCTGCACCTCGCCGAAGAGTGTGCGGCTCGCCGCGGAGCGCGGGCTTCCGATGCTGCTCGGGATGCACTGCGGCGACGAGGACAAGGCCGAGATGGTCGCGGCCTGGAGGCGCTGCGCACGGGAGGCCGGACGGAACCCGGACGAGATCGCGCGGATCGGGGCGGGGCACGTGTCGGCGGGGGTGGCCCAGCTCGCGGACCGGGGCGCGGACGCGGCCGAGGTGCTGGTGAAGGCGATGCCGGGCTGGCTGAAACAGGGCCTCGACGCGCATGTGACGGTCGACGGCCGGCATCGGGTGATGCGGGACCCGGTGGCGTACACGGAGCTGCTGTGCAGCCTGCACCCGGTGGGCACCCCCCGGCTGGCGGCGGACCGGCTCGCGGCGACCGCGGAGCGTACGGGCATCACGCGCTTCGCCCTGCTCGCGGAGGGCTCGGGCGACCTCGCGGCGACCGAGGAGAACGTCCGGCGGCTCGGCGCGGAGGTCCTCCCGCTGCTGGTCTGAGGCCCAGCGGAGAGCGGGTGCTGCCGCTCCGGCATCTCTTCGTGGTCGACGCGTGTCGGCACGCATCGACCACGTCTCCCGCGATGCGGAGCGGCAGCACCATGTCTCAGCAGTCGCGCATTTCCGGCGACTGATTGAGCAGCTGCCCCCGTACGGACGTGAAGCGAGCAAGCCGCTCGTCCACCGACGGGTCCAGCGGGAAGACCGCCACCCGGTGGCAGTTCTGGAAGGCGAGACGCACCCCGAAGTGCCGCTGCAGGGCGCCACGAATGGCATCGCTCGCAAGCGCGCGCAGCAGCTGACCACGTGCCTGCTCATTCGGCGGCGGCGTCTGGTTGTCGGCGAATTCTCCGCCGTCGACCTTCAGCTGAGCCACCAGAGAACTGATCATCTCCCATGCGTAGGGCAGGGAGGTCCGGACGCAGTCGACGAAGTCGGCTTCGTCGACCTCGCCTCGCTCGGCCTGTTCCAACAGTGCCGGTGAGACGTCGAGCGACATGGGTTCTCCTCTCGCGACCCCGCGGACGGGGTCTTGCGGGCAGGGACGAAGGCCGGGCCGTGCGCCACGCAGCGTGCACGGACGACGACCTCCAGCTTCCACGGTAAGCGCGCAGACCTGGTCGCACCAGAAGATTGGGAACACAACAGGCTGATAACCGACGGGTGTTCGGCTAGGGATGATGCCCGAATCGCGCGGAAGAGCGCCCGTCTTGTAGCGTTGCGGACCATGCGTCTCGTCATTGCCCGTTGCTCCGTGGACTACGCGGGTCGACTCACGGCCCACCTGCCCTCCGCACCCCGTCTGATCTTGATCAAGGCAGACGGGAGCGTCTCCATCCACGCGGACGACCGGGCGTACAAACCGCTCAACTGGATGTCCCCGCCGTGCACCCTGAAGGAGGGCGTCGACGGGGAGGCAGGCGTCTGGACCGTGATCAACAAAGCGGGCGAGAAACTGATCATCACGATGGAGGAAATCCTCCACGACTCCTCGCACGAGCTCGGTGTGGACCCCGGTCTCATCAAGGACGGCGTGGAGGCCCATCTCCAGGAACTGCTCGCCGACCGCATCGAGACCCTCGGCGAGGGGTACACCCTGATCCGCCGCGAGTACCCGACCGCGATCGGCCCGGTGGACATCCTGTGCCGCGACGCGGACGGCGCGACGGTCGCGGTGGAGATCAAGCGGCGCGGTGAGATCGACGGCGTCGAGCAGCTGACCCGCTACCTGGAGCTGCTCAACCGCGACCCGCACCTGGCGCCCGTGCGGGGCGTCTTCGCGGCGCAGGAGATCAAGCCGCAGGCGAAGGTGCTCGCGACGGACCGCGGGATCGGCTGTGTGGTCCTCGACTACAACGCCATGCGCGGCATCGAGGACGACAAGCTCCGGCTCTTCTAGTCCGGCGGTCGGTACGAAGCGGTACGAGTACGGGGACGGCCCCGGGTGCGGTGAGCGCGCCCGGGGCCGTCCCCGTCTCCGTACGCGGGTCAGACGGTCGTCGTCTCCGAGGCGGCGGGGCTGTCGGAGACGGAGGGGCCGCCGCCGAGGGTCGCCGAGGCGGAGTTGCTGGGGGAGTTCTCCCCCGTCGCCGGAGGGCTGGTCGTCGTCGGAGGCGGCGTGGTCGTCTGGGGCGGGGTGGTCGGCGGGGTGGTGGTCGGGGGCGGCGGCGTCGTGGTCGTCGGAGGCGTGGTCGACGGGCGCGGCGGGCGCGTAGTGGTCGACGGGCTCGCCGGCGGCTGGGTCGTGGCGGGAGCCGTGGTGCCCGTCGGGCTGCCCGAAGGAGACGGCGCCGAGGAGGACGGGGCCGAGGACGAGCCCGACGCACTCGGGGAGCCGGAGGCGCCGGGGCTCGTCGGCGAGTCCGTCGACGAGGCCGACGGCGAGGTGCCGTCGGAGCCGGAGGCGCTCGGGGAGCCGGAGTGCGTGGGCTCGCCCGACTCGCCGCCCTCCCCCGCCTCGCCCTCGGCCGGCGGCTCGTCGCCGTCGAGGCCGTCGCCGGTGCCGCCCTCGGTCGCCGTGCTGTCGGAGGTGACGCGGTTGGTGGCGGGGTCGTCGCCGCTGCCGGAGGTCGCGCCGAGGGTGACGACGGTGCCGAGGACGACCACCAGGAGCGCGCCCGCGCCGACGGCGGCGAGGTTGCGGCGGGCGCCGGTGAGGATGCCCCCCGCGAGGCCCGGGCGGCCGCCGTCCCGGACGGTGTCGGGGCGCGTGATGAGCGTCGGGCCCTCGTCGGCGAAGTCGGGGAACGCGGGGAACGCGGGAGCCGCGGAAGCCGTGGGAGCCGTGAGAGCCACGGCCTGTGCCGGGCCGCCGGGCAGCGGGGCCGTGAGCGGCTCCGGGGACGCGGGGCGGTCCGGACGGCGCCTCAGGGCGGGTGTCCCCCTCGGCGGGGAGACGGGCTCCTCGGCGCGGGCGGCGACCGGGGTGTCGTGGTCCCCCGAGAGGTCGGCGACGAGCGCGAGCGCCCGGCGTCCGGCGACGGTGCCGCGCTTGTCGGCGAGCACCCCCCTCATGCCGATGGAGGCCTCCAGCTCGGCGCGGGCCCGCTCCAGGTTTCCGGCGCAGATCGCGAGGACGCCGAGCTCGTGATGGAAGTACGCCTCCTCGGCGACGTCCCCGGTGAGCCGGGCGGCCTCCTGACCGGCGCGCAGGGCGCGTTCCCAGGCGCCCCAGTGCAGTCCCGCGGCGAAGGCGGGTGCGGCGGTGCGGGCGAGGAGGACGGCGGTGGCCCGGCGCTCCGCGTCGCCTTCGGCGTCGGACCCGGCCCCCGTGCCGGCGCTCGGGACGAGGGCGGCCAGGGCGGCGAGCAGGGCGTCGGACTCGGCGGCGGCGCGGTCGGGGGTGACGGAGGGGTGGCCGGCCCACCAGGCATAGTGCCGGCCCGCGCTGTGGACGCGGTCGGCGGCGTCGTGTCCGTACCCGTGGGCGAGGAGCTGGGTGAGGACGCCGGTGGCGAGCCGGTAGCGGCTGCCGACCGGGGAGAGCAGGCCGGAGGCGAGGAGTTCACCGAGGGCGGCGTCGGCGTGGGTGTCGCCGACGAGGGCCGGCAGGTGGGCCTGGTGCGGGAGTTCGCCGCCGAGGGCGACGGCGAAGCGCAGGGCCGTCTGGGCGGAGCGGCTGAGGCGGGAGGCGAGGAGGGCCGCGGGCGCGGCGCCCTCGCCGAGGCTGGGCAGGGGTATCTCGCGCAGTTCGATGTCGGGGTCGTCGATCCCGTCGAAGGCCGCGGCGGCGACGGCTGCGGCCGCCGCCGGGTCGGCCGGTCCGAAGGCCTCCTCGAGGGCGCCGAAGGCGTCGAACTCCGCCGGGGTGACGCGCAGCCGGTCGCGCTGGCGGAGCAGCGCCCCGGCCTGGACGAAGCGCAGCGGGAGGCCCTCGGACTCGAACCACAGGTCGCCGGCCCAGTTGGCCTCCTCGTCGGTGAGGGTGCGGCCGACGGCGCTCTCCAGAAGCGTGAGGGCGGCGCCGCGGCCGAGGCCGGCGAGGGCGACCTCCTCGACGTGGGCGTCGGCCGAGGCGGCGGGCGCGTCGGGGGCGGCGGCGAGGAGGAAGGCGCACTCGGGGGCGGCGGCGAGGAGCTCGTCGAGGGCGGCGCCGCCGAACTCCAGGTCGTCGACGACGACGACGGCGCCGATGTCGCGGAGCCGGTCGGGGAGCGTGGTCCGGTCGGGCCGGTGGTTCGGGGCGTACCGGACGGCGGTGAAGAGCTCGTGGAGGAGTTCGGCGGGGGTCCGGTGGTGGCCGGAGAGGCGGACGACGCCGTCGGGGGCGAGCTCCGCGCAGTCGGCGGCGACCGCGTCGAGGAGGGCGGTGCGGCCGGAGCCGGCGGGGCCGGTCAGGCGGGCGGAGCGGCCGCGGGCGAGGATCTCGGCGAGCCGCTCGCGCTGGTCCTGGCGTTCGAGGAGGGGCAGCTCGGGGGCGGCGGGCCCGGGGGGTACGGAGGGTGCGGCGGCGCGGGCGGCCTCGGCGCGCTCCTCGGGGGTGCGTCGGCGGGGGGCCCCGGGCTCCTGGCCGGGCGGGCAGGGCTCGATCTCGCTGCCGTCGACGGGGTTGACGGTGAGGAGCAGCTCGCCGGAGACGAGGCGGACGACGCGGGCGCGGGCGGGGGACGCGGGTGAGCGCTCGGGCAGGGCCGCGCCGAGTGCGGGGCGGGCGTCCTCGCCCTCGGTGTCGTGACCGTACTCCTCCGACCCAGGGTTGATCGGGTCCATGGTGCAAGCCCCCAAGAAGCGCTGTGTCAGGGTGCCCGCCGGGTGGGTCCGTCATTGTGCGGGCGAGCGAACCCTAGACCGTGGTCAGGCGGTCGGGAACAGCCGGGGTGCCCGCGAGACCAAGACGTCACGGTCTTGTGAGGATTGAGCGTGACGCCTGGTTCACACAGCGGCTTCACAGAGCCGTGTCCCGCCTGTCACTTCCGCCCGTCGGCTCACACCCGGGGCAGCGACTCCGCGGCGAGACCGCCCTCGATGGCGAGGATGCGGTGGAGCCGGGTGGCCACGAGCAGCCGCTGCATCTGGGGTGGCACCCCGCGCAGGACGAGGCGCCGGCCGCAGCGCCCGGCCCGCCGGTGGGCACCCATGATCACGCCGAGTCCGGTCGCGTCCCAGGAGTCGAGGCCGGTCAGGTCGAGCACGAGGTCGCCGACACCGTCGTCGACGGCAGAGTGCAGGACCGTACGGGCGTCCGCAGCGCTGCGGACGTCGAGGCGGCCCCCGACGACCAGCTCGACGTGGTCGCCCCTGATGTGCATATGCGCTCCCCGAGAGTGCTCCGTCTTCGCAACAACTGACTGCCGCACCGGCAGAAGCGTTGCGCCCTGTCAGCGAACCGGTACCTAAATTCACCCCACGGAGTGAGGGCGGGGTGGTGGGCCGGGCTCAGTGCTTGTAGAAGCCCTGCCCGCTCTTGCGCCCGATGTCACCCGCGTCCACCATCCGGCGCATCAGCTCCGGGGGCGCGAACTTCTCGTCCTGGGACTCGGTGTAGATGTTGTTGGCCGCGTTCACCAGGATGTCGATGCCGGTGAGGTCGGCGGTGGCGAGCGGGCCCATGGCGTGGCCGAAGCCGAGCTTGCAGGCGATGTCGATGTCCTCGGCGGTGGCGACGCCCGACTCGTGGAGCTTGGCGGCCTCGACGACGAGGGCGGCGATGAGCCGGGTGGTGACGAAGCCGGCCACGTCACGGTTGACGACGATGCAGGTCTTGCCGACCGACTCGGCGAACTCCCGGGCGGTGGCGAGGGTGGCGTCGCTCGTCTTGTAGCCGCGGACGAGCTCGCAGAGCTGCATCATCGGGACCGGCGAGAAGAAGTGGGTGCCGACGACGGCCTCGGGGCGCTCGGTCACCGCGGCGATCTTGGTGATCGGGATCGCGGAGGTGTTGGAGGCGAGGACGGCGCCGTCCTTGGCGACCTTGTCGAGCGAGCGGAAGATCTCGTGCTTGACGTCGAGGTTCTCGAAGACGGCCTCGACGATGATGTCGGCGTCGGCGACGGCCTCGAGCTCGGTCGTGGCGGTGATCCGGCCGAGTGCGGCCTCGGCGTCGGCGGCGCTCAGCTTGCCCTTGGCGACGAACCGGTCGTACGACGCCTTGATTCCGTCGGTGCCGCGGGTCAGGGCGGCGTCGGTGACGTCACGCAGGACGACGTCCCAGCCTGCCTGTGCCGAGACCTGCGCGATGCCGGACCCCATGAGTCCGGCCCCGATGACGGCGAGCTTCCTGGCCACGATGTTCCACCCCTTAACGCCTGTTCACTTCTGGCTCTCCGGCGGAGATTAGCGGTCGCGGGGCGCCATGTGACCGCTAAGTAACGCGCGTCACGCCCTCTTTGACGGACGTCACACTCACGACACCCCTTCCGCGTCCCATTCCGGTCGCCAGATACCCCTAGGGGGTATAGAGTCTCCGGCATTCGCCCGCCGATCGAGGCACCGAGCCGAGACCCGGAGAGGAGGTGCCGTCATGCGTCCGTACGCCCTGGGAGCCGCCCCCGCGCCCCTGCTGCTCCTGACCGGCATGGTCAGCCTGCAGTTCGGCTCCGCCTTCGCGAAGCGGCTCTTCGAGGAGACCGGCCCGACCGGCGCGACCCTGCTGCGCCTCCTCATCGCCGCCGCCCTGCTCTGCCTCCTGTCCCGGCCAGCGCCACGGCTCCTTCGCGTCCACTGGCGACTGCTGCTCCCCTACGGGGCCGTCTTCGCCGTCATGCAGTTCGCCTTCTACGAAGCGACCTCCCGGCTGCCCCTCGGCGTCGTCGTGACGCTGGAGTTCAGCGGACCGCTCCTGCTCGCGGCGGTCACCTCGCGGCGCGCGCTCGACCGGCTCTGGGTGGCGGTCGCGGCCGTCGGCCTGCTCGTGCTCGGCGGTACGCGGGGCATGGACGATCCGGTCGGCCTCGCCGCGAGCCTGCTCACCGGCGCGGCGCTGACCGGCTACATCCTCCTCGGCGCCCGGGTGGGCCGCGCGGTCCCCGGCGGCTCCGGCCTGGCGCTCGGCCTGACCGTGGCCGCCGTCCTCGCGCTGCCCACCGCTCCCGCCCTCGGCCTGCCCTCCCCCGGGGTCCTGCTCGAACCCGGGGTACTCGGGGCCGCACTGGCGGTGGCGGTCCTGACGACCGTCGTCCCCTTCTCGCTGGAGTTCGCCGCGCTGCGCCGGCTGCCGCCCCGGGTCTTCGCCGTGCTGTCCACGGTGGAGCCGGTCATCGCGGCCCTGGTGGGCCTGGCCCTCCTCGGCGAACGGCTCTCACCCGCCCAATGGGCCGCCGTGCTCTGCGTGGTGACCGCGGCCGTCGGCACCGCCCGCCGGCCGACGGCACCCGACGAGCCCCCCGCACCATCCGATCGATCCCCTTCCCGGAAGAACGGAGTGCACACGTGAACACCCTGACCACCCCCCGGACCCACACCCTCCCGCCGAGGGTCGCGCCCCTCCTGGAGACCGTCGACCCCGCCGTCCGCTCGGCGGTCCTCGTCGCGGGCGGCTACTTCGAGGCGACCGCCGGCATCGGGGAGTTCTCGCTGAGCTCCTTCGCCCTGGCCCAGGAGACCGGCGCCGCCGCCCGCCGCCTCCACCGGGGCAACAAGGTGGTGTACGACGTCATCGTCAACGACCTCGGGATGTCCTGTTCCGACGACGTGTGTACGCTGCCGGCCGCCGGCCCCGCGGAGACCGACCTCACCCCGCTCACCGCCGCGGCCGCCGAAGCCGGGACCTCCTTCACCGTCACGCGCGAACGCACGCTGCGCAATCGCGCCGCGCGCGCCATGAAGCGGCGGCTGCGCGACCCGGCCGAGCACCCGCTGTTCTCCCTGGACGGGGACGAGATCGTCTTCCGCTCCCGTCAGTACGAGAAGGTGCTCGCCGGGGTCGTCAGGGACGACCACGTCGTACCGCGCTGCCCGCTCCTCGTCGCCGAGTACTTCGCGCGCTACTTCGCCCGGCTGCGGGCCGCCTTCCCCGACTGCGCCCGCCGCCATGTCGTCGACGTCAGCTCCCTCGCCGACCGGGACAAGGTCACCAAGGGCGCCGAGATCTACCTCCGCACCCAGGCGGACCCCGCCGAGGAGATCGTGCTGGTCTTCGCCGACGCGGCCTGCGCCGATCCGATCGCCCTGCCCTACACCGCCGACGACTTCTGACAGGGAGTACAGGCATGGCCACGATCTATCTCGACCACCAGGCGACCACACCGACCGACCCGGCGGTCGTCGAGGCGATGACCTTCGCCGCCACCCACTGCTACGCCAACCCGTCCAGCCCGCACGCGGCCGGCATCCGCGCCTTCCGCGAGGTCGAGCGGGCGCGCGGAGCCGTCGCCCGGCTGATCGGGGCGGCGCGCAGCGAGATCTACTTCACCTCGGGCGCGACGGAGGGCAACAACCTCGCGATCAAGGGGGTCGTCACACCCGGCGAACGGCGCCACGTGGTGACCACGGCCGTGGAACACAAGTCCGTCCTCGACAGCTGCCGTGCCCTGCGGGCCGCCGGGCACGACGTGACCGTGCTGCCCGTCGACACCGAGGGCAGGGTCTCCCCGCGCCAGGTGGCGACGGCGCTCCGGCCGGACACCGCGCTGGTCTCGGTGATGCTGGCGAACAACGAGACCTCCACGATCCAGCCGGTGGCGGAGATCGGCGCGGTCACGCGGGCCGTCGGCGTGCCGCTGCACTGCGACGCGACGCAGGGCGTGGGCTCCCTCCCGGTCGACGTCCGAGCGCTCGGCGTCGACCTCCTCACCTTCTCGGGACACAAGATCTACGGCCCGAAGGGCGTCGGCGTCCTGTACGTCTCCAACCGTCTGTCGGACCGCGCCCCGCTGGCACCCCTGCTGCACGGCGGCGGCCAGGAGCGCGGACTGCGCGCGGGCACGGTCAACACCGCCGCCGTCATCGGTCTGGGCGCGGCCGTCGGCGTGCTCACGACGGGCCGGGAGGAGGAGGCGGTCCGGCTGGCCGGACTGCGGGAGCGGTTCCTGTCCACGCTCGCCGAGCTGGTCCCGTACGCGCTGAACAGCGGCACGGGACCGGGGTTCCTGCCGCACGCGGTGAACCTGTCCTTCGAGGGCACCGATGCCCAGCAGCTGCTCCTGGAGGTCACGGACATCGCGGTGTCGACGGGTTCGGCCTGCAACAGTGCGGCGCAGGAGCCCTCGCACGTCCTCACGGCGACCGGTCTCACGCCGGAGCGGATCCGGGGCAGCATCCGGGTGGGCTTCGGCCGCTTCACCACCGAGGAGGACGTCGTCCACGCTGCCCGCGCACTGGCGGCCGGGGTCTCGCGCCCGGCGGTCGGGGCGGCCTGATCGCCAAGGCATAGGCTGGCCCCCATGGTCAATCTGACGCGCATCTACACCCGTACCGGCGACCAGGGCACCACCGCCCTCGGTGACATGAGCCGGACCGCCAAGACGGATCTGCGGATCTCGGCCTACGCCGACGCCAACGAGGCCAACGCCGTCATCGGCACGGCCGTCGCCCTCGGGCAGCTGGACGAGGAGGTCGTGAAGGTCCTCGTCCGCGTCCAGAACGACCTGTTCGATGTGGGCGCGGACCTGTGCACGCCGGTCGTGGAGGACCCGAAGTACCCGCCGCTGCGTGTCGAGCAGTCGTACGTCGACAAGCTGGAGGCCGACTGCGACCGCTTCCTTGAGGAGCTGGAGAAGCTGCGCTCCTTCATCCTGCCGGGCGGCACGCCCGGTGCGGCGCTGCTGCACCAGGCGTGCACGGTGGTCCGGCGGGCGGAGCGCTCCACGTGGGCGGCCCTCGAGGTGCACGGCGAGTCGATGAACGCCCTGACCGCCACGTACCTCAACCGGCTCTCCGACCTCCTGTTCATCCTGGCCAGGGTGGCCAACAAGGAGGTCGGAGACGTGCTCTGGGTACCCGGCGGAGAGCGCTAGACCGGACGCCGGGCATGCCCTTGCCGGGGGTCCGGGGGTTGTCCCCCGGGGGATGCAGCATCCTTGCGCGGACCGCGAACAAGGAGGTCGGGGACGTGCTGTGGGTCCCGGGCGGCGACCGCTGAATCGGCTTGCGGGGCCTTCTTCGGCCAGATCGCGTACGTGAGCGCGATCAGGCCGTGGATGCCCGCCGCCCGCCAGGCGAAGAAGATCCAGCTCCGCAGCGACTCGGTGTTCCCGTCGCCGCCGACGTACCCGATCGCCAGGAGCAGCAGGACGGAGGCGACGGACGCGGCGACCACCGAGCCGAGCCAGACCCGGCCCTCGTGCCGGGCGCGCGCCATGCCGTACTGCGGCGGCTTCCGCGGCGGCGGGCCACCGCCGAGGCGGTGGGCGGCGTGGCCGTCGAGCCATTTCACGGTGCGGTGGCCGTGGCCGACGGTGTAGCCGATGTACACGGCGGCGAGACCGTGCCGCCAGCTCGGTTCGGCCCCGTTCTTGAGGTCGATCGCGGTGACGACCAGGAGCAGGACCTCCAGGAGCGGCTCGCACAGCAGCAGCGCCATGCCCGCCCGGGGCATCTTCAGGAGATAGCGGGTGGCGAGGCCGGCGGCCAGCAGGACCCAGAAGCCGACCTCGCAGATCACGATCAGCGCGACGATCACGACGGTTCCCCTTTCGGTTCCCTCTCAGCGTCCCGTGCGATCGGACGCGCTTCGTCGTCGCCGGTGAGGAAGTCCGTCTACATCCTTCGACGGAGGGACGGATCGGCCCGGACGAGGAGGTCCCCCCGGACGGGGGCGTGTTGGATGGGTACGTGACGCTTCCCCGCCCGCACCGCATCGACCTGTACATCGCCGCCACCGGGCTGGTCGGCGGCCTGATCCTGTGGTCGTTCGGACTCTTCGTGACCGGGGACCACGTCATCGGGCCGCGCTGGGCGACGCTGATCCCGCTGACCGTGATGGCCGCGATGGAGGCCCTGCGCCGGGCCGCTCCCCGGACCGCCCTGATCGTCGCCACCCTGGCGATCGTCGGCGACCAGTTCACCAACGGCAATCTCGCCACGGTCCTGATGTTCACGGACGTGGTCTACGCGGCGGTGGTGTACGGCACGCCCGCCCAGGCCCGGCGCATCCCGTACACCATGGGTCTGATCACCGTCACGGCCACGGTGGTCTTCCTCGTCTGGTGGCAGAACGCGGTCGCGCTCCTCGTGGGCGTGATCACCGGCATGATCTCCTTCCTCCCGGCGATCACGGGCGCGGTCGTCCGCAACCACCGGGAGGCGGCCGACGCCGCCCGGCTGCGCGCCGAACAGACCGCGCTGCTCGCCGAGATGGACCGGGCGCAGGCGGTGGTGGCCGAGCGGTCGCGGATGGCGCGCGAGCTGCACGACATGGTGGCGAACCACCTCTCGGCGATCGCGATCCACTCCACGGCCGCGCTCTCGCTCGACGAGCCGGCCACCACCCGGCAGGCGCTGACCGTGATCCGGGAGAACAGCGTGGCGGGGCTCGCGGAGATGCGGCGCCTCATCGGGCTGCTGCGGGAGGGCAGCGGGGACACGGAGCCTGCCGCCGCTCCCACGCTCGCCGGGCTGGACGCGCTGGTGGCCCAGGCCGCGGCGAACGCGGAGCCCAGCGGTCTGGTGCTCGCCCTCGACGACACCCGGGAGAGCGGCGCGGGGCTCCCGGCGCCGGTGGAGCTGGCCGCGTACCGGATCGTCCAGGAGTCCCTGACGAACGCGCTCAAGCACGCGGCGCCCGGGGAGGTGCGGGTGACCCTGGGCCAGGACCCGGGGGCGCTGTGGGTGCGGGTGACGAGTCCGTACGGGGAGCGGCCCGGGCCGACCGCGCCCGGTTCGGGGGCCGGTCTCGTGGGGATGCGGGAGCGGGTGGCACTGCTCGACGGGGTCTTCGAGGCGGGTCCGGTCACGGACGACGAGGGACGGAAACGGTGGCGGGTCCGGGCGGAGCTGCCCGTGGACGCGAGCGACGAGGAGCGGGCATGACGGTGCGGGTGGTGGTCGCCGAGGACCAGAGCGCGGTACGGGCCGGGCTGGTCCTGATCCTGGGCAGCGCCCCGGACATCGAGGTGGTCGGGGAGGCGGCGGACGGGGAGCGGGCGGTGGAGCTGGCGCGCGAGCTGCGCCCGGACCTGGTCCTGATGGACGTGCAGATGCCCCGGATGGACGGGGTGACGGCGACCGGGATCGTCGTCGCGGAGGGGCTCGCGGACGTCCTCGTCCTGACGACCTTCGATCTGGACGCGTACGTGTTCGGGGCGCTGCGGGCGGGCGCGGCGGGCTTCCTGCTGAAGAACGCGGAGGCGCGGGAGCTGATCGAGGCGGTACGGACCGTGGGGCGCGGCGAGGGACTGATCGCCCCGGCGGTGACCCGGCGGCTGATCGCCGAGTTCGCCGCGACGGGCAGGCCGGCGCGTACGGACGCGGGGACGGACCCGGCGGTGCTCGACGCCCTGACACCCCGGGAGCGGGAGGTGCTGTCGACGCTGGGCGGCGGACTGTCGAACGCGGAGATCGCGGTACGGCTCGACATGGCGGAGGCGACGGTGAAGACGCACGTCAGCAAGGTCCTGGGGAAGCTGGGGCTGCGCAGCAGGGTCCAAGCGGCGGTACTGGCACAGGAGTTGGGCGTCTAACCGAAGAACGGCGACGTTGGTCTGGACCTCTTGACGATTGGTCCAGACCTTCCTACGCTCGCGGGGCGCGCGCATCTTCACGGACCACCCCCACCTTTGTCCGTCCGCAACTTGAGGAGCACCGTTGAGCACTCAAGCACCGACGCGCAGAACAGGGTTCAGACACCGGGCCGCCGCCGGTCTGACCGCCCTGATCCTGCCGCTGGCCGCCATGGTCGGCCTCGCCACACCCGCGGAAGCCGCCACCTCCGCCACGGCGACCTACACCAAGACGTCCGACTGGGGCACCGGTTTCGGCGCCAACTGGACCGTCAAGAACACCGGCACCACCACCATCAGCTCCTGGACCGTCGAGTGGGACTACCCCGCCGGCACCGCCGTCACCTCCGCCTGGGACGCCACCGTCACCAGCTCCGGCACCCACTGGACCGCCAAGAACGTCGGCTGGAACGGAACCCTCGCCCCCGGCGCCTCCGTCTCCTTCGGCTACAACGGCTCCGGACCGGGCGCGCCCACCGGCTGTAAGATCAACGGCGCCGCCTGTGACGGCACCTCCCAGCCGGGCGACACCCCGCCCACCGCCCCCGGCACCCCGGTCGCCTCGAACATCACCGACACCTCGGTGAAGCTCACCTGGACCGCGGCCACCGACGACAAGGGCATCAAGAACTACGACGTCCTGCGGGACGGCACCAAGGTCACCACGGTCACCGGCCTCACCTACACCGACCAGGGCCTGACCGCCGGCACCGACTACAGCTACACGGTCGTCGCCCGCGACACCATCGACCAGACCGGCCCCGCCGCCGGCCCCGTCCCCGTCCGCACCACCGGCGGAGACGGCACCCCGCCGCCCAACGTCGTGAAGATGGGCTACTTCACCAACTGGGGCGTCTACGGGCGCAACTACCACGTGAAGAACATCGTGACCTCGGGCTCCGCGTCCAAGATCACCCACATCAACTACGCCTTCGGCAACGTCACGGGCGGCAAGTGCACCATCGGTGACGCCTACGCCGACTACGACAAGGCCTACACCGCCGACCAGTCCGTCGACGGCGTCGCCGACACCTGGGACCAGCCGCTGCGCGGCAACTTCAACCAGCTCCGCAAGCTGAAGAAGGCCTACCCGAACATCAAGATCCTCTGGTCCTTCGGCGGCTGGACCTGGTCCGGCGGCTTCGGCCAGGCCGTGCAGAACCCGACCGCCTTCGCCCAGTCCTGCTACGACCTGGTCGAGGACCCGCGCTGGGCCGACGTCTTCGACGGCATCGACCTGGACTGGGAGTACCCGAACGCCTGCGGTCTCTCCTGCGACACCAGCGGTGCGGCCTCCTTCAAGAACATGATGCAGGCCATGCGCGCCAAGTTCGGTGCCAACAACCTGGTCACCGCGGCCGTCACGGCCGACGCCTCCGCCGGCGGCAAGATCGACGCCGCCGACTACGCGGGCGCCGCGCAGTACATGAACTGGTTCAACGTCATGACGTACGACTTCTTCGGCGCCTGGGCGGCGAAGGGCCCGACGGCCCCGCACTCCCCGCTCACCTCCTACGCCGGCATCCCGCAGGCGGGCTTCAACTCCGCCGAGGCAATCGCCAAGTTCAAGGCGAAGGGCGTCCCCGCCTCCAAGCTCCTCCTCGGCATCGGCTTCTACGGCCGCGGCTGGACCGGCGTCACCCAGTCCGCCCCGGGCGGCACGGCGACGGGCCCGGCGGCGGGCACGTACGAGCAGGGCATCGAGGACTACAAGGTCCTCAAGAACTCCTGCCCCGCCAACGGCACCGTCGCGGGCACGGCGTACGCCCACTGCGGCACCAACTGGTGGAGCTACGACACTCCGGCCACGGTCACGTCCAAGATGAGCTGGGCGAAGAACCAGGGCCTGGGTGGCGCGTTCTTCTGGGAGTTCAGCGGTGACACCGGCAACGGCGAGCTCGTCGGCGCCATCAACACCGGGCTGAACTAGCACGCGGCACGACGAAGCGGGGGCCGGCGCAGCACGCCGACCCCCGCTTCTTCACGTTCTAAGCGACATTCACCCTCTGGCCGGGAGGCGCCGCCTCCAGCCAGGCCATGAAGCCGGTCCGCGCGTCCTCGCTCATCGCGAGCTCCAGGCGGACCCCGTCATACGTACAGGCCTGGATCACCGCGTCGGAGAGCAGCGCGAGCTCCTCTTCGCCCTCCGGCATCCGGCGCTCCTGGGCCACGATCACCGAACGCTCCAGGACACGGCGCGGGCGGGGCGCGTACGAGAAGACACGGAACCAGGCGATCTCGTCACCGCTGTAACGGGCGACGCCGTACACCCAGCCCTTGCCGGTCGGATCCGGCTCGTCGGGAATGTCCCAGCGCAGGGAACAGTCGAAGGTGCCGCCGGCGCGCTGGATCAGCCTCCGGCGCAAGCCGAAGACGAAGAGCCCGATCACCACCAGTGCGACGACCAGGCCGCACACGAGCAGAGCGAGGAACATCTTCACCGACCTCCTCGCTGCGTCCCGTAGCCGGCACAGCCGGCCGAACCGAATACAACCTGCATCTGCATCGCCTCAGCCGCGGCACGGTCTGGATAATTCCAGCCGTGCCGCGGCTGAGGGCACTACTACTCGGCGCGGACCGTCAGCGGACCGCTACCGCGCGCAGCCGGACATCGGCGCGCCGCTCGGCGGCGGCGTCGGAATCCGACTTCGCACGCTCCAGCGCGCGCTCGGCGCGCTGGGCGTCGATCTCGTCCGCCAGCTCGCAGATCTCCGCGAGCAGAGACAGCTTGTCGTCGGCGAAGGAGATGAATCCGCCGTGGACGGCGGCGACGACAGTCGCGCCCTCGCTGGTACGGATGGTCACCGGGCCCGACTCCAGCACACCGAGCAGCGGCTGGTGGCCGGGCATGACGCCGATGTCGCCGGAGGTGGTACGCGCGATGACCAGGGTGGCCTCGCCGGACCAGACACTCCGGTCCGCGGCGACCAGCTCGACGTGCAGCTCAGCAGCCAAGGGTGGCTCCTCGGGTCACCACCCGGCGGTCGTGCCGGGTGTTGGGGTCAATTCTAATGGGCGTGGCGAGGGGGGCAGGACGGATCCCGCCCCCCTCAGGCAGCACGGGGCTCAGGAGACGCCGAGTTCCTTGGCGTTGTTCTTGAGGTCCTCGATGCCACCACACATGAAGAAGGCCTGCTCGGGGAAGTGGTCGTACTCACCGTCGCAGATCGCGTTGAACGCGGCGATCGACTCGTCGAGCGGAACGTCCGAACCGTCCACACCGGTGAACTGCTTCGCCGCGTGGGTGTTCTGGGACAGGAATCGCTCGACACGGCGGGCGCGGTGGACAACGAGCTTGTCCTCCTCGCTCAGCTCGTCGATACCGAGAATCGCGATGATGTCCTGGAGGTCCTTGTACTTCTGCAGGATTCCCTTGACGCGCGTGGCGGCGTCGTAGTGGTCCTGCGCGATGTAGCGCGGGTCCAGGATCCGGGACGTGGAGTCCAGCGGGTCCACGGCCGGGTAGATGCCCTTCTCGGAGATCGGACGGGAGAGAACCGTCGTCGCGTCGAGGTGGGCGAAGGTGGTGGCCGGAGCCGGGTCGGTCAGGTCGTCCGCGGGGACGTAGATCGCCTGCATCGAGGTGATCGAGTGACCACGGGTCGAGGTGATGCGCTCCTGGAGGAGACCCATCTCGTCGGCCAGGTTCGGCTGGTAACCCACGGCGGAGGGCATACGGCCGAGCAGGGTCGACACCTCGGAACCGGCCTGGGTGAAGCGGAAGATGTTGTCGATGAAGAACAGCACGTCCTGCTTCTGCACATCGCGGAAGTACTCCGCCATGGTCAGACCGGCGAGGGCCACGCGCAGACGGGTGCCCGGGGGCTCGTCCATCTGGCCGAAGACCAGCGCGGTCTTGTCGAGAACGCCGGCCTCCTCCATCTCGACCATGAGGTCGTTGCCCTCACGGGTGCGCTCGCCGACGCCCGCGAAGACCGAAACACCGTCGTGCAGCTTGGCCACACGGACGATCATTTCCTGGATCAGAACGGTCTTGCCGACACCGGCACCACCGAACAGACCGATCTTTCCACCCTTGACGTACGGGGTGAGAAGGTCGACGACCTTCAGGCCGGTCTCGAACATCTCGGTCTTGGACTCGAGCTGGTCGAAGGCCGGGGCCTTGCGGTGGATCGTCCAGCGCGGCGCGTCGGCCACGGTGGACTCGTCCGCGTTCAGCACCTGACCCAGCGTGTTGAACACGCGGCCCTTGGTGACGTCACCGACGGGAACGGTGATGCCCGTGCCGGTGTCGGTCACCGGGGCCTGGCGGACCAGGCCGTCGGTGGGCTGCATGGAGATGGCGCGGACGACGCCGTCACCGAGGTGCTGGGCGACCTCGAGGGTCAGCGTCTTGGTCGCGCCCTCCTCGGTCGGGTCCATGACCTCGACGTGCAGCGCGTTGTAGATCGCCGGCATCGCGTCGACGGGGAACTCCACGTCGACGACCGGGCCGATGACCCGGGCGACGCGGCCCGTGGCGGCGGCCGTCTCAACAGTGGTCGTCATTACTTGTCACTCCCCGCGGTCGCGTCGGCCAGGGCTGCGGTGCCACCGACGATCTCGCTGATTTCCTGGGTGATTTCGGCCTGGCGGGCCGCGTTGGCAAGTCGGGAGAGGTTGTTGATCAAGTCTCCCGCGTTATCGGTCGCCGACTTCATCGCGCGGCGCGTGGCGGCGTGCTTGGAGGCAGCCGACTGGAGCAGCGCGTTGTAGATACGGCTCTCGACGTACCGGGGCAGCAGGGCGTCGAGGACGTCCTCCGCCGACGGCTCGAAGTCGTACAGCGGGCGGAGGGTGTCCGACTCGCCGGCCTCCTTCGCCACCTCGTCGAGGCTGAGGGGCAGCAGCCGGGCCTCGACCGCGGTCTGCGTCATCATCGAGACGAACTCGGTGTAGACGATGTGGAGCTCGTCCACGCCGCCTTCCGCCGTGTCCTTCTCGATCGCCTCGATCAGCGGTGCCGCGATCGTCTTGGCGTCGCCGTACGACGGCTGGTCCGTGAACCCGGTCCACGTTCCGGCCAGCTTCCGCTCACGGAAGTTGTAGTGCGCGATGCCACGACGGCCGACGACGTAGACGGTGACCTCGCGGCCCTCGCCCTCCAGCTTCGCCGTCAGCTTCTCCGCCGCCTTGATGGCGTTGGAGTTGAAGGCGCCGGCCAGACCGCGGTCGCTCGAGAGGAGCAGGACCGCGGCACGGATCGGGTTCTCCGCCTCGGTGGTCAGCGGGTGCCTGTCATTGGCACCCGTGGCCACCGCCGTGACCGCGCGGGTCAGCTCGGTCGCGTACGGAGTCGACGCCTGCACCTTGCGCTGCGCCTTGACGACACGCGAGGCGGCGATCATCTCCATCGCCTTGGTGATCTTCTTCGTCGCGGTGACGGATTTGATGCGACGCTTGTAGACCCGGAGCTGCGCTCCCATGAGTCAGGTCCCTTCCGTCGTCACTTCGAGACGTTGA
Organism: Streptomyces sp. NBC_00094; assembly: GCF_026343125.1. NCBI lineage: Bacteria > Bacillati > Actinomycetota > Actinomycetes > Kitasatosporales > Streptomycetaceae > Streptomyces > Streptomyces sp. NBC_00094. Next base: position 5,548,775 of record NZ_JAPEMB010000001.1, on the reverse strand, counting down.
CGGCGGCAGGAGCGTCCTCGCCCAGCAGCTTGCCGTCAGAGGTCTCGAACTGCGTCTTGAACTGCGCGATGGCGTCACCGACGGACTGCAGGGTGTCGTCCGACATCTTGCCGCCCTCACGGATGGAGGTCATGAGACCCGAGTGGTTCTGGCGCAGGTACGCCAGGAGCTCGGCCTCGAAGCGACGGATGTCGGCGACCGGGACGTCGTCCATCTTGCCGGTGGTGCCGGCCCAGACGGAGACGACCTGGTTCTCGGTGGGCATCGGCTGGTACTGAGCCTGCTTGAGCAGCTCGACCATGCGCTGTCCACGCTCCAGCTGCGCCTTGGAGGCCGCGTCCAGGTCCGAACCGAAGGCGGCGAACGCCTCCAGCTCACGGAACTGGGCGAGGTCCACACGGAGGCGACCGGAGATCTGCTTCATCGCCTTGTGCTGGGCGGAGCCACCGACACGCGAGACCGAGATACCGACGTTCAGGGCCGGGCGCTGGCCGGCGTTGAACAGGTCGGACTCCAGGAAGCACTGGCCGTCGGTGATGGAGATGACGTTGGTCGGGATGAACGCCGACACGTCGTTCGCCTTGGTCTCGACGATCGGAAGACCGGTCATCGAACCGGCACCGAGCTCGTCCGAGAGCTTCGCGCAGCGCTCGAGCAGACGCGAGTGCAGGTAGAAGACGTCACCCGGGTAGGCCTCACGGCCCGGCGGGCGGCGCAGCAGCAGCGACACGGCGCGGTAGGCGTCGGCCTGCTTCGACAGGTCATCGAAGACGATCAGGACGTGCTTGCCCTGGTACATCCAGTGCTGACCGATGGCGGAACCGGTGTACGGCGCCAGGTACTTGAAGCCGGCCGGGTCGGACGCCGGGGCGGCGACGATCGTCGTGTACTCGAGCGCGCCGGCCTCTTCCAGGGCGCCGCGAACGGACGCGATGGTCGAGCCCTTCTGGCCGACGGCGACGTAGATGCAGCGAACCTGCTTGTTCACGTCGCCCGAGCGCCAGTTGTCGCGCTGGTTGATGATCGTGTCGACACACAGCGCGGTCTTGCCGGTCTGACGGTCGCCGATGATCAGCTGACGCTGGCCGCGGCCGACCGGCGTCATGGCGTCGACGGCCTTGTAGCCGGTCTCCATCGGCTCGTGCACCGACTTACGGGCCATAACGCCCGGGGCCTGCAGCTCGAGGGCGCGGCGGCCCTCGGTCGCGATCTCGCCGAGACCGTCGATCGGGTTGCCGAGCGGGTCGACGACGCGACCCAGGTATCCCTCACCGACGCCGACGGAGAGGACCTCGCCGGTGCGCTGCACCGACTGCCCCTCCTCGATGCCGCTGAACTCGCCGAGGACGATCGCACCGATCTCGCGCTCTTCGAGGTTCAGCGCGAGACCGAGGGTCCCGTCCTCGAACTTCAGCAGCTCGTTCGCCATGGCCGAGGGAAGACCCTCGACCTTCGCGATACCGTCACCGGCCAGGCTGACCGTGCCGACCTCCTCGCGCGAGGCCGCGTCCGGCTGGTACGACTGGACAAAGTTCTCCAGTGCGTCCCGGATCTCCTCCGGCCGGATCGTGAGCTCCGCCATCTGGGTTCCCTGCTCTCCTTGTTGGGCCCGAAGTTTCTTAAGGGGTCTGGGGGCCGACCCCCAGGAATCTTCTGCAATCTCTGCACGGCCCAACCGGGCCGCTGGTGATGCTGTGATGCTTGTTGCTGTGTGGCTGGTGCTGTCAGCCGGCCAGTCGACGGGTCGCCTCGTCGAGACGCTCCGCGATCGACCCGTTGATGACCTCGTCGCCGACCTGCACCGTGATCCCGCCGAGGACCGCCGGGTCCACGTCCAGGTTCAGGTGCATCTCCCGGCCGTACAGCTTGGCCAGAACAGCACCGAGGCGCTGCTTCTGCTGGTCGGACAGCGGCACCGCCGAGGTGACGACGGCGACCATCCGGTTCCGGCGCGCCGCGGCGAGCTTGGAGAGGGACTCGAGTCCCGCTTCCAGGCTACGTCCCCGGGGCTGGGTCACCAGACGGACGACCAGACGCTCGGTGGTCGCGTGGGCCTTGCCGCCGAGCAGGCTGCGGAGCAGCTCACCCTTGGCGGTGGCCGTGGCGGCCTTGTCCGTCAGCGCCGAGCGGAGCTCGGGGTTGGAGGACACGATCCGGCCGAACCGGAACAGCTCGTCTTCGACGTCGTCGAGCGCGCCCGCCTTCTGCGCCGCGGTGAGGTCGGCGATGTTCGCCAGCTCCTCGGCCACGTCGACCAGGTCGCGCGAACGCGACCAGCGGTTGCGCACCATGCCCGAGACCAGGTCGACGGTCTCGCCGCCCACCTGACCGCTCAGGAGTCGCTGCGCGAGCTCGGCCTTGGCCTCACCCGACTGCGAGGGGTCGGTCAGGACCCGGCGCAGCGACACCTCGCGGTTGAGCAGAACGGTGACGGCGGCCAGCTCGTCCGAGAGCTTCGTCGCGTCGACCGAGGTGTTGTCGGTCAGCGCGTCGAGGGACTCGCGGGCGGCGGACAGTGCCTCGCGGCTCGCTCCGTTCATCGGACGGCCTCGGCCTTCTCCTCGAGCTCTTCGAGGAATCGGTCGATCGTCCGGCTCTGGCGGGCGGCGTCCTCAAGGGACTCGCCGACCAGCTTGCCGGCCAGGTCGGTGGCGAGCTTGCCCACGTCCTGACGCAGCGAGGCGGACGCGGACTTGCGGTCGGCCTCGATCTGCGTGTGGCCGGCCGCGATGATCTCCTCGCGCTGGCGCTGGCCTTCCGCCTTCATCTCCTGGATGATCGCGGTGCCCTGCTCCGTCGCCTCCTGGCGAAGACGCGCGGCCTCGTGGCGGGCCTCGGCGAGCTGGGCCTTGTACTGCTCCAGCACGCTCTGAGCCTCGATCTGGGCCGACTCGGCCTTCTCGATGCCACCCTCGATGGCCTCGCGACGCTGCTCCAGAACCTTGTTGATGTTCGGGAGGAGCTTCTTGGCGAGGAAGCCGAAGACGATGACGAAGGCGATCAGGCCGATGACGAGCTCGTCGAGATGCGGGATCAGAGGAGGCTGGGGCTCCTCCGCCTGCGCAAGAAGAAGCGCGTTCACATCAGTGCCTTCCGTAAAAGAATCGGGCAGTCGGTCCGGCTTACTGGTAGACGAAGCCCATGACGATGCCGATGAGGGCGAGCGCCTCACAGAAGGCGAAGCCCATGATCTGGTTGGTACGGATCAGGCCGGCCGCCTCAGGCTGACGGGCGAGGGCCTGGGTGCCGTTACCGAAGATGATGCCGACGCCGACGCCGGGGCCGATCGCGGCGAGGCCGTAACCGATCGAGGCGACGTTGCCGACGACGTTGGTCTTGGCGCTGCCACCTTCGGCGGCAAGGTTGATCATGTCGAGAGCAGCGGACATGCCGTTACTTCCTTCTCTTTCAATGACCCGGTGGGGGTTGGCCACCGGACGACTGATGGATTCGGGGTGGAGCTACGGGCCGGGACGGCTCAGTGGTGCTCGGAGAGCGCGCCCTGGATGTAGCTGCAGGCCAGGAGCACGAAGACGTACGCCTGGACGGCCTGGATGAAGAGCTCGAAGGCGGTCATCACGAGGACCATCACGAACGAGGCACCGGCGTAGACGAAGCCCAGGCCGTTCATGAGGTACCAGGTGGCCAGCGAGAACATCACGATCAGCAGGTGACCGGCGAACATGTTCGCGAACAGTCGCACCGCGTGCGTGAAGGGCCGGATCAAGAGGTTCGAGAAGAACTCGAGGACGACGACCATCGGGAGGATGGCACCGAGGGACTTGTCGTAGCCGACGATGTTCTTCCAGCCGCCCACGAAGCCGTGCTTCTTGAAGGTGAGCGAGATCCACATGACGTACACGATCAGCGCGAGACCGGCCGGGAAGGCGATCAGCGAGGTGACCGGGAACTGGGCGAGCGGAATGATCGACCAGAGGTTCATGATCCAGACGAAGAAGAACAACGACACCATGAAGGGGACGTACTTCTCGCCGTCCTTCTTGCCGATGATCTCGTAGACGATGCCGCGGCGCACGAAGTCGTAACCGGCCTCGCCGACCATCTGCATCTTGCCGGGGATCAGCTTGGGCTTGTTGAAGGCGGCCCAGAAGAACCCGACGACCACGATCGAGCCCAGGATGGCGAGCAGCATCGGCTTGGTGAAGTCGAAGCCACCCACGGAGAACAGGGGCTCGTACATGAACGTGTGCAGGCCCGGCGCCGGGAAGCCGCATCCACTGAAGATGTGGCAATCCGGGTCGAAGGCAAGCGTCTGGTCAGCACTCACCGCGGGCTCCTTCAGCGTGGCGCATAGGTACGGCAACCTCGTTGTGTCGGCGCGGCACGCAGCCGCGGGTCGGCACTGGACTGGTCTTACGGATAAGGGGGCGGCGGTTCGGCATCGAGCCTCGCGCTGGGACAGGCGTCTCGGATGCCCGCGCCCGCAGTGCCGCAGTTGGCACCGGACGATAGCAGGAAGCCGAACGTGGCTTTATCCCGGCCCTACCCTTCACGACTTCGACCCCGTGTTTCCGGGGTCGATGTACGTGATCTTGGCCTTCATGTAGGCCCGGGCCTGTGCGGCGACCCACACCACGGTCGTCGCGAGCAGCGTGAAGGCGAAGGCCTTGAAGTCGAACAGCGTGGTGTTCTTGAGCAAGGCCAGGAAGATGAAGAGCACCAGCAACTGGGCCGTGTAGAGCATGAGCCCCATGGCCTGGAAGAGGTGCGGCAGCGACTTCGCCGTCCGCTGCAGAACAACCTGCCCGATACCCATGAAGAGAAGGACGACCAGGGTGCCGACGACGGCGCCGATCGCGCCCTTCCCACCGGCGACCACTCCGCTGACGACCGTGGCGATAACGCCGACGACAGCGGTGGGAACGGCGGTGTGCAGAAGGATGCGTGCGTCGTTGGACGGCATGGCGGTGTCTCCGCTTGCTGGAGGGGGCGATGGTGTCGTCAAGGACGAGCGTAAGCCCGGTCCGAGGTGGGTCTCGGGGCCAACGGACCGTCGCACTACGGTCTTTCGGCACTGTCGCCGGGTCTCGTGAACGGTATCACAAACTATTTGAATAGGTCTTTACCCGTTAGGTGTGCCAACTGTCACACATGAGGGCTAGTCCGCGCGTGTGTGCGCGACAGAAGGGCGCCTTGTCTGCTAATGACCGCGGTTGCGGCTTTCGTCAACTCGGCGTTCCGGCCTTCCGTCGATCGGTGAAGCGCCCTCGGTTGCCGATGGCGGTGGCCCCGTGGAGCCCCGCGGGCACCGGAACCCGCTCCTCCGCGTCGACGGCGTCCTCGTCACGCCTCTCCACGTCCTCCTCCACGGCCGTCTCCGGCATCGTGGCGGCCGGCTTGCGACGCCGGTAGCGCGGCGGCACGACGGCCTCCGCCCAGCGCGGGGCACGCGGCGTAAACCGCGGCAGCAGGAGCAGCACCAGACCGATCGCGCTCAGCACGGTGATGCCGAGGACGATCCACATCGAGGCCGAGTGGACCGAGTACGCCAGCGTCCCGAAGGCGATCAGCGCCGACCAGAAGTACATGATCAGCACCGCGCGGCTGTGCGAGTGCCCGATCTCCAGGAGCCGGTGGTGGAGGTGCCCGCGGTCGGCCGCGAACGGCGACTGGCCCTTCCACGTACGGCGCACGATCGCGAGGACCAGGTCCGCCATCGGGATCGCGATGATCGTCAGCGGCAGCACCAGCGGGATGAAGACGGGCAGGGCGGCGTGCGTGGCCTGTCGGGTCGAGCCCTCGAAGATCTTCAGCGCGTCCGGGTCGACCTGACCGGTGATCGAGATGGCCGAGGCGGCCAGGATCAGACCGATCAGCATCGAGCCCGAGTCACCCATGAAGATCCGCGCCGGATGCATGTTGTGCGGCAGGAAGCCCAGGCACATGCCCATGAGGATGGCGGTGAAGAGCGTCGCGGGGGCGGCGGCCTCGATCGTGTAGCCGTACCAGAGCCGGTAGGCGTACAGGAAGAAGGCCGCGGCGGCGATGCAGACCATGCCGGCGGCGAGGCCGTCGAGACCGTCGACGAAGTTGACGGCGTTGATGGTGACGACGACGAGGGCGACCGTGAGGAGCGTGCCCTGCCCGGGGGTCAGGGAGACCACGCCGACGCCGGGGATCGGCAGCCACAGGATCGTCAGACCCTGCGCGACCATCACGCCCGCCGAGATCATCTGCGCGCCCAGCTTGATGAGCGCGTCCAGCTCGAACTTGTCGTCGAGGACGCCGATCAGCCAGATCAGCGCGGCGCCGGAGAGCAGCGCGCGCGGTTCGTTGGACAGTTCGAAGACGCTGCTCAGGTTCTGCAGGTGGTCGGCGACGAGCAGTCCGGCGCACAGCCCGAAGAACATGGCGATGCCACCGAGCCGCGGTGTCGGTTCTCGGTGTACGTCTCGGGCACGGATCTCCGGCATCGCCCCGGTCGCGATGGCGAACTTCCGCACCGGACCGGTGAGCAGATAGGTCACCGCGGCCGTGACACAGAGCGTCAGCAGGTAATCACGCACGGGCTGCCCCACAGGAATCGCTGGCCATCTCAGCCCCACACCCTAGCCGTGCCGTCCATGTGCTTGGAGACACGCGGGCCCCCCGAACGGTTGCGCTCGGGTCCTACTCAGCGTCCATACGGGGGAAATCGGCCGGTCAGGGCACGTACTTCCGCTCGTACACGAGCCGTTTCCGCGGGGTCGTCACGGAGTGCGGAGGAGAACAGCGCGGCGATCCTCGCCATCTCCGGGGCACCCATGCCCTGGGTGGTGACGGCTGCCGTGCCGAGCCGGATGCCGCGCCCCTCCCCTGCCGTGACGTACGCGGCTCCGCCGTGGGGCAGGGCGCAGGTGTCGAGCACGATGCCGGCGGCGGCGAGCCGGGCGCGGGCCGTGCGGCCGTCGACGCCGAGGGGCGCGGGGTCGGCGGTGATGAGGTGGGTGTCGGTCCCGCCGGTGATGAGCGCGAAGCCCTCGGCGGCGAGGGCGGCGGCGAGGACCTGCGCGTGTTCCACCACCTGATGGGCGTACGTGGCGTACGCCGGGGTGGACGCCTCGCCGAAGGCCACCGCCTTCGCCGCGATCGTGTGCATCTGGGCGCCGCCCTGGGTGAACGGGAACACCGCCCGGTCGATCCGGCCCGCGAGCTCGGCGCCGCACAGGATCATCCCGCCGCGCGGACCGCGCAGGACCTTGTGGGTGGTCGCGCAGACGACGTCGGCGTACGGGACGGGGTTGGGGGCCGCTCCCCCGGCGACCAGACCGATGGGGTGGGCCGCGTCGGCGATCAGGTAGGCGCCCACCTCGTCGGCGATCTCGCGGAAGATCCGGTAGTCGAGGTGGCGGGGGTAGGAGATGGAGCCGCAGACGATCGCCTTCGGGCGGTGGTGCCGGGCGAGGGCGGCGACCTGCTCGTAGTCGACGAGGCCGGTCTCGGCGTCGACGCCGTACGGGACGAAGTCGAACCAGCGGCCCGAGAAGTTGGCGGGCGAACCGTGGGTGAGGTGGCCGCCGTGCTCCAAGCCCATGGCCAGGACCGTGTCACCGGGCCTCAGGAGGGCCGCGTAGGCCGCCAGGACGGCCGCGGAGCCCGAGTGCGCCTGGACGTTCGCGTGGTCGGCTCCGAAGAGCGCGGTGGCCCGTTCCACGGCGATCCGCTCGGCGGCGTCGGCGTACTCGCAGCCGCCGTGGTGGCGGGCGCCGGGGTAGCCCTCGGCGTACTTGTTGGCGAGCGGGGAGCCGAGTGCGGCGAGGACGGCGGCCGAGGTGAAGTTCTCGGCCGCGATCAGCTGCAGGCTGTCGCTCTGCCGGCGCATCTCGCCGAGCAGCACGTCGGCGATCTCCGGGTCCTGCCGGCGCAGGACGTCGAGATCCTCATCGGGGGGCGCGGTGACCGGCATGGCACCAATGTAGGCACGCACTCCCGACGGCGCGCGTCGACGGCGCCTTCCGCCGCGCACCTCGCACCGCTCGGCCCCGAAGGGCCTCCCGGGCGTCGGGCCTGGCGAGGGCGCGCGGGCCGACGCGCGTCAGTCTCGGGACGAGACGCCCGTCAGCGCCGTCACCACCGGGTCCAGCGCCTGGTTGATCTCGTCGCCGATCGAACGGAAGAAGGTGATCGGAGCGCCGTACGGGTCGTTGACCTCGTCCGCGTCCACCGAGGGGGCGAGGAGCCACCCGCGTAGAGCCGCGGCGGCACGGACCAGGGCGCGGGCGCGTTCGACCATGCCCTCGTCGCGCGGGTCCGGGAGCGTGGCGGGGTCGATCGCGCGGACCAGGCGGGTGAACTCCTTCAGGGTGAAGGTGCGCAGGCCCGCCGAGTGGCCCATCGAGATGACCTGGGCGCGGTGGTCGCGGGTCGCCGTGAGGACCAGGTCCGCGCGGATGACGTGCTCGTCGAGGAGCTCGCGGCCCACGAAGCCGCTGTAGTCCGCGCCGAAGTCGGCGAGGACCAGTTCGGCGTTGGCCTCCATGGGGGCGCCCTCGTGGCCCCAGGTGCCCGCGCTCTCCACGATCAGGCCGCCGCCGAGAGGGTCGCCGAGGCGGTCGCACAGGGCGTGGCGGGTCAGCCGCTCGGTGATCGGCGAGCGGCAGACGTTGCCGGTGCTGACGTGGAGGATGCGGAAGGTGCTGCTGTCGTCGAACCCCGCTATGCCACGCCCCTCAGGGGCGGTCAATGTGCCACCTCGAGGTCGGGTACGACCTTCCGGAGCTCCTCCGGGGACAGCGCGCCCTCGCGCAGCAGCACCGGCACCTTGCCCGTGACGTCGACGATGGAGGACGGGACGATGCCGGGCGTGGGCCCGCCGTCGAGGTAGACGGAGACGGAGTCCCCCAGCATCTGCTGGGCCGCGTCACAGTCCTCCGGCGACGGGTGGCCGGTCAGGTTGGCCGAGGACACGGCCATGGGACCGACCTCGGTGAGGAGCTCGATCGCGACCGGGTGCAGCGGCATGCGGATGGCGACGGTCCCGCGGGTGTCGCCCAGGTCCCACTGGAGGGAGGGCTGGTGCCGGGCGACGAGGGTCAGCGCGCCGGGCCAGAAGGCGTCGACGAGCTCCCAGGCGTGCTCGGAGAAGTCCGTGACCAGGCCGTGGAGGGTGTTCGGGGAGCCGATGAGCACGGGCGTGGGCATGTTGCGGCCCCGGCCCTTGGCGGCCAGGAGGTCCGCGACGGCCTCGCTGCTGAAGGCGTCCGCCCCGATCCCGTACACGGTGTCGGTGGGCAGCACGACCAGCTCGCCCCGGCGGACGGCGGACGCGGCCTCGCGCAGACCGGTCAGACGATCGGTGGCCTCGTTGCAGTCGTATCGCCGTGCCATCAGTTCCCGGCCTCCTCGTACGCGTGGTTCGTCATGGCATTGCCTTGCGGGCGGTCGCGAAGCGCGGCCGGTTGTTCAGGTCCGGGTGGTCGGCGGCGTCGGCCCAGCCGGCCTCTTCGTTGAAGATCCACGGCACCTGCCCGCCCTGGGTGTCCGCGTGCTCGATGACGACGAGGCCGCCGGGGCGCAGCAGACGGTGAGCGGTGCGCTCGATGCCGCGGATGGTGTCGAGGCCGTCCTCGCCGGAGAAGAGGGCCATCTCCGGGTCGTGGTCACGGGCCTCGGGCGCCACGTACTCCCACTCGGTGAGCGGGATGTACGGCGGGTTGGAGATGACCAGGTCGACCTGGCCGTCCAGCTCCGGCAGGGCGGTCAGCGCGTTGCCCTGGTGGACGGTGACGCGGGAGCCCTCGGCGTTCTTCCTGGTCCACACGAGGGCGTTGTCGGAGAGCTCCACGGCGTGCACGCGCGAGCGCGGCACCTCCTGCGCCATGGCGAGGGCGATGGCGCCGGAGCCGGTGCAGAGGTCGACGATGAGCGGTTCGACGACGTCCATCGCGCGTACGGCGTCTATGGCCCAGCCGACGACCGACTCGGTCTCCGGGCGGGGCACGAAGACGCCGGGGCCCACCTGGAGCTCCAGGTAGCGGAAGAACGCCCGTCCGGTGATGTGCTGGAGCGGTTCGCGGGCCTCGCGGCGGGCGATCGTCTCCCAGTAGCGGGCGTCGAAGTCCGCGTCCTTGACGTTGTGCAGCTCCCCCCGCTTGACGCCGTGCACGAACGCGGCGAGCTCCTCCGCGTCGAAACGCGGTGAGGGAACGCCGGCGTCGGCCAGCCGCTGGGTGGCCTGGGCCACCTCGGCAAGCAGCAGGTTCACGCTGGTCCTCCGTGGTGCGGGGTGGGGCTTACGGAACTTCGACCGACCGGTCTCACGCCGCGGCGTCAGACCGACCCGTCTTACGCCGCGGCGAGCTTGGCGGCCGAGTCGGCGTCGACGCACGCCTGGATCATGGCGTCCAGATCGCCGTCGAGCACCTGGTCCAAGTTGTACGCCTTGAAACCGACGCGGTGGTCCGAGATGCGGTTCTCCGGGAAGTTGTACGTCCGGATCTTCTCGGACCGGTCGACCGTGCGGACCTGGCTGCGACGGGCGTCGGCGGCCTTGGACTCGGCCTCCTCCTGCGCGGCGGCGAGCAGCCGGGAGCGCAGGATACGCATGGCCTGCTCCTTGTTCTGGAGCTGGCTCTTCTCGTTCTGGCAGGAGGCGACGATGCCGGTCGGCAGGTGGGTGATGCGGACGGCGGAGTCGGTGGTGTTGACCGACTGGCCGCCGGGGCCCGACGAGCGGTAGACGTCGATGCGCAGGTCGTTGGCGACGATCTCGACCTCGACCTCCTCGGCCTCGGGCGTGACGAGCACGCCGGCGGCGGAGGTGTGGATGCGGCCCTGCGACTCGGTGGCGGGCACGCGCTGCACGCGGTGGACGCCGCCCTCGTACTTGAGGCGCGCCCAGACGCCCTGGCCGGGCTCGGTGGCGCCGTTGCCGCCCTTGGTCTTCACCGCGACCTGGACGTCCTTGTAGCCGCCCAGCTCGGACTCGGTGGCGTCGATGATCTCGGTCTTCCAGCCGACGCGCTCGGCGTACCGGAGGTACATGCGGAGCAGGTCGCCCGCGAAGAGGGCGGACTCGTCACCGCCGGCGCCCGCCTTGATCTCCAGGATGACGTCCTTGTCGTCGCTGGGGTCGCGCGGGACGAGCAGGAGCCGGAGCTTGTCGGTGAGCTCCTCCCGCTGCTTGTCCAGCAGCTTGAGCTCGGCGGCGAAGTCGGGGTCGTCGTGCGCGAACTCACGGGCGGTCTCGATGTCGTCACCGGTCTGCTTCCAGGAGCGGTAGGTGGCGACGATCGGGGTCAGCTCGGCGTAGCGCTTGTTCAGCTTGCGCGCGTTCGCCTGATCGGCGTGGACCGAAGGGTCCGCGAGCTTCGTCTCGAGATCGGCGTGTTCGCCGACCAGTTCCTCGACCGCCTCGAACATCGGGGGCTCCTGGGGTTTTCGTCAGTTGCTACGGGGACGGCAAAGCGCCGGTCCCGGCCACCCGCGCGGGGCGACCGTGGACCGGCGCAGGGGCTCGCTACTTCGCGGCGGAGCCGGCCTTGCCGAAGCGGGCCTCGAAGCGGGCCACGCGGCCGCCGGTGTCGAGGATCTTCTGCTTGCCCGTGTAGAACGGGTGGCACTCGGAGCAGACCTCGGCACGGATGGTGCCCTCGGTCAGGGTGCTACGAGTGGTGAACGACGCGCCACAGGTGCAGCTGACCTGGGTCTCGACGTACTCGGGGTGAATTTCGCGCTTCAAGGTGTCTCCTAGTTTCGGGAGGGCGCCGGGTCGCCGCCGCGGATTGCGACAGACGTGAACCGGGGCCGACGTACCAGTCTGCCAGGACTGGCCGCATCTGCCCAAACCGGGGTCGGGCCGAAAGTATTCCTGAGCGACTCGCGGGGCGGACCCGGCCGGGACCGCCTCCCACGGGGGGCTATTTCACGACACCCTCGGCCTTGCCGGTGGCGGCGTCCAGCGTGGCCGACGCGGGGATCGGGGCGTCCGCCTTGAGGGCCGTCCAGACCTGCTGGGACTGGGCCTCCAGCGGGATGACGCGGTTGGGGTCGGCGGGGTCGTACTCGACCGGCAGCGTGATCATGTGGGCGTTCTGCGGGCTGATGCCGGAGAGGCCCTGGGCGAAGCCCATCAGCTCCTGGACGGAGTCGAGTTCGGAGTCCGGGGTGATGGCCTTGGTGGCCGCGTCGGCGAGGTCGAGGAGCTTCGTCGGGTTGGTGAGGACGCCGATGTCCTTGACCTGGTCGATGAAGGCCTTCATGAAGGCCTGCTGGAGCTGGATGCGGCCGAGGTCGCTGCCGTCGCCGACGCTCTTGCGCGTGCGGACCAGGCCGAGGGACTGCTCGCCGTCGAGGGTGTGGGTGCCCGGGGCGAGGTCGAGGTGACTCTTGGTGTCCTTGATGGCCTGGGTGGTGGTGATCTCCACGCCGCCGAGTTCGTCGATGAGCTTCTTGAAGCCGGTGAAGTCGACCTCGATGTAGTGGTCCATGCGGATGCCGGACATCGCCTCGACGGTCTTGACGGCGCAGGCCGGGCCGCCGACCTCGTACGCGGTGTTGAACATGGCCCGCGTCTCGCCGGCGACAGAGGTGCCCTTGCCGTCGGCGCACTGCGGGCGGTCGACGAGGGTGTCGCGCGGTATGGAGACGACGCTTGCCTTCTTGTGGCCCTCGTAGACGTGGACGACCATCGCGGTGTCGGAGCGGGCGCCGCCCTCGTCCTCGCCGTACTCGGCGTTGTCGCCGGAGCGGGAGTCGGAGCCGAGGACCAGGATGTCCATGGAGCCGTTGTCGACGTCGTCGGGGCGCTCGGCGCCGAGCTGCGCGTTGATGTCGACGCCCTTGATGTTGCCGTCGAGCTTGACGTACACGTACCCCAGACCGGCCCCGCCCAGGACGAGCACCGCCACGGCCCCCGACAGGAGGATCGTCAGGCGGCGGCTGCGCTTGGTGGGCGGCTTGCGGCGGCGGCCGCGTCCCGCGCCGCTTATTCGGCCGCTGTTGTTCTGCTCGGTCATCGTCATCCCTCGGGCCCTCGGTTCACCATGTGTGACGGCGAAGCACCCAAAAGGGTTGCATACGGACCTGTGAGGTTTCGGTGAGCAACACACTGCGCCCACCGTGCGAGCACGGTGGGCGCAGTGGTTTCCGCAGGTCACGACCAGGTTACGAGACCGAAGCCTCACCCTCGTCGTGTGACCGTCGCATGACGGAGGTCACACGTCAGTCGTCGTTCTTGCCGCCAGGCGTCGTCTTCTGGATCTGCAGCAGGAACTCACCGTTCGACTTCGTCTGCTTCATCTTGTCGAGAAGCAGCTCGATCGCCTGCTGCTGGTCGAGCGCGTGCAGCACGCGACGCAGCTTCCAGGTGACGGCGAGCTCGTCGGCGCCGAGCAGGATCTCTTCCTTACGGGTGCCGGACGCGTCGACGTCCACCGCCGGGAAGATGCGCTTGTCGGCGAGCTTCCGGTCGAGCTTGAGCTCCATGTTGCCGGTGCCCTTGAACTCCTCGAAGATCACCTCGTCCATGCGCGAACCGGTGTCGACGAGCGCCGTGGCGAGGATGGTCAGCGAGCCGCCGTCCTCGATGTTGCGCGCGGCACCGAAGAAGCGCTTCGGCGGGTAGAGCGCGGTCGAGTCGACACCACCGGACAGGATGCGGCCGGAGGCCGGCGCCGCGAGGTTGTACGCGCGGCCCAGGCGGGTGATCGAGTCGAGCAGGACGACCACGTCGTGACCCAGCTCCACGAGACGCTTGGCGCGCTCGATGGCCAGCTCGGCGACGGTGGTGTGGTCCTCGGCCGGACGGTCGAAGGTCGAGGAGATGACCTCGCCCTTGACCGACCGCTGCATGTCGGTGACCTCTTCCGGACGCTCGTCGACCAGGACGACCATCAGGTGGCACTCGGGGTTGTTGTGCGTGATCGCGTTGGCGATCGCCTGCATGATCATGGTCTTGCCGGTCTTCGGCGGGGCCACGATCAGACCGCGCTGGCCCTTGCCGATCGGCGACACGAGGTCGATGATCCGCGTGGTCAGCACGCCCGGGTCGGTCTCCAGACGGAGCCGGTCCTGCGGGTAGAGCGGGGTCAGCTTGTTGAACTCCGGGCGGCCGCGGCCGGAGTCGGCGGCCATGCCGTTGGCGGAGTCGAGGCGGACCAGCGCGTTGAACTTCTCGCGGCGCTCGCCGTCCTTCGGCTGGCGCACGGCGCCGGTGACGTGGTCACCCTTGCGCAGGCCGTTCTTGCGGACCTGGGCGAGGGAGACGTACACGTCGTTCGGACCGGGCAGGTAGCCGGAGGTCCGGATGAACGCGTAGTTGTCGAGGATGTCCAGGATGCCCGCGACGGGGATCAGGACGTCGTCGTCGGAGACCTGCGGCTCGCCGGCCTGGAAGTCGTCACGGCCACGACGGCCACGACGGTCGCGGTAGCGACCGCGACGGCCACGACGGCCACCCGCCTCGTCGTCGTAGTCGTCCTGCGGACCGACCTGCGGGCCGCCCTGCTGGCTCTGGCTCTGGCCCTGGCTCTGGCTCTGACCCTGGCTCTGCTGACCCTGGCCCTGGCCCTGGCCGCCCTGGCGCTGACGCTGGCCGCCCTGGCCACCGCCCTGCTGCTCGTCGCCCTTGGCGCGGTCGCGCTGACGGTCACGGCGGTCACGGCGGTCGCCGCGCTCCCCGCGCTCGCCCCGCTCGCCGCGGTCACGGCGGCCGCGGCCCTCGGCGCCGTCGACGGCCGCCTCGGCCTTGGCGTCGGTCTGCGTGTCGGTCTTGGCCTCGGTACGGGCCTCGGTCTTGACGACCTGGGCGGCCTCGGCCTTGACCTCGCCCTCCGGCGAACCGGCGGGGGCGGTGGCACGACGGCGACGGCGCTCACCGGCCGGCTGGTCGTCACTGGCGGGCTGGCCCGGGATGTCGATCTGCTGCTGGGCGACGGCCTTCTCGGCCTTCTCGACCTTGGGCGCGGCGGCCTCGGCAGCGGTCTCGCCCGTACGGGCCTTGGAGGTGGCGCGGCGCTTCGGCTTGGTCTCGGCGGCGTCGGCGGCCTTGGCGGGGGCGGCGGATCCACCGCCGGCCTGCGCCTCCTTGATGACCTCGATCAGCTGGCTCTTGCGCATCCGCGCAGTGCCCCTGATGCCGAGGCCGGACGCGACCTGCTGCAGCTCGGCCAGGACCATGCCGTCGAGGCCGGTGCCGGAGCGGCGGCGCCGTGCGGTGCCGCCGGTGGCAGCACCTGCGGCGGGCGCGGCGGTGTCGACACTGTTGTCGGCAGTCACGCCCATCAGATCGGTGGTGTCGCTCACGAAGGGTCCTTCCCTGGAGCGGACGTCGGCCATCTGGCTCGGCGACCGGTTGTGCTGTCCGGCAGGGTCCTGGCTTGTGGACCGTGTCCGGGGCGGTGGTCCCGCCGGGTACGGCGGAGAGAGAAACGTGCTGTGGGTCCGGCCCGAGGCCCCCTGCTCGGCCCTCACAGGAAAAAGCGAGGGGTGTCGCGCCGGTTCCGGTGCGTGCTCAAAACTGCTCAGGCAGGCTGCTCAGGCAGTTGAGGAGGCTCCCGGAAGAATCGGTGGTCCCTGATGGGGACACTCAGCACCGCGCCACAAAGGCGCCAGATGCTGACTTGAGGTTAACACTACCGGCTCCAACAAACATTCCCCCTCTCCCTCACCGGCAATCTCGTGTCCGGAGCACGGTGCGGGGGCGCTGCCCGGCGCCCCCGCCGCCGCGCCCCTAGGGCGCCAGCGGCAGCACGCTCGCTCCGGACGCGTCGAGGTCGAGCCGGTTGGCGGCCCAGCCCTCGCCCGCCAGTCGGGCGACCTTGTCGGCCGTCCCGTGTTCGGCCAGCGCGAGCACCGTGGGGCCCGCGCCGGAGATGACCGCGGGGACGCCGTCCGCGCGCAGTCGGTTCACAAGGGCGATGCTCTCGGGCATCGCGGGGGCCCGGTACTCCTGGTGCAGCCGGTCCTCGGTGGCCGCGAGCAGCAGCTCGGGGCGACGGGTCAGGGCCTCGACGAGGAGGGCGGCGCGCCCGGCGTTGGCCGCGGCGTCCACGTGCGGGACGGTGCGCGGCAGCAGGCCGCGGGCGGTCTCGGTCAGTACGGGCTTTCCGGGAACGAAAACCACCGGAACGATGGAATCCGAGGGATCCATCCTGATCGCCCGCGCGGCACCGGACTCGGTCCACGCGAGGGTGAAGCCGCCGAGCAGACAGGCGGCGACGTTGTCGGGGTGCCCCTCGATCTCGGTGGCGAGTTCGAGCAGGGCCGCGTCGTCGAGCTTCGCGTCCCCGCCTATGGTCACGGCGCGGGCGGCGACGATGCCGGCGCAGATGGCGGCGGAGGAGGAGCCGAGGCCGCGGCCGTGCGGGATGCGGTTGGCGCAGACGACCTCGAGGCCGCGCGGCTGTCCGCCGAGCAGGTCGAAGGCCGTGCGCAGGGAACGTACGAGCAGGTGGCTCTCGTCGCGCGGGAGGGTCTCCGCCCCTTCGCCGGCGATGTCGACGTGCAGCCCCGAGTCGGCTACGCGGACGACGACGTCGTCGTAGAGGCCCAGCGACAGGCCGAAGGCATCGAAGCCCGGGCCGAGATTGGCGCTGGTGGCGGGGACGCGCACCCGTACGGCGGCGGCGCGGAACGCTGGACCGGCCATCGCTCGATGACTCTCCTTGATTGCGACAACGGGTGGTTCACACAACAGGTATGGCTTGGGAGGTACTCGGGGACCCGGGGGCCGTTTCGGCCACGAAGGCGACAACGGCAACGACACCGCGCATATGCGTCGGGGCGGGTTCGGTACAGCCTATCGAAGGAAGGTTCTGTGGCGACATAGGGCGCACAGGAGGCGCACGATGCGTGTCGCGAGCCAACCTGTGCGCCTATGTACGTTCCTGATCGGGTTTCGATCAGTGCTTCACCCCGCGCAGGGGGTGGGATCAGGCCAGACCGAGACGCTCGGCGGCGGCCGCGGCGTCGACCGGGACGGTGACCGGCTGCGGCGCGCCGGCGACGGCCCAGTCGGGGTCCTTCAGGCCGTTGCCCGTGACGGTGCAGACGATCGTCTGGCCCGGGTCGACCTTGCCCTGCTCGGCGGCCTTCAGCAGACCGGCGACCGAGGCGGCCGATGCGGGCTCGACGAAGACACCCTCCTGCGCGGCCAACAGGCGGTAGGCGCGCAGGATCTCACGGTCCGTCACCTCGTCGATGAAGCCGCCCGACTCGTCGCGCGCGGCGATCGCGTAGTCCCACGAGGCCGGGTTGCCGATACGGATCGCGGTGGCGATCGTCGACGGGTCCTTGACGACCTCGCCGCGCACGAGCGGCGCCGAACCGGAGGCCTGGAAGCCCCACATGCGCGGCCGGTGCGTGGACATGGCGTCGGCGGCGTACTCGGAGTACCCCTTCCAGTACGCCGTGATGTTGCCGGCGTTGCCCACGGGCAGCACGTGGATGTCGGGGGCGTCGCCCAGCATGTCCACGATCTCGAACGCGGCGGTCTTCTGGCCCTCGATGCGGACCGGGTTGACCGAATTGACCAGCGCCACCGGGTAGTTCTCGGAGAGGCTGCGGGCCAGCGTCAGGCAGTCGTCGAAGTTGCCGTCGACCTGGAGGATCTTCGCGCCGTGCACGAGGGCCTGGCCCATCTTGCCGAGCGCGATCTTGCCCTGGGGCACGAGGACGGCCGACACCATGCCGGCCCGTACCGCGTACGCCGCGGCCGAGGCGGAGGTGTTGCCGGTGGACGCGCAGATGACGGCCTGCGCGCCCTCCTCCTTGGCCTTGGAGATGGCCATGGTCATGCCCCGGTCCTTGAAGGAGCCGGTGGGGTTGGCGCCCTCGACCTTGAGGTGCACCTCGCAGCCCGTGCGCTCGGAGAGGACCTGAGCGGGGACGAGCGGCGTACCGCCCTCACGGAGCGTGACGACCGGCGTCGTGTCCGTGACCGGAAGGCGGTCCCGGTACTCCTCGATGATGCCGCGCCACTGGTGGGTGCCCTTGCTGGTCATGGGTCCTTTACTCCCCTTCAACACGCATGATGCTGGCGACACCGCGCACGGTGTCGAGCTTCCGCAGCGCGTCGACGGTCCCGGAGAGGGCGGCGTCGGGCGCGCGGTGGGTGACGACGACGAGAGAGGCCTCGCCGTCCTTTCCCTGCTGGCGGACGGTGTCGATCGACACCCCGTGCTCGGCGAAGACCGTCGCGACCTGGGCGAGGACGCCCGGCTTGTCGGCCACGTCGAGGCTGATGTGGTACCGCGTCACCACGTCGCCCATGGGGCTCACGGGCAGCTGGGTGTACGCGGACTCACCGGGGCCGTTGGCCTCGTTGAGCTTGTTGCGGCACACGGCGACGAGGTCGCCGAGGACGGCCGAGGCGGTCGGCGCACCGCCGGCGCCGGGGCCGTAGAACATGAGCTGCCCGGCGGCCTCGGCCTCGACGAAGACCGCGTTGTACGCCTCGCGGACGGAGGCGAGCGGGTGGCTCAGCGGGATCATCGCCGGATGCACGCGCGCGGTGACGGACTCGCCGTCGGCGGCCCGCTCGCAGATGGCGAGGAGCTTGACGGTACAGCCCATCTGCTTCGCCGAGGCGAAGTCGGCGGCGGTGACCTCGGTCATGCCCTCGCGGTAGACGTCGTCGAGACGCACACGCGTGTGGAAGGCGATCCCGGCGAGGATGGCGGCCTTGGCGGCGGCGTCGAAGCCCTCGACGTCGGCGGTCGGGTCGGCCTCCGCGTACCCGAGGGCGGTGGCCTCGTCGAGCGCCTCGGAGTAGCCGGCGCCCGAGCTGTCCATCTTGTCGAGGATGAAGTTCGTCGTGCCGTTGACGATGCCCATCACGCGGTTGATCTTGTCGCCGGCGAGGGACTCGCGCAGCGGCCGGATGAGGGGGATGGCCCCGGCGACCGCGGCCTCGTAGTACAGGTCCTGCCCGTGCTGCTCGGCGGCGGCGTAGAGCGTCGCGCCGTCCTGGGCGAGGAGCGCCTTGTTCGCGGAGACCACGGAGGCGCCGTGCTCGAACGCGGTGGTGATGAGGGTGCGGGCCGGCTCGATCCCGCCGATGACCTCGACGACGACGTCGATGTCGCCGCGTTTGACGAGGGCGGTCGCGTCGGTGGTGATCAGCTCGGCCGGGACACCGCCGCGGACCTTGTCCGGGCGGCGGACGGCCACGCCGGCGAGCTCGACCGGCGCGCCGATGCGCGCGGCGAGGTCGTCGGCGTGCGTCGTCATGATGCGCGCCACCTCTGAGCCGACCACTCCGCAGCCCAGCAGCGCCACCTTCAGCGGACGCGTACGCATCATCCGACCTCGTTTCTCGTACTTCTGCTTCGTATTTCTACGGTGGGAACCAGTCTCACTCACCGGACGGGCGTTTCCGCCCCTTGTCCGGATCCTGAGACATCTATTTCATCACTTGGCTATTGCTCGACTATTTCATCATCCGACGTCGAGGCGCAGGAGATCTTCCTCCGTCTCACGCCGGACGATCACCCGGGCCTCGCCGTCGCGCACGGCGACGACGGGCGGCCGGAGAGCGTGGTTGTAGTTGCTGGCCATGGAGCGGCAGTACGCGCCGGTGGCCGGGACGGCGATGAGGTCGCCGGGCGCCAGGTCGGACGGCAGGAAGGCGTCCCGTACGACGATGTCACCGCTCTCGCAGTGCTTGCCGACGACCCGCGAGAGCATCGGCTCGGCGTCGCTGGTCCGCGAGACGAGGCTGACGCTGTACTCGGCGTCGTAGAGGGCGGTGCGGATGTTGTCCGACATGCCGCCGTCGACGCTCACGTACGTCCGCAGCCCTTCGAGGGGCTTGATGGTGCCGACCCGGTAGAGCGTGAAGGCGGTCGGCCCGACGATGGCGCGGCCCGGCTCGACGGAGATGCGCGGCGTGGCGAGACCGGCGGCCTCGCACTCCCTCGTCACGATCTCGCCGAGCGCCTTGGCGATCTCGTGCGGCTCGCGCGGGTCGTCCTCGGAGGTGTACGCGATGCCGAGGCCGCCGCCCAGGTCGATCTCGGGCAGCTCGACCCCGTGCTCGTCACGCACCTCGGCGAGCAGCTGCACGACGCGGCGGGCGGAGACCTCGAAGCCGGCCATGTCGAAGATCTGGGAGCCGATGTGCGAGTGGATCCCGATGAGTTCGAGACCGTCGAGCTTGAGGGCCCGCCGGACGGCCTCGGCGGCCTGCCCGCCGGCCAGCGCGATGCCGAACTTCTGGTCCTCGTGCGCGGTGGCGATGAACTCGTGGGTGTGGGCCTCGACGCCGACGGTCACGCGGATCTGCACGCGCTGGCGCCTGCCGAGCGACTGGGCGATGTGGGCGACGCGGACGATCTCCTGGAAGGAGTCGAGGACGATGCGCCCGACTCCGGCCTCGACGGCCGTGCGGATCTCGTCCTCGCTCTTGTTGTTGCCGTGGAAGGCGATGCGCTCGGCGGGCATCCCGGCCGAGAGCGCGGTGGTGAGCTCGCCACCGGAGCAGACGTCGAGGTTCAGCCCCTCCTCCTTGAGCCACCGCACGACGGCCCGGGAGAGGAACGCCTTGCCCGCGTAGAACACGTCGGCGTCCTCGCCGAAGGCCTCGGCCCAGGCGCGGCAGCGGGCGCGGAAGTCGCTCTCGTCGAGGAAGTAGGCCGGGGTGCCGAACTCCTCGGCGAGGTCGGTGACGCTCAGGCCTCCGACGGTGGCGACGCCCTGCTCGTCCCGCGTGACGGTCCGCGCCCAGACCTTGGGGTCGAGGGCATTGAGGTCGGCGGGCGGGGCGGTGTAGTGGCCCTCGGTGAGGACGTCTGCGTGGCGGGGCCCTGCGGGGTGGGCGGAACGACTCATGTCTGTTCTTCTACTCTTTCAGATCCGGTCGGGTGCGCTGATGCCGAGCACGGAGAGGCCACCGGCGAGCACCGTCCCGGCGGCTTCGGCGAGCGCCAGCCGGGAACGATGGGCGGCCGAGGGTTTCTCGTCACCGAGCGGCAGAACGGTGTGCTGGAACGCGAGCAGCGCGTCGGCGGTGGCTTCCAGGTGCCGGGCGACCCGGTCGGGGGCCCGGTGGCGGGCGGCAGCGAGCAGGACGGTGGGGTGGTCGCCGAGAGCGCCGAGGAGTTCGTGTGCGTCGACGGACGTCTCGTACGAGGGAGTGATCCGGAGCTGCTCCCCGTTGACGAGGAGCCTGCGCACCCGGGAGTACGCGTACCGCACCCGGAAGAGGGAGTTGCGCTCGTGCTGGGCGAGGAGCGGCGGCCCGTCGAGGGGCCGGTCGTGCGGCGCGGCCCGCAGCAGGGACCAGCGCGCGGCGTCGACACCGAGGGCCTCGACGTCGTAGGCCCCGGGCCGTACGTGGATCCGCTCGCCCAGTGAGTCGCCGATGCGCTCGCCCATACGCTCGCCGATGCGCCGGCCCGGCCGGTCGCCCTTGCGCTCGCCCAGCGGGTCGTCGCCACCGAGGCGGCCGGCCTCCGCGCCCTGCGAACGCAGCAGCCCCACCACGGTCTCGGCGACGATCACGGCGCGCGGCTCCGTCACCTCGGCGAAGCGGACGGTGGTCCCGGCGAGGGCGGTGCCGTGCCCGTACGCGGGTCCGGCGGCGAGGACGGCCCGGACGAGCTCGCTTCCCGCATCGCTCCGGAGGGTGAAGTTCAGGAACCCGGGCCCGGTGATCTCGACGCCGCGGAGCCCGGGCGCGTCACGGAGGCGTTCTTCGATGATCCCGGCGACTTCGCGCGCGCTGCGCCCGGCGGACCGGGCGAGGGTGAGGGCCACGTTGCTGGCGTACTCCCCGGTACCGCCGGGGCGGGCCCGCTCGACCTTGATCCGCGGGGGTACCTCGACCCGCAGCGCACCGTCGTCGACCGCACGGCGCACGGCGTGCAGCACGGTGAGGGAGAGGTCCGCGGGGGTCACGGGACAAGCCTAGGGGAGGAGGGGGGTCCGAACGCGAACCGGTTTCGCCATGCGGGCACCACGGCCCCGGCGGCATCCTCCTCAGAGGGCGCCCGGCGCGCTCCCGGCACGTCGGATTTCCGGCAACCCCTCGGCTGCGGGTGGTTCCTCTCCCCCGTCCTGCCCGGTGGCCTCCCGGCGCTCCCGCCGCTCGCGGTGCATCAACTGACGCACGACGCGTACGAGCTCGGCGGGCTCGAAAGGCTTGGCGAGGAAGGCGTCGACACCGGCACCGATCCCGGCACCGACCCCGCCGACCACCTCGTGTTCGCCGCAGGCACTGATGATCGCCACCGGCAGATCCCTGGTCCGCGGGTCGGCCCGCAGCCGCTCGGCCGTCTTGATCCCGTCCAAGCGGGGCATGACGACATCGAGGGTGACGACATCAGGACAGACCTGATGTACGACATCCAGACACTCGGCACCATCGGCCGCGGTCACGACCTCGAACCCCTCGAGTTCGAGATTGACCCTGATCAACTGCCGGATCACCTTGTTGTCATCGACAACGAGCACCCGACCGGACATGCCTGACACACGAACGAGAGTAGGACGCCCCGAGGGGCTGCGTCCGGGTTTTGCCCACTTCCGACCCGTGCGGGGGACCCAGCCCCTGGTGACGCCATGGAAATACCTGTTCACAGGCACGCCCCACGAGCTGGTAGTGTTCAACCCGTCGCCGCCGAACGCGGCGGACGCCCCCGTAGCTCAGGGGATAGAGCAACGGCCTCCGGAGCCGTGTGCGCAGGTTCGAATCCTGCCGGGGGCACTTCGCAGGAAGTGCCACACAGACCCCGTGATCAGCGGAAACGCTGAGTGCGGGGTCTTGTTGTATGTGCAGGCGGGTGCCGGGATGGGAGGCCGTATGACGGGGGGCCGCGGACTGTTCGCAGCCTGGGTCGTGGGGCGAAGCCGCGGGTGAGAAGGCGGAAAGGCCCGGGACGGGTCCCCAGGGGCCTCGCGTGGGGTGCCCCACCCCTAGGCACTGTCCTGGCGATCATGAGCGGAGTCAGACCGCAAGAGCCGCGGTGGTGACCGTGCCGAGGAAGATGTAGGCGCGTTTGTCATACCGAGTCGCGACCGCGCGGAAGTTCTTCAGCCGGTTAATCGCTCGCTCAACGGTGTTGCGTTTCTTGTAGCGCTCTTTGTCGAAGCCGGGTGCCCTGCCGCCGGAGCTGCCGCGTCTGACACGGTGGGCCGCCTGGTCAGCCTTCTCTGGGATGACGTGCCGGATCGACCGTTTGCGCAGGTGGCGTCGTGTCTGGCGGTTGCTGTAGCCCTTGTCCGCGCTGACACTGTCGGGCTTCGTGCGAGGCCGTCCGGTGATCAGTCGAGGAACGCGGATCTTGTCCATGACCGACTTGAACTGGGTACAGTCGGCACGCTGGCCAGGCGTGATGACCAGCGACAGCACTCGGCAGTGGCCGTCCGCACTCAGGTGAAGCTTGGTGGTGAAGCCTCCACGCGAGCGGCCGAGCGCTTCACCACCCGCGCCACCTCCGCCAGCAGGTCGATCAGCTCGGCCCAGATCCGAGCGGTCCTGACCACTTGCGCGGAGCCCCTTTTGAGGGGTGGCGGAGTGTTGCGGGCCCCGGCGGCATGGTGGTGCGCGCGCACCGTCGTGGAGTCGACGGAGATGTCCCAGTCGATGTCACCGACCGCGTCCGCCTCGGCTTGGATCCGCTGCAATAGCTGTTCCCAGGTGCCGTCCGCCGACCAGCGACGATGTCTTTCGTGGACTGTCTTCCACGGCCCGTACCGATCCGGCAGATCCCGCCACTGCACACCGGTCCGGATGCGATACGACACCCCGTTGATCATCTGCCGATGGTCGCGCCACCTGCCACAACGGCGATTACTCACAGGCAGAAGCGGCTCAAGCCGTTCCCATTGGGCATCTGTCAGATCACCCCTGCTCCCCCATAGCCCTGGCAACGACTCATTCGGTCGGCGGACTCGGCTCGCGGTCGATCCTCTCGGCAGCGCTCATCAGATCGGGGTGCAGCCGGCGTCTGGCGCTGAACAGTTCGATGCCCAGCAGTCGTCCGTCCGAGTCATAGTCGAGTATCGCCGTGTTGTCCTCGGCAGGTACCTGTCGGACAGCCTCTCCTGGGGCGATCCTGTCGACGAGGTAGATGTACGCCATATCTACCGAGGCGTCGTATTCGACCCGCACCGCTGGCCCTCCCCGCCGTCCGCCTGCCTGGGGCGTCAGACCCCGGCTTCATCGAAAGCGTACTGAAATCGAAGATCGCCAGGACAGTGCCTAGTCGGCAGTCACTCCCCAGTAGCCGATCTGAGCGGGCTCGCCGTCGCGATAGAGCACGGTGCAGTTGCCCTGGGCGCGGTCGGGGAAGTCCAACCGCCCTGAGTCGAGAGCCTCGTCCCATTCCTCGTAGGTGGGTTGGCCGGCGGGAGACCAGACGCGCACCTCGTCATCGGTCAGCGGACGCATGAACGGACCGTCGTCCGTGTCCGTGGCATCGATCATGCGGGGGAAGTCCAGCACGGTGGCCGTGCCACCGGTGAAGATGTACTCGTGCCATGCAGGGTCCCGCCACAGCTCCTCGATGGATCGCCCTTCGAAGCCGTTGTCGTCCCGCGCAAGCTCCTCTTCCCTGGCCTGCCGGAACGCAGCCGCCAGATCAGGCTGGTACGGGCCCGTCTGCGTCCACGCGTTGCCGCCCATCCGTCTCTCCTCCCCCTTCGAACCGTCCCATCGGAAGCGCAGCGTAGGCGATCGCACTGACAAGCCCCCTCGCTCGACCACCCGTACGGTGTGTGACGTCGTGAGTGGCGGGCTTCTTTCTTTCGGGATGCCATGGGATAGGTGAGGTGGAACCAGGGCACCGAGCGGCTTCGTCGGATCGTGCAGCGGCGCGGTACGCGACGGGGGCAGCGTCCTGGACCGGGGCCTGAGGCGGGTGGGGGTTCCGGGCGCGGGCGGGCTCCCTGGGGGTTGATCGCCGCGAGCCTGCCGGGGCTGGCCGCGCTGCTCGCTCTGTTGTTCACGTGGATGCAGGTCGCGCAGACCAACAAGGAACTGGCCATTGCCGAGCGGGGGCAGATCACCGGCCGGTTCAGTGCCGCGATCGAGCATCTGGGGTCGTCGTCCTTGGACACGCGTCTTGGTGGGATCTATGCGCTGGGGCGGATCATGCACGACTCCGCCGACGACCAGCCCACGGTCATCTCGGTCCTCTCCGCGTACGCGCGCGAGCATGCCCCGGTCGCGGAGAAGCCACCTTCCGTAGGTGATGAGGAACCCTCGCCGAGTGCCGACATCCAGGCGATCGTGACGCTGCTGGGCGACCGCCGCTCCGATCGCGACCAGGCCGTGCAGATCGACCTGAGCGGCACCGACCTGCGTGGGCTGCACCTGGAGGGGGCGGACTTCGGATGGGCGGACCTGGGCGGAGCGGATCTCAGTGGCGCGACCCTGTTCAACGTGGACTTCCAGTCCTCGTGGCTGACCGAGGCGAAGCTGGCGAGGGCGTACCTGTGGAGCACCAACCTCAGCGACGCCGACATGTACGACGCCGACCTCACGAATGCCCGGTTCTGCGCCGCCATCCTCGACGAAGAGCCCTCTCACGAGTGCGCCGACCTTGCCGGAGCGCATCTGATCCGCGCGAACCTGACCGGCGCGGACCTCACCCGCGCGGATCTCCGCACGACGGAGTTGTGCGTCGAGAGTGCGAGTGAGCCTCGGCACGGCTGCGCGACGCTTGTCGGCGCGGCGCTGAGTGGGGCGAATCTGAAGGGTGTCTATCTTTCGGAGGCGATCCTGAGGGGGGCCGACTTGACCGACGCCGATCTGGCCCATGCCGATCTGACCGGCGCCGATCTGAGTGGTGCGGACCTCACGAACGCGGACCTCACCGGTGCCAAGGTCGCCGGAGCGCGGTTCGACGGAGCCGAGTTGGACGGGGTGCGTGGAATGTCGCCGCCGCCCCCGTGACACCCGCGTGCGGAAGGGCCGGGCGAGTGCCCGGCCCTTCCGTGTGTCCTTGGCGTCAGACGTTCGATTCCGCTTCCGCCCGTCGCCGTCTGGTCGTGTGGACCAGGACCGCGAAGGCCAGGAGGGCCGTCGGGTACAGGAGTACCCAGCCGAAGCCGGCCAGCATGACCAGGACCGGGGCTCCGGCCACCAGGGCCAGGAGTCGTTGTGCGGGGCGCGTGTACAGCTTGGCGTAGCTGAGTACCGAGATCGCGTAACCGATGACGAAGTTCACCGTCGACAGCTGGAAGACCATCGTCAGGCTGATCAGGTCCAGCGCGTGGACGAGCACCACCCCGCCGAACATGAGCACCGCCAGCAGTACGGCGGGCCGGGGCGCGCCGGAGCGGGCGTCGACCTTGGCCAGGGTGGACGGCAGCAGGCCGTCGCGGGCGGTGGCGAAGACGATCCGGGAGGTCGCCCAGGTGCCGCCCATCAGCGTGGCGAAGATGATCGCCGCACCGAGGGCGGCCGCGATCCGGCCGCTGGCGTCGCCGAGGACCTGCTCCAGTACGGCGACCACGGGCGCCTCGGAGAGCAGCGGGTCGTCGGGCGCGACGACGAGCTGCACGGCGAGGGAGATGCCCAGGTAGAGCGCGACGACGATGACGAAGGTGATGCCGATGACGAGGGGGAAGTCCCGCTTCGGGTTGCGGTACTCCTCGGCGGTCGAGGCGACCAGTTCCCAGCCGGTGTACGCGAAGAACACCAGGCCCACGGCGGGCAGTGCGGTCAGCCACTCGGTCGGCGGTGCCAACTCGCCGTGCAGGGAGCCCGAGTCGACCATCGCCGGGGCGAAGGCGACCAGGGCGAGGAGCAGCAGCAGGCCGATGGTGACCGCGGACTGGATGCCGCCGGCCAGTCGGGAGCCGGCGGCCTGGAGCAGGCCGATGACCACCAGGTAGCCGAGGGCCACCCAGCCGCCGGCGCCCGCGTTGCCGAGGAGCGCGGCGACGTAGTTGCCGCCGCTGATCGCCATCGCCGCCCCGCCGAACGCGCAGGCGCCGATGAGGATGACCGACGCGGCCGTGGAGCCGGGTGCGCCGAACGCGGCCTGGGCGAAGCCCTGGACGCCGCCGGCGGTCGGATAGCGGGCCCCGAGCCGTGCGAAGACGACGAGAAGCGGAAGGACCACGACGGCCGCCGCCAGCCAGGCGTACACGGCGCTGGGGCCGACCTGGTCGTAGGCGAGGCCCGGCAGGACGAGGAGTCCGCTGCCTATGATCATTCCGGTCGCGACACCGACGCCCTTGGGGACGGTCAGGGTCTTGTGCAGCTCCGAACTCGCCGTTTCCGAACTGTTCTCCGGGGAGCCGGTCGGACCGGCGCCCGGCTTGTGCTCCTCGGACGTGTGTCCCTCATTCGTGACTGCCATTACCTCACCTGGGTGTGTGGGACCTTGCTCGCGGGCCCGACCAGCACGCGCTGGCCATCATGCGCGGCACGGAACCGGTGAGGGGAGTCCTTCTTGAGCCGCCAGGGCTCCGGAAGGGTCTGAATGGCTTGTTTCCAGTGGGAGCCGCTGTCCGAAGGACTGTTGGAGAGGGTGATGCCCTCGGCGAGGTCGAGCTCGAACCACATCACGACGGCGTGCGCGGCGCCGCTCTCCACCGGGGTGATCTCGAACTGCTGCGCGGCCGGTTCGATGTCCTCGGCGAAGTCGAAGCGGAAGACCTCCACCGGGTCGGTGAGCGGGCGGTGGCGGTAGTTGGTGAGGGTGGTGGAGAAGTACTCGAGCGAGGTGAGTGAGGCGAAGGGGCTGAAGTCGAAGCCCTCGACCTCGCCGACGTGGTTGAGCGAGTGCAGCTCGGGGCTCTCCACGAACTGCGCGAAGAGGCGGCCCGAGCGGGGCAGGACGACCGCGTCGGGCGTGAGGAGTTCCCGCCGGGCGTGCTTCAGGGCGGGTACGGCGAACTCGCCGAGCAGCGCGCAGTCGAAGATCTCGGTGACCAGGACGTCGGCCCGGCGCGGCAGGTCCACGCCGACGCGCAGGTCGGTGGAGAAGCCGGAGACGACGTTGACGACGTCCGCGTACCCGTTCTTGCCGACGATCTCGCGGGCGGTCGCGGCGACGACGTCGACGGCCTCGACGGTGACGACCCGTTCGGCGCCCGAGCGGGCCGCGAGCAGCGCGAGGAGGCCGCCGCCGGTGCCGATGTCGAGCACCAGCTGCCCCTCACCGACCACCTGTTGGATCGCCTTGGCGTAGGCCTGGTTGCGCTCGACGTCGTTCATCATGCCGAAGTGCCAGCGGGGGACGAGGGCACGGACCGCGCGGTTGATCTCGCGGCGGTAGCGCTCCCCGCCGGCATCGCTCGCGTCGCAGCCGGCCGCGGAGCTGAACAGGTCGTAGGCACGCTCGTACTGCCGCTGCGCCATGGCCTCCTCGCCGAGCGCGAGCAGCGTCCGGCAGGGGTCGGCGGCGCGCGCCGGGCTGCGGGGGGCGAGGAGATCGATCGGGGCGTCCTGTGTGGTGGTGAGTTTCATGCCGCGTTCGCTCCCGCTTCGGACGCTCGGACCATGGTGTGGACGGGGACGGGGGGTACGTCTCCGGCCGGGAGGTACACGGTGACGGTGTTCCCGACGCGTACGGAGGGGTGGGAGCGGTCGCAGAGCCGGGCGACGGGGAACGAGCCGCCGTGCCAGGGGCAGACGAGCCTTCCGTCCTCGACGTCGCCGAGGTGGAGCGGGCCCCCCCGGTGGGGGCACCGGCTGCTCAGGACGTGGAGGGCGTTGTCGCGTTCCATGACGAAGTAGATCTCGTCGCCGGCGACGAGCGCGTTGTGCTCGGTGCGGTCGAACTCCGCCCGGGTGCGGGGCTGCGCGGGGGCGGCGGCCGCCCCCTTCGTGCGGGCGCTCACGCTTCCGGTCCGGTGGCGAGCTGGGTGCGGGACTCGGCCCGTACGCCGTAGAGCCGGCCGGCCGGGACGAGGACGGACGTGCCCTGGGGCACGCGCAGCGGGTCGCCGGTGGCGGAGGTGTACAGCAGGGCCTCGCCGCCGAGGACGTGGAGGCGGGTGGCGACCGGGGCGACCTGGGTGTCGAAGGGGCTGTCGCTGTCGAGCTCCACGACCTCGCCGGCGGGTCCTTCGGCGGGGGCGTCGGAGAGCGCCGGGTCCCAGGTGAGCTGGGAGAGCAGGTCGGCGCCCGCGAGGCGGTCGAGCAGCTGGATCTCCTCGACGCCCTGGAGCAGGCCCTTGACGGCGACGGGGCCGTGCTTGCGGGCGAGCGGGATGAGCAGATCGTCGATGGCCATCCGGCCGTGGTGCTGGTCGATGTGGGCGTGCTCGTCGCAGTACCGGGTGTCGACGTCCTTGCCGTACACGTCGCGGAAGACCTTGGTGAGGTCGCCGAACCAGGAGGCGAACGTGGCCTCGAGGAAGGCCATGGCGCCGATGTAGCGGAAGAAGCCGGTGCGGTTGCGGGTCGCCCAGTAGAAGTAGTTGTTGATCGCGATCGAGCTGGGCAGGTAGAAGAACCAGTAGTGGTGCGAGGTCGTCGCCATGTCGACGCTGGAACAGAGCTCCATGAAGAGCGTGCTGTGCTTGGCCGGGAAGACCCCGTAGCCGAACTCGTCGACGAAGATCTTGAAGAGCTCGCTCTGCTCCGGCCCGAAGGCGCCGCCCAGGTTCTGCGACATGGCGGTGGCCTCGGTCAGGCCGTCGAGTGCCATCTGCACGATCTGGGTGCCCGCGGCGGTCCTGGGCGACTTCGCGGAGCGGATCGCGTCGAAGACGGGGCGGGAGCCGGGGCTGTTGGCCAGGTCGACGGAGCGGCGCAGGTGGGCGCGGAGGGTGTCCTCGTCCCACTGTCCGGAGACGCCGACGGAGTCCTCCAGGAAACCGAAGGCGAATCGTTCCGCTTGGGGGCGGATCCGCTCGCCGGCGAGCCGGCTGTCGGAGTGGTAGAAGGCGTTGAAGTCGTCCTCGAACTTGCGCAGTCCCGCGGCGGGCAGGAACAGCGCGTCGCTCTCGTAGACGTTCATCAGGAGACGGTTCGCGAGCAGGCTCCGGTCGGAGGCGAAGGTCTCCTCGACGAGGGGTGTGCTCCAGTCGATCCCGGCGATGCGCTCGGGGTTCATGGGGCGGTGGTACGGGTTGTCCCTGATGAACAGTTCGCTGGTCGAGCGGAACTGCGAGGAACGGCTGTACCGGACGCTCTCCTCGGTCAGGTTGCCGAAGGCGCTTTCCGGGCTGGTGCTCGTGGTCATCGTGGTCGTGCCCCTCCGTTGCTCCACAGCGACAGGCGTGGTGACGCAGGCGATTGTGCGCAGGGGGCACTGAAGAAGAACTGAAAAGTGTCTGGTCCACGTACTTCGGCGCCCGGGTTCTTCAGGCTCCGGGGCCCCGGAGGTGGGGTTCTTCCAGCACCTGGGGGTGCCCGGACCGATCGAAAGGGCTCCCCCCCGGCCTGATCGGCAAGACACCCCCTAGTGTCTGGCCAGGACTTCCGGGCGGCAGTAGTAGTCCTGGACGCCCTCGCCGTGGATCGGGGTCAGCAGAAGCGTCGAGCGGGCGGTGGTCCGGTCGGTGGCGGCCGCGCGTTCGGACGCGTAGATGCCGACGAGTTCGTCGAAGCGGTACGCGTCGGAACCGCTGCGTTCGAGCAGCCCCACGTCGGCCAGGGCGTCGAGCCTTCGCCGGGCGGCCGCCGCGTCGCCGCCCGTGTGGGCGGCCGCGTCCACGGGCCCGACCGTCCCGGCCCCGGTCCTGCCGAGGGCCCGGAAGAGTCGGGCCGCCTCGGAGGTGAGGGAGAGGTAGCTCGCCTCCAGCGCGTGGCGCACGCTGGCCTCGCCGTCGCCCTCGACGCTGAGGTGGTCGAGCCGGGTGCGCGGGTCCTCGTACCGGTCCGCCAGGTCCCGCGGGCACAGGTACGGGTCGGCGGCCATGGTCCCTGCGGCGATCCGGACGCTCAGCGGGAGCCGCCCGCAGTACTCGGCGAGCCGCTCCACCGTGGCCCGTTGTCCGGCGCAGCGCTCGGGACCGAGGAGAGCGACGAAGAGGTCGGCGGCGGCCCCCCGGTTCAGCGGGCGCAGTCCGACGCGTTGGGCGCCCTCGCGGGCGACGAGTCCGCGCTGGAGGCGGCGGCTGGTGACGATCACGACCGAGGGGCCGGGCGGGACGAGCGGGCGCAGCTGGTCGGCGTCGGCCGCGTCGTCGAGGAGGAGGAGCATGCGTCGGCCGCGCATCAGGGTGCGGTAGAGGGTGGCGCGTCCTTCGAGGTCGTGGGGCAGCCGGTCGTGTGCGACGCCGACTCCCTGGAGGAGGCGGGCGAGTGCGTCGCAGGCGGAGCGGGGGCCGGTCTCGCCCGTACCCCGGAGATCGACGTACAGCTGGCCGTCGGGGAACATGTCCGCGTATTCGTGGGAGAGTTCCAGCGCGAACGCGGTCTTGCCGACGCCGGCGGGTCCGTCGACGGTGAGGATCGGGGCCGTACTCCCGTACAGGGAGATGTCCTGGTCGAGCTTCTGTCTGGCCTGCTGGAGTTCCGCTTCCCGGCCGATGAAGACTCGGGGTGTGGCGGGGAGCTGATTCAGCGGTGAACCGCCGCTTGCGGAGCGGGCGTTACGTCGGGACGTCGAGATCTCCGGAGAGGCCGCGCGGAGCCGGGTGATCCGGTGCGGGGCGGTACGGAGGGGCGCGGGCCGGAGGGGCGCGGGCCGGGACAGCCGGGGCGAGGGGTTCGCGGGGGGTGTCGTCGTCCGGCGCCGGCGTTCGGCGGGGACCTCGCCCACCAGTATCCGCTCGTACAGTTCCCGCAGTTCCCGCCCGGGGTCGATGCCGAGTTCCTCCCGGAGCAGGGTCCGTGTCTCGTCGTACGCCTGGATGGCGTGGGCCTGTCGGCCGCACCGGGACAGGGCCAGCATGTGGAGGTGGCGCAGCCGTTCGCGCAACGGCTCCTGGGCGATGGCCTCGGAGGAGGCGACGACGGCCGCGTCGAGGCGGTCGGCGGCGATCAGCCCGGCGATCCAGCCCTCGGTCGCCGCGAACCGCATCTCGCGCAGCCGGGTGCGTTCGAGGGCCGCGTACGGGCCGGGGATGCCGCTGAGCGCCTCGTCGCGCCACAGACCGAGCGCCGACTCGAAGCGCTCGAAGGCGGCCGCGGTCTCGCCGGTCGACACCAGGTGGCGCGCCTCCTCGTAGCGGCGGACGAAGACGGCGGAGTCCACGGCGTCGGCAGGCACGCGCAGCTCGTAGCCGCCGGTGCGGGAGACGATGAAGACGCCGGACTCGCGGCTGCCGCGGTCCGGTTCGAGGGTCCGGCGCAGTGCGGCGACGTAGGTGTGCACGGCGTTGGCGGCCGAGGCCGGGGCGTCGGTGCCCCAGAGCGCGTCCACGATCTGGGCGCGGCTGACCACGGCTCCTCGCCGGCCGGCGAGGAGAGCGAGGACGGCCCGTTGTTTGGGCGGTCCCACGGCGAGTTCCCGGTCGCCCCGCCAGACGCGGAGGGGGCCGAGCAGGTGCAGGGCAAGGCGGTGCTTCGGTTCGGACATGCGCCATCACTCCAGGACCGGGCGTCGACGACGGAGAGAACGGTGACCGGTGGTTCAGGCGGCGGAGTCCGTGCGCGTTCCCGGACGCCTCCGGGACGGCCGATGACCTCGGACACTCCTTGTGACGCACGACTGCATGACGCAGATCCTCCCCCGTGAACCCGTGTACCCGTGGACGGCGCGTATTCCCGAAGCAGGATGCGACCGCGGGTGAGAAGCACGCTAGTTCGCCCGGCGCACGGCCGAAAGTTCACACTCGGCCGTGGTTCCATTCCGCCAAATATCGGGCCAATGGGCGGCGGAATGGTGAAGCGCCACCGAAAGCGGTGGCGGGCTTTTCGCGGTAACTCGCCATCAATCGAGACATCGGGAGCGTGCGGGTGCCCCTGTCGAGAGCCCTCCGGGATGGCTTAATCACGCCCCTTGGCCGAGAGAGTTCGCACAGACCTCCGTTCGGATCCGGTCAGAGGGGGTGGGGTAGGCGGGGTGGGGGGTGCGGTGGGGTGGGGCGACGGGAGTGGGCGGGCGGGTCGGGGCGGGTCGTACGGTTCCGGGGAGCGGACCGGACCTCGGCGGTGCGAAGAGATAACGATTCCCGCCAGAACCCGCTGATTGCGCGGGACCGGGAATTCGGCGGATCGCGCAGAAATCTCCCGTATGGCCGCCGGAGAGTACGCGGAGAGAAGGCGAAGGAAACCGGAATCCCGGATGGCTCCGGTCATCGACAGGGCACGCCGGCCGCCTGACCTCGGAAGCTTCACGCCGCCATAGGTCCAGACCGGTGAACGTACCGGCGAATGGTACGACAAGCAGCACAGGGCCCTGGTCAACGCGCCTGTAAACAAAGGACGTTAAGCGACAGGGACGTTCTAAGCTCATGACCATGTCTCGCTACAGCAACCAAAGCAACCACGGCCATCGGCGGCGGCGCAGCCGGGTGAAGCCGATCGTCGGCACGGTCGTCACCCTCTCCGTACTGGGCGGCTTGGGGTACTGGGGATACACGTCGCTGGTGGCGCCGGAAGGGCCCGACAAGGACGTAAGGGAAGCCACCGCGCGGATACAGGAGTTCCTCGACGCCTGGGCGCAGAACAAGCCCGTCGAGGCCGGTAACCTGACCGATTCGCCGAAGAACGCCGAATCGCTCGTCCAGTCGGTCATGACGAACCTCAAGCCGACGAAGACGATCATCACGGCGGTGCCCTCCGAGGCCCGGAAGATCGACGGGGGAAAAGTTCAGATCCCCTTCACCGTCGAGATGGATATCGCCTCGGCAGGAAAGATCACATACAAGTCCACGGCGAAAGCGCTCAAGAACGGCGAATGGCGGGTGGAATTCTCCACTCCGATCATCCATCCGCTGATGGAGGCCGGTCAGACGCTCGCACTGAAGACCAACGGCACCCGCGGCACCGTCCTCGACACGTACGGCCGCGAGCTGACCGCCCCCTCGCTCGTCGGGACCGTCGACGAGAACGGCAAGGGCGTCTCGGGCCTCCAGGCGCGCTACGAGAAGGTGCTCGCCGGCGACGCGACGCACCCCCGCTCCGTCGTGGTGGTCGACCGCACCTCCGGCGAGGCGGTCAAGGCGCTCACGAAGTCCGGGACGAAGCCCGGCGAGGACGTACGGACGACGATCGATCCGAGGGTCCAGGAGGCGGCCGCCGAGGCCCTCCAGGGCACGGACAAGAACGCCTCCCTCGTCGCCATCGACCCGTCGACCGGTTACATCCTCGCCGCCGCGAACCGCCCCGGCGGCATGAACCGGGCCCTGGAGGGGCGCTATCCCCCGGGCTCCACCTTCAAGGCCGTGACCGCGACCGCCCTGCTGCTGAACGGCATGAAGCCGGACGACGAGGCCGCCTGCCCGAAGTTCCGGCAGGTCAACGGCCAGCGGTTCGAGAACCAGAAGCAGTTCGCCCTGCCGGCCGGCTCGACGTTCCGCGACTCCTTCGCGAAGTCCTGCAACACCTTCTTCGTCGGCGAACGCGCCAGGGTCGCCGGCTCCGCCATCAAGGACGCGGCCCGCTACTACGGCATCGGCGAGGAGTGGGACATCGGCGCGGTCTCGTACGACGGCTCGGTGCCCGTGCCCGAGTCGGACAACGAGCTGGCCGCCTCCACCATCGGCCAGGGCAAGGTGCTCGCCTCTCCCCTGGTGATGGCCGCCGTGGCCGCGACGATCAAGGAGGGCGAGTTCAGGCAGCCCGTCCTCGTGCCCGGCCACGTGAAGAAGGAGGCCACCGCGCCGAAGCTGCCCGGCGCCGTCGTCGAGGCGCTGCGGGACATGTCCCGCGCCACCGTCACGTACGGAGCCGGCTGGGCCCTCAAGGACATCCCCGGCAGCCCGCACGCCAAGACGGGCACGGCCGAGTTCGGTGCGGCGAACCCGCCGCAGACGCACGCCTGGATGATCGGCTACCAGGAGGACATGGCCCTCGCCTGGGCCGTGATCATCGAGGACGGCGGGTCGGGCGGCAAGGACGCCGGGCCCGTGGCCGCCCGGTTCCTGCGCAGCCTCCACTCCTAGTCGGCACGAGCCGGAGGCCGCGAGCAGTCGGGACGAGCCGGGGGCCGCAAGCCGGGCGCCGCGAGCCGGGCGCCCGGCCGGCGTCGTGGCCCAGGCCCCGGTCCCGGTCCCGGCCGCGAGTACCGCGTCAGGTGAGCTGGCGGAGCAGCCCGACGAACTCCCGCAGTTCCTTGGCCGACCGCGGGGACAGCGGCTCGGCGTCGAAGTGGGCGATGCCGTTCCGGATGACGCGTACCCGGTCGAGCTGGCGCACGAACTGGACCCGGTCGACGCCGGGCCAGCCGAGCGCCTGCCAGTTCTCGTCCGAGCGGGTTCGGAGTGCGGGGTTCTGCTGGTCGCCGTCGAGGAGCTTCACGTAGCCGCCGAACATCAGGTCCGTGATCAGGCCGGTGCGCTTGTTGCTCAGCTGCACCGCCCGGATGGCGTCCTCGCCGATCCGCGCGCCCAGGCACTTCCGCAGCCGGGACTCGATCTCCCCGACGACGAAGAACGGCCAGGCCGTCGCGTCGAACCGCTGGGTGATGTCGGCCGTGGTCACGATCCCGCAGAAGCTGCCGTCGCTGGCCCGGACGAGCAGGTAGCCGTCGTCGCTGACGCGCGGGAGCAGCTGGAAGAAGTCGTGGTGCGCCTCGACGACGGGCGGGTCCTCGACCATCGCCTCGGCGAGGACGGCGGAGGCGGTCGTCTCGTACACCTTCGCCACCGAGCTCCAGGTGACGACACCGCAGAGGGTCGCGCCCCGCTCGATCACGGGGATCTGGGAGTACCCCTTCGTCCGCATGAGCCAGGTGACCTGGGTGAGCGGCGTGTCCGGTTCGACGGAGAACAGTCCGCCCGTCGCGGACGGGATGTCGCCGATCCGCAGCGGCCGGGCGGGCAGGCCGCCCGCCCCCGGCTCCTCCTGGTCACCCTCGCCGTCGTCCTCGCCCTCGCCGCCGGTCTCCTCCGGGGCGGCCTGCGGCTGCGGCTGCCAGGTGACCACGTGGACGTCGGCGCCGTGGTTGCAGGTGCCGAAGTACGGCAGGGTGGTGAGGCCCACGTCCTTGAGCGCCTGCTCGATCCGGGGCACCGTCAGGCCGTTGCGGAGCCGGGTGCCGAAGAGCGAGAGCAGGTCCTGCACCGGGATCTGCCGGCCCTTCAGGGCGAGCAGCTCCTCCTCGCTGGGGTTCTGTGCCATGGCCGGGTTCACCACTCCGTCGTGTCGCGGCCGACGGTGCGCTTGCCCATGGCCAGCATGACCAGCTCCGCGAGTCGCCTGGCGCGGGTCTCGTAGAAGCGGACGAAGTCGTCCTCGCGCAGGGCGTCCACGTCGACGAGGTGGGTGGCGAGGACGTCCTCGAACCACTCGGGGCGCATCCCCGACTCCAGCGAGAGCGTCTTGAGGTAGGCCGTCGGCGGCCCGGACATGCTCTTGGCGGCCCTGAGGGACAGGGGCGTCTTGTTGACGATCGAGCTCGCGCGCGCCGCCCAGTCCACGTGTGCGGGCCAGTCGGCGAGGTTCTTGGCGATCCACGACTTGGGGTAGATCAGCCGCACGTCGACGGACCGCTCCACCAGCTGCCCGGGGGTCAGCGCGTCTTCGGTGTAGTGCCAGTCCACCGCCCCCTGCCTGATGAGCAGGGCGTAGATCCCCTTGTAGGCGGCGCTGTTGCGGGTGGAGAGGGTGTCCAGGCGGACTTCGTGGAACGTCGCCTCCGCGACCGTGTCGGGCTGGGGGGCGTCCTCGTCCCGGATCCAGTCGATCAGCTGCTCGACGTCGCGTGTGAAGCGGGTCTCCAGCGATCCTCCGTACATCTCGCCGAGGACGCCGCACCAGTACCACTGGGCGATGCGCTCCCGGGCGGCGGGCGCGTCCGCCTCCCTGCCGAGCAGCGCGCGTACGGCGGCGAGCGGCACCAGCTGCGTGCGGTACGGAAGGTCCGCCGTGCGGACGATGGACTGGCGCTCCAGGAAGCCGCCCACCCACCGGAAGGCCTCGGCCACCCTGGGCGCCAGGCGGCGGAAGTCCTCCAGCGGCAGGTTGAGCAGGTCCCTGCGCTTGCAGGACACGACCGTGCCGGACCCCTCCTGCTTCGCCTCCCAGGTGCGCACGAGGGAGACCGCCTGGAGGAAGTCGCTGCTGCTGAGTCCGTCGTCCGGGCCGCTCTCCGGCCGGCCGAGCACCGGGTACGCCAGGGTGAGGTCCTGCTTGATCCCGCGCCACTCGTCGGGCAGCCGGTAGTAGTCACCGTGCGCGGCGACGTACTCCCGGTTTCCCGCGTAGGTCGCGGTGAGCAGTTCGAAGACGTTCAGCGGCACGCCACCGGAGTTGACCCGCTCGAACACCGCGCACACGGCGTCCGTGGTGGTCGTGGCCGCCAGTTTGATCATCGGCACGTCGAACGACAGCATGTTGTTCAGGACCTGCTCCTGGAACTTCATCCAGAGCGGCCAGTTCTCCGGGTTGCGCACGAACTCCTGCTGCCAGGCCCCCACCCGGTGGGTGTCGAAGACGAAGTGCAGCGGGAAGTGGCCGGCCGCGCACTCGCGTTCGGTCGTCGTGAGGTCGAGGACGACCGTGCGGGCGAAGTCCCGCTTCAGGACCTTGCCCTCGGGAACGGACACGATCGCGTCGTCCCGGTCCGCCGGCGACCCGACCGCCTTGGCGATGTCGACGTAGTACCAGCACGTCATGTCCTTGCCGCGGCCGTCCCGCGTCTCGACCGGGGCGTCCTGGTGCAGCGCCTGGAAGAGCGAGGTGAGTCGCTGCTGCCCGTCGAGGAGCAGCAGGTCGGGGGTCTTGCCCTCGCCGCTCTCGGCGCCCTTGAGCGTGCGCGCCTTGAACGGGCTCGCGCCGCCCGTGTGCAGGGACATGACGACGCCGAGCGGGTATTTCAGGGTGACGGTCGCGATGAGCGCCCTGATCCGCTCGTCGTCCCACTTCCAGTCGCGCTGGAAGTCCGGGAGCTGGAGGACGCCGGAGGCGACATCCTTGAGCACGTCCTTGAGATCCGGGTTGTCGAGCGCCACGCCGGCTTCCCCCACCTTCGATCAAACGATGTAACAGACCATCACATCAAGGCGGTTGCGTGATCGTCAACCGTCCCTGAGGGAAGCTGTCAGGTGGGGGAAGCCGGCGTGGGAAGCCGATGGCTCGGCCTGTTACTTGACGTTGATCGCGGTCCAGGTGTTGGCGACCGCGGTGTACTCCGCGCTCGTGGCGCCGTACAGGTCGGCGGTGGCCTGGAGGGTGGCCGTGCGGGCGCCCGCGTAGTTGGTGGAGGAGGTCATGTAGGTGGAGAGGGCCTTGTACCAGATCTTGTAGGCCTTGGCGCGGCCGATGCCCGTGAGGGTGGAGCCGTCGTAGGTCGCGGAGCTGTGGACCACACCGTTGATCGTCTTCGTGCCGCTGCCCTCGGAGAGCAGGTAGAAGAAGTGGTTGGCCGGGCCCGAGGAGTAGTGGACGTCGAGGCGGCCGACCGAGCTGGACCAGTAGTCGGCGGAGTTGCCGTCCTTGCTGGGCTTGTCCATGTAGCGGAGCGGGGTGCCGTTGCCGCGGATGTCGATCTTCTCGCCGATGAGGTAGTCGCCCGCGTCGGCCGTGCTGCCCGCGTAGAACTCGACCGAGGTGCCCAGGATGTCGGAGGTGGCTTCGTTGAGGCCGCCCGACTCCTTGCTGTAGCGCAGGCCCGCGGTGGCGGCGGTCAGGCCGTGGGACATCTCGTGGCCCGCGACGTCGAGGGAGGTGAGCGGCTTGAGGTTGCCCGCGCCGTCTCCGTACGTCATGCAGAAGCAGGAGTCCGACCAGAAGGCGTTGACGTACGCGTTGCCGTAGTGGACGCGCGAGTAGGCGGCGACGCCGTCTCCGCGGATGCCGTTGCGGCCGAGCTCGTTCTTGTAGAAGTCCCACGTGACGGCCGCGCCGTAGTGGGCGTCCGCGGCGGCGGTCTCGCGGTTCGTCGCCAGGCCGTTGCCCCACGTGTCGGTGCCGTTGGTGAAGAGCGAACCGGTGCCGTTGGTGCCACCGTTCAGGTCGTACGTCTTGTGGCCGCCGCGTGCCGCGTCCGTGAGGGTGAACGAGGGCGACGTGCCGAGCGTGACCTGGCCGCTGTACTGGGTGTTGCCGACGCCCGTCTCGATCGCCTCGTAGGCGTACAGCTCCTTGCCCGTGGCGGCGTCGGTGATCACGTGGCGCTCGCTCGGCGTGCCGTCGTGCTGGACGCCGGTGACGACGGTCTCCCAGGCCAGGGCCGGCTTGCCGGTGGCAGCCCAGATCACCTTGCGGGCCGTGCTCTTCGCCGTCGCGGCCGGGGCCTTGGCCTCGGTGCTCGGGACGGATATCCGGGCGGTGGTCGCCTTGGTCGTCGCGCGGGAGCCGTTCTTCTTCTGGTGCACGACCAGGTCGCCGCCGAGGACCGGCAGGCCCTCGTAGGTGCGCTCGTAACGCGTGTGGACGGTGCCGTCGGCGTCCTTGACGACGTCGCGGACGACCAGCTTCTCCTGGTCCGAGAGGCCGATGGCCTTGGCGGTGGCGGCGGCCCCCGCCTGCGCCTCCTGGACGGCGGCGGCGCGCTGCGTGCCGGTGAGGACGAGCGCGGTGGCGCCCGCCTCGCGCTGGGAATCGGCGCTGGCGGCGCCCGACTGGACTCCGACGACGACCATGGCGGCCGAGGCGATCAGGGCGGCGGCACGGACCGTGGTGGTGACGGTCCGACGGTGCGAGGACTGCTGGCGGATCACGCGGGCTCCTTCGCTGAAGCACGTGGGGATCGTGTGGGGGGGGGTGGCGGGGGTGATGCGGGTGCGAGCGTGCCAGCGAAGTCGAATGTTTGACAGGTCTGCAACAAGAATTTGACCAGCTGTTGTCCGAAGGTCGGTCACTTCTGTCCGGTGTGCGGTGAGTTGGGCCTGGCACAACGGGCACGGAGGACAGACGGAGAAGAGGCCCCCGGACCGTGGTCCGGGGGCCTCTTCAGGGCTTTCGTGGCCTATGCGCCGCTCAGGCCGTGCGCTTGCGCGGGGCCTTCTTCGCCGGTGTTTCGGCTGTGGACTTCTTCGCGGCCGACGTCTTTGCGGTCGCCGCCTTCTTCGCCGCCGCTTTCTTCGCCGCCGCTTTCTTCGCCGCCGCTTTCTTCGGCTGCGCCTTCTTCGCCGCCGTCCCCCGCGGCTTCAGCTCGGTCACCTCCGCGACCCCACCCCGCGCCTCCTTCGCCGCCCGCACACTGTTCTCCAGGGCCGCCATCAGGTCGATGACCTGTCCGCCACCCTCCTCGCCCGGCTCCGGCGGCGCCACCGCCTCGCCGCCCTCCGCCTTGGCCGCGATCATCTCCTCCACCGCCGTGCGGTAGTCGTCGTGCAGTGTGTCGATGTCGACCTCCCCGAGCGTGGCCATCAGGGCGTCCGCCAGGTCCAGTTCGGCCTCCCGCACCGTCACCGGCGTCTCCGGCGCCACACCCTCCGGGGCCCGGATCTCGTCCGGCCAGAGCAGACCGTGCATCGCGATCACGTCGCCCACGACCCGGAGCATGCCGAGCCGCTCCCGCCCCCGCAGCGCGAACTTCGCCACCGCCACCTTGTCGCTCCGCTTGAGCGCCTCCCGGAGCAGCGTGTACGGCTTGGCCGCGGGCACCCCGTTCGCCGAGAGGTAGTACGCCGCCTCCATCTGGAGCGCGTCGATCTCCCCGGCCGGCACGAAGGCCATGATCTCGATCGTCTTCGCCGTGGGGAGCGGCAGCGCGGCCAGGTCCTCGTCGGTGATCGGGATCATGGTCCCGTCGGCCTCCTCGTACGCCTTGCCGATCTCCGCGCCGGAGACCTCCTCGCCGTCGAGCTCGCACACCTTCTTGTAGCGGACCCGGCCGCCGTCCTCGGTGTGGATCTGGCGGAACGAGACGGACCGGCTCTCGGTGGCGTTCACCAGCTTGATCGGGATGCTGACCAGCCCGAAGGAAATAGCGCCGTTCCAGATGGATCGCACGGTTCTTCCCTTTCACACAGGGATGTCCGGATCGTGGGATTCTCATCGTATGACGCCCATCACGGAGGTGGAGGGGCGGCGCCTGGCGCTCAGCAACCTGGGCAAGGTGCTCCACCCGCTCACCGGCACGACGAAGGGCGAGGTGCTGCACTACTACGCCACCGTCGGGGCCGCGATCCTGCCGCATCTGCGCGACCGGCCCGTCTCCTTCCTGCGCTACCCCGACGGTCCGGACGGGCAGCTCTTCTTCACCAAGAATCCGCCGCCCGGCACACCCTCCTGGGTGACCACCACCCCCGTGCCCCGCTCCGACGACCCCCGCGCCCGGCAGGTCGTGATCCAGGACCTGGCCTCGCTCATGTGGGCCGCGAACCTCGTCGTCGAGTTCCACACGCCCCAATGGCGGACCCCCTCCCCCGGCGTCGCCGACCGGCTCGTCCTCGACCTCGACCCCGGGCCGCCCGCGACGGTCGCCGAGTGCTGCCGGGTCGCGCTCCACCTGCGCGAGCGGCTCGCGGCGGACGGCCTGGAGGCCTTCGCCAAGACCTCCGGCGCCAAGGGGCTGCACCTGCTGGTCCCGATCGCGCCGACGCCCTCCGAGCAGGCCTCCGTGTACGCGAGGCAGCTCGCCGTCGAGGCGGAGGCCGCCCTGCCCGAACTGGTCGTGCACCGGATGGCGCGGGCCCTGCGCCCCGGCAAGGTCTTCGTCGACCACAGCCAGAACGCCGCCGCCAAGACCACCGCCACCCCCTACACCCTGCGGGCCCGGGCCCTGCCCGCCGTCTCGGCGCCCGTCACGTGGGAGGAGGTGGAGGGCTGCGCGTCCCCCACGGCCGATCCGGAGGAGCTCGTTCTGCTGATGGACGACATCGCGCCACGTCTGGAGCGGTACGGAGAGCTCCTGGCGCCCCTCTTCGCGCCCGAGCGGGCGGGTGGCGTGCCATGAGCGGCGGAGCCGACGCGGGTGGCGGCGTCGCGCTTCCGCCGCCCGTCGACGTCATGCGGCCGCGGTCCGCCGACTCCGTCCCGGGCCAGGCCGAGCCGCCCCGGGAGCTCCAGTACTCCCTCAAGCTGGACGGTTTCCGCGCCCTCGCCTTCGTCCTCGCCGACGGGAAGGTCGTGCTCCAGTCCCGCTCCCACCGGGACCTCGCGCCGGAGTTCCCCGAGATCGCCGCCCACCTGCGCACGCAGTTGCCGCCCGGGATCGTGCTCGACGGCGAGCTGTGCGCCTACCGGGAGGGGCGGCTGAGCTTCACCGACCTGCTCCGCTCGCACGCGGACCGGGTACGGGCCGGGGTCCCCGTCTCGTACATCGCCTTCGACCTCCTCGCCGTACCGGGCCGGGACGTGCGGGGATTGCCTCTCCGTGACCGGTGGGAGCTGCTCGGGGCCGCCCTGCGGGAGGCCGAGCCGCCGCTCCAGCGCGTCCTGGCCACCGGGGACGAGGCGACGGCCCGCGAGTGGTTCCGCGAGCTGCGGCCCTCGGGCGTCGAGGGGGTCGTGGCGAAGGCGATGGGCTCCACCTACCGGGCGGGCCCCACCTGGGCCTGGCGCAAGATCCGGCACGCCGACACGAGCGACGGCGTGCTGCTCGGCGTGATCGGCCCGGCCGAGCAGCCCCGCGCCCTGCTCGTACGGCTCCCCGACGGCCGCACCGTGACCACCTCGCCCCGGCTGTCCCCCGCGCAGTCGCGCCAGGTCGGCGCACTGGTGGGCGACCGCGCGGGACCGCTCGCCGAGGACCCGGAGCACGGGCCGGTACGGCGGGTGGACCCGCCGGTCCCCGTCGAGCTGCGCCAGGTCGCCGGGCGGCACGAGAACGTGGCGTTCGTCCGGGTCCGGTCGGAGGGCTGAGGCCCGGCCGGACGGGCCGGTCGCGAGCGGTCGCGGACCGGCGGCCGTACGGGCCCCGACGGGCCGTGCACCGAGAGCAACCGCCCTGCTCCGCCCCGTACATGGCGCAAAGAGAGCGCAACCGTGGCCCCGCGCGCGGCCGGTGCTGTCAGCTAGGCCTTGTTGTCCGTCCTGTGGTGCACACTTGCTCACTGGTACAGCGCTCACGGGGAAGGCGGCCTGGCAATGCTGACGGGGATCGAGGAGGTCGACTGGGCCTCGCTGGGGCACGCCTACGGCCCCGCCGACGACGTGCCGGCTCTGCTCCGCGGACTCGCCTCCGACGATCCCGCCGAACGGGAGACCGCCCTCGACGGCATGTACGGCGCGGTGCACCACCAGGGTGACGTCTACGACTCGACGCTCGCCTGCATCCCCTTCCTCCTCGAACTCGTCGCCGACCCCGCCGTCCAGGACCGGGGCGGCATCGTCGAGCTGCTCACCAGCATCGGCGGGATCGAGCTGGACGCCGACGACGAGCTGGACGAACTCGACCCGGACGACGAGGAGTTCATCCCGGCCGCCAACTACGCCATGGCCGCGGCCGCCATCGCCGCCGGGGCCGACGTGTTCCTCGGGCTCGTCGAGGACACCGACCCCGAGGTGCGGCTCGCGGCGCCCTGCGCGCTCGCCTCGCTGCATCCCGAGCCCGCGCGCGTACTGACGCTGCTGCGGGAGCGGCTCACCGTCGAGCGGGACACCGAGGTGCGGCTCGCCCTGGTGGCCTCGGTCGGGCGGATCGCGCTGCGGCACGCGGGGCTGCGCTCCGAGACCGTCGAGTGGCTCGCCTGGCTCGCCCGCGCCGCGCAGGACCCGGGGCTCCGGCTCGCGGCCCTCGCCCAGCTGGCGCGCTGCGCGCCCGCCGCGATCCCGGACGACGTCGTGCCGTGGGTGACGGAGCTGCTGGAGGAGATCAGGGCGGCGGCGTGCGGGTCCACCGGTGTCGCG
This sequence comes from Streptomyces sp. NBC_00094, assembly GCF_026343125.1. Classification (NCBI taxonomy): domain Bacteria; kingdom Bacillati; phylum Actinomycetota; class Actinomycetes; order Kitasatosporales; family Streptomycetaceae; genus Streptomyces; species Streptomyces sp. NBC_00094. Next base: position 5,505,079 of record NZ_JAPEMB010000001.1, on the reverse strand, counting down.
GGCGACGCCGGCGCGGAGGTCGACGGCGGTGCCGGGGGCGATGCCGGTGCCGACTGCGGGCGGGCTCTTCCGCCCACGCTCATCGGACAGGTCCGGGAGCTCCTGGAGGAGCACTCGGCCGGGCGGCCCGCCCCCTGGACCGAGGAGCTGCTCCGGACCCTGCACTCCGCGCTCGACGACCGCGTCGACGACCGGATCGCGCTGATCCTCACCCAGCTGCGCAGCCCCGACCGGTGGCAGCGGTCGGACGGGATCTGGCTGTGCGGTGGGCTGATAAGGGTGTGGCGCGGGCGGTACGAGGAGGTCGTCCGGCTCATCGGCGAGCAGCTCCACGACCCGGACCCGCGGCTCCGGGAGGCCGCCGCCAATTTCCTGGAGCGGCTCTTCGACGTGGGCGGCCCCGCCGCCGACGCGCTCGTGGCCCGGCTGACGACGGGCCCCGACGGGCCGGGCGCCGCACAGGGCGAGCCGGGCGGACTCGACGGACCCGGCAGGCTCGACGGACCCGCGATTCCCGGCGGACTCGACGGACCCGGTGGCTCCGGTGGCTCCGGCAGCCCAAGCGGCTCCGGTGGCTCCGGCGCGCCCAGTGGGTTCGTCGGGCGGTCCGGGCGGGACACGGCACTCCTCGCGCTGGCCCGGGCCGGGGACACCCGGGCGGTCCCGCTGCTCGCCCGCGCCCTGGAGGAGCGCGAGGTGCGGCGCGAGCTGCTGTACGCGGTCGACGGCCTCGGGCCCGCCGCCGCGACCCTCACCCCGCTGCTGCGGCGCCGGCTCGCCGAGGTCGAGCTCGACGAGCAGCTGTTCGACCGGGCGTCGCCGCTGCTGTTCGCCCTCGCGGCCGTACGGGGCGGTCAGGCGGTGCCCGAGGTGTTGCGGGTGCTGCACGGCGCGCCGGAGTTCCGGCGCGACTGGGTGCGGGAGTCGGCCCTGCGGACCCTGGCGGCCTTCGGTCCCGCGGCCCGGGAGGCCGTACCGGAGCTGCGAAGACTCCTGGCCGCCGAGTCGGCCTCGGTCGCCACGGCGGCGGCGCGGGCCCTGTGGGCGGCCGAAGGGGACAGGGGGGATGTGCTGCCGGCCCTGGAGCGGTGGCTGCGGCCGGGCTCCTCGGGCCCCGAGTGGTGCTGCGCGGCCCTGGCCCTGGGCGAGATCGGCCCGGCGGCGGCCGTGACGGCTCCCGCCCTCATGCCCGGCCTGACCTCGCGGGACCTGTGGGTACGGGTCCGCAGCGCGACGGCCCTGTGGCGGGTCTCCGGCCGCGCGGAGCAGGCCCTTCCCGTGCTGCTCGCGGCCTGGGAGGAGAACCGTCACGCGCGCGTGGACATCGCGGAGTGCCTGGCGGAGATGGGCCCGGCGGCCTCGGCCGCCCAGCTCGCGATCCTCACCGAGCTCACCCGAAGACGCCGCCACAACGCCCGCGAGGGCGGCTCCGGCAGCCACGACATCCACCAGGACGAGAAGCTCCTGACCCTGTGCAGGGCCGCCCTGGCGCGGATGGAGCGCGGGGCTCTCTAGGGGGTGTCTTGTCGATCAGGCCGGATCATGGCCGGGGTCGCGGGGGCCCAGAAGCGGGGTGGGGGCAGGCCGGTAGGCGGGACCTGCGGGAGCGGCAGGGGCGACCCCCGACGGGTGGACAAAAGGGGCGTCCCGTTGAATAGGCTCCATGGGGAGACCCATCGTGCCGCCGTCCGCCCCGAGGAGCCGCGTGAGACCGCACTGCGTGCAGCTCGCCGCCGTCCTCGGCGTGCTCGGCGCCCTCCTGCTCACCGGTTGCGGTGGCGAGGGCGAGCTCAAGAGCGCCGGGCCGACGCCCACCGCCGTCGGGCCCGTCCGGCTCTGGCCCGACCTGCCGCCCGCCACCGATCCGCCGATCGACTACGGCGAGTCGGACACCCAGCGCGTCCCCGGCGTGGCGCTCCCGGACAACGACGTCCGTCGCGTCGCCCCCGCCACCGTCGTCCTCGCCGAGGTGCGGGCGCACCCCGACACGTACTCCGGCGCGGACGGCCTCTACGAGGAGACCGCCCGGGCGATCGAGGCGTGCACCGCGAAGCCCGGCGCCTGCCCCGTCCTGCGGCCGTACTACCGCGACCTCACCGGCAACGGCCGTGACGAGCTGATCGTCGGCATCCGGATGCCCGACCAGCAGGTCGGGGTGCGGGTCTACCTCGCCGAGAACGGCGGGCTCACCCGGATCATGTCCACGGTCGACCAGGTCATCAGCGTCGAGCTGGCCGGCCGTGACCTCATCATGCGGGTCGCCTCGGCGGGCATCCCCGGGTACGAGTACCGCACGGCGTGGTCCTGGGACGAGGGGCAGCACAGCATGCTGCCCACCCGGGACGAGATCGTCCGTGTGAAGCCCCCCGGGGCATCGACCGTGCCCGCGCCCCGCCTCGTGAGTCCGACGCCCACGCCTCCCGGACCGGCGCCGGTGCCCGCGCCCGTCCCCCTCCCCGTGGAACCGGCCCCGTGAGAGCGCCCCGGCTGCCCGCCTGGACGGCGACCCTCACCTGGAAGGCCGCGGTCTTCATCACCGTCATGTGCTGCGCCCTCGCCGCGCTGCTCGGCGTCCTCGTCCACGTCTCGGTGGCAGGCCAGACCGTGCACGACTCCCGGGAGAAGGCCCTCACACGGCTCACCGAGGTCAGCCGGCTCTACGAGGCGGGCGAGCCGCTCCCCCGGTTCTCCGGCATCGACCCGAAGGGGCTGCCCGCCTCGCTGCGGGCGCTCGCCGCCCGGGGGGAGCGCGGCACGATGGTCGCCGAACACGAGGGCCGGCCGACGATGTGGGCGGCGGGCCCGGCGGACGGCCGCGCCCTCGCCGTACACGTCGACTACACGCAGAGCGCCGAGACCATCGACGCGCTCGACAGGTCGATCCTCGGCTCCTCCGTCCTCGCGATCGGGGTGACCCTGGCCGTCGGCGCCTTCGCCGTCACCCGGGTCACGCGCCGGCTGCACCTCACCGCGCAGGTGGCCCGCCGGATCAGCGCCGGCGACCTCGACGCGCGCGTCGACGACCCCCGTACCGGGGACCCCTCACGCCCCCAGGACGAGGTCGCGACGGTCTCCGGGGCGCTCGACACGATGGCCTCCTCGCTCCAGCGCAAGCTGCAGAGCGAGCAGCGGTTCACCGCCGACGTGGCGCACGAGCTGCGGACCCCGCTCACCGGGCTCTCGGCCGCGGCCGAACTGCTGCCGGACGGACGGCCCTCGGAACTCGTCCAGGACCGGGTGAAGGCGATGCGGGACCTCACCGAGGACCTCCTGGAGATCTCCCGGCTCGACGCCCGCAACGAGACCGTGGACCTGGCGGTGCACGAGCTCGGCCCGCTCGCCGAGCGGGTGGTGCGCGCCTCGGGCACGGAGACGGAGGTACGGGTCGTCCGGGACGCCACGGTGGAGACGGACCGGCGGCGCCTGGAGCGGGTGCTCGGCAATCTGGTCGCCAACGCCCACAAGCACGGGGCCCCTCCGGTGACCGTGACGGTGGACGGGCCGACGGTGACCGTACGGGACCACGGCCCCGGCTATCCCGGGTACCTGCTGGAGTCGGGGCCGCAGCGCTTCCGCACCGAGAGCGGGGGCAAGGGGCACGGGCTCGGGCTGACGATCGCCGTGGGGCAGGCGGAGGTGATCGGCGCGGAGCTGGTGTTCACGAACGCCGACGCCGACAGCGCGGAGTTCGCGAACGCCGACGCCGACTCTGTCAGCGCGGAAGCCGGGGGCGCCGTCGCCCGGTTGCGGCTGCCCGAATACGTGAGCCTCGCCGACTCCGTACCGGAGGACTGACGCCGGAGGACTGAACGGCACCACACGGCACACCGTCACACAAAAGGGACATAGGGCATACCGCTTGCTACGTTGCGGACCATGACCACACCGCGCTCGGACGCTCCCCCGCCCGGGGTACGCCTCCCGAAGCGCCGCGGCGTGGAACTCTCCCTCCTCGTCTGCGCCGTCCTCATCTCCGTCTACGGCTACGCCGCGGTCGGCCTCGCCCGCAGCGGCGCCGTGCCGCCGGACGCCGCCCGCTACGGCGCCGGCCTCGGGCTGCTCGCGCTCGTCGCCCACCTCGCGGTCCGCTTCCGCGCCCCGTACGCCGATCCGCTGCTGCTGCCGATCGCCGTCCTGCTCAACGGGCTCGGCCTCGTACTGATCTACCGGCTCGACCTGGAGACGCCGAACGACCAGGCGGCGGCGACGCAGCTCGTCTGGTCGACGCTCGGGGTCGCGCTCTTCATCGCGGTCGTCCTGCTGCTGCGCGACCACCGCACGCTCCAGGGGTACGCGTACGTCTCCGTGGCCGCCGCGCTCGCCCTGATGATCCTGCCGATCTTCTTCCCCGCCGTGAACGGCGCCAAGATCTGGATCAGGCTCGGCGGGCTCTCCTTCCAGCCCGGCGAGTTCGCCAAGATCCTGCTCGCGGTCTTCTTCGCCGCGTACCTCTCCGCCAACCGCAACGCCCTCGCGTACACCGGCCGCCGGATCTGGAAGTTCCAGTTCCCCACGGGCCGGGTGCTCGGGCCGATCGTGGCGATCTGGCTGCTGAGCGTCGGCGTCCTCGTCCTGGAGCGCGACCTCGGCACCTCGCTGCTCTTCTTCGGCCTCTTCGTGATCATGCTGTACGTGGCGACCGGCCGGACCGGCTGGATCGCCGTCGGGCTCGTCCTGGCCTCCGCCGGAGCCTTCCTCGTCGGCTCGCTCGAACCCCACGTGCACAGCAGGGTGGAGGACTGGCTCGACCCCTTCGCCTCGATCCGGGCGGGCGAGGGACCGGGGCAGCTCGCCCAGTCGCTCTTCGCCTTCGCCGCCGGCGGGATGCTCGGCACGGGGCTCGGTCTCGGCCATTCCGTCCTCATCGGCTTCGCCGTGAAGTCGGACTTCATCCTGGCGACGGCGGGCGAGGAACTGGGGCTCGTCGGCCTCACCGCGCTCTTCCTCCTGTACGCGCTCCTCGTCGCCCGCGGCTACCGCGCCGGCCTCTCCCTGCGCGACCCCTTCGGGCGGCTGCTCGCGATCGGGCTCGCCTCGATCGTGGCGCTCCAGGTCTTCGTGATCGCGGGCGGGGTGATGGGGCTGATCCCGCTCACCGGCATGGCGATGCCGTTCCTGGCCCAGGGCGGTTCCTCGGTGGTCACCAACTGGGTGATCGTGGCGCTCCTCATCCGGGTCAGCGACTCGGCCCGCGCGCCGCAGCCGGAATCCGCCGACACCGGGACGCTCGCCCCGGTCAGGGAGGACGCCCCGTGATCCGGTACATCCGGCGGGCCGCCGCCCTCTGCCTCGTCCTCCTGGTCGCGCTGCTCGTCAACGCGGCCCGTGTCATGGTCTTCGAGGCCGAGGAGCTCGACGACAACCCGGCCAACCGGCGGATCTCCATCGAGCGGTACGCGGAGCCGCGCGGCGAGATCGTCGTCGACGGGAAGCCGGTGACCGGCTCCCGGGACAGCGGACAGCAGCTGCGCTGGGAACGGACCTACCGGCAGGGGCCGTTGTACGCGCCGGTGACCGGCTACGCCTCCCAGACGTACGGCACGACGCTCGTCGAGCACGCCGAGGACGCGGTCCTCGCGGGCACCGACCCGATGCTCGCGCCGCTGCCCCTCTGGAACGACCTCACCCGGGGCCGGCAGCCGGGCGGCGACGTCCTGACGACGGTCCGCGCCCCGATGCAGGAGGCGGCCTACCGGGGGCTCGACGGGAAGCGGGGCGCGGTCGTCGCGGTCGAGCCGTCCAGCGGCCGCATCCTGGCGCTCGTCAGCTCGCCCTCGTACGACCCCGGGGTCCTCGCCGGGACGGGCAAGCCGGTCAAGGACGCGTGGAAACGGCTGAACTCCTCGCCGAACCAACCGATGCTGAACCGGGCCCTGCGCCAGACGTACCCGCCCGGCTCCACCTTCAAGATCGTGACGGCCGCGGCAGCCCTGGACGCGGGGGTGGTACGGGACGTGGACGCGCCGACGGACACCCCGGACCCGTTCGTGCTGCCCGGCACCCGCCAGGTGCTGCCGAACGAGGCGCGGGGGTGCGGGGACGCGTCCCTCGCGTACGCGATCCAGTGGTCGTGCAACACCGTGATGGCCGGGCTCGGGGTGGAGGTCGGGCTGACCGGGATGGTCGAGGCGGTGGAGCGGTTCGGCTTCAACGACACCGGTCTCCGGGTGCCGTCCTGGGTCGCGAAGTCCAACTTCGACCGGGAGATGAGCCCGGACCAGCTGGCGCTCTCCTCGATCGGGCAGTTCGACACGACGGCGACCCCGCTCCAGATGGCGATGGTCGCGGCGGCCGTGGCCAACAACGGGGAGATCGCCCGGCCGTACCTCGTCGACCGCGCCACGACCTCCGGCGGGACGACGGTGGACCGCACGGGACGCCGCAGCTACCGGCAGGCGATGAACCCCTCGACGGCGCTCCGGCTGCAGCAGCTGATGGTGAAGGCGGTAGAGGAGGGGACGGGGACGAACGCGGCGATCCCGGGGGCACGTGTCGGCGGCAAGACCGGCACCGCGCAGCACGGCTTCGGCAACACGGGCACCCCGTACGCCTGGTTCATCGCCTGGGCGCAGGCGGAGGACACCGCCCAGCCGGCGGTCGCGGTGGCGGTCGTCGTCGAGGACGCGGAGGCGTCCCGTACGGACATCAGCGGGGGCGGCAGCGCGGCCCCGATCGCGAGGGCCGTGATGACGGAGGCGCTGCGGCTGGAGGCGGAGGCTCGGAGGTAGCCCGGGACGCGCCTGCCCGACCGCCCGTGTTCCGCGGCTTCCCCGGGCACCCCGCGTTCCGCTGCTCCCGGCAGCCCCATTCCGCCGCTTCCCCGGGCACCCCCGCTCAGCGGGCTCCCCGACCGGCCCTATTCCGCCGCTTCCCCGTCCCCCGCGCCCTCGGCGATCGCGCGCTCCACCTCCGCCACCCGCGCCCGCTCCTCCGCCGCGAAGCGCTCCGCGTCGAGGCGCTCCGCGATCTCCTCGTCCTGGGTCATCAGCAGGTCCAGGTTGGAGTCGCCGAGGTCGAAGACGCCCATGTCCAGATAGGCCTTCTGGAGGCGTTCGCCCCAGAGGCCGATGTCCTTGACGCAGGGCACGATCCGGCTGAAGAGGAGCTTGCGGAAGAGGTGCAGGAACTCGCTCTGCTCGCTCAGCTCCTCGGCCTCCTTCCTCGGGATGCCGAAGTTCTCCAGGACCTCGACGCCGCGCAGCCGGTCGCGCATCAGGTAGCAGCCCTCGATGACGAACTCCTCGCGCTCGCGGAGCTCCGCGTCCGACAGCTGCCGGTAGTAGTCGCGCAGGGCCATCCGCCCGAAGGCCACGTGCCGGGCCTCGTCCTGCATCACGTACGCGAGGATCTGCTTGGGCAGCGGCTTGTCGGTGGTGTCGCGGATCATGCCGAAGGCGGCGAGGGCGAGCCCCTCGATGAGGACCTGCATGCCGAGGTAGGGCATGTCCCAGCGGGAGTCCCGCAGGGTGTCGTCGAGCAGGCCCTTGAGGTTGTCGTTGATCGGGTAGAGCATCCCGATCTTCTCCTGGAGGAAGCGGCCGTAGATCTCGGCGTGCCGGGCCTCGTCCATGGTCTGGGTGGCCGAGTAGAACTTGGCGTCCAGGTCGGGGACGGACTCGACGATCCGGGCGGCGCAGATCATGGCGCCCTGCTCACCGTGGAGGAACTGGCTGAACTGCCAGGAGGTGTAGTGCCGGCGCAGCTCGCCCTTGTCCTTCTCGGTCATCTTCGCCCAGTGGCGGGTGCCGTAGAGGTTCAGGACCTCGTCGGGGGTGCCGAGCGGGTCGTACGGGTCGACCTCCAGGGACCAGTCGATCCGGGTGGCGCCGTCCCACTGCTTGTCCTTGCCCTTCTGGTAGAGGGCGAGGAGGCGCTCGCTGCCGACGGCCTCCATGTCGTATTCCCAGGTGAAGCGGGCGGCGCCGGTGGCCGGCACCTGCCAGGCGAGGGTGGGCGGGGCCGTGGTGTAGAGGTCGCGCGTCGACACTGACGCCTCCTTCGGGGGTCGGATGGCCGTTCCCGTGGTGCGATTCCCATGACGAGTCCACCGTCAGTTCACACGGCGGTAGACGGATCGTCAACAAGTCGCGCACGAGGGATTGACGGCACTGCTGACGGGCAGTCTGATAAGAGTGACCCCCGGTAACGCGACGGCGAGCGCAGCGAGGTGCCCCCACCATGACCCCCTTCACCGAGCCCGACTTCAGCCTCCTCCGGGACGCCCTGGGGCCGCTGCGCGACCGTGAACAGGTCGCCGAGCGGCTCCTGGAGTCCTCCCGCAAGCACGCGCACGACCCGGACACCGAGCTCGACTGGGACTCCCCCTTCGAGGACGGCAAGTGGTTCTGGCCGCCGGAGCTCCTCTCCCTCTACGACACCCCGCTGTGGCGCCGGATGTCCGAGGAGCAGCGGATCGCGCTCTCACGGCACGAGGCGGCCTCGCTCGCCTCGCTCGGGATCTGGTTCGAGATCATCCTGATGCAGCTGCTCGTGCGGCACATCTACGACAAGTCCCTGACCAGCCATCACGTCCGGTACGCACTCACCGAGATCGCCGACGAGTGCCGGCACTCGATGATGTTCGCCCGACTGATCCAGCGCGGCGGCACCCCCGCGTACCCGGTCCCGCGGATGTACCACAACCTCGCGCGCGTCCTGAAGACCGTCTCCACCACCCCCGGTTCGTTCGCCTCCACCCTGCTCGGGGAGGAGATCCTCGACTGGATGCAGCGGCTGACCTTCCCGGACGAGCGGGTGCAGACCCTCGTCCGCGGGGTGACCCGGATCCATGTGGTCGAGGAGGCCCGCCACGTCCGGTACGCCCGCGAGGAGCTGCGCCGCCAGATGGTGACCGCCCCGCGCTGGGAGCAGGAGTTCACCCGGCTGAGCTGCGGCGAGGCGGCCCGGGTCTTCTCCACCTGCTTCGTGAACCCGAAGGTGTACGAGGCCGTGGGCCTGGACCGGCGCGAGGCCGTCGCCCAGGTGAGGGCGAGCGGGCACCGGCGGGAGGTCATGCAGTCCGGCGCCAAGCGGCTGACGGACTTCCTCGACGACATCGGCGTGCTGCGCGGGGCGGGGCGGCGGCTCTGGCGGTCCTCGGGACTGCTGGCGTGACCGGCCTGACCGACTGACGGGCCGCCTGACGGGCCGCCTGACGGGCCGCCTGACGGGCCGCCTGTCTGGCTGGCTGCCTGGCCCGACCGGTCGACTCGCCGACCGGCCTTACAGGAGCCGGTTCGGGACACCCCCGCCTGGCCGCCGCGTTCCCCGGTTACGCTGCGGAGCATGACGAGTGCCGCCACGCCCGCGTACCGCAGGCTCAGTGTCGAGCAGCGGCGCGGGCAGCTCATCGACGCCGCCCTGGGGCTCTTCGCCCACCGGACACCCGACGACGTCTCGCTCGACGACGTCGCCGAGGCGGCCGGCGTCTCGCGGCCCCTCGTCTACCGCTACTTCCCCGGCGGAAAGCAGCAGCTGTACGAGGCCGCCCTGCGCTCCTCGGCCGACGCCCTGAACCACTGCTTCGCCGAGCCTCCGGTCGGTCCCCCCACGGAGCGGCTCGGCCGGGTGCTCGACCGCTATCTGACCTTCGTCGACGAGCACGACGCCGGGTTCAGCGCCCTGCTGCGGGGCGGCAGCGTCGCCGAGACGTCCCGGACCACCGCGATCGTGGACGAGGTGCGGCGGGCCGCCGCCGAGCAGATCCTCGTCCACCTCGGGGCGGAGCGGCCCGGCCCCCGGCTCGCCATGATGGTCCGGACGTGGATCGCGGCCGTGGAGGCGGCCTCGCTCATCTGGCTCGACGAGGAGAAGCAGCCCCCGGCGCGCGAGCTGCGGGAGTGGCTGGTCGACCATCTCGTCGCCCTCCTCGCGGCGACCACGGCGAGCGACGAGGAGACGGCCGCGGTCGTGAAGCGACTCCTCGCCCAGGAGACGCCCGAGGGGCCGGTGGCGACGCTCGCCCGCAGGGTGCTGCCGGTGGTGGGCGAGGCGGCCCATCTGCTGTGAACCGGGGAGCCGGGAGAGACTGGAGGGGTGAGAAGCGAGAACACGTCCTTCCGTGGCGGCCCCCTCGACGGCCGGGTCCTGCCGATCCTGCTCGGCCCGACCGGCCACCCGCCGAAGTGGTACGAGGTGCCGGTCCCCGCCCGCGACGGACGCCCACCGGCCCTGTACGCGTACCGGCGCGAGCCCGCGGGGTACACGAAACGGCTCCGCCTCCAGCGCGGCTGGGTCTACGAGTACGCCCCCGAGGGGCGTGAGCGGCGCGAGCTGAAGTGGCCGTGGTCCAAGCCGAGCGGCGGGGCGAGCGGTGGGACGGGGCCCAAGGGCGCTGAGCCGAACGGGTGAGCACACCGGACGCGCCCCGATTCGTACGGTAATCGGATGAAGTGACACGTCATCATCCCCGTGGAGGTGGTGACGTGTCGCGAAGGCTGCTGCGCACGGTCTGCACGGGGGCACTGGCCGCGGCGACGGCCCTCGCGGGGGTGGTGCCCGCGGCGGGCGCGGGACCGTCCGACCCGCCCGTGGACCCGCCGGTGGAGGCCCCGATCGCCTGGGCGGACCCGGCGGCGGAACCGGTCGGCCCGGTGGACCCGTCGGCGACGGTCACCCCGGAGACCACGGCCGGTTCCACCGACCCGGCCGATCCGGTCGACCTGGCCGGCCTGGCCGATCCCACCGACCCGACCGACCCGACCGTCGGAGTCGCCGATCCGGTCGATCCGGTCGATCCGGTCGACCCCTTGGCCGACCTCTTGGCCGACCCCGTCGACCCCACCGCCCCCCTCCCCCCCGACGACGACGCCGCCGCGCTTCCGCCGCCCGGGGGCGACTCCGTCGCCGCGCTGCTCACCCGGCTGCGCACGCTCTACCGGCAGGCCGAGGAGGCCACCGAGCGGTTCAACTCCGTCGAGGAGGCGCTCAAGGTCCAGGCCGCCGACACCAAGAAGGTCACGGCCCGGCTCACCGCCGCCCGCACCTCGCTCGACCGGAGCCGGGCCGAGGCCGGGCGGCTCGCCAGGGAGCAGTACCAGGGCAGGACGGAGCTCCCCTCGTACCTCCGGATGCTCTTCGCGGAGGACCCGCAGTCGGCCATGGAGCAGGGGCATCTGCTGGCCCGGGCGGCCCGGGACCGGGCCGGCACCGTGTCACGGCTCGAAGGGGCCGCGCGGCAGGCCGACACGCTCGCGACCGCGTCCCGCAAGGCGCTCGACCGGCAACAGACCCTCGCCGCCACGCAGCGCACGCGACGGGACGAGGTGACGGCGAAGCTGCGCGAGGTGGAGAAGCTGCTCGCGTCCCTCTCCCCCGAGCAACTCACCCGGCTCACCGAACTGGAGCGCGTCCAGACGGCCGGCGCGCAGCGCGAACTCCTCGACTCCGGCGTCCTGAACGGCCTCCGCACCCCGTCCCGGGCGGGCGCGGAGGCGCTGCGCTTCGCGGTGGGCCAGATCGGCAAGCCGTACGTGTGGGGGGCCGAGGGCCCGGAGTCGTACGACTGCTCGGGGCTGACCCAGAGCGCCTGGGCGGCGGCGGGGCGGGAGATCCCCCGGACGAGTCAGGAGCAGTGGGCGACGCTGCCCCGGGTGTCACTGTCCGAGCTCCGCCCGGGTGACCTGGTGATCTACTTCCCGGGCGCCACGCATGTGGCGCTCTACCTCGGCGAGGGCCTGGTGGTGCAGGCGCCGCGGCCCGGCGGGAAGGTGAAGGTCTCCCCCGTCGCGGCGAACCCGCTGCTCGGGGCCGTCCGGCCCGATCCGGGCGGGGAGGCCCTGGACGCGTACGCGCCGCCGACGCTGCCGGCGGGGGCGAAGGACGGCGAGGACGAGGGGTACGACCGCTCGTGAACTCCCGCTCCCCGTAGGCCCCTTGCCCTCGAACGTAATAAGCGCAAAGCTTTACGGGTCCTTACATCCCTCCGTCTGGACTCGGAGCCCCGCCATGCCCGAACTGCTGCCGGACACCGGACCCCAACGCACCCTCGCCGCCTCGAACTTCGTCTACACCGTCGGCAGCGGCCTCTTCCTGACCGCCGGGCTCCTGTACTTCACCCAGGCCGTGCACCTGCCCGCCGCCACCGTGGGTCTCGGACTCGGCATCGCCGGGCTCCTCTCGCTGGCCGTGGGGATCGCCGTCGGCCATCTCGCGGACCGGCACGGAGCCCGCTCCGTCTACGCGGCGACACTGCTCGTCCAGGCGGTGGCCACGGCGGGCTTCGTCCTCGCGGACGGCTTCTGGCCGTTCGTCCTCGCCGTCTCGACGGCCACCGGAGCCAAGGCGGCCGGGCTCGCCGCCCGCGCGCCGCTGATCCGGCACTACGGAGGGGACCGGCCGCAGGAGTTCCGCTCCTATCTGCGGGCCGTGACCAACGTCGGGATCTCGCTCGGAGCGCTGCTCGCGGGCTGGGCCGTCCAGGTCGGCACCCTCGACGCGTACCGGATCCTGGTCGTCGGCAACGCGCTCGCGTTCGCCGCCGCGGCGGCCGTCCTGCTCCTCCTGCCGCCCGTCGCACCCGCGCCCGCCGCCGCAGGACCCCGCTGGATCGCGCTGCGGGACCGGCCGTACCTGCTGCTCACCGCGCTCGACGGCGTCATGGCCATCCAGTTCAAGGTGCTCACCGTCGCGATCCCGCTCTGGCTGGTCGGGTCCACCACCGCCCCGCACTGGCTGGTCTCGGGCGCGATGCTCGCCAACACGGTCCTCGTCGTCGCACTCCAGGTCAGGGCGAGCCGCGGCATCGACTCACCCCGGGCGGGCGGCCGCGCCTACCGTCGCGCCGGAGCCGCCTTCCTGGCCTCGTGCGGTCTGGTCTCGCTCTCCGCGGGGGTCCCGGCATGGGCGGCCGTCGTCCTGCTCCTGACCGCCGTGGTGGTCCACACGGTCGGCGAACTGTGGCACTCCGCGGGCGGCTTCGAGGTGTCCTTCGCCCTCGCCCCGCCGCACGCCACCGGCCAGTACCTCGGCGTCTTCGGCCTGGGCGCGGGCCTCTCCGAGGCCCTCGGCCCCGGACTCCTCATCGCCCTCTGCATCACCTGGGGCCGCCCCGGCTGGTTCGTCGTCGGCGCCCTCTTCGCGCTCACCGGCCTGCTGACCCCGCTCGCGGTCCGCCGGGCGGAGGCCGCGCGTCCGGGGGTCGCTCAGTCGAAGAGCGAGATGACGCCCAGCACCCAGACCGTCACGAAGCCGATGACCCCCACACCGCAGCCGACGCCCGCGAGCACACCGCTGAGCGTCCACGACCCGTCGGGGCCGCCCCCGTACGCCTCGGCGGCCTCCTCGTCGTAGGAAGCCGGGTCGTCCCAGTCGACCGGGTGTCCCAGCTCCTCGGCGCAGGCCGTCCGCACCGCCACCAGCCGCTCCTCGGCCACGGCCGAGGCGGCCAACGCCTCGGGGCCGCGCCACGCGAGGGCCTTCATCCGCCACCCGGGAGACCCGTACCGCTGCTCGAAGGCGGCGGTCTCCTCGGCGTCCCGGTCCTCTTCGAGGTACATCCAGCGCCCGGCCTCCGCCGCGTCGCCGTACATCCGGTACACCTCGGCCAGGCGGCGGCGGAGGGTCAGGTCGTACGGGTAGGACGAGACGAGGCCGCGCAGGCGCTGGCGCGCCATCGGCACACGGCCGGCGGCAAGGTCCGCGTCCACGCGGTCCAGGGTGTTCGACAGGGGCATGCCTCATTGTCGAACACCCTGGTGCGGTGTCTCGAACGGATTTCGCCGACCGGATCGACCCGACCGGATCGACCCGACCGGATCGACCCGGCCGGTTCACGCCGTCAGGCGCCGGCGACCTCGGCCAGGTACGCGGACGTCTTCTCCGGGTCGAAGAAGAAGTTCTCGAAGTCGGACGGGTCGTTGAAGCCGTTCGCGAAGCGGTCGGCGACCGGCTGGAGCCCACCCGCCGCGCCGATCAGGTTGAGGACGTGCTCCGGCGGGACGCCCAGCATCGCGTTCGTCCACTTGGTGACGTGCTGCGCCGTGTCCCAGTAGCGGTCGAAGGTGGCCTGCATCCAGGCCTCGTCGAAGGGCTTGTCGCCGTGCTCGACGATGGCCGCCAGGTACGCGGCGGCGCACTTGGCCGCCGAGTTGGAGCCCTGTCCGGTGATCGGGTCGTTGGCGACGACGACGTCGGCGACACCGAGGACGAGGCCGCCGCCGGGCAGCCGGCCGATCGGGTTGCGGACGGTCGGCGCGTACCGGCCGGCGAGGGTGCCGCCCGCGTCGGTCAGCTCGACCTTGGTGGCCCGCGCGTACTCCCAGGGCGTGAACTTCTCCATCAGGCCCAGCGTCAGCGCCAGGTGCTCCGAGGGGTCCTTGACGCCCTGGAAGACGTCGAGCGGGCCGCCGGGGACGCCCTCCCAGAAGAGGATGTCGGCGCGGCCGCCGGTCGTCAGGGTCGGCATCACGAAGAGCTCGCCGACGCCCGGGACCAGGTTGCAGCGGACCGCGTCGAACTCCGGGTGCTCCGGACGCGGACCGAGCCCGTGGACGTACGCCACGGCAAGCGCCCGCTGCGGCTCCGCGTACGGCGAACGGGACACGTCCCGGCCGAACATGGAGACCAGCTCGCCCTTGCCCGCCGCGACCAGCACCAGGTCGTAGTTGCGGGAGAAGTAGTCCAGGTCGCCCACGGCCACGCCGTGGATGACGAGCTGGCCGCCGCGCTGGGCGAAGGTCTCCATCCAGCCGGCCATCTTCACGCGCTGGTCGACGGACTGGGCGTAACCGTCCAGCTTGCCGACCCAGTCGATCGCGCGGCTCGAGTCGGGGGCGGCGACGGAGACGCCGAGGCCCTCGGTCCGGGGAGCCTGGGACTCCCAGAAGTTGAGGCCGAGGTCCCGCTCGTGCTGGAGGGCCGTGTCGAACATGCACTGGGTGGACATGACCCTGCCGGCGCGGATCTCGTCCGCCGTCCGGTTCGACATGAGGGTGACCTCGTACCCCTGCGTCTGCAGTCCGAGGGCGAGCTGCAGACCGGACTGACCGGCGCCGACTATGAGTATCTTCCGCATGGGTGGTGCTCCTGGCGACTGTGAGGACTGCTCGTGTGAACTATTCGGGGGTGGCTTCGAGCGCGTGCGCGACCATGGAGAGCAGGGTCTCGACGACGCTGTAGCGCTTGCGCGCGTCCATGATCACCACGGGTACGTCCGGGGAGACGGTCAGGGCCTCCCTGACGTCCTCCGGCTCGAAGCGCTCGGTGCCCTCGAAATGGTTGACGGCCACGATGTACGGGAGGCCGCAGCTCTCGAAGTAGTCCAGGGCCGGGAAGCAGTCGGTCAGCCGGCGCGTGTCGGCGAGCACGACCGCCCCGATCGCCCCGCGCACCAGGTCGTCCCACATGAACCAGAAGCGCTGCTGTCCCGGCGTACCGAAGACGTACAGCACGAGGTCGTTGTCGAGGGTGATCCGGCCGAAGTCCATCGCCACCGTGGTGGTGAGCTTGTCCGGCGTGGACGTGAGGTCGTCGGTGTCCTCGCTCGCCCGGGTCATCAGCGCCTCGGTCTGGAGCGGGGTGATCTCCGAGACCGCGCGGACGAAGGTGGTCTTGCCGACGCCGAAGCCGCCCGCGACCACGATCTTCGTCGCGATCGGGGCCCTGGTGTGGTCGAGCTGCCAGTCCTGGTCGCCGTCCTCGGTATCGAGCAGGGGATCCGCTGCCCGCGCCTGGGCGGGGATACCGGCGGCCGCCGGAGATCCCACCGGTGATTCGGAGACAGCGGTGGCGTCAGAGACGACGGAGTCCACTCAGCACCCTTTCGAGGAGCGCGCGGTCGGGCTGGCCGGTGCCGTGACCGGTCCCGTACACACGGATCTTTCCCTGGTCGGCCAGGTCGCTGAGCAGCACCCGGACGACCCCCAACGGCATCTTCAGGAGCGCCGAGATCTCCGCGACCGTCCGCATCCGGCGGCAGATCTCGACGATGGCCCGCATCTCCGGCATCAGACCGCGGGCGGCGGGCCCGCCGTCCGTCAGGACCTTGCGGGCGGGCGCCGCTTCGAGCGCGGCCACGAAGGTCTCGACGAGCAGGACGTGGCCGAAGCGGGTACGGCCGCCGGTCAGCGAGTACGGGCGTACGCGCGAGGGGCGCCGTCCGTCTCCCCGTACCGGCAGCTTGTGGCCGTGAAAGGCGGGGTACGCGGACGCGGTCGCAGACGTCACTGGGGGCTCTCCAACGATTTGCGCAGCTCACTGCGGACTTCGGGGGTGAGTACGTGTCCGGCGCGGCCCACGAAGAGCGCCATGTGGTACGCCACGACGCTCATGTCGCAGTCGGGGGTGGCGTGCACGCCGAGCAGCGAGCCGTCGCTGATCGACATGACGAAGACGCTGCCCTCCTCCATCGCCACCATGGTCTGCTTGACCCCGCCGCCGTCCATCAGCCGGGCCGCGCCGATGGTGAGGCTGCCGATGCCCGAGACGATGGTGGCCAGGTCGGCGCTGGAGCCGCGCGGCCCGTCGGGACGGCCGGCGTCGGCGGCGGCCGTCGTGGCCTGCTGGGCGGCCGGGTCGGACGAGAGCAGCATCAACCCGTCGGAGGAGACGACGGTGACCGAGCGGACTCCCGGTACCTCCTCCACGAGATTGCCCAGCAGCCATTGCAGGTTGCGGGCCTCCGTGCTCAGTCCGAACGTTCCCGTCGCAGTCAACTGCGTGCCTCCTCGACTGTGTCCCCCGTCATCTCCTCTGTCCGTGCAGGCCTTACGGCGTCTATCCGCGCCGGGTCCCTCTCCATCTCCGCCTCCACGTCACGGCGTCCGGCCTTGGCGCCCTGGTGGAAGCCGCCGAGCCGGCGGCGCAGGGCCTCGGCGTCCACGCCGCCCTTACGGGGGGTGGTGGCGGCGCCGGGCTGGCGGACCACCTGCGGGGTGCGCTTGGGAAGGCCCTTGTCGGTGACCCGCTCCCACTGGGCGGGGCGGGGTCCGGGCACCGGCAGGCCGGAGTCCGGCTCGGGGGCGGTCGGGGCCGGGGGCGCGACGTGGTCGCCGGTGACGGTGTCCTCGTCTGCGGCGCGCTCGTGGCTGTCCGGCTCCGGCGGCGGGTCGGGCAGCCGGACCTGGAGCGTGGTCTCGGAGACGGACTCCGCGAAGGGGGCGGCGGGCGCGGTGGCCTGCGTCGCGGGCTCGTACGACTGCTCGGGCTCGTACGCGGGCGTGGGCTCGTACGCGGGCGTGGGCTCGTACGCGGGCGTGGGCTCGTACGCGGGCGTGGGCTCGGGCTCGTACGACTGCTCGGGTGCGGGCTCGTGCTCGTCCTGCTGCTGAGGCTCGGGCTCCGGGGCCGGGGCCTCGGGCCGGGCCTGGGCGCCGGTCGCTTCCGCCCCCGGCGTCGCTCCTGCCGTCGCCGCCTTCTCCGCCTCCGCCGCGAGGAACGCGCGTTCCGCGGCCTCCACCAGCGGGTCCCGGGTCCGGGACGGCAGGGTGTTGGAGTTGGCCTCCGCCGCCGAGCCGGGCAGGTGGAGCGTGGGAGCCGCGCCCGCCACCCGTACCGGCGGCGACACGGCCGTCGGAGGGGTCGTGGGCAGCAGGGGCAGCGGCAGGACCACGACGGCCGCGATACCGCCCGGCTTCTGCTCGCGCAGCTGGACGCGGACGCCGTGGCGGGCGGCGAGCAGGGCGGTCACCCGCATCCCGAGCCCCTCGCCCTCGAAGGCGTCCGGGTCGGCCTCGGTGAGGCGCGCGTTGAGCTCGGTGAGCCGGGAGTCGGTCATGCCGATGCCCGCGTCCTGGACGGAGAGCATCACCTCGCCGGTCTCCAGGAGCCAGCCGGAGAGCTGGACCTCCGCGTCGGGCGGCGAGAACGAGGTGGCGTTCTCCAGGAGTTCCGCGATCAGGTGGCTCAGGTCGTCCGCGGCGAAGCCGGCGATCTGGGCGTGCGGCGGCAGGGACTGGATGGTGACCCGCTCGTACCGCTCGATCTCGCTGACGGCGGCGCGCAGCACGTCGACGAGCGGGACGGGACCCGCGTGGCCGTGGACGTGCTCGTGGCCGGCGAGGACGAGGAGGTTCTCGCTGTGGCGGCGCATGACCGTCGCCAGGTGGTCGAGCTTGAAGAGCGTCGCGAGGCGGTCCGGGTCCTGCTCGCGCTCCTCCAGCTTCTCGATGACGCCGAGCTGGCGCTCGACGAGCCCGAGGCTGCGCAGCGAGAGGTTGACGAAGGTGTGATGGACGGTGCCGCGGAGGCGTTCCAGGTCGGCGGTGAGGAGTGCGACCCGGCCCTGGAGTTCGGCGCGCTGGGTGGCGATCTCCGCGCTGAGGACCTCCTTGGCGGCAGCGAGGTCCGCGTGCTCGCCGGTGAGCCGCTCGCTGCGGGCCGCGAGGCCGTGGAGCTTGCCGTGCAGGGTGTTGAGCGAGCGGACGACCTGGGCGAACTCGTCGTTGCGGCCGGTGAAGCGGACCGGCTCCTCGGTGTGCGGCTCGGGCGCCCCGGCGAGCCGTGCGGCGCCGATACGGAGCACGGCGAGCGGCCGCGTGAGGGAGCGGGCGACGTACGTGGAGATGCCGATCGCGACGAGGAGGCAGCCGCCGAGGAAGGCGATGCGCACTTCGAGGGCGGTGACGTCGTCGTCCCTGAGCGCGCCGAGGCGTTCGACCCGCTCGGCGGCGAGGGCGGACTCGACGCCGCGCATCTGCTCGACGCGGGCGGACAGCGCCGCTTCCAGGGCGGCCGGGTCGGTCCGCCGCTCGGCCTCGGTCAGCCGGGGCTGGTCGGTGAGGATGGCGAGCGAGCGCTCGGCGCTCTTGACGTCGGGTCCGGCGACGGTGGCGGCGAGCGAGTCGCGGGCGGCGGCACCGGCGGCCTGGTCGAAGTCGCCGAGGGCGGCGAGTTCGCGGACGCGGGCCTGCTGGGCGGCGGCGGTGAGGGCGTCACGGGCCCGCTGGGCCTCGTCGGCGCCCTCGGGTACGTCGGGGACGTAGGTGTCGGTCTCGGGGTCGTAGTGGACGTCCCCGGTGGGCTCGGGCTGCGGTACGGCGAGCGCGGCGAGGAGCAGCCCGCGCGCGGCGGAGGCCTGCTCGACGGCGCGGCCGAGGGCGGCGGGGGCGCGGGTGGCCTCGGTGAGCGCGGTGTCGGCGGCGCGGGCCGGGGTCTGCTCGGCGAGTTCGTCGGCGAGCGCCTGGAGTTTGGCGATGACGTCCGAGTACGCCTTGTGGGCCTCCAGGGCCGTGCCCTTGCCGGTGAGGGCGGTGCGGCGGATGGAGGGGACGCCGGCGAGGTCGCGGCGGAGCTCGGCGGCCGCGGCGGGCCGGATCTCGTCGATCTGGCGGTCGACCCGGGTGGACCGGGTGTCGGTGATCTGACGCCTGTCCTCGGCGTCGCCGGTCTGGCCGTCGCGGCCCGCGGCGATGTACGCGACGACCTCGTCGCGCTCGTCGGCGAGAGAGTGCGCGAGGGTGACGGCCTGCCGGTCCAGCTCGGCGAGGGTGACCAGGCGCTGGGAGTCGGTGAGGTCGGCGGAGGCGGCGAGGATCGCGGGGGCTCCGGCGGCGAGCACGGTCACGCCGACGAGGGCGACACCGGCGACCAGTCGGTTACGTACGCGCTTGGCGCGGCCGGCGGGGGGCTGCGCGGGAAGCGCCGCTCCGGTGCCGACCGGGGTCGGCTCTGCACCGGGGGTCTGGCTCCGCGCGCCGTTCTTGCTCCGAGGCCGCTTCTTCTCCACCGGTGCTCGCATCCTTGACTCGTCCGCCCATAAAGCAGAGGTGACGACCGGTCACGTGGAGCGCCCCCACCCCTGGTACGGCTTCCGACCATTCCAGCGCTTCTGCGAAGGGGGCGCGCATCGACCGCTCCGCCACCCGAACGAGTGAACAACACTCATGAGTTGGCGAACAACTCCCCGGGGTGGGGCCCGCGAGCCTCCGCTGACCGCCGGTTGGATCTTCCGCTCGGGCTTTGGCAGGATGCCCGCCCGCAGCTCGACGGAGCTCTCCATTCCGCCTCCGGAACCACCCCCGGCGGGTTGGTACAGGCCATTTCCGGCCGTTTGGAGACGCCGTGAAGGAGCGTGGTGGGCCGGGCACACTGGACGACATGCGCAGCGACGTCACCACGCTCCCCGGCAGACCCGAACGCCCCAACGAGGACTGGGCAGCCGCAGCTCTGCCCGCCTCGGGCACCGGGGGAACGGTCGTCGTCCTCGACGGCGTCACACCACCCGCCGGTGATGACGGTTGTGTGCACACCGTGCCCTGGTTCACCGCTCGCCTCGGCGGAGCTTTGACCGAACTGTCCGCTTCCCGCCCGGACATGCCCCTCTCCGAGATCCTGGCGCGGGCAATCCGGCGCACCGCGGACGCCCACCGGGACACCTGTGACCTTTCTCACGTACGTACGCCCCAAGCGACCGTGGTGCTGGCCCGCTGGGACGAGGCCGCGGTCGAACATCTCGTCCTCTCCGACTCCGCCCTCCTCCTGGAGGCGCCGGACGGGACGGTCCGGGCGGTGCTCGACGACCGGCTCGACCGGGTGCCGGACGAGATCCTGCGCTCCCTGGAGGCCACGGACCGACTGCGGAACCGGGAGGGCGGCTTCTTCACGGCGGCGGCCGACCCGGCGGTCGCGGAGCGGGCGGTGACGGGGACGACCCCGCGCGCGGAGGTACGGGCGCTGGCGGCGCTCACGGACGGGGCGAGCCGCTGGGTGGAGCTGTTCGGCGCGGGCGACTGGACGGCCTGCTTCGGCGTCCTGCGCGAGGAGGGCCCGTCGGGCCTGCTGCGACGGGTCAGGGCGCTGGAGACGGCGGACGCGCGGGCGGGCGGGGCGCGCCGCTGGAAGCTCCACGACGACGCGACGGCGGTCTACGCGGAGCTGTGAGCGGCGCGGGGGCTGCGGGCGGCGCGGAAGTCGTGGGTGGCGCGGGGGTCGTGGGTGGCGCGGGGGCTGCGGTCGGCGCGGAGGCCGTGAGCGGCGCGGAGGTCGTGGGCGGCGCGGGGCTCAGCCCTCGGAGCGCACGTTGAAGTGGTGGAGGAGCCTCGCCAGTTCGGCGACCTCGGCGCGGTCCCAGTCGGCGAGTTTGCGGACGTACCGCTCGCGCCGGGCGCCCCGAACGTGCCGGAAGCGGACCCGGCCCTCCTCCGTGAGCCGCACCAGCGAGGCGCGCCCGTCGGCGGGGTCGGGGTCGCGGACGACGAGCCCGAGCATCTCGAGCGCCCGCAGCTGGCGGCTCATGGTGGCCTTGCCGACGCCGAAGTACCCGGCGAGTTCGGTGGCCCGCTGGGGGCCGGCGTCCTCCAGCCGTACGAAGAGTCCGTAGGCGGCGGGCTCCAGTTCGGGGTGGACCTCGCGGGCCATCTCGCCGGACTGGGCGCGGGCGCGCCGAAGGAAGACCGCCAGTTCGCGTTCGAGGGCGAG
The DNA here is from genome assembly GCF_026343125.1 of Streptomyces sp. NBC_00094. Classification (NCBI taxonomy): domain Bacteria; kingdom Bacillati; phylum Actinomycetota; class Actinomycetes; order Kitasatosporales; family Streptomycetaceae; genus Streptomyces; species Streptomyces sp. NBC_00094. The sequence continues at coordinate 5,483,725 of NZ_JAPEMB010000001.1, read as the reverse complement.
GAATTCCGCATCCACCCCGGCGGGCGGAACGGCCCGGCCCTCACTTCCCGTACCGCTTCCGTGCACGTCAGCACCTCCCGAACGCTCTCCGGCGGACACCCGGCGATTCTCCGGCCGCTGAAAGTTTCCCCCCGCCGCGGCCATCGCCGCAGCTCCTCCAGAGTTTCGCAGGCGTAGACCAACGGCGGTATCCAGACCCCCTTCCGCCGGACGGGTCTACGTGCGTAGCGTCGCCTCTGACATGTCCACACCAGGACCTGTCGACTTCTCCCCCACCGAGACTTTCGGAGGCACGCAATGCGTGTGCACAGATCCGGAACGACCCTCGCCGGCGTCGCCCTCGCGGCCCTGGCCCTCCTCCTCCCCCTCGCCGGCCCCGCCGGTGCCGCCCAGGATCCGGGTGCCCGGCAGGTGCCCGCCCGAGGGACCGCCTCCATGGGCATGGGCGTCCTCAAGCACGACGGCCGCGGCGCCGCCCCCGGCGACGTCTCGACCCTGGCCACCCAGACGGAGGGCGTGGACGTCTCCGGCCATCAGGGCAACGTCGCCTGGTCCACCCTGTGGAACAGCGGGGTCAAGTGGGCCTACGTCAAGGCGACGGAAGGCACGTACTACAAGAACACCTACTTCACGCAGCAGTACAACGGCTCGTACAACGTCGGCATGATCCGGGGCACGTACCACTTCGCCACCCCCGACACGACGACCGGCACGGCCCAGGCCGACTACTTCGTCAACAACGGCGGCGGCTGGTCGAAGGACGGCAAGACCCTGCCGGGCGTCCTCGACATCGAGTGGAACCCGTACGGCGCGACCTGCTACGGCAAGACCCAGTCCGGGATGGTCACCTGGATCCGGGACTTCGTGAACCGGTACAAGTACCGGACCGGGCGGGACCCCGTCATCTACACGGCGACGAGCTGGTGGAAGCAGTGCACCGGCAACTACGGGGGCTTCGCCTCCACCAACCCGCTGTGGATCGCGCGGTACGCCTCCGAGGTCGGCGAACTCCCGGCCGGCTGGCTGTACTACACGATGTGGCAGTACACCTCCTCCGGCCCCACGGTCGGCGACCACAACCACTTCAACGGCGACCTCTCACGCGTCCAGGCGCTCGCCAACGGCTGACCCGGCCCACCCCCGTCCGACCCGGCCCGCCCCACTGCGGCCTGGTCCGACCCGGTCCGACCTGGCCTTCTTCACTCTCCTCGTACGACGGCGGCTCTTCGGGTGTGCGGCACCCCGGGGAGCCGCTCGGGCTTTTTCCCCGCGCCCCCCTTGCCCATTGGTATGGACCAATGCGACGCTCTACGGCGGTCGCCCGGAATTCAACTTCCGGGCACCCAGCGCGCGTTGCTCGTTCCGTCCTCCCCCACGCACGAGAGAGAGCCCCCGCATGCCCTCGTACCGCCGCACGTCCGCCGTCGCCGCCTCGGCCCTGTCCGCCGCCGCCCTCGTCGGCCTCACCCCCGCCACGGCCGGTGCCCACGGCGCCGTCTTCAACCCCGTGAGCCGGGTGGCCGCCTGTTACGCCGAGGGCCCCGAGACGCCCAAGTCGCAGGTGTGCAAGGACCTCGTCGCCGACTCCGGCACCCAGCCGCTCTACGACTGGAACGAGGTCAACATCGCCAACGCCGACGGGCAGCACCAGGCCCTCATCCCGGACGGCAGGCTCTGCTCGGCGAACCGCGCCAAGTACCGCGCGCTGGACTGGGCGCGCACCGACTGGCCGGCGACGGCGGTCGCCGCGGGCTCCTTCGACTTCAAGGTCCGGGTGACGGCGGCCCACTCGGGCACGATGACCGTCTACATCACCAAGGCGGGCTTCGACCCGACGCAGCCCCTGAAGTGGTCCGACCTGGACACGACCCCGGTCGCCGTCTACAACACCACCCGCACCGCGACCGACGGCTACTACAACTTCACGGGCACCCTGCCGGCCCGCACCGGCCGCCACATCGTCTACAAGGTGTGGCAGCGCAACGACAGCCCCGAGGCCTTCTACAGCTGCTCGGACGTCACCTTCGGCGGTGCGGCGGCGACGCAGACCCAGGTGACGGCCCAGGCCCCGACCGAGGCGAAGATCGAGGCGGGCGCCGACCTCTCCACCGTGAGCCACGCGGGCCACGGCGGCGACGAGCAGGCCCCGGCGCTCTCCGCCGAGACCGCCGGGACCCCCGCCTCGCCGCTCCCCCTGGCCCTCGCGGGCGCGGGCGCCCTCGCCGCCTTCGCGGCGGGCACGCTGCTCCTGGGCCGGCGCCGGAACCCGTCCGCCTCCTAGGAGCCGGACGGCCCGAGCGGGAAGAGGGCGGTGAGCCGGGGTAGGGCCACCCCCTCCGGCCGGGCTCCCTGGAGCTCGCCACCCTCTTCCCACTCCTCCGCGAACTCCTCGCCGCGCCCTTCGCCGAACTCGTCGTCGAGCTCGTCAGCGAGCTCCTCCTCGGCCTCCTCGACGGCGTCGAGGAACGCCTCCCCCTCGTCGTCCTCCTGGCCGGTCAGCTCGTCGAACACGTCCTGGGCGACGTAGTCGAGCTCCTCCCACTCGGGCCACTCGCAGTCGGCCCACTCGTCGCGGTGGCGCCCCACGAGGGCCCGGATCCCGGCCACGTCGGCCAGGGCGTCCGGGTCGGCGACGACCGAGTCGTACACCTTCCGCCCCTGGCCCACCAGCCAGAGCGTGAAGTAGTGGAGGCCGTCGTCCGTGCAGTCGCCGCCCTCGACGCGGTTAGCGGCGGACCAGACCGCGCGGGTCGCGGCCGCGTCGCAGGCCGCCTCGAGCCGTACCTGGAACGCCACGCTCTCGGTCTCCGGACGCCGTGTCAGCTCCGCCCGCAGCCACTCCAGCCGCTCGTCCCGGTCACCGGGGCGGCGGCTCAACTCGTCGATGAGAGCCCAGAAGGCGTCTTCGTTCATGCGTACGAGGATGCCAGCCTTCTCTGACATCCGGGTAAGGACATTCGGACGCGGACGTCCGGCACGGGCGACACGGGCATCAGGCACGGGCATCAGGCACGGACATCGGCACGGATCCGGGTACGGATCCAGGCACGGACATCGGGTACGGATCCGGGTACCGCTCCGGGCACGGGTCCGGGCACGCCGGAGCGGGGTGTCCCCGATCAGGACACCCCGCTCGCCGCCCCGGGGAGTTACGCGGCCACGCCCACCCGCACCGCCGCCGGTGCCAGCGCGATCTCCAGGACCTGCCGGACGTCCGTCACGGGGTGGACCTCCAGCTTCTCCAGGATCTCGGCCGGGACGTCGTCCAGGTCGGCCTCGTTCCGCTTGGGGATCACGACCGTCGTGATGCCCGCCCGGTGCGCCGCGAGCAGCTTCTGCTTCACACCGCCGATCGGGAGGACCCGGCCGGTGAGGGAGACCTCGCCGGTCATGGCCACGTCCGTACGGACCAGCCGGCCGCTCAGGAGGGAGGCGAGGGCGGTCGTCATCGTGACGCCCGCGCTCGGTCCGTCCTTCGGGACCGAACCCGCCGGGAAGTGGATGTGCACGCCCCGGTCCTTGAGGCCGGTGACGGGCAGTTCCAGCTCCGCGCCGTGCGAGCGGAGGAAGGAGAGCGCGATCTGCGCGGACTCCTTCATCACGTCGCCCAGCTGGCCGGTGAGGGTCAGGCCGGCCGCGCCGGTCTCCGGGTCGGCGAGGGACGCCTCCACGAAGAGGACGTCACCGCCCGCGCCGGTGACCGCGAGTCCGGTGGCGACGCCCGGCACCGCCGTACGCCGCTCCGCCGGGTCCTGCGCCGACTCCGGTACGTGGTGCGGCCGTCCGATCAGGTCCCGCAGGTCCTCCGGGGTGACCGTGAACGGCAGCTCGCGGCCGCCCAGTTCGTGCTGGGCCGTGACCTTGCGGAGCAGCCGTGCGACGGCCCGCTCCAGGGTGCGGACGCCCGCCTCCCGGGTGTACTCCCCTGCGAGCTTCCGCAGGGAGGCGTCCTCCAGGACGACCTCGCCCGGCTCCAGGCCGGCCCGCTCCAGCTGGCGCGGGAGCAGGTGGTCGCGGGCGATGACGACCTTCTCGTCCTCGGTGTACCCGTCGAGCCTGACCAGCTCCATGCGGTCGAGCAAGGCCTCCGGGATGGCTTCGAGCACGTTGGCGGTGGCGAGGAAGACGACGTCGGAGAGGTCGAGTTCGACCTCCAGGTAGTGGTCACGGAAGGTGTGGTTCTGGGCGGGGTCGAGGACTTCGAGGAGGGCCGCCGCCGGGTCGCCCCGGAAGTCGGAGCCGACCTTGTCGATCTCGTCGAGGAGGACCACGGGGTTCATGGACCCGGCCTCCTTGATCGCCCGGACGATCCGGCCGGGCAGGGCTCCGACGTAGGTCCGCCGGTGGCCGCGGATCTCGGCCTCGTCGCGGACGCCGCCGAGGGCGACGCGGACGAACTTCCGGCCCATGGCGTGGGCGACGGACTCGCCGAGCGAGGTCTTGCCGACGCCGGGCGGGCCGACGAGGGCGAGGACGGCTCCGCCGCGGCGGCCGCCGACGACGCCGAGGCCGCGCTCGGCGCGGCGCTTGCGCACGGCGAGGTACTCGGTGATGCGCTCCTTCACGTCCTCGAGGCCCGCGTGTTCGGCGTCGAGGATCGCCTGGGCGCCCGGGATGTCGTACTGGTCCTCGGTGCGCTCGCTCCAGGGCAGTTCGAGGACGGTGTCGAGCCAGGTGCGGATCCAGGAGCCCTCCGGGGACTGGTCGCTGGACCGCTCCAGTTTGTCGACCTCCTTGAGGGCCGCCTCGCGGACCTTCTCGGGCAGGTCGGCGGCCTCGACGCGGGCGCGGTAGTCGTCGGTCTCGTCGCCCTCGCTCTCGCCGCCCAGCTCGCGGAGTTCCTTGCGGACGGCTTCGAGCTGGCGGCGGAGGAGGAACTCGCGCTGCTGCTTGTCGACGCCCTCCTGGACGTCCTTGGCGATGGTCTCGGCGACGTCCTGCTCGGCGAGGTGCTCGCGGAGCTGGGCGGTGGCGAGCCTGAGGCGGGCGACCGGGTCGGCGGTCTCCAGGAGCTCGACCTTCTGCTCGACGGTGAGGAAGGGCGAGTAGCCGGAGTTGTCGGCGAGGGCGCCGACGCCGTCGATCTGCTGGACACGGTCGACGACCTGCCAGGCGCCGCGCTTCTTGAGCCAGCTGGTGGCCAGCGCCTTGTACTCCCTGACCAGCTCGGTCACGGAGCCGGGCAGCGGGTCGGGCAGGGCCTCCTCGACGGCGGTGCCCTCGACCCAGAGGGCACCGCCGGGTCCGGTCGTACCGGCGCCGATGCGCACGCGGTCGCGGCCGCGGATCAGCGCGCCGGGGTCGCCGTCGGACAGCCGTCCGACCTGCTCGACGGTGCCGAGGACGCCGGTCGCGGCGTAGGTCCCGTCGACGCGGGGCACGAGCAGCACCCGCGGCTTGCCGGTGCCGTTGCGCGCGGCGGCCTGGGCGGCCTCGACGGCGGCCCGTACGTCGTTGTCGGACAGGTCCAGCGGCACCACCATCCCGGGCAGCACGACCTCGTCGTCGAGCGGCAGCACAGGCAGGGTGAGCGGCGCGGACGCCTTGGACTCAGAAGCCATGATCTCCCCTTCGGCACTCAAGTTGAGCTGTACGGACTCAATGCACGTGAGCCCAGGAATGTTCCCCTCGGGCCGTTCGCTCTGAGCGATCACCCTCCCGCCGGGTCATGAACGGCAGATGTAATGACTGCATGGATATCTCAGCTATTACTTCTGCTTGGGTGGCCGGCTGGGCCGTCTCCCGGGACACCCCGCCCCCCGTCGCCGAGCCCTGGGGCTACCGGATCGACGTCGGACTGCCCCGGCACGTCGTACGCCATGTGCTGCCCGCCCCGGACGCGGCCTCCGTCGGCGCGCTCTGCGCCCGGCTCACCGAGCCGTACAGCTGGCTCAAGGTGATGGCCACGCCGGAGGAGGTGGCGCCGTGGATCACCGAGGGGTGGACGGTCCCCGACGACCCGGGCTTCATGATGGTCAAGCCCCTGGACCCGGCCGTCCGGCCCGCGCCGCCGGAGGGATACGCGCGGACGACCGAGGTACGGGACGGGGTCATCCGGGTCCGCGTCCTCGCCCCGGACGGCGCCCTCGCCGCGCGCGGCCAGATCGCCCCGACCGGTTCCACGGCCGTCGCCGACCAGATCGAGACCGACCCCGCGCACCGGCGGCGCGGCCTCGGCGCGAACGTCATGCGCACCCTGGAGGCCGCCGCCGCGCAGGCGGGCGCCGAGACCGGGGTGCTGGCCGCGACCACGGACGGCCTCGCGCTGTACGACTCCCTGGACTGGCGCTACCGCGGGCCCGTCACCGGGATCGTCCGGTCGGGAACCTGACCGTCCGGCTGCGCGGGGGACCCCGTACGAGGCATGCTCGATCCATGGTGCGAGGCGTACGGGGCAAGTGGTGCGGGACCCTGCTGCTTGCGGCGGTCCTGGTCGGTGGCGCGAGCGCCTGCGGGCCCGAGGTGCCGCCCGCGCCGGGCGGCCCGGCACCGGGCGTGAGCGTGCCCCCCGAACCCCCGACGGCAAGCGCACCGAGCGGCGCGGCGGATCCGACGGCCACCGCCCCCTCCCAGGAGCCCCAGCCCGGCGAGGTCCTCGTCGAGGTCGTCGTCAACGGCGGCCTCGCCGGGGTACGCAACCAGCTCGTCGTCCACTACGACGGCAGCTGGACCAGCCGCTCCGGCACGAAGCCGCCCCGTACCGGGCAGCAGACCCCCGCGGAGGTCGCCGAGCTGCGCGCCGCGCTGGAGGACCCGGCGTTCGCGAGGGTCCCGGAGCGGCCCACCGGCAGCCCGATCGCCGACGGGTTCCAGTACTTCGTCACGTACCGCCACCGCCTCGTCGTCGCGGGCGACGGCGAACGCCCGCCCGCCCTCCAGCGCGTCTTCGCCGCCCTCCCGGAGGGCGGCCCGCCGACGAGCCCCTGAACCGGGCGTCGGACCCGCCGTGAACCGAACCGGGGTCCGCACGCGATAGAGAGGGCGTGAGACTGTTGCGCCCCTCAGGGGCAGGCCCCACTGGGGGAGACGAGGACGACGACGCGGCGCTGCTGCGCGCGGTCGCCCGGGGGGACTCCGAGGCGCTCGCCGTCCTCTACGACCGGCACGCGGGCTGGCTGCACGCCCGGCTCACCCGGCGCTGCCCGGACGAGGAGACCGTACGGGAGGTCCTCCAGGACACCTTCGTCACGGTCTGGCGCTCGGCCGGCGGCCACCGCGGCCGGGGCGAGGCCGGGGGCTGGCTCTGGGTGATAGCCGCCCGGCGGCTCGTGGACGCCCAGCGCGCCCGGGCCCGCGCCGAACGCACCGAACGGGCCGCCGCCGCACCCCCAGAACCCGCCGCCCCCGCGCCCTCCGCCGAGGAACGCGTGCTCGCGGGCCTGGAGTACGGGGAGGTGGGCGCCGCCCTCGACCGGATCTCGCCCGAGCTGGCCGAGGTCCTGCGGGCGACCGTCGTCGACGGGCTGACGACCCGCGAGACCGCCCGGCTCCTCGGCATACCCGAGGGCACGGTCAAGACCCGCGCCCTGCGCGCCCGCCGCGAACTGCGCGCCGCCCTCGGCGCCGGCGGCCCGTATCCCCTGGGAGGCACCGCATGACGTCCCCCCGACCCGCCGCCGACTGGCACGTCACCGATGCGCTGGCGCTCCGGTACGCGGAGGGCGCCGCTCCCGAGACGGACGCCTGGTCCCTGGAGAAGCACGTCGAGTCCTGCTCGCCCTGCGCGGGCCGCGTCTCGGCCGCCGTCCGCGCCGGCGCGGCGGGCCCGGCCCTCGCCTCCGTACGGGCGGAGCTCCTGGCCTCCGTGGGGCATCACCCCGCCCCGGTGACCACCGTCGCAAGCCCCCTCGGGCGGTGGGCGCGGCTCTGGTGGGCCGCCGGGCCCGCCCTGCGCGGGTCCTGGGTGGTGGCCGTGGCGCTCGTCCTGGGCGGAGCCTTCGGCCTGGCCTACGGGGCCGGGTTCCACGGCGCCCGGAGCTGGCTGCTCGCGCTCTCCCCGGTCCTCCCGCTGGGCGGGGTCGCCGTCTCGTACGGGCGCCACGCCGATCCGCTGTACGAGATCACCGCCGCCACGCCCTCCGGCGGGCTGCGGCTCCTGCTCACCCGCACCGCCGCCGTACTCGCCGTCTGTGTCCCGCTGTTGACCGTCGGCGGGGCGCTGCTGCCGCCGGTGGCCGGGTTCCCGGGGGCGGCCGCCTGGCTGCTGCCGGGGCTCGCGCTGACCCTGGCGACCCTCGCCCTCGGCTCGTTCGTCGGCTGCCGGGCTGCGGCCGCGACGCTCGCCGGCGGGTGGCTGCTCGCCGTGACGGGCCCGCTCCTCGCGCCGCCGACCGCGGGCCCGGACAGCGCCGCCGCGCTCGTGCGCTACTTCTCCGGCCCTGTGGCACAAGGGAGTTGGGCCGCCGCTGCACTCGCCTGCGCCGCCCTCCTCGTGCTGCGGCGCCGCTCCTTCGACCACCTGGAGACCCGGTGAACAAGCCCGCCACGGTCGCGGTGACCGGACTGACCGTCCGGCACCGCCGCACCGTCGCCCTCGACGCGCTCGACCTGTCCCTCTCCCCCGGCGTCCACGGCCTGCTCGGCCCGAACGGCGCCGGGAAGACCTCGCTCATCCGGGTCCTGGCGACCGTCGCCGCGCCCGCCTCCGGGCGGGTGGAGCTGCTCGGCGAGGACGCCGCGAGCCCCCGCGAACGCACCGGGATCCGGCGCCGGCTCGGCTATCTGCCGCAGGAGTTCGGCTACTACCCCGCCTTCACCGTCCGGGAGTTCGTCGCGTACGTGGCCTGGCTCAAGGAGGTGCCGGCGGACCGGGCCCCGGCGGCCGTGGAGCGGGCCGTCGAGCGGGTCGGGCTCGCCGACCGGATCGACGCCCGGATGAAGACCCTGTCGGGCGGCATGGTCCGGCGGGCCGGCATCGCCCAGGCCATCGTGAACGAGCCGGAGTTGCTGCTCCTCGACGAGCCGACGGCCGGCCTCGACCCGGAGCAGCGGGTGGACTTCCGCGCGCTGCTGCGGGAGCTCGGCAAGGAGGCGACGGTGGCGGTCTCCACGCACCTGGTGGAGGACGTGGCCGCGGCCTGCACCGACGTCGCCCTGATCGAGGCGGGACGGCTCGCCTTCCGTGGCACGACCGCCGAACTCGCCGCGCTCGGCGGCGAGTCGGCCGATCCCGGCGACTCGACGACCCATGCGATCGAGCGCGGCTACACGGCCGCCCTGCGCGCCCACCGCGAGCGCTCCGGAGCCGGCGCGGCGCGCGCGAAGGAGGCGCTGCGGTGACCGGCACCCTCGCTCCGCCCCGTACGGAGCCCGCCGCGTCCGTCCGTACGGTGTCCCCGCTCCGCACCGAGCTGCGCCGTGGGCTCGGACCGTGGACCGGCGCCGCCGTCCTCCTCACCGTCCTGGTCACGATGTACGGCAAGGGGCTCGGCTGGCAGGGGCGCTGGGCCGACGCGACGAACCTGCTGCACGTCGTCGCCGGTCTGCTCTGCGGCCCGCTCGCGCTCGCCGCCGGCTGCTGGCAGGGCGGCCGGGACCGGCGGCGCGGGACGACGGAGCTGTGGGATTCCGTCTCCCGTTCCCCGCTGCGCCGCCTCCTGGTCGCGGTCGCCCCGTCCGCGCTCTGGCCCGCCGCCGGACTGCTCCTCGCCGACGCCGTCTGCGCCCTCGCCACCTGGCCGTACGTCTCCGCCGGGCGCCCCTTCCTCGAACTCCTCGCCGCCGACGCAGTCGCCGTCGCCGCCCTCGGCACGCTCGGCCATCTCGTCGGCCGGGTGGTCCGCTGGAGGTTGGCGGCCCCGCTCCTGGGGATCGTCGGGTACGTCGCGCTGGGCCTCGCCGCGTACCGGGAAGGCCCCGTGCGCTGGCTCGGTCCGGCCGGCGAGCACCAGTTCTTCTGGGACCGGCCGGTCTGGTGGTACGGGCCGGTGGCGATGGCGTGGACGGCGGGGCTCGCGCTCGCCGCACTCCTCGCGTACGGGCTGCGCACGGCCCGCCTCCGGCCGCTCGCCCTGATCCCGCTGGCGGTCGCGGTCGGCGCCGCCGCGCTGATCCTGCGGCTGCCGGCGGATGAGGGCCCGTGGCGCCCGGACCCGGCCCTGGCGCGGCAGGTCTGCGACGAGGGCACTCCGCAGGTGTGTCTGACGGCCGTGGACGAGGGGCTGCTGCCCGAGGTGTCGGCGGCGCTCGCCCCTCTGAGCGCCCACCTCGAAGGGGTGCCCGGCGCCCCGGTCCGCTGGGTGGGCGGCGGGAGCGGACCGGCCCTCCCCGGCGACGTCGAGCTGCCCAGCGCCCGGCAGGACGCGGTGCGCAACCGGCTGACGCGCCCCGATCTCTATCTGAACTCGGCCGTGAACTGGCTGTTCTCGGACTCCTGCCGACCCGGCGACGGCCTGGGCCCGAACGCCGAGCGGGCGAGCACCGTCCAGCTCGCCGTCATCGAGTGGCTGGCGCCGACACCGGACGACTACGGCCCCGACACCACGGCGGCACAGCCCTATATCGACCGGCTGCAAGCCAAGTCACCGGCCGAGCAGCGCGATTACCTCACCCGTTTCCTGGCCGCGAACACCTGCCACCCGGACGAGGTGCCGATCCCGTGAAACCGTCTGCCCGGAGGCTCTACCTGCGCTCCCGCGGCCTGCCCGGCGCGCTGGCCGCCCTGCTCGGCACGGCGGCGGCCGCCGCCTGGGCGGCCCGGTGGCTGGTGTCGCTGCCGGACTTCGACCACACGGCACGGCTGCCGGTCGTCATCCTCGGCCCCCTGCTGGCGGCGGGCGCGATCGGCACCAGTCTGCACACGCCGAGCGACGAGCTGGACCGTACGGCGGTACGACCCTGGTGGCCCCGGCGCCTCGCCCATCTCCTCGCCCCGACCGCGCTCGCCGTGGCCCTGCTGGCCCTCGCGGTGCCGGGCCACGCGGAGGCGTTCGGCGCGCCCGCCGCCGTGCGCAACACCCTGGGCCTGGTGGGCGTGACGGCGGCTGCCGCCACCCTCGTCGGGGCCCGGCTGAGCTGGCTGCCGCCCACCTTCTACGTGGGCGTCGTCTATCTCGCGGCCCCCTCGGACGCGGGCGGCGGCGCGGTCTGGTGGGGCTGGGCGACACGACCCGGCCCGGAGGACGGGGCCTGGGCGGTCGCCGCCCTCTGCCTCGCGGCCGGTACGGCCCTGTACGCCTGGCGGGGCGCCCGGCATGTGTCCGGCGAGGCCTGAGCCGCGGCGCGAGAGCGCCGCCGCGCCTATCTGAGCAGCCAGTCCCTCGTCAGTTCCGCCATCTCCGCCCGCGTGCGCCCGCCGTGGTCGACCGCGATGAAGTGGTCGGCCACGCGCAGCGAGAAGACGAGCAGGCAGCGGACTTCGACGTCGTCCTCGTCGGCGCAGAAGTCCCGGAAGAGCGACCGCAGGTACTCCATGCGCCGGTTGTCGGTGCGGCGGAGGCGTGCGGCGACGGCCTCGTCGCGCCGGGCCCAGTCGCGGACGGCGAGGTCGACGGCGAGGCCGGTCACCGGGCCTTCGGCGACGTCCTGGACGAAGTCGAAGAGCCGGCCGAGTTTGGCGCGGCCCTCGCCCCCGCCGCTCTCGATCCGCTCGATGACGGCTTCGGAGACCTCGCGCTCCCAGGTGTCGAGCATCTCGGCGAGCAGGGCGTCGCGGTTGGCGAAGTACCCGTAGAAGCCGCCCTTGCTGACCCCGAGGGCCTGAGCCAGCGGTTCGATCCGTACGGCCTCCGGACCGCCCTCGGCGAGCGCGCGGAGGCCCTCCTCGATCCACCGGCCCCGTGGTGTACGGATCGCGCCCATGGTGTGTCCCTCCTCACCTCGCCACTTCCCGACCCGACTATACGGTCCCGTACAGACGGGTCTACGCTTGATCTATACGCCACCGTATAGACGTGGGCCAGACGGTGGGACAGACGGAGGAACAGGGGTACGACCATGAGACTTCCCCGCACCGCGCACACCTCCCGCCCATGGCGGATCCACGAGGTCGCCCGGGACTTCCAGGTCGAGGACGTGTGGGAGCTGCCCGTCACGGGCGGCCCGGAGGAACTCGACCGCCTGGTACGACAGTTCACGAACAGCGACGGAACCGCGCTCTCCGCCCCCGTGGTCCGCACGCTCTTCGCGATCCGCTGGAAGCTGGGGGCGCTACTCGGCTGGGACAAGGCCGACGCCGGCCTCGACGGGCGCGTGGGCTCCCTCCGGGAACGGCTGCCCGAGGACCTGTGCGCGGGGACACGTGGGCCCGATCTGCAGGCGGTGCCGTTCACGTCCGTCTACCAGACGCGCGACGAGTGGGTGGCGGAGAGCGCCAACCGGACCGTGCACGCGGTGATGCACATCGCCTGGGTCCCGGACCCCGCCCCCGGCGCCCCGGGCCGCCACCGCGCCCGGATGGCCGTCCTGGTGAAGCCCAACGGCCTGCTCGGCGCGGTCTACATGGCCGGGATCAAGCCCTTCCGGTATCTGGGCGTGTACCCGAAGCTGCTGGGCGCGATCGGCCGCGAGTGGGAGGCGGGGAAGTCAGGGGAGGCGGGGAAGCCAGGGAAGGCCGGAGAGGCGGGGAAGGCGGCCGCCTGACGGAGGAGTCCCCACCCGTCAGCCAGCCGGCCGCGCGGGACCCGTCCGGCCGGTCACGCGGGACCCGTCGCGTCAACCGCGCGAGCCGGCCCCGTCAGCCGCGCGGCGCCGCGATCTCCGCGTACTGCCGCTCCAGGAAGGACCGGACGCGCGCGGGCATGTCCATCGACTCCGGGTCGAGGGCCCACTGGATCTGCAGACCGTCCATGACGGCGATGTGCTCCTGGCCGACGGCCCGGCAGTCGATGTCGGCGCGCAGCTCGCCGCGCCTCACCGCCTCCTCCAGGAGGTCGACCGTGTGCTGGAGCACGCGCGCGTAGCGCTCCTTGAAGTACTGGTGGGCGGGGTGGCCGACGTTTCCGGACTCACCCACCAGGACGTTGTACATCCGGACGATGCCGGGGCGCCGGGTGTTCTCCTCGATCAGGGCGACGAGGGTCTCCAGATAGGCCGAGAACGACGCGGGCTCACTGCTGAACAGGCGCTCCACGTCGTGCTGTTCGCTCTGCCCGAGGACCGACAGGAGCAGGTCCTCCTTGCTGCGGAAGTGGTGCAGCAGGCCGCCCTGCGTGATCCCGCAGTCGTTGGCGATCCGGGCGAGCGAGGAGGCATGGAAGCCCCAGCGCCCGAAGTGGTCGACGGCGGTGTCCAGGATCTTCCGGCGGCGCGCGTCCCCGACCGCGTAACTGCCCCGGCCTGCGGATGTGCGGGGCTTCGGGTCCTTCTTCTCCGGCATGCGCCCCACCCTAACCGGGGCCGATTCCGCCCCCGGAGAGGGACTTTCTGCGCGTGATCCAGGTCACATTCCAGAAACCTAGTGGTCACTCGGTTTTCACGCTTAGCCTGACGCCGTCGAAGGCCGACACCGCTGTCGTCCCGTGAACGACGGAGTACCCGGCAACCCAGGAGCCCTGACATGCACCCCTACCAGGACGCCACCCGCCCCGTAGACGAGCGCGTGGAGGACCTCCTCGCCCGGATGACCCCGGAGGAGAAGGCCGGCCAGCTCTTCCACTCCATGCTGATGATGAACCCCGACGGCACCCCGGTGACCGAGACGGACGGCTCGATGCTGCCGTTCACCACCCCGGAGCTCATCGAGGACCGGCAGCTCACCCACTTCAACCTCCTCGGCACCTACGGCGCCCGCGAGATGGCGCTCTGGCACAACGCGATCCAGGAGATGGCCGCGGCCACCCGCCTCGGCATCCCGGTCTCACTCTCCACCGACCCCCGCCACGCCTTCACCGACAACATCGGCGCCTCCTTCAACTCCGGCGCCTTCTCCGCCTGGCCGGAGGCGCTCGGCCTCGCCGCGATCGGCGACCCCGAGCTGGTCTTCGCCTTCGCCGACACCGTCCGCCGCGAGTACCTCTCCGTCGGCTTCCGTACGGCGCTCCACCCGCAGATCGACCTCGCGACCGAGCCCCGCTGGTCCCGCCAGTCCGGCACCTTCGGCTCCGACGCGAAGCTGACGGGCGAGCTGGTGGAGGCGTACGTCCGCGGCCTCCAGGGCGAAAGCCTCGGCAAGGACTCGGTGGCCGCGATGGTCAAGCACTTCCCCGGCGGCGGCCCGCAGAAGGACGGCGAGGACCCGCACTTCCCGCACGGCAAGGAGCAGGTCTACCCGGGCGGCATGCGCGACCACCACCTGGAGCCGTTCCGGCACGCGATCGCCGCCGGCTGCTCGCAGATGATGCCGTACTACGGCCAGCCGATCGGCACGGACTGGGAAGAGGTCGGCTTCGGGTTCAACAAGGGCGTCATCACGGGGCTGCTCCGCGAGGAGCTCGGCTTCACCGGCATCGTCTGCACCGACTGGGGCCTGCTCACGGACGCGGACATCTTCGGCGAGACGCACGAGGCGCGGGCCTGGGGCGTCGAGCACCTGAGCGTGGCCGAGCGGACGGCGAAGGCGCTGGACGCCGGCGTGGACCAGTTCGGCGGAGAGCAGTGCCCCGCGGTGATCGTGGAGCTGATGGCCTCGGGCCGGATCTCCGAGGCCCGCGTCGACGTGTCCGTACGCCGTCTGCTGCGCGAGAAGTTCCTCCTCGGACTCTTCGACGAGCGCCGGTACGTCGACCCCGACGAGGCCGCGGAGACCGTCGGCCGCGCCGACTTCACGGCCGCCGGCGCCGCCGCCCAGCGCCGCTCCCTCACCGTCCTCACCGACGGCCCGCTCCCCCTGTCCGGACGGCCGAAGCTGTACGTGGAGAACGTCGACCCGGCGGTCGCGGCGGCGTACGGCGAGGTCGTCGCCGACCCGGCCGAGGCCGACCTCGCGGTGCTGCGGCTGCGCACCCCGTACGAGGAGCGGCCGAACCGCTTCGAGGCCTTCTTCCACTCCGGCTCCCTCGCCTTCGCGGAGCCCGAGCTGACCCGGATCCTGGACCTGCTCGCCACCGTCCCGACGGTCGTCTGCGTCAACCTGGAGCGACCGGCGGTCCTGCCGGAGATCGCCGAGCACGCGGCGGCCCTGATCGCCGACTTCGGCGCGAGCGACGACGCCCTGCTCGACGTGGCCTTCGGGCGCGCGAAGGCCGGGGGGCGGCTGCCCTTCGAGCTGCCGCGCTCGATGGCGGCGGTGGAGGCGGCCCGCCCGGACGTGCCGAACGACACGGTGGACCCGGTGTTCGCGCACGGCCACGGCCTGGAGCCGTAGGCCCGGGAATCCCCGGCTTCGGGCCGGGGGACCCGGCGGAACAGCCGCCGGACCCACCCGGCTCCAGGCCGGATCACCCGGCGGGACACCCGCCGGAACACCCATGGACCGCGGGGTACCTGAACGACCCCGCGCACGATCCGGGGCCTGCCCGTGGGGGGCCGGGCCCCGGATCTCTCCCTGCCCGCATGTCATGCACCTGAAGGGTTCTCCATGCGTAAGTACCTCGCGCTGTCCGCAGCCGCCGCCATGCTCCTCAGCCTGGGCGCCACCGCCTACGCCACCACCGCGGACACCACCTCCGCCCCCTCCGCCTCCTCCCGACCGCTCGCCGGCATGCGGATCCTGATCTCCAACGACGACTCGATGCAGGCCGCGAAGGCGAGCAACTCCGACGGGCTCGGCCTGTACGAGCTCCGCCGCGCGATGTGCGCCGCCGGCGCCGACGTCGTCGTCATGGCCCCCTGGCAGGTCCAGTCCGGCAAGGGCACCGCCGTCACCAACGGCGGCGTCGTCACCGCCCAGCGCCGCACCGCCCTGCCCGCCGGATACGAGAACGACTGCGCCGGCGCCCCCGCGCAGGGCGCGGTCTACGGCGTCTGCCTCTCCGACGGCCCCTGCGTCAAGGACTCCCCGAGCGCCACCCCCGCCGACACCGTCAAGCTCGCCCTGCGCGGCGGCCTCAGAGCCAAGGCCGGCTGGACCGAGGCCCCCGACCTCGTCCTCACCGGCATCAACTCCGGCCCCAACATCTCCGCGAGCGTCAACGACTCCGGCACCGTCGGTGCCGCCGTCGCCGCCATCGACCAGGAGGTCCCGGCCGTCGCCTTCTCCTCCTCCGGCGACGCCACCAACACCTCCTTCCCGCGCGTCAACTACCGCGCCCACGCCGAGTTCGGCGCCCGCCTCGTCGCCGGCCTCACGCAGCGCGGGCTGCTGACCGCGAAGTTCGCCCTCAAGGTCGACTACCCCGACGTCAGCACCGGTGTCCCGGCGAAGGCCCCGGTCTGGACCCGTGTCGGCGACGGCGCGATCGTCTACCACGCCTTCGAGCAGCGCGGGACCGGTGACTCCTTCGACATCGCCCTCGGTCTCTGCCCCGTGGACGGCAGCGGCGAGGGCGAGTGCGCCGAGGGCCGGAAGGACGCCGACTCCACCTGGCTGCTCGACAAGGGCCACGTCACGATCGCTCCCGTCACCTGGGACCGTACGTACGGCACGCCGGTCGACGCCCGCCGCGAGCTGAACCGGATCGAGTGGTTCGTGAAGCACGAGGCCCCGCGCCCGTGACCCGGCGCCGTGCGTTCCCACGGCACCCCTACCGCTGCACCGAGTAACCCCTCGACTCCGTCGGGTGTTTACCCCGGCCGTCCCCGCCCCACGAGGATGGCCGGGACCGACTGCCGAGACGAGAGCGGATACAGCGACGATGTCCTCCCCCGTGACCCTCGACCGCCGTGAAGGACCGTACGGAGAAGTGGTGCTGCGCCGCCGCGCCGAGCACTTCGAGATCATCGCCAACGGGACCTTCCTGATGGACACCTCGGACGGGCGCTCCGAGCGGCTGCTCGTCGACGCGGCCCTGGGCGCCCTGCCCGAGGAGACCCGCTCCGGCGCCTCCGTCCTCGTCGGCGGCCTCGGGGTCGGCTTCTCCCTCGCGCACGCCGCGGCCGACCCGCGCTGGGGCCGGATCGCCGTCGCGGAGCGGGAGGGGGCGATCATCGACTGGCACCGGGAGGGCCCGCTCTCCGCGATCTCCGGGAGCGCGCTGGCCGATCCGAGGACCGTGATCCTGCACACGGACCTGGTGGCCTACCTCCACACCTCCTCCGACACGTACGACGCCCTCTGTCTCGACATCGACAACGGACCGGACTGGACGGTCACCGAGGACAACGAAAGCCTGTACGCGGCAGAGGGGTTGGCGGCCTGCGCGGCCCGGCTCAACCCCGGCGGCGTCCTCGCCGTCTGGTCCGCGCGGCCCTCGGCCGATTTCGAAGCCTCGTTGCGGAATGCCGGATTCAGCGGGGTACGGACCGAAGAGATCCCCGTTGCCCGGGGCGTCCCCGACGTGGTCCACCTCGCCGTACGTCCCTGACGGCTCTCGGACAACTCCTGGATAGCCGGGACGCTGCCCGTACCTCTAGGCTGCTGCACCGACATCAGCGACGCGAGGCGGGGCAATGGACCAGACACACACCACTCACCACGGTGCGGCGGCCACTCCCGGGGCCCAGCGGCGGGTGCTCGTCGTCGAGGACGACGCCACGATCGTGGAGGCGATCTCCGCCCGGCTGCGCGCCGAGGGCTTCGTCGTACAGACCGCGACGGACGGCCCCGCGGCCGTCGACGCCGCCGAGACCTGGCAACCGGACCTGATGGTCCTCGACGTGATGCTTCCCGGCTTCGACGGCCTGGAGGTGTGCCGCCGGGTCCAGGCCCGGCGCCCGGTCCCGGTCCTCATGCTCACCGCCCGGGACGACGAGACCGACATGCTGGTCGGGCTCGGCGTCGGCGCGGACGACTACATGACCAAGCCGTTCTCGATGCGCGAGCTCGCCGCCCGGGTGCACGTCCTGCTGCGCCGGGTCGAGCGGGCCGCGCTGGCGGCGGTCACCCCGCGCAGCGGGATCCTGCGCCTGGGCGAGCTGGAGATCGACCACGCGCAGCGCCGGGTCCGGGTGCGCTCCGAGGACGTGCACCTGACCCCGACCGAGTTCGACCTGCTGGTCTGCCTGGCGGGCACCCCGCGGGCGGTCCTCTCGCGCGAGCAGCTCCTCGCCGAGGTGTGGGACTGGGCGGACGCCTCCGGCACCCGGACCGTGGACAGCCACATCAAGGCGCTGCGCCGGAAGATCGGGGCCGAGCGGATCCGTACGGTGCACGGTGTGGGGTACGCGCTGGAGACCCCGGCGCCGTGAACCGGCCGGGGAGGCGCACCAAGGACACCGGGACCGGTGGGACCACCGGGACCGCCGGCACCACCGGGTCCCGCGGCCGGCGCCGGATCGTCATCTCGGTCAAGACCAAGCTGGGCGCCCTGGTCGTCGGCGCGGTCCTGCTGACCTCGTGCCTCGCGCTGGTGGCGATCCGCACCTCCACGGAGTTCCGGTACATCACGATCTTCGCGATGATCGCGACCCTGCTGATCACCCAGTTCGTGGCCCAGTCCCTGACGGCTCCGCTCGACGAGATGACCACGGTGGCCGGGGCGATCTCGCGCGGCGACTTCAGCCGCCGGGTGCGGGGCGCGGACCGGCGGGACGAGCTGGGCGGTCTCGCCGCGACGATCAACCGCATGGCGGACGACCTGGAGGCCGTCGACCGGCACCGCAAGGAGCTGGTCGCCAACGTCTCGCACGAGCTCCGCACCCCGATCGCCGCGCTCCGGGCCGTCCTGGAGAACGTCGTGGACGGGGTGTCGGAGGCCGATCCGGAGACGATGCGCTCGGCGCTGAAACAGACGGAGCGGCTCGGCCGGCTGGTGGAGACGCTGCTGGACCTGTCACGTCTTGACAACGGTGTCGTCACGCTGAAGGCAAGCCGTTTCGAGGTCTGGCCGTACCTGTCGGGGGTGCTGCGGGAGGCGAACCTCGCCGCGTCCCAGCGCGGTCTCTTCTCCACCTCGGGGCTGCACAACCGTACGGACGTCCATCTGCACCTGGACGTGTCGCCGCCCGAGCTGGTCGCGAACGCCGACGCGGAGCGGCTCCATCAGGTGATGGCCAATCTGATCGACAACGCGGTGAAGCACTCGCCGCCGCACGGCCGGGTCACGGTCCGGGCCCGGCGCGGCCCGTACCCCGGCGCGCTGGAGCTGGAGGTCGAGGACGAGGGTCCCGGCATCCCGGAGTCGGAGCGGCACAAGGTCTTCGAGCGGTTCAACCGGGGCACGACGCCGCACCGGCAGGGTCCGGGCAGCGACGGCGGCACGGGGCTCGGGCTCGCGATCGCCCGCTGGGCGGTGGATCTGCACGGTGGCGGGATCGGCGTGGCCGAATCATCACGCGGCTGCCGCATCAGAGTCACTCTTCCGGGCAGCCTTCCGCCGAGAGATTGACGTAGGGTTCGAACCGGAAGAGCACGTTCTGCGTGTACGTGGGCGGGACCTGCGCGCACGTGAACGGGGTGCGATCAGGGATGCGGTCGAAGAGGGCCGCGCCCGCGCTTTTCCGTACCCTCACACGTACGGAACCACGGTTGTTTCCCGCCATTCACAGCTCCGAAACACCTCGTCAAGTGTGACTTGCGCGACGTTGGAGTGCCCGGCCTGCACCTCCCGGCCGGACAGGCGTAGCCTTTATTTCCGCTGTCCATCACCTTGTGAAGCGGAAGAGGGCGGTTGCCGCCGTGTCGTCTCAGTCCCCCAGTACCCCGAGCTCCCCGACCGACCAAGACGGGCAGGGTCAGAACCCTGCCACCGCCTTCGGTGCCAATGAGTGGCTCGTCGACGAGATCTACCAGCAGTACCTCCAGGACCCGAATTCGGTCGATCGTGCCTGGTGGGACTTCTTCGCCGACTACAAGCCGGGAGCGTCGGACACCCCGACCGCCCCGGCCCCCACCACTCCGAGCGCGCCGGCCGTGCCGCAGACGGGCCCCGCACAGGCCGCGCCTGCCGCTCCGGCGGCCGCTCAGGCCTCCGTGCCCGCTCCGGCTCCGGCTCCCGCCGCTGCTCCGGCTCCGGCCCCGGTCACGCCGGTCGCGGCTCCCGCCGCCCCGGTCGCCGCGAAGCCCGCAGCCGCTCCCGCCCCGGTCAAGGCCAAGGAGGCCACGGTGGCTCCCGCCGGTCCCGAGCTGATCACGCTGCGCGGCCCCGCCGCCGCGGTCGCGAAGAACATGAACGCCTCGCTGGAGGTGCCGACGGCCACGTCCGTCCGCGCCGTCCCGGTGAAGCTGCTCTTCGACAACCGGATCGTGATCAACAACCACCTGAAGCGCGCCCGGGGCGGGAAGATCTCCTTCACGCACCTCATCGGCTACGCGATGGTGCAGGCGATCAAGGCCATGCCGTCGATGAACCACTCCTTCGCGGAGAAGGACGGCAAGCCGACCCTGGTCAAGCCGGAGCACGTGAACTTCGGTCTCGCGATCGACCTGGTGAAGCCCAACGGCGACCGCCAGCTCGTCGTCGCGGGCATCAAGAAGGCCGAGACGCTCAACTTCTTCGAGTTCTGGCAGGCGTACGAGGACATCGTCAAGCGGGCCCGCGTGGGCAAGCTGACGATGGACGACTTCTCCGGCGTCACGGTCTCCCTGACCAACCCCGGCGGCCTCGGCACCGTCCACTCCGTGCCGCGTCTGATGCCCGGACAGTCGGTCATCATGGGCGTCGGCTCGATGGACTACCCGGCCGAGTTCCAGGGCACCTCCCAGGACACCCTGAACAAGCTGGGCATCTCGAAGGTCATGACCCTGACCTCGACGTACGACCACCGCGTCATCCAGGGCGCCGCCTCCGGCGAGTTCCTGCGCGTCGTCGCGAACTACCTCCTCGGCGAGGAGGGCTTCTACGACGACATCTTCAAGGCCCTGCGCATCCCCTACGAGCCGGTCCGCTGGCTCAAGGACATCGACGCGTCGCACGACGACGACGTCACCAAGGCCGCGCGCGTCTTCGAGCTCATCCACTCCTACCGGGTCCGCGGCCACGTCATGGCCGACACCGACCCGCTGGAGTACAAGCAGCGCAAGCACCCCGACCTGGACATCACCGAGCACGGCCTCACCCTGTGGGACCTGGAGCGGGAGTTCGCGGTCGGTGGCTTCGCCGGCAAGTCGATGATGAAGCTCCGCGACATCCTCGGCGTCCTGCGCGACTCGTACTGCCGCACCACCGGCGTCGAGTTCATGCACATCCAGGACCCGAAGCAGCGCAAGTGGATCCAGGACCGCGTCGAGCGCCCGCACGCCCGTGTGGAGCGCGAGGAGCAGCTGCGGATCCTGCGCCGGCTGAACGCGGCGGAGGCCTTCGAGACCTTCCTGCAGACGAAGTACGTCGGCCAGAAGCGCTTCTCCCTGGAGGGCGGCGAGTCCGTCATCCCGCTGCTCGACGCGGTCATCGACTCGGCCGCCGAGTCGCGCCTCGACGAGGTCGTCATCGGCATGGCCCACCGCGGCCGCCTGAACGTCCTCGCGAACATCGTCGGCAAGTCGTACGCGCAGATCTTCCGCGAGTTCGAGGGCAACCTCGACCCGAAGTCGATGCACGGCTCCGGCGACGTCAAGTACCACCTGGGCGCCCAGGGCACCTTCACCGGTCTCGACGGCGAGGAGATCACGGTCTCCCTGGCCGCCAACCCCTCGCACCTGGAGGCGGTCGACCCGGTCCTGGAAGGCATCGTCCGCGCCAAGCAGGACGTCATCAACAAGGGCGGCACGGACTTCACGGTCCTGCCGGTCGCCCTCCACGGTGACGCGGCCTTCGCCGGCCAGGGCGTCGTGGCCGAGACGCTGAACATGTCCCAGCTGCGCGGCTACCGCACCGGCGGCACGGTCCACATCGTCATCAACAACCAGGTCGGCTTCACCGCCGCCCCGGAGTCCTCGCGTTCCTCCATGTACGCGACCGACGTGGCCCGCATGATCGAGGCGCCGATCTTCCACGTGAACGGCGACGACCCGGAGGCCGTGGTCCGCGTCGCGCGGCTGGCCTTCGAGTTCCGCCAGACGTTCAACAAGGACGTCGTGATCGACCTCATCTGCTACCGCCGCCGCGGTCACAACGAGGGCGACAACCCGCAGTTCACCAACCCGCAGATGTACAACCTGATCGACAAGAAGCGCTCGGTGCGCAAGCTGTACACCGAGTCGCTCATCGGTCGCGGCGACATCACCCTCGAAGAGGCGGAGCAGGCGCTCCAGGACTTCCAGGGCCAGCTGGAGAAGGTGTTCGCGGAGGTCCGCGAGGCCACCGCGGCCCCGACCCCGGCGCACGTCCCGGACGCCCGCGCCGAGTTCCCGGTCTCCGTCACCACCGCGGTCTCCGCCGAGGTCGTGAAGCGGATCGCCGAGTCGCAGGTCAACGTCCCGGAGCGGATCACGGTCCACCCGCGACTGATGCCGCAGATGCAGCGCCGCGCCGCCTCCATCGACGACGGCACCATCGACTGGGGCTTCGGCGAGACCCTCGCCATCGGCTCCCTGCTGATGGAGGGCACCCCGGTCCGCCTCTCGGGCCAGGACTCCCGCCGCGGCACGTTCGGCCAGCGCCACGCGGTCCTGGTGGACCAGGAGACCGGCGAGGACTTCACCCCGCTGCTCTACCTGGCCGAGGACCAGGCCCACTACAACGTCTACGACTCGCTGCTCAGCGAGTACGCGGCGATGGGCTTCGAGTACGGCTACTCGCTGGCCCGCCCCGAGGCACTGGTCGTCTGGGAGGCCCAGTTCGGTGACTTCGTCAACGGCGCGCAGACCGTCGTCGACGAGTTCATCTCCTCGGCCGAGCAGAAGTGGGGCCAGACCTCCGGCGTCACGCTGCTCCTGCCGCACGGCTACGAGGGCCAGGGCCCGGACCACTCGTCCGCGCGCCCGGAGCGCTTCCTCCAGATGTGCGCCCAGGACAACATGACGATCGCGATGCCGACGCTGCCGTCGAACTACTTCCACCTGCTGCGCTGGCAGGTGCACAACCCGCACCACAAGCCGCTCATCGTCTTCACCCCGAAGTCGATGCTGCGCCTGAAGGCCGCGGCGTCGAAGGTGGAGGAGTTCACCACCGGCGGCTTCCGCCCGGTGATCGGCGACACGCTCATCTCCTCCGGAGCCGGCAACGCGGCGGACGTCCGCAAGGTCGTCTTCTGCGCCGGCAAGGTCTACTACGACCTGGAGGCCGAGCGTCAGAAGCGGGGCGACACGGAGACCGCGATCATCCGTCTGGAGCGCCTGTACCCGCTGCCGGGTGCCGAGCTCCAGGCCGAGATCGCCAAGTACCCGAACGCCGCGAAGTACATCTGGGCGCAGGAGGAGCCGGCGAACCAGGGTGCGTGGCCGTTCATCGCGCTCAACCTGATCGACCACCTGGACCTGGCGGTCGGTGCGGACATCCCGGCGGGCGAGCGCCTGCGCCGGATCTCGCGTCCGCACTCCTCCTCCCCGGCGGTCGGCTCGGCCAAGCGCCACCAGGCGGAGCAGCAGCAGCTGGTCAACGAGGTCTTCGACGCCTGATCTCGTCCTGCGTGAGTTCCACGTACGGAGGCCCGGCACCCCCTCGGGGGTGCCGGGCCTCCGGCGTTCCGTGGGCCTCCGGGGCACCGCCTATCCTGATCGCATGTACTTCACCGACCGTGGCATCGAGGAACTGGAGAAGCGGCGCGGCGAGGAGGAAGTCACCTTCGAGTGGCTCGCCGAGCAGCTGCGGACCTTCGTCGATCTCAACCCCGACTTCGAGGTGCCGGTAGAGCGCCTCGCGACCTGGCTGGCCCGTCTGGACGACGACGAGGACGACGACGAGTAGGACGCGGTCCCGGCTGCGGGGCCGGTGGGCCCGGCCCTGGGGGTCGGCCGATCCCGGTGGCGCGAATCGCGGCACCCGCCGTGGGGGCGGCGATCCCGGCGGTGCGGTCAGCGGCCCCGCCGTGCGTCAGCGGTCCCGCAGCCAGTCGTACGAGAGTCCCGAACCCGCCGTGCGTCAGCGGTCCCGCAGCCAGTCGTACGAGAGTCCCGAACCCGCCGTGCGTCAGCGGTCCCGCAGCCGGTCGTAGGCGAGTCCGAACCCGCCGTGCGCGACGAGCAGGGCCCCCGCCGTCGCCCAGCCGCCGCTGCGCCGGCCGATGCCCCAGATCAGCAGCGGCAGACCCACCGCGAGTTGCGCCCCGCCCAGTGCGCGCGCCTTGGGGCCGCGCAGGTACGGGCCGAGGGGCCCCTCCTCCATCACGTCCAGCTCGGCGCGTACGGCGTCGAGCCAGCCGGGCCATGCGAGTTCCTCGGCGCCCTGGGCCAGGGCCACGGAACGGAGCCGGTCTGCGCTGTCGCCGGGGGTGAGGCCGGTCGGCAGGGCGAGGCCGGTGCGGGCGAGGACCGCGACGACGCCGACGAGCCGGCTGTGGGCGTCGGCGCCCGGGTCGGGCTCGGTGAGCGGTTCCAGGGCCTGGACGTCCAGGACGGGGTCGAGGGAGAGCCGGGCGGCGAAGGTCCGCATGGCCTCGTCCTCGCCGACGGGGGTGCCGTCCGCGAGCCAGGTGTAGCCGACGGTACGGCGGAAGCCCGCGGCGAGCGTGATCCCGGCCCGGTCGCGGTCCCACCAGAGCGCGAGGACGGGCCAGGTCGCCGCGGAGACGGCGAGGGCGGTGGCCCAGCCGGTGACGACCTGTTCGACGGGTTCCCCGCCGTGGAGCCAGGGCTTCCCCTCCGGTACGAGCACGCTCCAGTCGTCGCCCGCGGGAGCGAGGAGCAGCTGTTCCCGCAGCAGCTGGGCCGGCGGCCTGACCGTCGGGGGCTCGGCACGGCAGAGCAGCAGCGCCCCTGAGGGGCTCGATCCGGTTGTCGCGTTCATGGCCCCACGCTAGCCAATTTGTCCGTGTACGGCGGTGATTGCCCCCTACGTATCGGGGAAGAGTCAGGGTTGACTTCCCCTTTCCGCGATATATCGTGTCTATCGAGAGTCGCGATATGTTGCGTTGCCGAAACGGGAGGTCAGCACCATGACAGAGTGGTCCGTCACCGAGCCGACGAAACTGGCGCCCGCCGATCCTGTGACGCGCCTGCAGGTCCGCATCGTCAACGGCACGGTGAACGTGGTGGGGACGGACGAGAGTTCCACCCGTGTCGAGATCTCGGAGATCGAGGGTCCGCCGCTGATCGTGACGCAGGACGGCTCCACCCTGACCGTGACCTACGAGGACCTGCACTGGAAGAGCCTCCTCAAGTGGCTCGACCGCAAGGGGCACCGACGCAGGGCCGTCGTCTCCGTCGCCGTCCCCGCCGGCGTCGACGTCGAGGTGGGCGCGGTCGGCGCCGAGGCGGTCGTCTCCGGCATCAGAGGGCGTACGGAGGTGCGTGGCGTCACCGGCGACACGACCCTCGTGGGGCTCTCGGGTCCGGTCCGCGCCGAGAGCGTCTCGGGGAACCTGGAGGCCCAGTCCGTGACCGGCGCGCTGCGGATCACCTCCGTGACCGGCGCCGTCACCGTGATCGAGGGCGCGGGCGGCTCGGTGAAGGCCGACACCGTCAGCGGTGACATGGTCATCGACCTCGACCCGGCCGAGCTCGACGGACCGCCGGCCGACATCCGGCTCAGCAGTGTCTCCGGCGAGGTCGCCATCCGGCTGCCGCACCCGGCCGACGCCCAGGTCCAGGCGAGCACCACGAGCGGTGCCCTGTCGAACGCCTTCTCGGACCTGCGGGTGGACGGCCAGTGGGGCACCAAGTCCATCACCGGCACGCTCGGCTCCGGCCGGGGCACGCTCAAGGCGACCACCGTCTCCGGCTCCATCGCCCTGCTCCGCCGCCCCGAGGCGGACGAGGACGCCGGGTCCACCCCCTCCCCCGCCGCGACCGGAAAGGTGCTCTGAGATGCCGCCCGTCTTCGCCCATGGCCGCCTCCGCCTCTACCTCCTCAAGCTGCTCGACGAGGCCCCCCGCCACGGCTACGAGGTGATCAGGCTCCTGGAGGAGCGCTTCCAGGGGCTCTACGCCCCCTCGGCCGGCACGGTCTACCCGAGACTGGCCAAGCTGGAGGCCGAGGGCCTCGTCACCCACGCCAGCGAGGGAGGCCGGAAGGTCTACTCGATCACGGACGCGGGCCGCGCCGAACTCGCCGGGCGCGGGGCCGAGCTGACCGACCTCGAGCGGGAGATCCGCGACTCGGTCTCGGAGCTGGCGGCGGAGATCCGCGATGACGTGCGTGGCGCGGCCGGCCGGGTGCGCAACGAGATGCGCGCGGCGGCGGGCCGGACCCGGGCGGCGGAGGCCTCGTCGTTCGCCGACGCCAAGGAGGAGCTGCGCCGGGCCAAGCAGGAGTGGAAGGAACAGGCCCGCCAGGCCAAGGCGGAGGCCCAGTCGGCGCGCCACCAGGCGAAGGAGTTCCAGCGGATCGCCCAGCAGGTCCAGGAGGAGGTCCAGGACCGGTTCGCGCGGGGCGAGTGGCCCAAGGGGGTCTGGGAGGGCCTCTCGGACATCACCGCCCAGCTCGGCGGCCTGGTGGCGGGCACGACCCACCCGAAGGCGTCGGCCACGTCGGCCGAAGCGACTGACACGACTGACGCGGCCGGCATGGCCAGCACGGCCGAGGCGACGGGCGCGACCGGAACCACCGGAGCTACAGGAGCTACAGGAGCCACCGGGAAAGCCGAGGTGTCCGGTGTCGCCGACGAGGCCGGGTGGTCGCCGGAGTGGGCGTACGACACGGGAGGTTCGGGCGATCCGGGCCGCGATCTCGACCGGCTGCTCGACCGCTTCCGGGACGAGATCCGGGACGCGGCCCGGGACCACGGGGTGAGCCAGGAGCAGCTGACCGAGACCCGCCGCCATCTGTCGACGGCGGCGGTCCGGATCACGGGGCTGCTGCACCCCCGACGCACGAGCTGAGCGCGGGACGGGCCGGGGTCAGCCCCGGGTGGCGGTGACCGTCACCCGGGCGCCCGGGGCCGCGAGGATCCAGGCCCTCCCCCGGTCCTTGCGGAGCACGAGCGCCCCGCCCCGGGCCGTCACCCGCCAGTCGCCGGGCGGGAGCGAGAGCTCGGTGACGCGCGGGCCGCGGCGCCCCGCGGAGTCGTACGACAGGCGGTAGACCCCCGTCGCCGGGTCGTAGGCCGTGGAGCGGACCGTGCCCGCGACCGCCTCCGCGTACGGCTCGGCGGTCAGCTCCTTGTTCGTACGGAAGGCCCCGGTGCCGTCCACCGCGCAGTACCCGCCGCCGTAGCACCACTCCCAGCCCGAGCTGTAGCGGCCGAGGGAGGACATCGCCTCGCGGTAGAAGCGGTTCATGTTCGGCAGGGAGTTGTTGAGCGGGCCCCACTCCCCGCTGGAGGCCTGCACCTGTACAGGCGCAGGCTCACCGCCACCTCGTGCACCTCGACCCAGTCGGTGGCTGGATCGTCATCGGCGCCCGCCCCCAACCAGAGTTGTAGAAGTGCGGGGCTTGGAGCTCTCTCCCGCCCGAGAGCGTGAGACTCCCTTCTGGATCGCTCCGAAGGGTTTGACGGCGCTTGCGTCCGTCCAGACGACGATCCTCCCGACCGCCGGGCAGGTCAACGACCTCCCTGAAGTCGCCAACTTGGCTATCGTCGACGACCCCCAAACGGTAGCAGTGCGCAACGCTCCGAACGCACAAAGCGTCAGCGGTTGGCGAGCACCCGCCACGTGCCGGCCTGGGCGCGCTGGAGGTCCTCGTCCTCGTACAGGTGGGTGAAGGCGCGCTGGACGGCCGGCTCGAAGTACTCGGAGAACCAGTCGTCGGGGTGCGGGGTGAAGGGCAGGCCGTCGGTCCTGGTCGCCCACTCAGGGATGCCCCGATGGCCGAAGGCCGGTCCGAAGACGTCCTGGTGGGCGTCGAGGAGCACCTTGACGTCGTGCTTCTCGGCCCAGCCCAGGATCCGTTCGATCGTGCGCAGATAGGTCTGGCTGTACTGGCCGGGCCGGGGCTCCAGGTCGTCCCAGAAGACGAGGAGGCGGGCGAAGTTGAACCCCTTGGCACGCATGTCGCGGATGTGCTTCTCGGTGATCGCGGAGAGGGCCGCGTCGCCGCTGTTCGCCTTGTCCGCGAGGTTCCAGCCGCGCAGGGTGAGGGTACGGCCGTACGCGTCGGTGAGGGCGGGTATGCCGTCACCGCCCACGCGCCCGGTCTCGGCATGGGCGGTCGTCGGGGTGATCAGCGCGGCGACGACGGCACTCGCCACAAGGGTGGTTCGCAACAAGGAAGACCTCCGGCACGAGGAAGTGAGAGATGTTCATGTTTTGCGTGCCGGAGATCCCATCAGCATGACTGGCGAGTCATCAAGAGGTCGTGAGGACGATCTTTCCGAAGAGTTCGCCGGAGGCCATCTTCTCGAAGCCCTCCCGCGCCCGGTCCAGCGGCAGGACCTCGTCGATGACCGGCCGGACGCCCGTCGCCGCGCAGAAGGACAGCAGGTCCTCCAGCTCGTCCTTGGAGCCCATCGTCGAGCCGACGACCTTCAGCTCCAGGAAGAAGATCCGGGTCAGCTCGGCGTGCGCGGGCCGGTCGCCGCTCGTGGCGCCCGAGATGACCAGGGTCCCGCCCGGGCGCAGCGACTTGACCGAGTGCGACCAGGTCGCGGCGCCGACGGTCTCGATGACCGCGTCCACGCGCTGCGGGAGCCGTGCCCCCGGCTCGTACGCCTCGACGGCTCCGAGTTCGACGGCGCGCTTGCGCTTGGCCTCGTCGCGGCTGGTGGCGAAGACCCGCAGGCCCGCCGCCTTGCCGAGGGCGATCGCGGCGGTGGCCACGCCGCCGCCCGCGCCCTGCACGAGCACCGAGTCCCCGGGCCGTACACCGGCGTTGGTGAAGAGCATCCGGTACGCGGTGAGCCAGGCGGTGGGCAGACAGGCGGCCTCCTCGAAGGAAAGCTCCTTCGGCTTGGGCAGCACGTTCCAGCGGGGCACGGTGACGCGCTCGGCGAAGGTGCCCTGGTACCGCTCGGTGAGGATGGAGCGGGGCTCGTCCGGCCCGACGCCGTGGCCGGTCTGTCCGATCACGGAGTGCAGGACGACCTCGTTGCCGTCCTCGTCGATGCCGGCGGCGTCGCAGCCGAGGATCATCGGCAGCCTCCCCTCGGGCAGTCCGACCCCGCGCAGCGACCACAGGTCGTGGTGGTTGAGCGAGGCGGCCTTGACGGTGACGGTGGTCCAGCCGGGCCGGACCTCGGGCTCGGGGCGTTCGCCCAATTCGAGCCCGTTCAGGGGCTGGTCGCGGTCGATTCGGGCAGCGTAGGCAGCGAACATGGCCTCGACCCTAGGGTCCGACGTGTGCATGGCGGAACCACGCACACGTGTGACACATGCCTCCGCGGGACCCGCCCGGCCGAATACCCCATGGTCGCGCCGTCACAGGGCGGGGACGACGTCGTCACGGGTCCTCGTACGCGCCGGGGACACCCCGGCCGACGGGGATCCGGCATACGAAAGGGCCCCGTCCCGGTGACCGGAACGGGGCCCTCTCAGCGGCTCAGGTACGAGCTCAGCGGCGCGCGACGCCCTCCGCACGGGCGGCGGCGGCCACAGCGGCCGTGACGGCCGGGGCGACCCGCTCGTCGAACGGCGACGGGATCACGTAGTCGGCGGCGAGCTTGTCGCCGACCACGTCCGCGAGCGCGTTCGCCGCGGCGATCTTCATGCCCTCGGTGATCCGGGAGGCCCGGACCTGGAGCGCGCCGGCGAAGATGCCGGGGAACGCGAGGACGTTGTTGATCTGGTTCGGGTAGTCCGAACGCCCGGTCGCCACGACGGCCGCGTACTTGTGCGCGATGTCGGGGTGGACCTCGGGGTTCGGGTTGGCCATGGCGAACACGAAGGCGTTCGGGGCCATGGAGGCGACGGCCTCCTCGGGGACCGTACCGCCGGAGACGCCGATGAAGACGTCCGCGCCGGCCAGGGCGCTCTCCAGGGAGCCGGACAGGCCCGCCTTGTTGGTGATCTCGGCGAGCTCGCGCTTGACCTCGGTGAGGTCCTCGCGGTCACGGCTGACGATGCCCTTGCGGTCGGCGACGGCGACGTCACCGAGGCCGGCCTCCAGCAGGAACTTGGCGATCGCGACACCGGCCGCACCGGCGCCGGAGATGACCGCGCGCAGGTCGCCCAGCGTCCGGTCGGTCAGCTTCGCCGCGTTGCGCAGCGCCGCGAGGGTGACGATCGCGGTGCCGTGCTGGTCGTCGTGGAAGACCGGGATGTCGAGGCGCTCCTGGAGCTTCCGCTCGATCTCGAAGCACCGCGGCGCCGAGATGTCCTCCAGGTTCACTCCGCCGAAGGACGGGGCGAGCCGGACGACCGTCTCGACGATCTCGTCGGCGTCGGTGGTGGCGAGGGCGATCGGGACCGCGTCCACGCCGCCGAACTGCTTGAAGAGGATGGCCTTCCCCTCCATGACCGGGAGGGAGGCCTCCGGGCCGATGTCGCCGAGGCCGAGCACTGCCGTACCGTCGGTCACGACGGCCACGACCTGGGACTTCCAGGTGTAGTCGTTGACCAGCTCGGGCCGCTCGGCGATCGCGGTGCACACCTTGGCGACGCCGGGCGTGTACGCGAGGGACAGGTCGTCCTTGTCCCGGAGGGGAACGGTGGCCTGCACGGCCATCTTGCCGCCCCGGTGGAGGGCGAAGACAGCGTCGAAGGGCTCCTCCGGAGCTCCTTCCGTACCGCTGTCATTGCGAGGATTGACGATCTCCGCTGCCATTGGGTTGACCCCTTAAGTCTGTTTCATTTGAGGGTGGCCACTCCTGGTTGAGGAGGGGTGGGAGGCACCGCGGCCGCCTTGTCTGGCAGCCGCTCGGGCGCGCCGCACAACGCGCCCTGAGCCCCGGATGAGGGGTGTAAGGATCCTTCTTACCGGACGGACGGCACCGCAGACGAGTCCATAACCGCTCGGTGACGCGACTCATACCGAGTGCATCCGGACACGGACGGAGAGCGACACGTCACCCCATGTCCCGATAGATACTCACCGCACCCGATTGGCCGTGTTCGAGTCGTCCGAATGGCGAGATCAACCGGAGATTTTCCGGTGATGGGGAAGGGATTCCGGAGAAGATCCGGCCTTGATGTACCGGCCTGTCGCGATTCGGAGGTCACCCGTTACCCGATTTTGACATCCATGGCCGTCGGTTTGAGGCAGTCCGAATGGCAAGATGCCCTAATCACACGAGGTCGCGGCACTCGAAGACGCGTACGCGACCTGCCTGGCAGCTCCCTCACACGCCGGAGGAACCCGACCATGACCGCACGCTCCACGCGCTGTACGACCGTCGCCAAGACCCGCACGTCCCGTCTTGCCGCCGTCGCCGCCATCGCGGTCGCCGGCTCGATGCTGCTGACCGCCTGTGGCGACCAGACCGAGGGTGGCTCGCCGACCCCGACGAAGGCGGGCGACACTCCGTCCACCAACGCCGCCCCGCTCTTCTCCAAGCTCCCGGCCGACATCCAGAAGGCCGGCGTCATCAAGGTCGGCACGGACGCCTCGTACGCTCCGATGGAGTTCACCGAGGGCGGCAAGATCGTCGGCGTCGACCCCGACATCGCCGCGGCCCTGGGCAAGCAGCTCGGCGTCGAGTTCCAGTTCACCTCGGGCACCTTCGACGGTCTGATCACCTCGGTCTACACCGGCCGCCAGGACCTGATCATGTCCTCGATGACGGACAACAAGAAGCGCCAGGAGGGTCTGGACGACGACGGGAAGAAGATCGGCAAGGGCATCGACTTCGTCGACTACTTCAGCTCCGGCGTCTCCCTGCTGGTCAAGAAGGGCAACCCGCAGGGCATCAACTCCCTCGACGACCTCTGCGGCAAGACCGTGGCCGTCCAGCGCGGCACGATCTACGAGGACACCTTCAAGGCCCAGGCCACGAAGTGCGGCGCGAACAAGCTGACGATCCAGGCGTTCGACTCCGACGCCGAGGCGCAGACCCGCGTCAAGGCCGGCGGCGCCGTGGCCGACCTCAACGACTACCCGGTGGCCGCGTACATCGCGAAGACCTCGGGCGGCGGCAACGACTTCGAGGTCGTCGGCAGCCAGAGCGACGTCGGCCTCTTCGGCATCGGCGTCTCGAAGGAGAACACGCAGCTGCGCGACGCCGTCAAGGAAGCGCTCGACGCGATCATCAAGGACGGCACCTACGCCGATGCCCTGAAGAAGTGGGACGTCGAGGACAGCGCCGTGAAGTCGGCCACCGTCAACGCCGGCAAGTGACCTCCCCGCTCCACTGAAGGGCAGTCGTCATGACTGACAAGATCAGCAAGGACCCGGCCGCCGCTCCGGCCGGGTCCGGCGCCTCGGGCTCCCCGTACGAGGCGATCAAGGCCATCCCCGTGCGGCACTACGGGCGCTGGATCAGCGCCGTCGTGGTCGTCGCACTGCTCGGCTGGCTCGTCTACGCCTTCTCCCAGGGCAACATCATCTGGGACACGGTGTGGGACAAGGTGTTCGACCCGTCGGTCATCAGCGGCCTGTGGAACACGATCATCATCAGCGTCGCGTCCATGGCGCTGGGCCTCGTCCTCGGCGTCGTCTTCGCCGTGATGCGGCTGTCCAAGAACCCGGTGACCGGCGCGGTCGCCTGGCTCTACATCTGGTTCTTCCGCGGCACCCCGGTCTACGTCCAGCTGCTCGTCTGGTTCAACCTGTCGCTGATCTTCGAGTACATCGACCTCGGGCCGATCTACAAGAACGAGACCGTGGACGTCATGACGCCGTTCATGGTGGCGCTGCTCGGCCTCGGCCTCAACGAGGGCGCCTACATGGCGGAGATCGTCCGCGCGGGCATCCAGTCGGTCGACGAGGGGCAGACCGAGGCGGCGCACGCGCTCGGCATGTCCCAGACGAAGACCATGCGTCGCATCGTCCTCCCGCAGGCCATGCGGGTGATCGTGCCGCCGACGGGCAACGAGTTCATCAACATGCTGAAGACCTCGTCGCTGGTCTCGGCCGTGCAGTACACCGAGCTGCTGCGGGCCTCCTCGAACGAGGGCAACACGGCCGGTGCCGTGATGGAGATGCTCTTCGTCGCCTCGATCTGGTACCTGGCACTGACCAGCGTGTTCAGCGTCGGCCAGTACTACCTGGAGCGCCGCTTCGCCCGCGGTTCGACCCGTAACCTGCCGCCCACCCCGCTGCAGCGGGTCAAGACGAACCTGCTCACGTTCAAGCGTTCTCCGGAGGGATCGGCATGACCGGTCAGCCCATGGTCAAGGCAGAGGGCGTCCACAAGTCCTACGGCGCCGCCCACATCCTCCGGGGCATCGACCTGGAGGTGCAGAACGGCGAGGTCTTCTGCCTCGTCGGCCCGTCCGGCTCCGGCAAGTCGACCTTCCTCCGGTGCATCAACCACCTGGAGCGGGTCGACGGCGGCCGGCTCTCGGTCGACGGCCAGCTGGTCGGCTACCGGGAGAAGAACGGCAAGCTCTACGAGCTGAAGGACAGCGAGGTCGCGACCCAGCGCCGGGACATCGGCATGGTCTTCCAGCGCTTCAACCTGTTCCCGCACATGACGGCCCTGGGCAATGTCATGGAAGCGCCGATCCAGGTGAAGGGCGAGTCCAAGGCCGTGGCCCGCGAGCGGGCCGAGCGGCTGCTGGACCGGGTCGGCCTGGCCGACAAGGCCGGGAACTACCCCACGCAGCTCTCCGGCGGTCAGCAGCAGCGCGTCGCCATCGCCCGTGCGCTGGCGATGGAGCCGAAGCTGATGCTCTTCGACGAGCCGACGTCGGCGCTCGACCCGGAGCTCGTGGGTGACGTCCTGGACGTCATGCGTGACCTCGCCGAGTCGGGCATGACGATGATCGTCGTCACGCACGAGATGGGCTTCGCCCGTGAGGTCGGCGACTCGCTGGTCTTCATGGACGGCGGCGTGGTGGTCGAGTCGGGCAACCCGCGGGACGTCCTGGGCAACCCGCAGCACGACCGGACGAAGGCGTTCCTGTCCAAGGTGCTGTAGGGCGCACGGCAGAGGGAGAGGGCGGTACGGGCGACCCCGTACCGCCCTCTCCCATGCCCGGGCTACTTCACGGCGAGGAGCAGGGTGTCGGAGGGCGAGGCCCACACCGGCCGGGCCTCGGCGAAGCCGGCGGCGCGGAGGGTGTCGGCGTGCCAGCGCGCGGAGGGCATGTCGCCGTCGGCGTGCTCGCCGTAGATCTCGAAGCGGCGGGCGGTGGGCTCGGCGAGGGCCGGGTCCGCGGCGGCGACGGCCCACCACGCGGCCCAGTCCAGGGCGCCGTCGGCCTTGGCCCGGTCCATGACGGCATGCCGGTGGGCCCGCTCGGCGGCGTTGATACGGGGCGTGCTCTCGTCGATCATGTGGTCGGCGTTCATGAAGACGCCGCCGTCGCGGACGAGCCCGGCGACCTGCCCGTAGAGGGCGGTCAGCGGCTCGCTGTGGAGCCAGTGGAGCGCGGTGGCGGTGAGGACGGCGTCGTACGAGTCGTGGGGCAGCCGCGCGGTCCACGCGGGGTCCTTGAGGTCGGCGGTCACGAAGGTGACGCGCTCGTCGCCGGAGAAGTACCCCTCGGCGATGGCGAGGAGGGCGGGATCCAGATCGACACCGGTACTGGTCGCCTCCGGGAACCTCCGGAGGAGCCGATCCGTGATACTTCCCGTACCGCACGCGAGGTCGAGCACGCGGGGCTTCGGCCCCACGACGGCCTCGACCATGTCGAGCATCACCCGGAACCGCTCCTCACGGTCCGGCATGTACCACTCCTGCTGACGGTCCCAGCTCTGCTGCCAGGCCGCCCAGTCGGTTCCGGTCATCGCCGCTCCTCCCCCTCTTCGTAATACCCTCGTAGGGGAAACAACCGTTACCCCTACCGACCGAGACCCTAGCCCGCCGGAGTAAGGACTACAAGTGGAACTGGCCTATTACTCGGATTACGCCGTGCGTCTGGTCAACACCGAGGAGCCGGCCCGCAACAAGGACGCCCTGACCTCCGTCGAGGTGATCCGGGAGCTCTTCGGCCCTGCGACCCAGATGGCCCGGCGGGCGACCGACTCCGACGTGACGCGCTTCCGCTCCGTACGCGCCCGCCTGCGGGCGGTCTTCACCGCGGCGGACGAGGGCGACCACACCGGGGCCGTCGACCTGCTGAACTCCCTGCTCCTGGAGTTCCCGGTCAGCCCGCAGATCTCCGGCCACGACACCCTCGACGAGGAGGGCCGCCCACGGTGGCACATGCACCTCGCCGACCACCCCTCGAACGCGACCGCGGGATACGCGGCCATCGCGGCGATGGGGCTCGCCTTCCACCTGACCGAGTTCGGCGCGGACCGGCTGGGCCTGTGCCAGGCGCCGCCCTGCCGCAACGCCTACCTGGACACCTCCACCAACCGCTCCCGCCGCTACTGCTCGGACCGCTGCGCGACCCGGGCCAACGTGGCCGCCTACCGGGCCCGCAAGCGCCTGGAGGCCGAGCGGTCCGACCATACGGGCCTGACCGAGGAGAACAGCCAGGAGAGCACCACCCCGGCCGACCGCTGACGTCCCGGCGTCACCGGCCGGTACCGAGCCCGCACCCGCCCGAGGACCAGCTCGGGCGGTACGGCTCCGAAGACCCGGCTGTCGCCCTCGGCGTCCGGGTTGTCCCCCAGCACCCACCAGCCGCCGTCACGTCGCTCGACCAGCCGCTTCACGATGAGCAGATCCTGCTGGAGCGGATGCCGCAGCACGACGACGGCACCGGGCCGCAACCGCCCGCCGTACCGCACGAGCAACTGATCGCCGTGCAGCAGCGTGGGCACCATGGACACCCCCGTGACCTCGGCGATCCCGAACGGCGCCCCCGCCGCCTCCACGCGCTCCGCCCCTGATTCCCTCATCCACACTCCCGACCACCGCACCGACTCGTCCCGGCGCCCAC
This sequence comes from Streptomyces sp. NBC_00094, assembly GCF_026343125.1. NCBI lineage: Bacteria > Bacillati > Actinomycetota > Actinomycetes > Kitasatosporales > Streptomycetaceae > Streptomyces > Streptomyces sp. NBC_00094. The sequence goes on along the minus strand of NZ_JAPEMB010000001.1, from coordinate 5,447,967 downwards.
TCGTCCACTCGTCCACGAGTCCCATCCCAACCCTGGACTTTTGACCTAAGCCCCAGGGGGCGCCCGCGAAATCGCCCTTCTCACCGAGTAATGTCCCACCTGAGAAGACGATCACGAGGAAGGACGGCTCAATGCTCTCCCGCCTGTTTGCCCCCAAGGTGAAGGTCAGCGCCCACTGCGACCTCCCCTGCGGCGTGTACGACCCCGCCCAGGCCCGCATCGAGGCCGAGTCGGTCAAGGCTGTCCAGGAGAAGTACCTGGCGAACGAGGACGCGCACTTCCGTGCCCGCGCCACGGTCATCAAGGAGCAGCGCGCGGAGCTCGCGAAGCACCACGTCTCCGTGCTCTGGAGCGACTACTTCAAGGCCCCGCACTTCGAGAAGTACCCCGAGCTCAACCAGCTCGTCAACGACACCCTGAAGGCCCTCTCGGCCGCCAAGGCGTCGACCGACCCGAAGACGGGCGAGAAGGCGCTGGAGCTCATCGCCGAGATCGACCGCATCTTCTGGGAGACCAAGAAGGCCTGACCTTCGACTCTCCCGCCCCCTGCCCCATCCCAGGTCAGAGGGCAAAAGGAACGGCCCGCCCGGTCACCCCGGTGCGGGCCGTTCCTGTTCTCGGGAGCCAGGCGGACCGACCAGGCCGGTCCGGTTCCTCGGTGTCCCGTCAGCCCCGCAGGAGCTCCGTCACCAGGCGGAGGGCCTCCGGGAGCTCGGTTCGGGTCTCGTCCAGGCTCGGGAAGTGGCCTCCCTCGGCCGGGACCGTGGCCGTGGCGCCCAGTTCGGTCACGAACGTCATGATGTGCTCGCCCGTCGCCTCCCCGGTGACCGGGTCGTTCGCCGCGTGCAGGATGCGGAAGGACGTGGCCGCGGCCCGGATGCGGGCCCAGTCGAACTCCGGCTCGAAGAAGGGCGCGAGGGCGTCGTAACCGACCTCGCCGGCCATGGAGGCGACGAGGACGACTCCGGCGTACGGGCCTTCGGCCTCGGTGTCGTGCTGCTGGAGGAGCCGCAGCACGTTGACCCCGCCGAGGCTGTGGCCCACGAGGACGGTCCCTGCGGCCGGCGCCTCCGACGTCTCGGCGGTCAGCGCCTTGAGCCAGGCGTCCGCCTGGGGCGCGTCCGCATCCGGCAGCTGCGGGACACGCACCTCGTGACCGGCCGCGCCCAGCTCGCTCCGCAGGTACGGGTACCAGTGGTCGGTGCTGCTCATCCCCAGGCCGTGCGAAACGACGATCGTGCTCATGACTTTCCCCCATGCGTCAGATGCTTGCTTGCGTTCTTATCGAAACGCGACGTCGCGTTTCGATAAGAACGTATCACACTGCTACGGTGCTCGGGTGTCCGCAGAGAATCCCCCCACCCCCCGTGCCACCACCCCCCGCACCGGAGGCCGCGTACGCAGCCAGGACGCGCACGACGCCGTCCTGGCCGCCGCCGCCTCACTCCTGGAGGAGGTCGGCTACCAGGGCGTGACCATCGAGGGCGTGGCCAAGCGCGCCGACGTCGCGAAGAGCACCATCTACCGCTGGTGGAAGTCCAAGCCCACGCTCGTCATGGACGCCTACAGGCAGACCATCGAACTCCGCATGCCCGCACCGGACACCGGCAGCGTCACCGACGATCTGACCCTGTTCGTCACCGAGCTCTACCGGGTGTCCGAACATCCCCTGCGGGTCAAGGCGCTACGCGGCCTCATGGCCGAGGCACAGCTCGATCCCTCCTTCGAGGAACCCTTCCGGCAGTGGGTGGAGAGCCGTCGCGCCGTCGTCGGACACCTGCTGGCCCAGGGTGTCGACCGCGGCGAGCTGCCCCCCGGCGCCGACCTGGAGCTCGCGACCGACCAGGTCCTCGGCACGTTCTGGTACCGCCTGCTCGTCGGCCACGCCGCACTGGACCCCGCCGACGGGCCGGCCCACGCGGCGCGCGTCATCGACGGCCTGCGCGGAGACAGCGGAGACAGCGGAGATGGAGGAGGAGGGACGCTTGCCTGAGGCCCGGCCCTACGCCGGTTGCGACGGAAGGCTGTAGCGGCGCTTCTCCTTCGAGGTGGCGCCGAGGCGGTCGTAGAAGCGGATCGCGCCCTCGTTCCAGACGGGTGTCTGCCACTGGATCTCCGTCAGGCCCAGGACCCGTGCCTCCTCGCGGACCGCGGCGATCAGGAGCGGTCCGAGGCCGTGCCCCCGGGCCGTGGCGGTGAGGTAGAGGCAGTCCATGTGGAGGTACTCGGCGCCGTCCCACGTGGAGAGTTCGGGGGCGCAGGTGGCGTACCCCGCGAGACTCCCGTCCGGGAGCTCGGCGACGAGACAGCGCAGGCGCGGCCGCGTGCGGTCCGGGGCCGGTACGGGACCCGGGCCCTCCACGCCGAACAGCAGGCCCGCCAGACGGGCCGCCAGGTCCGGGGCCGGAGGTGCGGCCTTCTCGTACGCGGCGTGCTCGGCGACGAGTTCGGCGACCCGCCCCAGGTCCTCGGCACGGGCGTGCCGCACCAGGGCCGTACCGCTCCCACCCTCACGATCGCTCATACGGTCATCATGCACGGCCCCACCGACAGCCCGGCGGCCGCTCCCTGGCCGCGCAGCCACTCGCGGTACGGCGCGGCGCGCAAGGCCGCCTCGCGATAGGCGGCGGCCAGGTCCGCGTACAGCGTGTCCAGGGCCGTCCCGGGGCGCCCGTACAGCAGGAGCCTGACCGCCAGCGGATCGCCGCGCAGGGGTCTGATCGCCATGTCCTCGCGCGGGCCCGAGGTCGGCTGGCAGGGTGCGACGGCCTCACCGAGGACGATCAGGGACGCGGCCGTGTGGTAGTCGCCGTGCAGCAGCGGCGGGTCGATGCCGGCGGCATCCAGGACCCGCCGGAGGCCGTCCCATTCGCCGTCCACCGTCGGGTCGACCATCCAGTGGTCGTCGGCGAGATCGGCGAGGTCCACGACGGGCCGGGCGGCGGCCGGATGGTCGCGGGCCATGGAGATGAACTGCGGCTCGCGGGCGACCAGGACCCGCCGCTGCAGCCCCTCGGGGACCCGTAACGGGCAGCCCTCGACCTCGTGGACGAAGGCCACGTCGAGCTGGCCGGAGGCGACCGTGCGCAGCAACGCGTTGGCGGAGACGTCCACCCGGAGGCCGACGTCCGTGCCGGGCAGCCGCTCGCGGAGCCGGCGCAGCCAGCCGGGGAGCGCCCTGCTGGCGGTGGAGCCGACGCGGAGTCCGGGGCCCTCGGTGCGGGCGACCGCGGCCCGGGTCTCGATGACCAGCGCGGCCATGTCCGCGACGAGGGGGCGGGCCCGGCTGAGTACGGAGCGGCCGAGCGGGGTGGGCAGGCAGCCGGTGCGGCCGCGGGAGAAGAGCTCGGCACCCAGGGAGTTCTCGATGCGACGCAGTTGGGTGGTCAACGAGGGCTGACTCATGCCCAGTTGCCGAGCCGCCTTGTGCAGACTGCCCGCGTCCGCGATGGCGCAGAGCGCGCGCAGATGCCTGACCTCCAGCTCCATGCCCCGAGGGTAGGGCGGCGGCCTGCGTCGCACCAGACAGCCGGAGGGCGCCAAATGCCTTGCTTTTCAAGGTAGTTGGATGCTCCCTCCGGGGTGATGTGAGTGGGCTATCGGCGGTTGACATCATCCCCACGCGCCCCGGCTCCCCCGAGACTCACTCCGACCCCCTACAGGAGGAGCCCCCCATGCGTCACCCCAAGGTCCTCGACTCCGTACTGACCGCCGCCCTCGGCATCGGCCTCGCCGTCTCGCTCGGTGCGGCTCCGGCGGCGGCCGTGGACGCCGACACCACCGGCGCCGCCCGCACCCAGGGCATCGCCACCGCCGCGTACGCCGGTTCGGCCGAGGAGGCCAAGGCCAACCAGGCCTTCTTCGAGGCCGTCGTGAAGTCGGTGGCGAAGAAGCGCGCCGCCACCCCGGGCGCGGTCGCCGTCACCGTCGTCTACAGCGCCGCCAACGCGCCGACCTTCCGCACCCAGATCGCGCGCTCCACCCAGATATGGAACAGCTCGGTGGTGAACGTCCGGCTCGTCGAGGGCAGCAACCCCGACTTCCGTTACTACGAGGGGAACGACTCCCGCGGTTCGTACGCGAGCACCGACGGTCACGGCGGCGGCTACATCTTCCTCGACTACCGGCAGAACCAGCAGTACAACTCCACCCGCGTGACCGCCCACGAGACCGGGCACGTCCTCGGTCTGCCGGACCACTACAGCGGCCCGTGCAGCGAGCTGATGTCGGGCGGCGGCCCCGGCACGTCCTGCCAGAACGCCCAGCCGAACGCCCAGGAGCGCTCCCGCGTCGACCAGTTGTGGCGGTACGGGCTCGCCTCCGCGTTCAAGACCCCCTGACCCCACAGGGTCCACCCGTACCCCGGTACGAAGAGGACGGCGGCGCCCCGCTCGGGGCGCCGCCGTCCGGCGTTCGGTTCGGGGTCCGGGGTCCGGGCCCCGGGGGGGGTCAGGCCGCCTGGAGGAGACGGCGGCCGAAGTCCGCGCCGGGCGGAAGCTGGCGCCGGACCCGGTCGAGCGCCCCGTCGAAGTCACCCCCGGCGACGCACGATTCGAAGGCGGCGCCTCCGTAGTGGAGCGTCAGACTGAGGTCCGAGCGCTCACCGAGCGTCAGCAGACAGCTCAGGGTGGCCTGCTGGGAGACTCCGTCCGTGACGACGGGGAGCGGCAGGTCCCACTCCAGTACGCAGCCGCCGAGGGCCTGCCCGCCCTCTTCGGCCGCGCTGAGCGCGGCGAAGGTCGCGCCCGTGTACTCGACCCCCCTGATCCGGGTGGCGACGTGCCGCCCGTCGGCCGTGATGACGATCGCTTCCGCGCCGCTGCGGTCCCGGTACCAGCCGGTCCAGACTTCTGTCGACTCCGATGACATGCGCGGACTGTAGCGGTATGACTGGCTCCGGCGCGCGGCCGGTCACCCGATGGTCGGACTTCTCCCGATCTCGCCGTTCTTGCCGGTCGCCTGCGTGCCGGTTGCTTCCGCATCCGGGCCCGGACCGTCTTCGGCGCGCGCCTCCGCGCCCTCGTACAGCGAGCAGTCCGGATTGCGGCACGGCTGCACTTCCCACTCCGGCACCCAGGCCCCGAGGACCTTGTGCCGGGCGGCCATCTTGTCGCGCGGTCGACCACAGGCCGGGCACTTCCTCACGGCCAAGGGGTCACGCGTCGTGCGAGGCACCTCGTCACCCATGGTTCCAGGGTAGGACGCCTCGCACGGACCCGCTCCCCGCCGTTACCGCTGCCTGGTGTACTTGCGGACGAGCACGCCGTTGTCGAAGGTCTGCACGCCGTCCAGGACGAAGTCGCGGGGCTCGAAGCCGGCGCCGAACATCGGCATGCCGGAGCCGTAGACCTGCGGGTACGTCTTGATGACCAGCTCGTCGATCTCCTCGATGAGCTCGCCGGCAATGGTGGATCCGCCGCAGAGCCAGATGTCCAGGGGGCTGTCCTCGGCCTTGAGCTCGCGGACGCGGCCGACCAGGTCGTCGGCGATCAGCTCGACGTTGGGGTCGGGCGACACGGTCAGCGACCGGGTGGCGACGAACTCGCGCAGGTGGCTGTACGGGCTGGTGACGTTGATGTCCAGGGCGAGCCGGTACGACTTCAGCCCCTGGATGACGGTGTCGAACCGCTTGTTGTCGCCGTCGATCCCGACCGCTGCCCGAGCCTGCGTCGGGATGGTCTCCGGGTACTCGGCGTTCATGTACTGCAGGTACGGCGCGTCCACGTACTTGTACATGGACGTGGCATCGCCCTCGGGGTCACCGATGAAGCCGTCGATGGTGCAGGCGATGTAATAGGTGAGCTTGCGCAAACCGGTCCTCTTCGTCTTCGGGAAGCGGGCTGCAGTCGCAACCACGACGGTTATAGTGCTTCACTTGTAGTGGTTATGCAAGCCCTCTTCACGAAGGAGTCGGAAGTGGCCAGAAATCCTGAACGCCGTACGGCCCTGCTCGACGCCGCGATCGAGGTGCTGGCGGACGAAGGAGCCCGCGGGCTGACCTTCCGGGCAGTCGACGCCCGGGCGGGGGTCCCCACGGGCACCTCGACCAACTACTTCAGCGACCGGGACCGACTGCTCTCCGAGGTCGCCGACCGGATCTTCGTCCGGCTCACCCCCGAACCCGGCGCCATCGACGCCGCCCTGCTCCCGGAACCCAGCCGCGCCCTCGTCGTCGAGCTGATGCGCTGGCTCGCCCGGCGCTTGAACGCCGAGCGCACCTGCTACCTGGGGCTCTTCGAACTGCGCCTGGAGGCCGCGCGCCGCCCCGAGCTCCAGAACCGTTTCACCGAGGTGCTCCGCGCCGACCTCGCCATGAACATCCGGCTCCACGTCGACTCGGGGATGCCCGGCGACGGAGACACCGTCCGGGTGCTCTACTTCGCCCTCACCGGCCTGCTGCTCGACCACTTCACCGTCCCGGGCCTCCACGGCGAACGGGACCTGGACGAGCTGGTCGAGATCGTGGTCAACCGGATCGTCCCCGAGGCGTGACCACCCCGCGGGGTCCGGGCGCGGGCGTCAGCGCGTACGCCGCGTGACGAACTCCGCCAGGGCGAGCAGGTCCCCCGCCGCCGTCAGGTCCGGCACCGCCTGTGCGAGGTACTCGACGGCGCGGCCCATCCGCTCGGCCGCCTGGGCCTGCGCCCAGTCCCGGCCGCCGGCCCGCTCGACCGCGTCCGCCGCGGCCCGTACCGCCGCCGCGTCGAGCGTCGGACGGGCGTAGAGCTCGGCCAGCTCCTCCCCCGCCGGGGTCCCCGAGGCGAGCGCCGCCACCACGGGAAGCGACTTCTTGTGGGCGGCGAGGTCGGCACCCGCGGGCTTGCCCGTACGGTCCGGGTCGCCCCAGATCCCGATGAGGTCGTCGATCAGCTGGAACGCCAGCCCGGCCTCCCGGCCGAAGGCGTCCATCGCCGCGACCTCCTCGTCACCCGCGCCCGCGTAGAGCGCGCCGAGGGCGCAGGAGCAGCCGAGCAGGGCTCCCGTCTTGGCGGTGGCCATGGCCAGGCACTCGTCGAGCGAGACGTCGCGCGGGGCGCGCTGCTCGAAGGCGCAGTCCGCGGCCTGGCCGGCGCAGAGCTCGATGATGCAGGCGGCGAGCCGCGCCGAGGCGGCCCCGGACGCGGGGTGCGGGTCCTCGGCGAGCAGCCGCAGGGCGAGCGCGCTCATCGCGTCACCGGCGATGAGCGCCTCCGGGATGCCGAAGACGGTCCAGGCGGTGGGCCGGTGCCGCCGGGTCGAGTCCTCGTCGACGATGTCGTCGTGGAGCAGGGTGAAGTTGTGCGCGAGCTCGACCGCCGCGGCGGCCTTCACGGCCGGGGCGGACTCGGCTCCGAGGGCGCGGGCCGCCGCGAGCACGAGGGCCGGCCGGATCGCCTTGCCCGCCTGTCCCGCGGCCGGGGTTCCGTCGGCGTGTTCCCAGCCGAAGTGGTACATCGCCACCCGTCGTATGGAGCCCGGCAGGGACTCGACGGTCGAGCGCAGTTGGGGATTGACAGCGGTCCGTGTCTGGTCCAGGAGCATCACGGCCCCCTGCCCGTCGGCGACGGCATCCGCGCTGGTCATGGTCACGGTCACTTCCTTCATGTCCTTCGCGGCGATCCTTCGCGGCGATGCGTCGCGGCGCGAGCGTCGGGAAGCGCCCGGGGGCGGGCGGTTCGGTCCCCGCCCCCGGGCGTCACCGGCTCAGCGCCAGCGGCTGACCTCGACGTTCTCCAGGACGCCGAGCGCGTCCGGGACGAGGATGGCCGCCGAGTAGTAGGCCGTGACCAGGTAGGAGATGATCGCCTGCTCGTCGATGCCCATGAAGCGGACCGAGAGGCTCGGCTCGATCTCGTCGGGGAGGCCGGTCTGGTGCAGACCGATCACGCCCTGGTCGGCCTCGCCGGTACGCATGCAGATGATCGAGGTGGTCCGGGCGTCCGAGACCGGGATCTTGTTGCACGGGAAGATCGGCACACCGCGCCAGGTCGGGATGCGGTTGCCGTTGACATCGATCGACTCGGGCACGAGTCCCCGCTTGTTGCACTCGCGGCCGAAGGCGGCGATGGCGCGCGGGTGGGCGAGGAAGAGCTTCGAGCCCCGGCGGCGGGAGAGCAGCTCGTCCATGTCGTCCGGGCTGGGGGCTCCGTCGTGGGGCTGGATCCGCTGGCCGTAGTCGCAGTTGGAGAGGAGGCCGAACTCCTTGTTGTTGATGAGCTCGTGTTCCTGGCGCTCGCGGAGCGCCTCGACCGTGAGCCGCAACTGCTGCTCGGTCTGGTTCATCGGCTGGTTGTAGAGGTCGGCGACGCGGCTGTGCACCTTCAGCACGGTCTGGGCGACGCTGAGCTCGTACTCGCGGGGCGAGGCGTCGTAGTCGACGTAGGTGTGCGGGACGATCGCCTCGCCGACGTGGCCGGCGGAGAGGTCGATCGCGGCCTCGCCGTAGGTGTTGGTGCGCTGATCGGGCAGTGCGGCCACACCCGCGAGGTGGGCGGCGAGCGAGCCGGCCCGGTCCGCGAGGTTCCGTACGTCGTCCCGCGTGAGCTCCAGGACGGTACAGGCGGTGGCGGCGCGGGCGGTCCACTCCCAGACGGCGTCGTCGCGGATCAGCGCGGACTCGCCGAGGTAGGCGCCGTCGGCGAGGACACCGAGGACGGCCTCGTCCCCGTACGGCCCCTCGCCGATCTGCTCGATCCTGCCGTGCGCGAGGAGGTACACGCGGTCGGCGGCGGCGCCGGTGGTCGCGATGATCTCGCCCGCCGCGTACTCCCGCTGCGTGCAGCGGGACGCGAGCTCGGTCAGGGCGTCCTCGTCCTCGTACCCACGGAGGGCGGGGAGCTCGCCGAGCTCCGCGGGGATGACCGCGACACGCTGCCCCGTCTGGACGAAGGTGACCCGCCCGTCACCCACGGAGTAGCTGAGCCTGCGGTTCACCCGGTACGTACCGCCCTGCACCTGCACCCACGGCATCATGCGCAGCAGCCACCGTGAGGTGATCTCCTGCATCTGCGGGGCGGACTTGGTGGTCGTGGCGAGGTTCCGCGCGGCGGCGGTACCGAGACTCTGCTGCGGTGCCTGGTCCACACGGACCTCGTCGCCAACCGAACCAACGGACATGGAACTCCCTCTCGTATGACTGAGTTGCGAGACGAAGCCTTTCAGCACGGAGCGTGTCGGCGCCATTACACAATCGGGTGGGACTGTTCGACGATCTTCGGGGCATGTCACGTGATTTCCCCCCGAACAGCGGAGCACCACGGACCCCACACGGCGGTGTCCGGATCGGCTCGCACACGGTCCGAACGGATGGCGGCGGAGTTGCGGACTCCGGTACTCCGGAACCTCACTCCGTCCTCTGAAGGGAGTCGGTCATGGCCTCACCCATGTCCGCGAGCAGGTTCCTCGACGCGCTGCGCGACGAGGGCCTCGCGGTCGTCCAGGTCGGCGACTGGTCCACCCACAACCGCAACCACAAGGGCCCGTGGGGCCCGGTGCACGGCGTGATGATCCACCACACCGTGACCCGGGGCACCGCGAGCACCGTCCGGATCTGCAGGGACGGCTACGAGGCCCTGCCGGGGCCGCTCTGCCACGGTGTCATCGCCAAGGACGGGACGGTCCACCTCGTCGGCTACGGCCGCGCCAACCACGCGGGCCTCGGCGACGACGAGGTGCTCCGGGCGGTCGTCGCCGAGCAGCGCCTGCCGACGGACGACGAGGCCAGGACGGACGGCAACCGGCACTTCTACGGCTTCGAGTGCGAGAACCTCGGGGACGGCGAGGACCCGTGGCCGAAGGTCCAGCTGGACGCCATCGCGAGGGCGGCGGCCGCGGTGTGCCGGGTGCACGGCTGGACCCAGCGCTCGGTCATCGGGCACCTGGAATGGCAGCCGGGGAAGGTGGACCCGCGCGGCTTCACGATGGCCTCGATGCGGGAACGCGTGGCCGACCGGCTGCGCTGAGCGGCGACGCGGGACGGCGGCGCCGAGTGCGGCCGGGACAATGGCCGGGTGAACGCGTTCGACCTCGCCCTCTCCCGTCTGCGGCCCCGGCTCCCCTCGCCCCTGGAGCCGGTGGAGGACGAGCGCTTCGCCCGGCGCGGTCTCACGCTGCTCCTCAAGCGCGACGACCTCATCCATCCCGACCTGCCGGGCAACAAGTGGCGGAAGCTCGGGCTCAACCTGCGGGCGGCGGACGGCCGGCCCGTGCTCACCTTCGGCGGCGCCTACTCGAACCACCTGCGCGCGACGGCCGCCGCCGGCCGGCTCCTCGGCTTCCCGACGATCGGAATCGTCCGCGGTGACGAGCTGGCCGGACGCCCGCTCAACCCCTCGCTCGCGCGGTGCGCGGCGGACGGGATGCGGCTGGAGTTCGTGGACCGGGCCACGTACCGCGCGAAGAGCGACCCCGGCACGCTGGCCGTGCTCCTGGCCCGGGCCCCCGAGGGCACGTACGTGGTCCCGGAGGGCGGCAGCAACGCGCTCGCCGTGCACGGCTGCGTGGAGCTCGGCCGCGAGCTCGCCGGGGCGGCGGACGTGGTGGCCGTCGCCTGCGGCACGGGCGGCACCCTCGCGGGCCTCGCGGCCGGCCTCGCCCCGGGACAGCGGGCGCTGGGCGTCCCGGTCCTCAAGGGCGGCTTCCTGGGCGGGGAGGTCCGCGCGCTCCAGGAGGCGGCGTTCGGCGGGCCGCGCGGCGACTGGGCCCTCGACGAGCGCTTCCACTGCGGCGGTTACGCCCGTACGGGCCCGGCTCTGGAGACGTTCGCACAGGACTTCGAGGCGCGGCATGGACTCGCCATCGAGCGGCTGTATGTCGCCAAAATGCTCTACGGACTCGTCACCCTCGCGGAGGAGGGCGCGTTCCCGGCGGGCACCCGGCTCGCGGCGGTGGTGACGGGCGCCCCGGAGCCGCCGGAATAGGTCCTGTCCGACGGATCGACGCCGCGACCCCGACCGTGATCCGGCCTGATCGACAAGACACCCCTTAGTCCGCCGCCTCCTCGCGGTACGCGGCGGCCTCCTCCAGGTCGAGGCGGCGGAGCAGCGTTCGCATCATCTCGTCGTCGATCCGGCGGGCGTCACGCAGCCGCACGAAGACCTCGCGCTCGGCTTCGATCATCTCGCGGGAGAGCCGCCGGTAGGTGTCGTCCGCGGTCTCCCCGGTGGCCTCGTTGACCGCCCCGAGCCGCTCCCACACGGAGTTCCGGCGCCGCTCCAGGACCGTGCGCAGCCGGTCGGCGAGGGGCTGCGGTAGGGCGTTGCGCTCGTCCGCGAGGAGTGCGTCGAGGCGTTCCTCGGCGGCCCGGGAGGCCTCGCTCTGGGCCTGCGCCTCGGCGAGGGTCTCGGCGTACCGGTCGCGACGGGGGAGCTTCAGGACCCGGATGAGCGGGGGCAGGGTGAGGCCCTGCACCACCAGCGTGCCGATGACGGTGGTGAAGGTGAGGAAGAGGACGAGGTTGCGGGCGGGGAACTCCACACCGTCCGTGACGACGGGGATGGAGAAGGCGATGGCGAGGGAGACCACTCCGCGCATACCGGCCCAGCCGACGACGAGCGGCGCCTTCCAGTCCACCCCCGGCTCGCGCTCCCGCACGCGTGTGGAGAGCCAGCGGGGCAGGAACGTCGCCGGGTAGACCCAGACGAACCGGACGACGACCACGGCCACGAAGACCCCGACCGCGTACCAGACCGCCTCACCGATGCCGTACTGGCCGAGGCCCTGGACGACGTACGGCAGCTGGAGGCCGATCAGGGCGAAGACGGCGGACTCCAGGACGAAGGCGACCATCTTCCAGACGGCCTCCTCCTGGAGCCGGGTCGCGAAGTCGACCTGCCAGGCGCGATGGCCGAGGAAGAGGCCGACCACGACGACGGCGAGGACGCCGGAGGCGTGGACCTCCTCGGCGGCCGCGTAGGCGACGAAGGGGATGAGGAGGGAGAGGGTGTTCTGGAGGAGGGAGTCACCGAGGCTGCGGCGGAGCCAGTGGATGGGGACCATGAGGATCAGGCCGACCCCGATCCCGCCGAGGGCCGCGAGGGCGAACTCCCCGATGCCGCCGGCCCAGCTGATGCCCTCGCCGACGGCCGCCGCGAGGGCGACCTTGTACGCGGTGATGGCGGTGGCGTCGTTCACGAGGGACTCGCCCTGGAGGATCGTGGTGATCCGGTTCGGCAGGCCGAGCTTGCGGGCGATGGCGGTGGCGGCGACCGCGTCCGGTGGGGCCACCACGGCGCCGAGCACGAGGGCGGCGGTGAGCGGCAGGTCGGGGACGATCACGTACGCGAGCCAGCCCACGGCCACGGTGGCGAAGAGGACGTAGCCGACGGAGAGCAGTGCGACGGGCCGGATGTTGGCCCGCAGGTCGAGGTAGGAGGAGTCGACGGCGGCCGTGTAGAGGAGCGGGGGCAGGATCAGCGGCAGCACGATGTGCGGGTCGAGCGTGTAGTCCGGTACGCCGGGGACGTACGAGGCGGCGAGTCCGGCGGCGACCAGGAGCAGCGGGGCCGGCACCGGGGTCCTTCGGGCGAGCCCCGCGATCGCGGCGCTCGCCGCCACCAGTGCCACCAGCTGCAGTGCGTCCATGCCCGTCCCCGTCTCGTGGCGCAACGTAACCTGGCCATCATGAGCGAGTGCCCACACGTTGCCGAAATGCCGCGCCCCGAACCGGCGCCGCTGGCCGTCACCTGCCCGGAGTGCCTGGCGGACGGGACGCATCCGGTCCAGCTGCGGCTCTGCCTGAGCTGCGGGCACGTCGGCTGCTGCGACTCGTCGGCGGGGCAGCACGCGACGGGGCACTTCTCCTCGACCGGGCACCCGGTGATGCGCACCTTCGAGCCGGGCGAGGCCTGGCGCTGGTGCTTCGTGGACGCCTCGATCGTCTGACGGCCGGGCCCTTCCGTACGGTCGCCCCCTTCCGTTCGGTCGGCCCTTCCGCACAGCCTGTCCGTCCATCTGTACGTCCGACGGTTCGACCGGCTCACGGTTGGGTACGTCACCCCTCCGCCGGTCGCGCGATTCCGGCCCCCGCAGACCTCTACCCACCGTCCGCACCCGTGGGCCTACCATGGGTGACGAGCGGTGGACGGGGGCCCTGGGGGCTCGCGGCGACACGGCGGGACGGATCGCGATAGCGTCACGGCGGACTGCGCAGCCCCCTGCGTACCGCCCGGTTCGGGGCCTCTCCCCCCGGACCCCGAATGAGCTTGTGCCACCTTGGAGGTGAGGGTGTCCCAGATCACAGGCGAGCCCGGGACCCAGGACTTCGTGGAAGTCCGGCTGCCCGCTGCGGGTGCCTATCTGTCCGTGCTGCGTACGGCCACGGCCGGCCTCGCGGCGCGCTTGGACTTCACCCTCGACGAGATCGAGGACTTGCGGATCGCGGTCGACGAGGCCTGCGCCATCCTGCTCCAGCAGGCCGTGCCGGGATCCGTCCTCAGCTGTGTCTTCCGGCTGGTCGACGACTCGCTGGACGTGACGGTCTCCGCTCCAACGACCGACGGCCGGGCGCCGGAGCGGGACACCTTCGCCTGGACGGTGCTGTCGGCACTGGCCGGGAAGGTGGAGTCGTCGGTGGCCGATGACCGTACGGTCTCGATCAGCCTGTACAAACAGCGCGGCGCGGGGCCAGGCCCGGCGTGAGGAGCGGGGACGCGACGGCCGGCATCCCTGAGCAGCAGGCGCGGCCGCATGAGGTCGCTACGGAGCAGGCGGACCAGATGAGCGAGCACGAGCAGCACCACGCGGTTCCCGGGACACGCGGCGCCTCGGAGGGCCCCGAGACCGCCGAGGCAGCCGGGGGCACCGAGACTCCCGGGGTCACTGAGGCAGCTGAGGCCGCTGAGGCCGCTGAAGCCAACGAGGTCACCGGGATCTCCGAGGAGACCAAGGCGGCCGACGCGGCCGACGCGGTCGAGGCCGCGGCGGAGACCGACCAGGGCGACGAAGCCGACGACGCCCCGGAAGCCCACGTCCCGGCCCCGAACGACCGGAGCGGCGCCCGCGCCCTCTTCGTGGAACTGCGCGAGCTGCCGGAAGGCTCCGCGGAGAAGGCGGAGCTGCGCAACCGGCTGGTCCGGATGCACCTGCCGCTGGTGGAGCACCTGGCCCGGCGCTTCCGCAACCGCGGCGAGCCGCTGGACGACCTGACGCAGGTCGCGACGATCGGTCTCATCAAGTCGGTGGACCGGTTCGACCCGGAGCGCGGGGTCGAGTTCTCGACGTACGCGACCCCGACGGTCGTCGGCGAGATCAAGCGCCACTTCCGCGACAAGGGGTGGGCGGTCCGCGTGCCGCGCCGCCTCCAGGAGCTGCGGCTCTCGCTGACCACGGCGACGGCGGAGCTCTCCCAGCAGCACGGCCGCTCCCCGACCGTGCACGAGCTGGCAGAGCGGCTCGGGATCTCGGAGGAGGAGGTCCTGGAGGGTCTGGAGTCGGCGAACGCCTACTCGACGCTCTCCCTGGACGTCCCGGACACGGACGACGAGTCGCCGGCCGTGGCGGACACGCTGGGCGCGGAGGACGAGGCCCTGGAGGGGGTCGAGTACCGCGAGTCCCTCAAGCCGCTCCTGGAGGACCTGCCGCCCCGCGAGAAGCGGATCCTGCTGCTGCGTTTCTTCGGGAACATGACGCAGTCGCAGATCGCGCAGGAGGTCGGCATCTCGCAGATGCACGTTTCTCGGCTGCTGGCTCGGACCCTGGCGTCGCTTCGGGAGAAACTTCTGGTGGAGGAGTAGGGCCGAGGCCCTACGGAGTGTCCTGGCCGGGGCGCCGGATGCCGAGCGCCTCGGTCGTGGCCGGGTTCACCAGGAGGACGAGCCCGGAGACGGCGAGGACGCCGAGGGCGATGCCGGCCGGGATCATCGCGCTGTTCGCCTGCAGCATCTGCCAGGCCACCGGCAGCGCCAGGATCTGGGTGATGACGGCCGGGCCGCGGCTCCAGGCGCGCCGCAGCCACAGGCCGCGGGCGGCGGCGAGCGGGATCAGACCGAGGGCGACGAGCGTCACCGCGCCGGTCAGGGCGCCGGTGAGGTCGCCGGTCTCGCCCGTGAGCGAGTTCACCAGCATGTACACGCCGCCGGCGACGAGCCCGAGGGCCTCGATGCCGGCCACGGCCGCCGCGGCGGCGAGGCGGGTGGGGCGGGAGGTCTGCTCCGTACTGCTGCTCATAAAGGGCAGGGTAGCCGGGGCGCCGACCGGGCCGGACAGGCCGGGGTGGACCGAACCGGGCGCCCGCCCGGAGGCCCCGGCGGGAGTGTCCGGTCCGTGGCCTGGGCTGGGATCGGTACCGCCGGGTAGGTACGCTGGCGCTCATGCGCGCACTTCTCGTGGTCAATCCGGCAGCCACCACCACCAGTGCCCGCACCCGTGACGTGCTCATCCACGCGCTGGCGAGCGAGATGAAGCTGGAGGCGGTCACCACCGAGTACCGCGGGCACGCACGTGACCTGGGGCGGCGCGCCGCCGACTCGGGGAACATCGACCTCGTCGTGGCCCTCGGCGGCGACGGCACGGTCAACGAGGTCGTCAACGGACTGCTGCACGGCGGCCCCGATCCGGACCGGCTTCCGGGGCTCGCGGTCGTGCCCGGCGGTTCGACCAACGTCTTCGCCCGCGCGCTCGGACTGCCGAACGACGCCGTGGAGGCGACCGGCGCCCTGCTCGACGCGCTCCGTGAGCGGCGGGCACGCACAGTGAGCCTCGGGCTCGCGGCGGGAACGCCGGGCACCGAGGACGAAGCGGTGCCGTCACGCTGGTTCACCTTCTGCGCCGGCCTCGGATTCGACGCGAGCGTCATCGGCCGAGTCGAACAGCAGAGGGAGCGCGGAAAGAGATCCACGCACGCCCTCTATCTGCGCCAGGTGTTCCGACAGTTCCTGGAGGAACCGAACCGGCGGCACGGCACGATCACCCTGCAACGCCCCGGCGCCGAGCCGGTCGAGGACCTCGTCCTCTCCATAATCTGCAACACCTCCCCCTGGACCTACCTGGGCAATCGTCCGGTGTACGCGTCCCCGGAGGCGTCCTTCGAGACCGCTCTCGACGTGCTCGGACTGAGCCGTCTCTCCACCCCGGCGGTGGCCCGATACGCCACTCAGCTGCTCACTTCCACGCCGGAGCGAGGGCCCCGCGGCAAGCACGCCGTAACTCTGCACGACCTGACCGACTTCACCTTGCATTCCAAGGTTCCCCTCCCCCTCCAGATGGACGGAGACCACCTCGGACTGCGTACGAGCGTGACGTTCACAGGCGTACGTCGTGCACTGCGTGTGATTGTGTGAGTGGAAGGGCCCAAAGTCCTTTCACTCGAACGTTTAGGCTGGCATCCACCCCTTAGAAGTACGGCTGTGACCTAGCCGACACCGAGGAATCAAAAAAAACTTTCCGGAAGGGGTTGTATCCGTTGCTGGGGTTTGGGAGTCTCTTCTTGGCGATCGGGACGGCCCGCAACACCGGCCTCCACTGAGAGCCAGAACCCCTCCTCAGCACCTGGACCACACCAGTTCATCTGGCAGTCGGCCCTTCCCTTGCGGGGGGATTCGTGAAAGCGTTCACATTCACAAGCAACCAGCTTGTAACACCCTAGAGAGGTAGCAGCCATGGACTGGCGTCACAACGCCGTTTGTCGTGAGGAAGACCCCGAGCTGTTCTTCCCCATCGGCAACACCGGTCCTGCGCTGCTGCAGATCGAGGAAGCCAAGGCCGTCTGCCGCCGCTGCCCCGTCATGGAGCAGTGCCTGCAGTGGGCGCTCGAGTCCGGCCAGGACTCCGGCGTCTGGGGTGGCCTCAGCGAGGACGAGCGCCGCGCAATGAAGCGCCGTGCCGCTCGCAACCGGGCGCGTAACGCCAGCGCCTGACCCCCCGCCGACAGCCTGAGCCAGCGGCGCATACATCGCGTATGCAATCACCGCCCTCGAGTCGCAGCGCGCAGCAGTAACCCACAGCATTCGAGCCCCGGACCGATCTCCTCGGTCCGGGGCTCGCTGCTGTATGTACGGCTCCAGTTCCGCGGCATTGCTTCTGCGGCTCCACTTCCGCGGAATTACTCCCGATCCTCTACTCCCGCGGCATTACTTCTGCGGCTTCACGGGGACGTCGAGGATGACCTTCGTACCGCGCTCGGTACCGGGGACCATGTCGAAGCTTCCGCCCAACTCCCCCTCCACCAGCGTCCGTACGATCTGCAGGCCGAGGTTTCCGGCCCGCTGCGGGTCGAAGCCCTCGGGGAGGCCGCAGCCGTCGTCCTGGACCGTGATCAGGAGCCGGGCGTCGAGACGGGGCTCGCCACGGACGGCGGTGACCTCGACCGTGCCCTGCTCACCCTGGGTGAACGCGTGTTCCAGGGCGTTCTGGAGGATCTCCGTGAGGACCATCGAGAGCGGGGTCGCGACCTCGGCGTCCAGAATGCCGAAGCGGCCGTTGCGCCGGCAGGTGACCTTGCCCGGGGAGATCTCGGCGACCATCGCGATCACCCGGTCGGCGATCTCGTCGAACTCGACCCGCTCGTCCAGATTCTGGGACAGCGTCTCATGGACGATGGCGATCGAACCGACCCTCCGCACGGCCTCGTTGAGCGCCTCGCGGCCACCCTCCGAGTCCATCCGGCGGGCCTGGAGGCGCAACAGGGCGGCCACCGTCTGGAGGTTGTTCTTCACCCGGTGGTGGATCTCCCGGATGGTGGCGTCCTTGGTGATCAACTCGCGCTCGCGGCGACGCAGTTCGGTGACGTCGCGGAGCAGGACGAGCGAACCGATCCGGGTGCCCTTGGGGCTGAGCGGGATCGCCCGCAGCTGGATCACCCCGCCGCTGCCCTCGACCTCGAACTCGCGCGGCGCGTACCCCGAGGCCAGCTTGACCAGGGCCTCGTCCACGGGACCGCGGGAGGGGGCGAGCTCGGCCGTGATCTGGCCGAGGTGCTGGCCGACGAGGTCGGCGGCGAGCCCGAGCCGGTGGTAGGCGGAGAGGGCGTTGGGCGAGGCGTACTGGACGGTGCCTTCCGCGTCCAGGCGGACGAGGCCGTCGCCGGCCCGGGGCGAGGAGTCCATGTCGACCTGCTCGCCGGGGAAGGGAAACGTTCCGGCCGCGATCATCTGGGCGAGGTCGGAGGCGGACTGGAGGTAGGTGAGCTCCAGCCGGGAGGGGGTGCGGACGGTGAGCAGGTTGGTGTTGCGCGCGATGACGCCGAGGACCCGGCCCTCGCGGCGTACGGGGATGGACTCGACCCGCACCGGGACCTCCTCGCGCCACTCCGGGTCGCCCTCGCGGACGATCCGGCCCTCGTCGAGGGCGGCGTCGAGCAGGGGGCGACGGCCACGCGGCACCAGATGGCCGACCATGTCGTCCTGGTAGGAGGTGGGGCCGGTGTTGGGCCGCATCTGGGCGACGGAGACGTATCGCGTGCCGTCGAGGGTCGGAACCCACAGGACGAGGTCGGCGAAGGAGAGGTCGGAGAGCAGCTGCCACTCCGACACCAGCAGGTGGAGCCACTCGAGGTCGGAGTCGCTCAGGGCTGTGTGCTGGCGCACGAGGTCGTTCATGGAGGGCACGCTGCGAGGGTACCTGCGGAATTGCAGGGGCGGTGAACCTGGATCTCCGGGCCTCCGTGTTGGAGGATGGGCCGGGAAGGACCGCGCTCATGTGGATGGACAGACAAGAATGGTCTAGTCCACAATGGCGCTACAAGCCTCCATCCTCCCCGCACAGGAGGATGGAACGAGGTACCCGACGCTCTCTGCCCTGACTGCGTCGAGACCTCCCACCACGGCCGAGGGACCGCACACCCCCGGCCGAGCAACTCCGGGCTGCGGTGCCGGACGGGTTGAGGGTCCCGTCAGGCGCCGCGGCCCGCGGGTGTTTCCGGGGCCGTTTTCACGCACTGCTCCCCAGGGGCCGTCGCCCCGCCCCCGACCTGCCGGGACATGCCCTGGAGTACGGCGCCGCCGAAGCGGACGCGCGGGCATCGGTGCCGGGTGACAGCTCCCCCGCCTCGACGCCCCGTGGATCCGGTCCTCGAAGGGCGTTGTCCGGGCTGCGATCAGGGGGTCCGCGCCGGGGTTCGAGTGGCTGGGGCCACGGGTGCGGCCGACGATGGGGACGGTGCCGTCCGCAAGGCGGAACAGCATGAGGAGAAGGCCTCCCCTCTGCTAGATTTGCACTTAGATTGGTCTATACCACATGGCCCTTCACCGGCCCCTCACCAGATCGGCAGGCACAGCGTGGAAGTTGTCATCGTCAAGGACGCCAAGGCGGGCGGCGAGCTCATCGCGGACGGCATCGCCGGCCTCCTGCGCCGCAAGCCCGACGCGCTGCTCGGCGTGGCCACGGGTTCGACTCCGATCCCGATCTACGACGCCCTGATCGCCCAGGTCGCGGCCGGTTCCGTGGACGCCTCGCGGGCCCGCATCGCGCAGCTGGACGAGTACGTCGGCCTGCCGGCCGGGCACCCGGAGTCGTACCGCTCCACCGTGCTCCGCCAGGTCGTCGAGCCGCTCGGGCTCTCCCCGGAGGCCTTCATGGGCCCCGACGGCTCCGCCGAGGACGTCCAGGCGGCCTGCGAGGCGTACGACAAGGCGCTGACCGAGGCCGGCGGTGTGGACCTGCAGATCCTCGGCATCGGCACCGACGGGCACATCGGCTTCAACGAGCCGTGCTCCTCGCTCGCCTCCCGCACCCGGATCAAGACGCTCACCGAGCAGACCCGGGTGGACAACGCGCGCTTCTTCGACAACGACATCGAGCAGGTGCCGCACCACGTCATCACCCAGGGCATCGGCACCATCCTGGAGGCCCGCCACCTGGTGCTGCTCGCCACCGGCGAGGGCAAGGCCGAGGCAGTGGCGCAGACCGTCGAGGGTCCGGTCGCGGCCCTCGTGCCGGCCTCCGCGCTCCAGCTGCACCCGCACGCCACGGTCGTCGTGGACGAGGCCGCCGCCTCCAAGCTGAAGCTCGCGGACTACTTCCGCCACACCTTCGCCGCCAAGCCGGCCTGGCAGGGCATCTGACCCCACACCGGCCGCCCGGTGACGGTCCGGTGACAGCGAAGGGGCCCGGCACCTGGTTCAGGTGCCGGGCCCCTTCGTATACGGGCGTCGGAGACGGCGGTCAGGAGCCGGTGCCGACCACGGCCTCGGCGGCCGCGCGGCCGCAGACGCGGGCCGCACCGTGCGTGGCGATGTGCAGGGCCCCACGGGGCTCCGCCTCGTTGAGGCCCATCTCGACCACGACGGTGTCGGGGCGGGCCGCGAGGAGGCCGTCCAGGGCCTCGGTCATCCACGGGTGGCGGTGGGCGTCGCGTACGACCGCGACGATCCGGCGCTCCCCCGCCGCCGCGAGGACGGCGTCCACGGAGGCCTCGGCGTAGGAGCCGGTCTCCGTGCCGGGCAGCAGGCGCTCCAGCTCCGCCGCGATGCCCCAGGGCGTCTCGTCGCCGACCGCGAAGTTCGCGACCGGGGTGAAGGAGGCCACGTAGGGAGCGCTGGCCACCGGTGCGTACGGCCGCTCTCCCCGGGTCACCTTCAGGGCCCGGCGGGCCGCCACGAGTCCGATGTCGGCGCCGGGCGCGGTCCCCTCCTGCACTGCCGCGCCCGACACCGATTCAGCCCCCCTGGCCCGGTGCGACTGGGTCCAGGCCGCCAGGGCGCGCACGCGCGCCGCGGCGTCGGCCAGCCGCTCCTCGGGCAGTTCACCGGTCCGTACCGCGTCGACCAGCGCGTCGCGCAGTCGCAGTACGGTGTCCTCGTCGCACAGCCCGCCGCCGACGCAGATGGCGTCGGCGCCCGCGGCGATCGCGAGGACGGATCCACGCTCGATGCCGTACGTCGCCGCGACGGCCTGCATCTCCATGCCGTCGGTGACGATCAGCCCGTCGAAGCCCAGCTCCTGGCGCAGCAGACCGGTGAGGATCTGCGGGCTCAGGGTGGCCGGGCGGTGCGGGTCGAGCGCGGAAAGCAGAATATGCGCACTCATGACCGCTTTGGTACCCGCGGCGATGGCGGCGCGGAAAGGTACCAGCTCACGGGCGTGCAGTGTGGCGAGGTCCACATCGATCCGGGGCAGCGCGTCGTGCGAGTCGACGTTGGTGTCGCCGTGTCCCGGGAAGTGCTTCGTGCAGGCCGCGACCCCGACGCCCTGGAGGCCGTCGACGTACGCCACGGTGTGCCGGGCGACCAGGTCCGGGTCCGGTCCGAAGGACCGGACGCCGATGACCGGGTTCTCGGCGTTGGAGTTGACGTCCGCCGAGGGCGCCCAGTTGAGGTCGACGCCGCACCGGGCCAGCCGGCGGCCGAGCTCGCGGGCCACGGCCCGGGTGAGCTCGACGTCGTCGACGCTGCCGAGCGCGTAGCTGCCGGGGAAGGACGAGCCCTCCTTGACCTCCAGGCGGGTGACGTCACCGCCCTCCTCGTCGATGGCGACGAGGACGTCGTCCCGCTCGGCGCGCAGCTGCGCGGTGAGCGCGGCGAGCTGATCCGGGCTGACGATGTTCCGGCCGAAGAGACCGACCGACGACAGCCCCTCGCCGATGTGGCGGCGCAGCCAGTCGGGGGCGGTGGTGCCGACGAAGCCGGGCTGCAGCACCGTGAGCGCGTCCCGGGTCAGGGTGTCCGAGCCGTGTACGAGAGTGGTCATGAGACGCCGTTATCCCTTCACCGCGCCGGCGGTCATGCCGCCGACGGCCTTGCGCTGGAGGAAGAGGAACACGATGAGCACGGGCAGGGCGAAGAGCGTGGAGGCGGCCATGGTGGCGCCCCAGTCGCTGCCGAACGCGGTCTGGAACTGGGTCAGCCAGAGCGTCAGGGTCTGCGACTCCTTGTCCTTGTTCAGCATGAGGATCATCGCGAACTCGTTCCACGCCGTGATGAAGCCGAAGAGCGAGGTCGACATCAGGCCGGGGGCGAGGAGCGGGAAGATCACCTTGCGGAAGGCCTGGCCCCGGGTGCAGCCGTCGATCTGGGCGGCTTCCTCCAGCTCGACCGGGACGGCGGCGATGAAGCCGCGCAGGGTCCAGATGGTGAAGGGAAGGACCATCACGAAGTAGACGAGCGTGAGCATCGGGATGCTGTTCAGCATGTCGTTCTCACGCGAGATCATGTACATCGCGATGACCATGACCTCCCAGGGGGCCATCTGCGCCAGCATCACGATCAGGACGATGCCCTTGCGTCCCTTGAACTTCATGCGGGCGATCGCGAAGCTCGCGGCCAGGGCCACGACGAGGGCGAGCAGCACGGCGCCGACGGTGACGAGGAGGCTGTTCTGGACGTACGTCCAGAACAGGTCGACGCCCGTCGCGGTCGTGTAGTTCTCGAACGTCGGGGAGAAGACGAAGACAGGGTCCTTCGTCATGATCTCGTGCTGCGGCTTCAGCGAGGACGAGAACATCCAGTACACGGGGAAGACGAACACCACCGCGATCACGAGGGCGCTGACGTTCTTGGCGACCGTGCCGACCGTGAGCGGCTTCCTGGTACGCAGCTTCTGCGGAGTCTGGGTGGTGGTGCTCACAGCTCCTCCTCCTGCTTCAGGATCAGGCGGAAGTAGAAGGACATGACCGCGATGAGCATCACGATCGTCAGGACGGAGATGGCGGCGGCGACACCGTAGTGGAACTGGCCGACACCCTCGATGTAGGCGAAGACCGGGAGGGTCTCGGAGCCGCGGTCGGGGCCGCCCTGGTTCATGGCGTAGACCTGGGCGAACGCCTTGAAGATCCAGATGATCTCCAGGAACGTGGTGATCATGAAGAAGGACTTCAGGTTCGGGAAGACGACGGCCCAGAAGGTCCGCCAGCCGCTCGCGCCGTCCATCTTGGCGGCCTCGTACAGCTCGGACCCGACGGTGGTCAGGGCGGCGTACATGTTGAGGGCGACGAAGGGGACGGAGCCCCAGACGAGCAGGATCAGGATGATGACGAGGGTGGAGAAGCCCGTCTCGAACCAGTTGTGCTGCTCGTAGCCCGAGAAGCCGAGCGTGCGCATGAGCCAGTTGACGACGCCGAACTGCTCGTCGAAGAGCCAGCGGAAGACGGTGACCGAGGCGACGATCGGCATGGCCCAGGCGAACATCAGGGCCAGCGAGAGGACCAGTCGCATCTTCTTGCCGAGGCGGTTCAGCAGGAGGCCGATGCCCGTGCCGATGGCCATGATCAGGGCCACGTTGACGGCGGTGAAGACGATGCTTCGGACGACGACCGTCCAGAACTCCGGGTCGCTCAGGAGGTCCGTGTAGTTGTCGAAGCCGGTCCAGACCGTCTCGCGGGTGATGAATTCCTTCCGGTTGATCGACTGGAAGGAGAGGATCACATTGCGGACCAGCGGGTAGAGCAGGAGCACCGCCATGGACAGCAGGGCCGGCGCGACAAGCAGATAGGGCAGCAGCCCACTCGGCAGGGAGCGTCTGCCGCGCGAGGGCTGAAGGACTTCCTTCGAGCCGGAAGGGGATGGCGGAGTCTGAGACTTCCCTGCCGCCCTCCCGGGCGCGTCCTGAGGAGCGGCGCTGGCCGTCCCCTGGGAGTCCACGGTCATGGTCTTATTCCTCGCGGTTCTGGGGCTCCCGCGCCCACCGGGGCACGGCCCGGGGGAGCGGGCCGCTGATCACTGCATCTCCGCTTCGCTGCGTCATCGCATCGCCGCGTCATTGCATCGCTGCACCACTGCACCCACGCGTCACCGCATCGGTGCATCACTGCAAAGCGCCGGTGGTGCGGCCGGTGCGAACCGGCCGCACCACCGGGCTGGGAATTACTGCTGGTTGATGCGCTCGTTGATGACCTTGTCGGCCGCCTCGCCGGCGGTCTTCGCGTCCTCGCCCTTCAGGACCTTGGTCATGAAGTCCTTGATCGGGTTCGGAGCGGTCTCGACGTTCGCCCAGCCCGGGGTCACCGGGGTGATCTTGCCGACCGGGGCCGCGAGGGCCATGGACTCGGCGAAGGACCCGGCGGCCGGCTTGAACTGCGCGGCGTCGTTGTTGGGAAGCAGCGCACCCTCGGTGGCGGTGGCGTACTTCGCCATGAAGTCCTTGCCGGCGGCGAGGGCCAGCCACTCCTTCGCGAGGTCCTTGTTCTTGGAACGCTCGGAGATGGCGAGGTTCGAGCCACCGAAGAAGACGGAGCCCGGCTTGTCAGCGGTCTTGCCCGGGATCGGGAAGTAGCCGAAGTCGGCCGTCTTGCCGGCCTTCTTCATGGCGTCGATCGCGCCACCGGCCTCCCAGCCGAGACCGATCCAGGACGCCACGCCACCCTTGGGGATGACGTCGGTGGACTGCTGCGGGGTCGCCTCGTCCTTGTCCTTCGGAGCGGTGGAGTAGGACGCCAGCTCCTTGTAGAAGTTCATGGCGTTGACGGCCTCGGGGGAGGACAGGTTGCCCTTCCACTTGTCGCCGTCCTTGACCGCCAGGTCGCTGCCCTCGTCCCAGATGAGACCGGCGAGGACGTACCAGCTCTGACCGGGCAGGTAGATCGCCTGGCCCTTGGGGTCGGACGCCTTGAGCTTCTTCAGACCCTCGATCCACTCGGCGCGGGTCTTGGGCGGGGTGACGCCGGCCTTCTTGTAAGCGGCCTTGTCGTAGATGACGACGCGGTTGGCGGCGTACCACGGGGCGGAGTAGAGCTTGCCGTCCAGCTCGCTGGAGGCGGTCATGCCCTTGTTCCAGCCGTCGTAGCCGAGCGCGGCCTTGTCGGCCGTCAGGTCGGCGAGACCGCCGGTGACCGCGTAACCGGCGGTCTGGGTGTTGCCGAGCTCCAGAACGTCCGGCGGGGTGTCCTCGGAGAGAGCGGTGGTGACCTTCTCCTGGATGCCGTTCCAGATCTGCTTCTCGACCTTGACCTTGACGCCCGGGTGCTTGGCCTCGAACGCCTTGTTGACCTCGGCCATCCAGGCGTCCGGAGCGGAGCCGTCCATGACCCAGACGGTCAGGGACTTGTCGCCACCGGCCGCCGGCTTGCCGCCGGTGGTCTCCTTCTTGTCGCTGTCAGAACCACACGCAGCGATAGAGACCATCATGCCCGCGACGCCGATCGCCGCGATGAGCTTGCGCTTCACGCCACCCTCCTCAGGGATGCTGCAACCCCTGCCCACCGCGCGAAGACATACGTCGGGTAGTGCTCGTGGGGCTGGGACCTGGTCTTTAATGGTTTAGACCAGTACCCGGAGCTTGGCCTAGACCTTTAGGGGTGTCAAGGGTGTATAAGAAGGGCAGTCGCGTCCGTTATCGGACCGACACCTGAGGGAGGGCGACGACCCGTGACCGGTCCGTGCCACCATGTGAGCCGCTACAGACGGAGGAGCCGGTGACGGCAGCAGCACAGGAGTCGGGAAGGCAGGCCATGGCCACGGACGCGGGCAGCACGGAGTCAGAGAGCGGGGTCGCCACCCGCACCGCGCGCGTGCCCAAGTACTACCGACTGAAGCGGCACTTGCTCGACATGACGGAGACCCTGCCGCCCGGCACGCCGGTCCCGCCGGAGCGAACACTCGCCGCCGAGTTCGACACCTCGCGCACGACCGTGCGCCAGGCACTGCAGGAGCTGGTCGTCGAGGGCCGCCTGGAGCGCATCCAGGGCAAGGGCACCTTCGTGGCGAAGCCCAAGGTCTCCCAGGCCCTGCAGCTCACCTCGTACACCGAGGACATGCGCGCCCAGGGCCTGGAGCCCACCTCGCAGCTCCTCGACATCGGGTACGTGACCGCCGACGACACGCTGGCCGGTCTGCTCGACATCTCGGCCGGCGGCCGGGTGCTGCGCATCGAGCGGCTGCGCCTCGCGAGCGGCGAGCCGATGGCGATCGAGACCACCCACCTGTCGGCGAAGCGCTTCCCCGCGCTGCGCCGCTCGCTGGTGAAGTACACCTCGCTGTACACGGCGCTGGCCGAGGTCTACGACGTGCACCTCGCCGAGGCCGAGGAGACCATCGAGACCTCCCTCGCCACCCCGCGCGAGGCCGGTCTGCTCGGCACGGACGTGGGCCTGCCGATGCTGATGCTCTCCCGGCACTCGCTGGACGCCCAGGGCGAGCCGGTGGAGTGGGTGCGGTCCGTCTACCGAGGCGACCGGTACAAGTTCGTGGCGCGTCTGAAGCGGCCCACCGACTGAGCGAGGCCGACCGCGCCCGGCCGATGCCGGGCGAACGCTCTCGTACGACATGAACGGCCGCACCCGGCGGGGGTGCGGCCGTTCGGCGTTCCCGGCGCCATCACCCAAGGAAAACGCTTCCGTTATGCGGACAGGGGTTCCGTGGAGCGTAGGCGTCCCCTAGATTTCCCCACCATTACCGAGGTGATCAGCGAGGGGACGAATCGCCATGTCAGAAGCGACACAAGGGAAACAACCGACCATCACCCCCCTACGGGTGGTGATCGCGCTCTGTCTGTTCGCGCCGTTCGTGGCGATGCTCTGGGTGAGTTCCTACGCGAAGACGGAGCCGCTCTTCGCCGGCATCCCGTTCTTCTACTGGTACCAGATGCTCTGGGTGCTGATCTCCACCGTTCTCACCATGATCGCGTACAAGCTGTGGCAGCTGGACCAGCGTGCCCGTAAGGGAGGTGACGCGCGATGAAGGACGTGACCGGCGTGAACGGCGTGGCACTCGCCGTCTTCATCCTGTTCTTCCTGGGCGTCACGGTCATGGGCTTCCTGGCCTCGCGCTGGCGCAAGGCCGAGAACGAGAACAGCCTCGACGAATGGGGCCTGGGCGGCCGGTCGTTCGGCACCTGGGTGACCTGGTTCCTGCTCGGCGGCGACCTCTACACGGCCTACACCTTCGTGGCCGTTCCCGCGGCCATCTACGCGGCGGGCGCGGCCGGCTTCTTCGCCGTCCCGTACACGATCCTGGTCTACCCGCTGATCTTCACCTTCCTGCCGCGCCTCTGGTCGGTCTCGCACAAGCACGGATACGTCACCACCTCCGACTTCGTGCGCGGCCGCTTCGGCTCCAAGGGCCTGTCGCTCGCGGTGGCGGTCACCGGCATCCTCGCCACCATGCCGTACATCGCGCTCCAGCTCGTCGGCATCCAGGCCGTCCTGGACGTGATGGGCGTCGGCGGCGGCGAGACCACCCACTGGTTCATCAAGGACCTGCCGCTGCTCATCGCCTTCGGCGTCCTCGCGGCGTACACGTACTCCTCGGGGCTGCGCGCGCCCGCGCTCATCGCCTTCGTCAAGGACACCCTGATCTACATCGTCATCGCCGTGGCGATCATCTACATCCCGATCAAGCTCGGCGGCTTCGACGAGATCTTCGCCAAGGCCGGCGAGGCCTACGCGCAGACCAACCCGGCGACCGGCAAGCCGCGCGGCACGCTGGTCCCCGGCGAGGCGGGCCAGTGGACGTACGCGACGCTGGCGCTCGGCTCGGCGCTCGCGCTCTTCATGTACCCGCACTCGATCACGGCGACGCTGTCCTCGCGCAGCCGTGAGGTGATCCGCCGCAACACCACGATCCTGCCGCTGTACTCGCTGATGCTGGGCCTGCTCGCGCTGCTCGGCTTCATGGCGATCGCCGCCGGGATCCAGGTCAAGAACGGCCAGCTCGCCATCCCGCAGCTCTTCGAGACCATGTTCCCGGACTGGTTCGCGGGCGTCGCCTTCGCCGCGATCGGCATCGGCGCGCTCGTCCCGGCCGCGATCATGTCGATCGCCGCGGCCAACCTCTTCACCCGCAACATCTACAAGGACTTCATCAAGCCCGACGCGACCCCGGCCCAGGAGACCAAGGTCTCCAAGCTCGTCTCGCTGCTGGTGAAGGTCGGCGCGCTCGCCTTCGTCCTCACCATGGACAAGACGGTCGCGATCAACTTCCAGCTGCTCGGCGGCATCTGGATCCTCCAGACCTTCCCGGCGCTGGTCGGCGGCCTCTTCACCCGCTGGTTCCACCGCTGGGCGCTGCTCGCCGGCTGGGCCGTCGGCATGGTCTACGGCACGGTCGCCGCGTACGGCGTCGCCAGCCCGACGCAGAAGCACTTCGGCGGATCCTCCGCCGAGATCCCGGGTATCGGCGAGATCGGCTACATCGGCCTCACCGCCTTCGTCCTCAACCTCGTCGTCACGGTCGTCCTGACCTTCGTCCTCAAGGCCGTCAAGGCCCCCGAGGGCGTCGACGAGACCTCCCCCGAGGACTACACGGCCGACGCGGGCGACGCTCCGGCCCGCAAGGAGGCCCCGAAGGTCGACGCCGGAGTGCACTGACCGTACGACCTGCAGGAAGGGGCCCGGGATCTCCGACAGGAAATCCCGGGCCCCTTTCCCGTGCCCCGAGGCAGACTGCTCCCATGGACTTCACGATCAGGGCGGTACGGCCCGAGGAGTACGAGGAGCTCGGCGAACTCACCGGGCTGACCTACCTGAACGACGGGCTGCTGCTGCACGGGGCCGACGACTTCTACCTGGACGTGCTCCGGGACACGGCCCGGCGGGCCCGCGAGGCCGAGGTGCTCGTCGCCGTCGACGCGGAGGACGGGATCATCGGCGGGGTGACCTTCGCCCCCGGCGCCACCACCTGGGCGGACATCGCCGTCGCCGGCGAGGCCGAGTTCCGGATGCTGGTGGTCTCCCCGAAGGCCCGCGGCAGGGGCGTCGGAGAGGCGCTCGTACGCTTCTGCGCGGACCGGGCGCGGGCTCTGCCGGGCTGCGCGCGGCTCGTGCTCTCCACGGACCCGAAGATGGTCGCGGCGCACCGGATCTACGAGCGGATGGGCTTCGTGCGCACCCCCGAGCGGGACTGGGATCCGGTTCCCGGGCACAGTCTGCGGACGTACGCCCTGGAGTTCTGACCCACGGGACGACACAACATGTGGGGGGTGCGATGAGCGGCGCCCCCCACATGTATGCTCGACCTCGCTGTCGACGCAGGGAAATCCGGCGCGAATCCGGAACTGTCCCGCAACGGTGTGCTTCGTACCCATACGCGCGTACGAGGTGAGTCCGAGGACCTGCCGACAGCGCGCCCGGTCCGTCCGTTCCGGGTGTCACTGACGTCCGGGCCTCGCGGAGTGGGCCGGTGGACGCGGCGCGTCCGGCGTACGGACGGCCGCCTGCCCGCCTTCCCCCGCCGCGGCCCCGAGCCGAGCGAGGGAGAGCCCCCACGTGACCATCGCGCCCGCCGATCCGGCCACGGCGATCGAGAGCGACGGACCCGGCACCGTGCTGCTGCGGACCCTGACCGATCTCACCGCCGACCTCCCCGACACCGACCCCGGCAAGGTCGCCGCCGCCGCCCTCCGCGGCCGCAGCGCCACGGCGGACGAGGCGGAACTGCGCGAGCTGGCCACCGAGGCGGCCGCGGGGCTCATCTCCGAGGACCCGGCCTACTCCCGGCTCGCGGCCCGGCTCCTGACGATCACGATCGCCGACGAGGCGGCCGGCCAGGGCGCGGTCTCCTTCTCGGCCTCCGTGGCCGTCGGCCACCGCGAGGGCCTGATCGCCGACCGCACCGCCGACTTCGTGGCGCTGCACGCGGACCGGCTCGACGCGACCGTCGACGGCGCCGCCGACGACCGCTTCGGCTACTTCGGTCTGCGCACCCTCTTCTCGCGCTACCTGCTGCGTCACCCGATCACCCGCAAGGTGATCGAGACCCCGCAGCACTTCATGCTGCGCGTGGCCTGCGGCCTGGCCGAGGACGAGAGCGTCCGCGCGCTCGACGAGGTCGGCGCGCTGTACGGCCTGATGAGCCGTCTGGACTACCTGCCGTCCTCCCCCACGCTGTTCAACTCCGGCACCCGCCACCCGCAGATGTCCTCCTGCTACCTCCTCGACTCCCCGCAGGACGAGCTGGACTCCATCTACGACCGCTACCACCAGGTCGCGCGCCTCTCCAAGCACGCCGGCGGCATCGGGCTCTCCTACTCCCGCATCCGCGCGCGCGGTTCGCTGATCCGGGGCACCAACGGGCACTCCAACGGCATCGTCCCGTTCCTCAAGACCCTCGACGCCTCCGTCGCCGCCGTGAACCAGGGCGGCCGACGCAAGGGCGCCGCCGCCGTCTACCTGGAGACCTGGCACGCGGACATCGAGGAGTTCCTGGAGCTCCGCGACAACACGGGCGAGGACCAGCGCCGTACGCACAACCTCAACCTGGCGCACTGGATCCCGGACGAGTTCATGCGCCGGGTCAACGCCGACGCCAAGTGGTCGCTCTTCTCCCCGGCGGACGTGCCCGAGCTCGTCGACCTGTGGGGCGAGGAGTTCGACGCGGCCTACCGCGCCGCCGAGGCCAAGGGCCTGGCCCGCAAGACGATGCCGGCCCGCGACCTCTACGGCCGGATGATGCGGACCCTGGCCCAGACCGGCAACGGCTGGATGACCTTCAAGGACGCCTCGAACCGGACGGCCAACCAGACCGCCGAGCCCGGCACGGTCGTCCACTCCTCGAACCTGTGCACCGAGATCATCGAGGTCACGAACGACGGCGAGACGGCCGTCTGCAACCTCGGTTCGGTGAACCTGGGTTCGTTCGTGGTCGGCGGGGACATCGACTGGGAGCGGCTCGACGCGACCGTCCGTACGGCCGTCACCTTCCTCGACCGGGTCGTCGACATCAACTTCTACCCGACCGAGCAGGCCGGGCGTTCCAACGCCCGCTGGCGGCCGGTGGGCCTGGGCGCGATGGGCCTCCAGGACGTCTTCTTCCAGCTGAAGCTGCCCTTCGACTCCCCCGAGGCGCGCGCGCTGTCCACCCGTATCGCGGAGCGGATCATGCTCGCCGCGTACGAGGCCTCCGCCGACCTCGCCGAGCGCAGCGGCCCGCTCCCGGCCTGGGAGAAGACCCGTACGGCCCGCGGTGTCCTGCACCCGGACCACTACGACGTCGAGCTGAACTGGCCGGAGCGCTGGGCGGCCCTGCGCGAGCGGATCGCCGCGGTCGGCATGCGCAACAGCCTGCTCCTGGCGATCGCGCCGACGGCGACCATCGCCTCGATCGCCGGCGTCTACGAGTGCATCGAGCCGCAGGTCTCCAACCTCTTCAAGCGCGAGACGCTGTCGGGCGAGTTCCTCCAGGTCAACTCGTACCTGGTCGACGAGCTGAAGCGGCTCGGCGTGTGGGACGCCCAGACCCGGGACGCGCTGCGCGACGCCAGCGGCTCGGTGGCGGGCTTCACCTGGATCCCGGCCGAGGTGCGCGAGCTGTACCGCACGGCGTGGGAGATCCCGCAGCGCGGTCTGATCGACATGGCCGCCGCCCGCACCCCGTTCCTGGACCAGTCGCAGTCCCTGAACCTGTTCCTGGAGACGCCGACGATCGGCAAGCTGTCGTCGATGTACGCGTACGCCTGGAAGCAGGGTCTGAAGACGACGTACTACCTGCGCTCCCGCCCGGCGACCCGGATCGCCCGCGCCGCGCAGGCGTCGACCGCGGCCGCCGCTCCCATCCCCCTCCAGCAGGCGACCCCCGACGCGGACGCCCTCGCCTGCTCTCTCGAGAACCCCGAGTCCTGCGAGGCCTGCCAGTAATGTCCAGCGACAACAAGAACCTGCTCGACCCGGGCTTCGAACTGACCCTCCGTCCGATGCGCTACCCGGACTTCTACGAGCGCTACCGGGACGCCATCAAGAACACGTGGACGGTGGAGGAGGTCGACCTCCACTCGGACGTCGCCGACCTCGCCAAGCTCACCCCCGGTGAGCAGCACATGATCGGCCGTCTGGTCGCGTTCTTCGCGACGGGCGACTCGATCGTCTCGAACAACCTGGTCCTGACGCTCTACAAGCACATCAACTCCCCGGAGGCGCGCCTGTACCTGTCGCGCCAGCTGTTCGAGGAGGCCGTGCACGTCCAGTTCTATCTGACGCTGCTCGACACCTACCTGCCCGACCCGGACGACCGCGCCGCCGCGTTCGACGCGGTCGAGGAGATCCCTTCCATCCGCGAGAAGGCGCAGTTCTGCTTCCGCTGGATGGACTCGGTGGAGAAGATCGACCGCCTGGAGACCCAGGCCGACCGTCGTCGCTTCCTGCTGAACCTGATCTGCTTCGCGGCGTGCATCGAGGGCCTGTTCTTCTACGGCGCCTTCGCGTACGTGTACTGGTTCCGGTCCCGCGGCCTGCTGCACGGCCTGGCCACCGGCACCAACTGGGTGTTCCGTGACGAGACGATGCACATGAACTTCGCCTTCGAGGTCGTGGACACCGTCCGCAAGGAGGAGCCGGAGCTCTTCGACGACGCGCTCCAGCAGCAGGTCACGGACATGCTGAAGGAGGCCGTGGAGGCGGAGCTGCAGTTCGGCCGCGACCTGTGCGGCGACGGGCTGCCCGGCATGAACACCGAGTCGATGCGCGAGTACCTCCAGTGCGTCGCCGACCAGCGCCTCCAGCGCCTCGGCTTCGCCCCGGTGTACGGCTCCGAGAACCCGTTCGCGTTCATGGAGCTCCAGGGCGTCCAGGAGCTGACCAACTTCTTCGAGCGCCGCCCGTCCGCCTACCAGGTGGCGGTCGAGGGCTCGGTGGACCTCGACGAGGACTTCTAGTCCGTACGGATACGAGGAAGGGCCCCGCACTCCAGGAGTGCGGGGCCCTTCCTCGTAGGCCGGGTCAGACGTTCGGGACGGTCTCGTACCGCGGGGTGTTCTCGGCCATCTGGCGCAGGGCGTCCTTGCGGTCGCGCTTGGAGAGCCGGTCGATGTACAGGTAGCCGTACAGGTGGTCCGTCTCGTGCTGGAGGCAGCGGGCGAAGTAGCCCGTGCCGCGCACCTTGATCGGGTTGCCCTGGGCGTCCTGGCCGTGGACCTCCGCGTAGTCGGGGCGGGCCAGCTCGGCGTAGGCGGTCGGCACGGACAGGCAGCCCTCGTTGGACTCGTCGAGGACGCGCAGCTCGGCCGGGAGCTCCTGGAGGACCGGGTTGACCACGACGCCGGTGTGCCGGGCGCCCTCGTCGTCCGGGCAGTCGTAGACGAAGACCTTGAGGTCCACACCGATCTGGTTCGCGGCGAGGCCCACGCCCTCGGCGGCCTTCTGGCTGGCGAACATGTCGTCGATCAGCGCCGCGAGCTCATCGCCGAACTCGGTGACGTCCTTGCACTCCTTGTGGAGCACCGGGTTGCCGACGACGGTGATCGGGCGGGCCGTGCCCCGCTCGCGGTACGCGAGCTCACGCGCCTCGCAGTCCTCCGTGTCGACGACGAACCCTTCGTTGGTCTGCTCGTCAGTTTCCTGCTGCGTCATGTCCGGCGCGTGCCTTCCTCGGAACCCCAGTAAACGATCCCGTACAGCCTACGGGCAGTCGTCAGCAGACCTCTTCCAGATCACGCCACTCACGGCTGTCCGGGCTGTCCGCCACCCAGCCGTCGAGGAGCCCGCGCACCAGCCCCGGCGGGGCCGCGATGCCGCACTCACGCTCCGGGACCCACAGCTCGCCGGGCGAGCGGTGGCCGAGCGGCCCGGGGTGCCCGGGCTCGCTGTGATCGTGCGGGTCGGAGTGCTCGCCCTCGCCCTCGGCGCTCGGCATGGTCGACTCCGAGCAGGCGCGGCAGAGCAGCCGCACGGAGGACGACCAGTCCTCGGCGGCGAAGCCCGCGTCGGAGGCGAGCTGCTCCAGGGCGTCCCGGTCGGCCTCGGTGGCGGCCTCCAGGAGGACCACCCAGGTGGGGACGGGGGACGGCGCCCACAGCTCGATCTCGTCGAAGACCGGGTAGGACGGGCCCGCGGTGGTGGTGCGCTCGCCGTTCGGCACGCCGTCGTGGAGGACGACCTCGCCCCAGCGGCGCCCCGAGGAGGGCAGCGGGATGGAGAGGACCTCGATGCGGGCCGGGTCGAGCCTGCGGCCCCACACGACCTCGGCCTCGCCCTCGGGCGAGAGACGGACGGCTGCGCTGCCCAGCTCCATGCCGGCGGGCTCGCCGGTGCCGGCGGAGGCCCCGGGCACCTTGAGTCCGTACGCCTGCCAGGCGCGGCGGGCCAGCGGCCAGTCCTGGAGCGCGGTGGCGGCGATGCCGACGTTCCACCAGTCGGGGGCGCCGGTCTCCTTGTCGAGCAGCGCGACCGCGCGGAGCCCGGCGGCCCTGGCCTGCTCCCAGTCGTGCCGGAACTTGTGCAGCAGGGCCAGGTTGAACCAGGACTCCGAGAGCCAGGGCTCCAGATCCGCCGCACGTGTCAGCAGCGCGCCCGCGTCCTCGTACCGCCCGTCGCCGATCAGCGTGAACGCGCGGTCGGTGGCCTGCCGCCACGAGGCGGAGGGCCGATGCCGTACCTTCCCGAAGATCCTCACGATTCCCGCCTGCCGGTCGCCTTCACCCTCTTGTTCGCATCCAACCATGCCCGGTCGGAGGCGCGCTCATTACCCATGGGTTACCCAGCGACGGCAGGGGTCACCCCAGTGACTCCGCCCCGTGCCAGGACCCTGGCCAGGCCTTCGACGACATCCGGGTGAAAGTCGCGTGCGCTGCCGAGGCGGAGCCGCTCCAGGGCGCCGAGCGCCGCGCCCGGGCCGTCGCCCGCGAGGTCGTCGTAGGCGTTCACGACCCGGACGATCCTGGCCGGAAGCGGCTGGTCGCGGTACGGGTCGGCCTGCCGCTCGACGACCACGGCGACGGCCGCGGGGACCCCGGTCCTGCGGACGACCGCGCCGCCCAGGAGGGCGATCCGGCGCTGCTCCTCGGCCGGGAGGAGGGCCGTGGCACCGCCCTCGACCGGGTCGACGAGGGAGAGCTGTCCGATGTCGTGCATGAGCGCCGCGTACTCCAGGACGGACAGCTCGGCCCCGGAGAGCCGGAGCTCGCGCCCGACGGCCGCGCTGAGGGCCGCGACCCGGTGGGCGTGGCCGGGCGAGGTGTAGCCGGCGATCTCGGTGGCACGGGCGAGCGAGGCGATGGTCTGCCGGTTGACCGTCCGCACGGCCGCGTACCGCCGGAAGGAGACCTGGGTGAGCAGGAGCGGTACGGCGAGCACGGGCAGCGCCCAGAGCCCGGCGGCGGCGACGCCGATCGCCATGACGGCGCCGGTGGCGCAGACGGCGGAGCCGATGCCGAGGAGGGCGCGCAGTTCGTCGTGGAGGAGGGGACCGTACGGGTATCCGGTGCGGGCGCGGAGCACGACGGCGGCGAGCACGGCGTCGCACAGGGCGGTGAGGACGAGCAGGAGCAGCAGGAAGACGGCGTACGAGGGTCCCTTGCCGAGGTGCTCGACGACGGCGCCCGAGTTGTAGAGGGGCTGGAAGCAGAGCGCGGCGAAGGTGACGGTGAGGACGCGGCGGGCGAGGTGGTCGGCGCGGGGGCCGCGGCCCCTGGCCAGATGGGGGACGATCCCGACGAGGCCGCCGGCGACGACGACGGCGACGATCTGGAGGACGCCGTGGGTGGTGGCGGTCCCGGCGTCCGTACCGAGCAGGGCGTACGCGAGGGCTCCCGCGGCACCGAGCGGTGCGGGCTCCCTCCCCCGTAGCTCTTCGATCACGGGAGGTGCCCCCGGGTTTCGTGGAGCGCCCCAGCGGGCGAGCTCGCCGAGGGCGATGAGGATGCCGAAGGCGAGGGCGTTGCCGGGTTCGGCGACTCCGTACCAGAGGGTGGCGCCGAAGCCGGCGAGGCTCAGCAGCAGGGCCGCCCCGTACACGGCTCCGACGGTGAGGGCGCCGGGCCGCTTCACGCGCGCTCCTTCGGCCGGGCGGTCACGGGGGTCTCCGTCTCGCGGGGCGGCGGCACGTTCCCCCCGGCGGGCTCCGGCGCTCCCTGCGTACGCGCCGGTTGCCCGTCCGGTGGCCGGGTGGTCTGTGGCGGTGGCGCCGGCAGGACCTCGTCGGCGGTGACGTCGGTCTGCCAGCCGTGCCGCTCCAGGGCCCGGACGAGGGCGGCGACCATCCGGGGGTCGAACTGGGTGCCCGCGCACCGCTCCAGTTCCGCGACGGCCGTCGGGACCGGGCGGGCCCGGCTGTAGGAGCGGGTGGAGGTCATGGCGTCGAAGGAGTCGGCGACGGCGACCACCCGGGCGAACTCGGGAATCTGCTCGCCTTGGAGCCCGTACGGGTAGCCGCTGCCGTCCATGCGTTCGTGGTGGTGGAGGATCGCGGACCGGGCCTCGCCGAGGAAGCCGATGCCGCGGACCATCTCGTGTCCGTACTCCGGGTGGAGCTCGATGACCCGGCGCTCCTCCGGCGTCAGCGGTCCGTCCTTGCGCAGCACCCGCGTGGGTACGCCCAGCTTGCCGACGTCGTGGAGGATGCCGGCGAACCGCACGACGTCGAGCCGTTCCTCCGCCATGCCGAGCTCACGGGCGATCAGGACGGAGGCGTGCCCGACCCGTTCGCTGTGGCCGCGGGTGTACCGGTCCTTGATGTCGACGGCCTGGACGAGGGCGCGGATGGTGGCCTGGTGGGCGGCCCGCTCGCGGTGGTACTGGGCGAAGACCCAGCAGGAGATGTACATCGGCAGCAGGACGAAGAGGGCCGCGGCGGGTCCGTACGAGCTGCGCCAGAGCACGGCCATCATCAGCCCGGCGAGTCCGTGCACCGCGTGCGGGGCGAGGGCCCGCCCGAGGAGTCCGCGCCAGGCGGCTCCGACCGGCAGCCCGTCGGCGGTGGCCCGGATGCCGCCGTCGAGGGCGGTCAGGACCAGGCAGAAGGTGAGCGCGGCAGCGGCGGCGGGCAGGAGGACGTACGGGAAGTCGGGGGCGTCCGGGCCCTGTCCGAGGGCGGTCGAGCCGCGCAGGGCGGCGGCGGAGACGGCGGCGGCCCAGACGGCGAGGGCGGTGGCGGCGGCCCGCCAGGCGCGGCGCGGACCGGCCGGCGGCTCGTCGACGCGGGCGAGGAGGCTGCCGGGCAGCGCGGTGAGCGCGGCGGCCGCGGGCGGCAGGAGCAGCGCGGAGGCGAGCAGGACGGGGAAGAAGGAGCCGGTGCCGACCGGTACGGAGGCGCCGAGCGCGCGGCCGAGGAGCCGGCAGCGGGCGGGCAGCTCGCAGAACGCGTACAGGGCGGCGAGGATCGCGACCGTGCCCCAGGGGGTGGCCGCGCCGGGGCGCAGTGCGGGCAGAGCGGACGCACCGGCGGCGAGTACGGCGCAGCCGATGTACACGCGGGCAGCTCGCGGAATGACCTTCACGCCCATCACATCTGTCACGCTAGCGAGTTGGGCGGTTCCGGAGGCGGCGCTGCGGCTGATTCGCACCATCGGGTGATACAAGCTGATATATGCGCGGGACCGCCGCGATGTTCTCGCGGCGGCCTTCGTCCCCGGACGCTCAGGGGCACTGCCCGCCTACTCCTGCGGAGCCGAGGCCGGGGTCGGCGTGGGTGTCGGCGCCTGCGCCGGCGTCACCGGGGCGCCCAGCGTGATGTCCTGCTCGGGCACCACGTGGCCCGAGCGGATCAGGTCGATCCGGCCCATCACCTTCGACCGCAGGTCGGTGGGGACGTCGTCACTGCCGCAGCAGCGCTTGACGAGCTTCTTCACCGCCTGCTCCAGGCCGTACTTCTCCAGGCACGGGGAGCACTCCTCGAAGTGCACCTCGAACTTGGTGCAGTCGCTGTCGGGCATCTCTCTGTCGAGGAACTCGTAGAGATGATCCAGGACCTCAGAGCAATCCGTCTCGTGCGGCTCTCCGCAGCTCATGAGCCCGAGCCTTTCAGATCGTTCGACGACTCTCCGGCGCCCGCGGGAACCAGCCCGCGGTCGCGGGCGTAGTCCTCGAGCATGCCGCGCAGCTGGCGGCGGCCCCGGTGCAGTCGGGACATCACCGTACCGATGGGTGTCCCCATGATGTCCGCGATCTCCTTGTACGCAAAGCCCTCGACGTCCGCCAGATAGACGGCGATGCGGAACTCCTCGGGGATCGCCTGCAGCGCTTCCTTCACATCGGAGTCGGGGAGGTGGTCGAGCGCCTGCGACTCGGCGGAGCGCAGCCCGGTCGACATGTGCGACTCGGCGCGGGCGAGCTGCCAGTCCTCGATCTCCTCGGCAGCGCTGCGCTGGGGTTCACGCTGCTTCTTGCGGTACGAGTTGATGAAGGTGTTCGTGAGAATGCGGTACAGCCACGCCTTGAGGTTCGTGCCCTCGCGGAACTGGTGGAAGGATCCGTACGCCTTGGCGTACGTCTCCTGCACGAGGTCCTCCGCGTCCGCGGGGTTGCGCGTCATGCGCAGCGCGGCCGAGTACATCTGGTCGAGGAATCCGAGTGCGTCCCGCTCGAAGCGCGCGTTGCGCTCCGCGGTCGTCTCCTCGGGGCCGTCGTCGGTCCCTGTGTCGGTCCCAGTGACCGGACCCACCTCCTCCAGCGCGGCGGCGAGCCCGAAGGCGGACCCGCTCGTTTCGGAGGATAGACGAGGAACCGCTCCGCCCGCCGCCCGAATCGGGGCGACCTTGGGCGCCGGAAGCACTGTCCAGTCGAGGTCAGCGGCCTGCGCACGCTCCGGGCAGATGATCGAACCCATGCGACGGACTCCCTCTTCCTTGCTCTCACACCGACGTTCTGCACAACAGAGCTCCCCCGCTCGACATTCCCGGTACGGGGGTGGATGTCAGCGCAGTGTGACGAGCCACTCGGTGACGGCGCCCACGAGCACGGCGAGGGCCTCGTCCTGGGTGAGCGGCGCGCGCTTGGGGACCGCGAAGCCGTGGTCGCCGTACGGCACCTCGACGAGACCGTGCGGGCCCGCGGGGAACTCCCCGGGGCGTCCGAAGGGGTCGTTGCCGCCCTGCACGACGAGGGTGGGCAGCCCGGCGCCGAGGAGTTCCTCGGCTCGGGAGCGCTCCGGCTTCCCCGGCGGGTGGAGGGGGAAGCTCAGCGCGAGGACGGCGAGGGCGCCCAGTTCCCGTCCGGTCCTGCAGGCGACCCGGGCGCCGGCGCTGCGACCGCCCGCGATCACCGGGAGGCGGGGCTCCGCGAGGGCCGGCCAGAGGCCGCGCCAGCCGGTGTCGAGGGTCTTCGGCGCGGGCGCGACCTTCTTCCCCGCGACCCGCCAGGGCTGCTCGACGAGGGCCGTGGTCACGCCGTGGGCGGGCAGCGCGCGGGCCAGGGCCTGGAGGTCCCGGGCCTCGACGCCGCCGCCGGCGCCGTGACCGAGGGCGAGGACGGCCCACGGCTCCGTACCGGCGTACCAGGCGACACGGGCCTCGCCGGCGCCGGTGGGGACGGTCTCGTACGTGGGGGCGGCCTGCTCGTGCCCGGCGGAAGTGGTCTCGGACTGTGTCACGTCACCATCCTGCCGTCCGTGGCCCGTGGGGACGGCAGGCGCTCCCGTACGGCTCAGAACAGCGTGCCCTCCTCCGGGGCCTCCAGCTCCGTCAGCAGCTCCGGGCCGTTGTTCCGTACGTTGCTGACCGCCGTCGACACCGGATAGGCCCGCATCAGCCCCTCCGGCGGCGGGACGAGCAGCCCGCGCAGCTCCTCCGGGTCGGTGCGCGCCGGGTCGAGCCAGGCGTCCCAGCGCTCCTCCGTCAGCATCAGCGGCATCCGGGGGTGGATGTCGGCGAGCGAGCGCGGCCCCTCGGCCGGCGCCACGCCCAGCGGGCCCGTCTCGGCCTCCGTGGTGACGACCGAGCAGGTCACCCACCACGCGGAGGGGTGCGCGTCGGGGAGGGTGCGGTCACGCCAGAACTCGTACAGTCCGGCCATCGCGAAGACCGAGCCGTCCGCCGGGGTCACGAAGTACGGCTGCTTGCGCGGCCGCTTCTTCTTTCCCTCGACCTCCAGGTCCCGCTCCCCCGTGCCCGTCACCCACTCGTAGTAACCGTCGGCGGGGAGGATGCAGCGGCGGGCGGAGAACGCGCGTTTGAAGGAGGGCTTCTCGTGCAGGGTCTCCGCGCGCGCGTTGATCATCCGGGCGGCGCCCTCCGGCGTCTTCGCCCAGGACGGGACGAGCCCCCACTTCAGCGCGCGCAGCTGGCGAACCGGACGCCGTGATTCGGCGTCTTTCAGAGGGCGCTCCAGAACCGCCCAGACCTCCTTGGTGGGAGCCACGTTCCAGTCCGGGGCCAGGGTCTCCTCCGGCTCCCACTTCTCCACTCCGAAGGAGTCGACGAGGTCCTCCGGCCGCCGACTCGCTGCATACCGTCCGCACATACGTGCCACACTGCCACGATCCCCGAGCTCCCGAGGAGCGGCCCGAACGATGGACCTCTTCAGCCCGAAGGCCGCCCCTGCCGAATGGCTGGTGATCGCCACCGCGGTCGCCGCCCTCGCCGTCACCGTGCCCCGCCGTGTCTGGCTCCTCGCACGCAACGCGATCACCATCGCCCACGAGGGCGGCCACGGACTCGTCGCCCTCGCGGCCGGCCGCCGCCTCGAAGCGATCCGGCTGCACTCGGACACCAGCGGACTGACCGTGACCCGGGGCCGCCCGACCGGCATCGGCGTGGTCCTCACCCTGGCGGCCGGGTACACCGCCGCCCCGCTGCTCGGCCTCGGCGGCGCCGCCCTGCTCGGCGCGGGCATGGTCACCCTGCTCCTCTGGCTCGCGACCGCGCTGCTGCTCGCGATGCTCGTGATGGTCCGCAACGCGTACGGGATCCTCACCGTCCTCCTGACGGGTGCCGCCTTCCTCCTCGTGTCCTGGCTGACCGGCCCCGACGTCCAGTCGCTCTTCGCCTACGCGGTGGTGTGGTTCCTGCTCCTCGGCGGTGTCCGACCGGCCTTCGAGCTCCAGGCGAAACGGCGCCACGGCGGCGCCCCCGACTCGGACGCGGACCAGCTCGCGCGCCTCACCCACGTCCGTCCCGGGGTGTGGCTCCTCTTCTTCCACACGGTCTCGATCTGCTGCCTGATCGGCGGCGGGCGCTGGCTCCTGCGCTTCTGACTCCCCCGTACAGTGAGTCCATGACCGCAGCAGCTTCCGTGCACGCCGACCCGCCCACCGACCTCTGGCCCGCCCCGTACGCCCGCGGCGCCGTCGACGCGACCGTCACCGTGCCCGGCTCGAAGTCGGTCACCAACCGTGCTCTGGTCCTCGCGGCGCTCGCCGCCGAACCCGGCTGGCTGCGCCGCCCCCTGCGCTCCCGCGACACCGTCCTGATGGCCGAGGCGCTGCGTACCCTCGGCGTGAAGATCGAGGAGGGCGTCGGCCCCGACGGCACCGGCGAGGCCTGGCGGATCATCCCGTCCCCGCTGCGCGGCCCGGCCGCCGTCGACGTCGGCAACGCGGGCACGGTCATGCGCTTCCTGCCCCCGGTCGCGGCGCTCACCGACGGCCCCGTGCGCTTCGACGGGGACCCCCGCTCCCACGAGCGTCCGCTGCACGGTGTGATCGACGCGCTGCGCGCGCTCGGCGCCCGGATCGAGGACGACGGCCGGGGCGCGCTCCCCCTGACGGTGAACGGCACCGGTGGTCTGGACGGCGGCACCGTCGAGATCGACGCCTCCTCGTCCTCCCAGTTCGTCAGCGCCCTGCTGCTCTCCGCGCCCCGCTTCAACCAGGGCGTCGAGGTACGGCACGTGGGCGCGACGCTGCCCTCGCTGCCGCACATCCGGATGACGGTCGAGATGCTGCGCGCGGTCGGCGCCCAGGTCGACGAGCCGGAGCACGGCGGCGAGCCGAACGTCTGGCGGGTGGCGCCCTCCGCGCTGCGCGGCCGCGACCTGGTCGTCGAGCCGGACCTGTCGAACGCGCAGCCGTTCCTGGCGGCGGCCCTCGTGACCGGCGGCCGGGTGACCGTGCGGGACTGGCCCGAGCGGACCACCCAGCCCGGTGACGCGCTGCGGGAGATCTTCACCGCGATGGGCGGCTCCTGCGAGCTGACCGCGGCGGGGCTGACCTTCACCGGTACGGGCCGGATCCACGGCATCGACGTGGACCTCGGCGAGGTCGGCGAGCTGACCCCCGGCATCGCGGCGGTCGCGGCGCTCGCCGACTCCCCCTCCACCCTGCGCGGCGTCGCCCATCTGCGGCTGCACGAGACGGACCGGCTCGCGGCCCTCACCAAGGAGATCAACGAGCTGGGCGGCGACGTGACGGAGACCGAGGACGGTCTCCACATCCGCCCGCGCCCGCTGCGCGGCGGCGTCTTCCACACGTACCACGACCACCGCATGGCGACGGCGGGCGCGATCATCGGCCTGGCGGTCGAGGGCGTGGAGATCGAGGACGTCGCCACGACGGCGAAGACCTTGCCGGACTTCCCGGGGATGTGGACCGAAATGCTCGGGGTCTGAACCATGCGGCGCTACGGCAAGAACACCGACGAGGACGACATCCGCCAGCGGCCCAACCGCAAGGGCACCCGTCCCCGTACCTCCATCCGCCCGAAGCACGAGGACGCCGTCGAGGGCATGGTCCTCACCGTCGACCGGGGCAGGCTGACCTGTCTGGTCGGCGACCGGTTCATCACCGCGATGAAGGCGCGCGAACTGGGCCGCAAGGCCGCCGTGGTCGGCGACCGGGTCCAGATCGTCGGCGACCTCTCCGGCGAGAAGGACACGCTGGCCCGGATCGTCCGGATCGGTGAGCGCAGCTCGGTGCTCCGGCGCACGGCCGACGACGACGATCCGTACGAGCGCGTGGTCGTCGCCAACGCCGACCAGCTCGCGATCGTGACCGCGCTCGCCGACCCCGAGCCGCGCCCCCGGCTGATCGACCGGTGTCTGGTCGCGGCGTACGACGGCGGGCTCTCCCCGCTCCTCGTCCTCACCAAGTCGG
Organism: Streptomyces sp. NBC_00094; assembly: GCF_026343125.1. Lineage (NCBI taxonomy): Bacteria > Bacillati > Actinomycetota > Actinomycetes > Kitasatosporales > Streptomycetaceae > Streptomyces > Streptomyces sp. NBC_00094. The sequence continues at coordinate 5,405,455 of NZ_JAPEMB010000001.1, read as the reverse complement.
ACCTGGCACCGGCGGACGCGCTCCTGGAGATGTACGGCGCGCTCGGCGTCCCGCACGTGGTCACCACCCGGGACGAGTTCGTGGACGGCGTCGCCGCCGAGCGGGTCCACGAGCACCTCAAGGGCCGCACCACCGCGTTCGTCGGACACTCGGGTGTCGGCAAGACGACGCTGGTCAACGCCCTGGTCCCGGCGGACCGGCGGCGGACCACGGGCGTGGTCAACGCGGTCACGGGCCGCGGCCGGCACACGACGACCTCGGCGCTCGCCCTGCCGCTCAACGACAAGGAGGGCGGCTGGGTCATCGACACGCCCGGCGTGCGCTCCTTCGGACTGCACCACGTCGACCCGTCCCGGGTGATCCTGGCCTTCCCCGATCTCGTACCGGGTACGGAGAACTGCCCGCGCGCGTGCAGCCACGACGAGCCGGACTGCGCGCTCGACGCCTATGTGGCGGAGGGGCACGCGGATCCCGCGCGCCTCTACTCGCTGCGGCGGCTCCTCTCGACCCGCGAGCGACGCGAGGGCGACTGAGCCGTCGGCGTTTACGGTCGACCGCTCCTGGTAAGGGCATAATCGCACCAAGTGCGACGAAGCAGTCAGCGAGCGCGTGGGAGGCACGGACGATGGCGTGGCTGCTGGTGGTGGTGGCCGGTGTCCTGGAGACGGGCTTCGCGGTCTGTCTGAAGCTGTCGCACGGGTTCACCCGACTCTGGCCGACGATCGCGTTCGCGGCCTTCGCCCTGGGCAGCTTCGGACTGCTCACCCTCGCGCTGCGGAAGCTGGACGTGGGTCCGGCGTACGCGGTGTGGACGGGGATCGGCGCGGCCGGGACGGCGATCTACGGAATGATCTTCCTCGGCGACGTGGTCTCCACCCTCAAGATCGTCTCGATCACGCTGGTGATCGCGGGCGTCATCGGCCTCCAGCTCTCCGGCTCCTCGCACTGACCTTCCGGACGACCGGTGGGCACCGCGGGCGCCACGACGTGACTGAGCGCGAGCCGGACGGCGAGCTCGCAGCCGGCCGCCCACCGCTCGCCCGCGCAGGCCGCGGTCGCCGCCACGAGCTCGCCCGGTGCGGGCGGTCCCGCGTCGGCACGACGCTGGGCGGGTACGGGGGCGAGGCGGGCGCCCGGCCGGACGGGCCGGGGCGCGGGCAGCCGCTCGTTCCAGGCACCGGTGAGCAGGGCCCGCAGGACCGGGCGGGCGGCGGCCCGGGTGACGGTCCACTCGGCGACGGCGACGAGGTTCCGCTCGGGCGGGGCGGGGGTGGCGAGCAGCCGTCTGACGCCCTGGAGATAGGCGTCGGCCTCCTCGCGTACGAGCGCGCGGGCGAGCCCTTCCTTGCTGCCGAACTCGTTGTAGAGCGTCTGCCGGGAGACCCCTGCGGCGGTCGCGAGGTCGACCATCCGGACGGCGGACCAGGACCGGTGCGTGAGCGCGGCGAGCGCGGCGTCGAGCAGGGCCTCGCGGGCAGTCGGCATCCTTGCCTCCCGGACGGGCCGGACCGGACCGAAACGTTTCCGTGCCCAGCGTCGACAGGCGTCCACGCACTGTCAAGGGCCCCGGTGGACGGTTCTCCGCCGGGGGATCACGCGAGGATAGAGTGCCGACCATGGCCGATTACCACGATGATCTGCGTCTCGCCCACGTCCTCGCGGATGCCGCCGACGCGGCCACCATGGACCGATTCCAGGCACTCGACCTCAAGGTCGAGACGAAGCCGGACATGACCCCGGTGAGCGAGGCCGACAAGGCCGCCGAGGAGCTGATCCGCGGCCAGCTCCAGCGGGCCAGGCCGCGTGACGCGATCCTGGGCGAGGAGTACGGCGTGGAGGGCACGGGCCCGCGCCGCTGGGTGATCGACCCGATCGACGGCACCAAGAACTACGTGCGCGGGGTGCCCGTCTGGGCGACCCTGATCGCGCTGATGGAGGCCGGGGAGACCGGCTTCCAGCCGGTGGTGGGCGTGGTGTCGGCCCCGGCTCTGGGCCGCCGCTGGTGGGCCGCGAAGGGCAGTGGCGCGTTCACGGGCCGCAGCCTCACCTCGGCGAGCCGGCTCGGGGTGTCGAAGGTGGCGACCCTGGAGGACGCCTCCTTCGCGTACTCCTCGATCAGCGGCTGGGAGGAGCAGGGGCGGCTCGACGGCTTCCTCGACCTCACGCGCGCGTGCTGGCGGACCCGCGCGTACGGCGACTTCTGGCCGTACATGATGGTCGCCGAGGGTTCCGTGGACATCTGCGCCGAGCCGGAGCTGTCCCTGTGGGACATGGCGGCGGTGGCGATCGTCGTCCAGGAGGCGGGCGGCACGTACACGGGTCTGGACGGCCGGCACGGCCCCCACAGCGGCAACGCGGCGGCCTCCAACGGCCTCCTCCACGGCGAGCTGCTGAGCTACCTGAACCAGGAGAACGCGGAGGCCTGAGCCTGCGGGCTCCCGGCCCGACGGGCGGGGTGCGCGCCGCCGTCACTCCCCGGGGGCGCCTCGCGCGCCCCCTTGTCGGCCCCCTCCCCCGGTGTCACTCTGAGAGTCCCCCCACTTGTGAACTTGTGAATCGGTTCTCGTTGAGACGGGAACGGTTCACCGAGGAGGTGGCTCTCTTCATGCTCGTCCGTGACGCCATGAGCACGGTGATCCTCACCATCGGCCCCGCCCACACCCTCCGCCAAGCGGCCCGGCTGATGTCGGCGCGCCGCGTCGGCGCCGCCGTCGTCCTCGACTCCGATGCCGGCGGGCTCGGCATCCTGACCGAGCGCGACATACTCAACTCGCTCGCCGGGGACCAGGACCCCGACGTCGAGACCGCCGGCTCCCACACCACCCACGATGTCGTCTTCGCCGCCCCCACCTGGACCCTGGCGGAGGCGGCCGAGGCGATGACGCACGGCGGCTTCCGTCACCTCGTCGTCCTCGACGACCGGGGACCCGTCGGCATCGTCTCCGTACGGGACATCATCCGCTGCTGGATCCCGGTGCACAGCGTCGCCGGATGAGAAACGAGACCGGGCCGGACTCCGTACGGAGTCCGGCCCGGTCTACCGACGACAAGCGCCCTCAGCCACGCAGGGCCTGGACCGCGGCGTCGAGCCGCTTGCCGAAGTCACCGTCCGCCTGGCGGAAGTTGTCGATCGCCCGCTCGGCGAGGTCGTCACGCGAGACCTTGGCGATGAAGCCCGCCAGGTTCCCGACGAGACGGCCCTTCTCGTCCTCCGACATCAGGCGGTAGAGGTTGCCCGCCTGGACGAAGTCGCTGTCCTCGGCGTGCGAGGGGGCCGCGTGGTCACCGGTGAGACCGGTGACGGGGAGCGGCTGCCACAGCGGCCGGTCCGTCTGGGACGGGCCGCCGAAGCTGTTCGGCTCGTAGTTCTTCGCACCCTTGTGGCGGCCGTCGTAGAGGTGGCCGTCGCGGGAGTTGGTACGCGCCTCGGTGGCGTGCGGGCGGTTCACCGGCAGGTGGTCGGCGTTGATGCCGACGCGGTAGCGGTGGGCGTCGCCGTAGGCGAAGAGGCGGCCCTGGAGCATCTTGTCCGGGGACGGACCGATGCCCGGCACGAAGTGCGCGGGGCTGAAGATCGACTGCTCGACCTCGGCGAAGACGTTCTCCGGGTTGCGGTTGAGCTCCAGCTTGCCGATCTCGATCGGCGGGTAGTCCTCGTGCGGCCACACCTTGGTGAGGTCGAACGGGTTGAAGCGGTACTCCGCCGCCTCGGCCGCGGGCATGATCTGGACCTGCACGGTCCAGGTCGGGAAGTCGCCGCGCTCGATGGCCTCGCGCAGGTCGCGCTGGTGCGAGTCCGGGTCCTCGCCGGCGAGGCGGTTGGCCTCGTCCTGGGTGAGGTTCTTGATGCCCTGGTCGGTCTTGAAGTGGTACTTGACCCAGAAGACCTCGCCGGCCTCGTTGTTCCACTGGAACGTGTGCGAGCCGTAGCCGTTCATGTGACGGTACGAGGCGGGGATGCCACGGTCACCGAAGAGCCAGGTCACCTGGTGGGTCGACTCCGGGGAGAGGCCCCAGAAGTCCCAGACGTTGTCCGCCTCCTGCGAGCCCGTGTACGGGTCGCGCTTCTGGGTGTGGATGAAGTCGGGGAACTTGATGGCGTCCTTGATGAAGAACACCGGGGTGTTGTTGCCGACGAGGTCGTAGTTGCCCTCTTCGGTGTAGAACTTCAGCGCCCAGCCGCGCGGGTCACGGACCGCGTCGGCCGCGCCGAGGTTGCCCGCGACGGTGGAGAAGCGCAGGAACGTCTCGGTCTCCTTGCCGACCTCGGAGAGGAACGCGGCACGCGTCCACTGCGAGACGTCACGGGTGAGCGTGAAGGTGCCGTAGGCGCCCGCACCGCGCGCGTGGACCACGCGCTCCGGGATGCGCTCGCGGTTGAAGTGGGCGAGCTTCTCCAGGAGGAGCTGGTCCTGCACGAGGACCGGACCGCCGACGCCCGCCGTCTCGCTGTTCTGGTTGTCGGCGACCGGCGCGCCGGCCTCCGTGGTGAGCGGTCCCTGCGTCACGTGCGCCTCCTGCGTCATGTCCTGCTCGTCCTGTCCTTCGGCCCGAGCCCTGTCAGGCCCTTGGCCGATGCCGAGTTCGATCCTACAATAGACATTGTCCAAGTCAAGTGATGCTCTAAAGTCACACCCGTTCGGGACCAGGGTCCCCCGACTGTTAGGCTGGCCCCCATGAGTGACCTGTTGGAACGACTGCGCGGACGCGGCTGGCGGATGACCGCGCAGCGGCGTGTCGTGGCCGAGGTCCTCGACGGAGATCACGTACACCTGACCGCCGACGAGGTCCACGCGCGCGCCGTGACGAGGCTGCCCGAGATCTCCCGCGCGACCGTGTACAACACGCTGGGCGAGATGGTCACCCTCGGCGAGGTCATCGAGGTCGCGACGGACGGTCGCGCCAAGCGGTACGACCCCAACGCCCACCGCCCGCACCAGCACCTGGTCTGCGGCCGCTGCGGCGCGATCCGCGACGTCCACCCGGCGGGCGACCCGCTGGCCGACCTCCCGACCACGGAGCGCTTCGGCTTCACGATCTCCAACGTCGAGGTCACGTACCGGGGCACCTGCCCGAACTGCGCGACGACGGCCTGACGGCGTCACGAGAAAGGCCCCCGCTTCCGGCGGGGGCCTTTCTCGTACCCCAAGGGGGGGGAGGTCTTGAATGTGCCCCCCGGACAGATCTCCGGACAGGCCTCTGCACAGACCCCCGGACAGATCTCCGGACACGACGAAGGCCCGGATCCGATATCGATCGGATCCGGGCCTTCGTTGCTACTGAGTAGCGGGGACAGGATTTGAACCTGCGACCTCTGGGTTATGAGCCCAGCGAGCTACCGAGCTGCTCCACCCCGCGTCGGTAAACCCGACTCTACGGGACGCCCCCCGACCAGCGCAAATCCATAGTGACCGGGGGTTACGCGGTGAGCTCCTGGTGCAGCGCCTCGCTCAGCCGGGCCGCGCGCTCGGCGACCTCCGCCGGTCCCAGCTCCACCGCGCGGGCGCACCAGTGGCGCCCCTCGGTGAGCTCGCCCCGGCGCGCCGCGAGCAGCGCGAGCCGGAGCGCGGCGCGGCCGTGGCCGGCCCGGGCGGCCCGGGTCCACCAGAGGGCGGCCTCGCGCTCGCTGCCCTCGCGGGCGAGGAGCAGCCCGAGGTTGAAGGCGCCGTTACGGCTGCCCGCCTCCGCCGCCTCGCGGTACCAGCGGTCGGCCTCCGCCAGGTCGCCGCGCCCTGCGGCGAGCATCCCGACCCGCACCTGAGCGCGCCGGTGCCCCTGCTGGGCGGCCCGCTCGTACCACTCCTCGCACTCGGTCTTCTCTTCCCGGGGCGCACCGAGCACGGCGGGACCGGGCTCGGGGCGGCGCGCGTCGAGCACCGTGGCCAGCCGGAAGGCGGCCTCGGCGCTGCCACCGCCGGCCGCGCACCGCAGGTGCCGCTCGGCGGTCCGCTCGTCACCGTCGCGCAGGGCGGCGATGCCGACCTGGAGGGCGGCCTCGGTGTGCCCGGCGGCGGCGGCCCGCTCGTACCAGACCAGGGCCGTACGGTCGTCGTCGCGGCCCGCGTGGAGGATGCCCAGGTTGAAGGCGGCGTCCACGCTGCCGGCCTCGGCGGCCTTGGAGAACCACGGCTCGGCGCCGTTCGCGTCGCCGGCCTGGAGGAGCAGCACAGCGAGCGCGTTGGCGGCCTCCCGGTGGCCCGCGTAGGCGGCGCGGCGGTACCACTGCTCGGCCTGCGGGATCCGGTCCTGGGCGGCGCAGAGCAGCCCGAGGTTGTAGGCCCCGTTCACGTCGCCCGCGTCCATGGCGGCGCGGTACCAGCGCTCGGCGGTCTGCTGCTCGCCCCGGGCGGCGTGCAGCGCGCCGAGGGCGTTGGCGGCGTTGCCGTCGCCGTCCTGGGCGGCGCGCAGCCACCACACGGCGGCGCTCTCCTGGTCACCCGCGTCGCGGAGCAGGAAGCCGAGCGCACAGGCGGCCTTGGCCTCGCCCTCCTTGGCGGAGCTGAGGTACCAGCGGCCGGCCTCCTTGAGGTCGCCGCGCTTCTCCAGGATCGCGCCGAGGTGCAGCGCGGCACGCCGGTGCCCCCGGGCGGCGGCCTGCCGGAACCACTGCTCGGCCTCGGCGGACTGCCCCTTCGGCGCGTCGGGGTCCGGCGCACCGCCGGGTCCGGCGCCCGCCGGAGGAACCGTGCCCACGGCGCCACCGGGCGCCCTGAGCCGGGCGCCGGTGTCGTGCGGCCCGCGGCCGGTCTCGTGGGGTCCGCGGCCCGGCTCGGCCGCGCGGAGCTCCAGGACGAGGGCAAGGCGGTAGGCGGCCTCGCGGTGCCCCTGCTCGGCGGCGGCGCGCAGCCAGCGCTCGGCGCCGACGTCGCTGCGGTGTTCGAGGAGGTCGGCGAGGGCGTACGCGCCCAGGGCGTGGCCCTGCTCGGCGGCCTGGCGCAGCCAGTACTCGGCGGCCGGCTCGTCCCCGCGCTCGCGGTGGTGGCGGCCGAGGGCGTGGGCGGCGGGAGCGGAGCCGGCGACGGCGGCGACCCGCCACCAGCCGGCGGCCTCGTCGGCGTACCCCCGCTGGTGCAGCAGGACGCCCAGGTTGTTGGCGGCGGCCCGGTCCCCCTCGGCGGTGGCGCCCCGCAGGTAGGGCTCCGCGCCGTCGAGGTCACCGCGGCGCAGCAGCAGCGCGCCGAGCGCGCTCATCGAGGCGAGGTCTCCGCGCTCGGCCGCGCGTCGGTGGCGCGCCTCGCTCTCGGTTTCCGTCTCGGTCTCGGTGTCGGCATCGGTCTCGGCGGTGGTGTCGACGGCCGCATCGACGGCCCCCACTGCCTCGATGATCTCGTCCGCGGCGTTTCTGGCGTGCCGCTGCACAAACCGCCCTGTCTCCAACAGAGTTGCCCTGTCCCCCATAAATACCATCGTCGCACCACCCGCAACCCGAGCACACCTGGTATACCGCAGCCAGTGAGGTCACTCAGCGTTTTGTCGACATGCCCACAGAGAGACAAGTCAAACACGCCTCACATCAACTCGCCCCCTCCGTACCGCTCTTCGGCCCCCTCCGCCAAGTCGACACACGACGAGGGCCCGGATCCTTATGGATCCGGGCCCTCGTTCTGAGTAGCGGGGACAGGATTTGAACCTGCGACCTCTGGGTTATGAGCCCAGCGAGCTACCGAGCTGCTCCACCCCGCGTCGGTGAAACCACAGTATCACGACGCGGGGATGGAAAACCTCAGGTCAGCCGCTTGTTCCGGTCGTCTTGAGCTTCGCCCCGGCGTCCGCCGCGCGCTGCAGGGCCCCCTGGAGGTCCTCCTGCGCCTTGCCGTACGCCGTCCAGTCACCCTTCTGCAGCGCCGCCTCACCGGCGTCGTACGCCTTCTGCGCGTCGGCGATCGCCTGCTTCAGCGCGGCGTCGTTCGACGCCGGCGGCGGGGGTGTGGTGCCGGGCGGCGGGGTCGTGGGCGTGGTCGGCGCCTCCACCCCGAAGACCGCGTTCAGCGCATCGGTGAGGTTGTCCTCGAACACCGTGGTGTCCTTGGTCGTGTCACCGTCCGGCTGGTCCGCGTCCACGTAGGACACCGCGACCTTCTTCAGGAGCGGGTAGAGCGCGTTCCGCCCCTGGGCGTACACCGGCTCCACGTACAGGAAGCCGCCGTCGAGAGGCACGGTCAGCAGGTTGCCGTACTGGATGTCGGAGTCGGCGCCCTTCATGTCCCGGACGAACTGGGCGACGTCCGGGAGACCGTTGAGCTTGCTCTGCACCTGGGCAGGGCCCGGCACGTCCTCGGTGACCCTCAGCAGTCTCAGCCGGCCGTACTCCTTGCTGGTGGCGTCGGCGTCGACCGCCATGAAGCCGCCCAGGTTGGGCCGGCCGTTCGGCGTGAACGTGGTCGTCAGCGAGAAGCGCTGGGCCGTGTCCCCGGGCATCTTCATGCTCAGGTAGTACGGCGGGACCGCGTTGCCGTCCTTGTTGGTCGGGTCGTCCGGCACCTGCCAGGCGTCCGAGCCGCTGTAGAACTGCGCCGGGTCGGTGACGTGATAGCGGGTCAGCAGCTCGCGCTGGACCTTGAACATGTCCTGCGGGTAGCGCAGGTGCTGCATCAGGTCGCCGTCGATCTCGGACTTCGCCTTCACGGTGTCCGGGAACGCCTTCATCCAGGTCTTCAGGACCGGGTCCTGGGTGTCCCACTCGTAGAGGTTCACCGTGCCGTCGTAGGCGTCGACGGTGGCCTTCACCGAGTTGCGGATGTAGTTGACCTGGTTCTGCTGGGCGACGACCGCGCGCTGCTGGTTGCCGACGGTCAGGGAGTCGGCGGTGGTGTCGCCGAGCGTGGTGCGCGAGGCGTACGGGTAGCCGTTGGTCGTCGTGTAGGCGTCGACGATCCACTGGATCCGCCCGTCGACGACCGCCGGGTAGGCGTCGCCGTCGATGGTCAGCCAGGGTGCGACCGCCTCGACGCGCTCCTTGGGCGTGCGGTTGTAGAGGATCCGCGAGCCCTCGCCGATGGCCCCCGAGTAGAGGATCTGCGGCTCGCTGAAGGCCACCGCGTAGGCGGCGCGGTTGAACGCGCCGGAGAGGCTGACGCCGCTCTTCTCCTTGTAGCTGGTGGTCTTCTCGCCGTTCTCCTCGTAGTCCAGCTCCTTCTGCGGGCCGCCCACGATCGAGTACTGGTCGGTCTTCTCGCCGTAGTAGATCCGCTGCTGGTACGGGCCGACGATGCTGCCGGTCGTCGGCAGCCCCGCCTCGGTGAAGACCGGGGAGCCGTTGGCGTCCGTCTGCGTACCCATGGCCATGATCGCGCCGTAGCCGTGGGTGTAGGTGAAGTGGTCGTTGATCCAGTTCCGCTTCGGGATGCCCTTGATGTTGAGCTCCCGCAGACCGATGACCGTGTCCTTGCCCTGGTAGCGGTCCACGTCCAGGGTCGTCGGGAACTGGTAGTACTTCCGCTTCTGCTCCAGCTGCTGGAACGTCGGCGAGACGATGTTCGGGTCGAGGACGCGGTAGCTGGCCGCCGAGTCGGCGTCCGTGCGGAGCTGGTCCTTCGCCTTGACCGTCGACTTGCCCGAGTAGTTCTCGGGCTTCGTCGAGTCGATCGCGTACGCCTTACGGGTCGCGTCGATGTTCTTCTGGATGTACGGCGCTTCCTTGGCCTGCTCGTTCGGCTGGACCTGGAACTTCTGCACGATGGCCGGGTACAGCCCGCCGATGAGGATCGCGGAGAGGACCATCAGGCCGAAGCCGATCACCGGAAGCTGCCAGGTGCGGCGCCAGAGCGTCGCGAAGAACAGCACGGCGCAGATCGCGGCGATGCAGAACAGGATGGTCTTCGCCGGCAGGTACGCGTTGGCGTCGACGTACCGCAGGCCCGTCCAGTTGCCGGTGGCCTTGAAGTCGCTGGACTTCACCGCCAGGCCGTACCGGTCGAGCCAGTACGCCACGGCCTTGAGCGAGACGAAGACGCCGAGCAGCACCGAGAGGTGACCGGTCGCGGCGGCGGTCGCGCGGGCGCCCGGGCTGGTGATCCTCAGCCCGCCGTACAGGTAGTGCGTGAGCGCGGCCGCGATCAGCGACAGGACGGCGGCGGCGAAGCCGAAGGCCAGCAGGAAGCGGTACCAGGGCAGGTCGAACGCGTAGAACGACACGTCGAGCCCGAACTGCGGGTCCTTCTGGCCGAACTTCACGCCGTTGACCCACATCAGCCAGGTGCGCCACTGGCCGGAGGCGGAGGCACCGGCGATCAGCGCCACCAGGACGGCGACCGCGAGGAGCACCCACTTCCTGAAGGGGGCGACACCCATCCGGTACCGGTCGAGGCTCTGCTGCTCCAGCGACATCGCGCTGAGCGGCGGCCGCAGCCGGTACGCCAGCCAGATGTTGAAGCCGACGGCGAGCCCCATGAGCAGACCGAAGACCGCGAAGAGGCCGATCTTGGTCCACAGCGTGGTGGTGAACACGGACGAGTACTTGACCGAGCGGTACCAGAGCCAGTCCGTCCAGAACCCGGCGAACATCACGAACGCCATGGCCAGGACGGCCAGCACCCCGAGTGTCATGAGCAGGGTGCGGGCCCGCCGGGACGGCCGGCCGACTCTCATCCTTGGCCCGGACGGGCTACCGCCGCGGTCCGGCATCTGGAAAGCCAACGTGCGCCCCTCGATGTTGATGCGTCTGAAAGCAGGCCCCGCGATCGTAGAGCCCACTGATGCAACTTACTGAGGCTTTACCTAGTTCCCGTCTTCGGGGGAAGAGGAGGCAGGATATTGGTCATGTCCAACGTTTCCCCCTCAGGCCCGGCGATGGCCGCGAGCCCCCTCACCCGCGCGGTGCTCGAGATCGACGAGTACGCGGCGGGCCTCGGCTGGGACCAGCCTGCCCGCCTGTTCGCCCTGGTCGACACCGCACGGCTGCGCGCCCAGGAACCCAAGCTCGCCTCCCAGCTCGGCCTGGGCGACGACGCCACCGCCTACACCCCCATCGAGCAGGACAAGCTGCCGCGCGGGAAGCCGCTCGACGACTTCCTCGGCACGATCGCCTGGCCCGCCGGTGTCGCGGGCTGCGCGATGACGGTGGAGCGGCTGATGCTGCCCCCGTCAGCGGAGGCCCAGGTCCCGCAGGGGCTGAGCGAGAAGCAGCTCGCCAAGTGGGTGGCCGCGCATCCGGACCGCCAGGAGGTCCGGATGACCGTGGCGGTGCTGCGCGGCGGCGCCCGCGAGGCGGCGATCCGGCTGCGCGAGAAGGACTCGGCGACCGAGGTCCTGACCGGCCCCGACCTGGTGCCGGGACTCGCCGAGGCGCTGGCGGCGACCTTCGAGTCCTAGGGCAGGCCTGTCCGGCGGATCAAGGTCGGACAGGTGCGTGTCCGGCGCTGATCCGCCGGACGCGCCGAGCCGCGCCGGTACACGGCGACGGTACGAAGAGGGGGGCCCGGTCGGCAGACCGGGCGCCCCTCGTCCGTGTCAGGGCTTCGTCGGCGTCTCGTTCGCCTCAGGGCCTGGTGGCCCCTGCCCTCGTCCGGGCCTGTCAGCCCTTCGAGCAGCTCGGCAGGTTCGTCGTCTCGCCCTTGCGGAGCTTCTCCAGCGACTTCGTGGCGTCGTCGATGGTGTCGACCTTGATCAGGGTCAGCCCGCTGGGCGTGTCGGAGGCGGCGGACTCGCAGTTGTCGGCCGGTGTGAGGAAGTACTCGGCGCCCGCCTCGCGCGCGCCGACGAGCTTCATCTCGATGCCGCCGATCGGGCCGACCTTCCCCTTGTCGTCGATGGTTCCGGTGCCGGCGATGAACGCGCCGCCGGTGAGGCTCTCCGGAGTCAGCTTGTCGACGATGCCGAGGGCGAACATCAGACCGGCGCTGGGGCCGCCGACGTCGGCGAGGTTGATGTCGATGGTGAACGGGAAGACGTGGTCGGTCCCGGCCTGGATGCCGACGATCGCCCGGTCGCCCTCCTCCGAGGTGGCGGTCGTGATGACCACCTTCCGGGTGACGGTCGGCTCCTTGCCCGCCTTCTCGGCCTCGGCCGCCTCCTTCGCGGGGACGATCGTGAACACGACGTCCTGGCCGGGCTTGCGCTTCGTGACCTGCTTGGCGACGTCACCGGGCTCGGTGACGGTCACGCCGTCGACGGCCTTGATGACGTCACCGGCGTGCAGCTTGCCTTCCGCCGGGGAGTCCTTGACGACGGTGGCGACGACGACACGGCTGGTCACCGGGATGCCCAGCTCCCCGAGGGCGGCCACCTTGGCGCTCTCCTGGGACTGGCTGAACTCCTCGGCGTTCTCCTGGCTCGACTGCTCCTCGGTCTTGCCGTCCGGGTAGAGCGTGTCGTGCGGGACCACCACGTTGTCGTGGGCGAGCCAGCCGTAGACGGCCTCGACGGTGTTCATCTTGTAGTCCGCGCTGGTGACGCGGACCGTCGTCATGTTGAGGTGACCGTCGGTCGGGTAGGTCTTGCGTCCGGAGATCCGGAGGACGGGCTCTCCCCTGGCCTCTCCGAGGGTGTTGACCGTGGGACCGGGACTCATCTCCGCGTACGGCACCGGGATCAGGACGCCTGCGATGAGCAGACAGATCAACACCAGGGTGGAGGCGAGCATCGTCGCGGTGCGGCGTGGCATGGAACGACAGTACGGGACTCGCCTGTGGGTGCACCCCTGGGGCGGGCCGTACGAGGCGGCCTGAGGGCCGCGTCAGCCGGACGGCGACGTGGAGACGGGAGCCGCCGCCGTGGCCGTCTCGCGCTCCGGGCGGACGGAGTCCGCGGTGGTGGGGTGGGACCGCTCCATCGCGTCCCGGAAACGTGCGTAGCCCGCGAGCTCGGCCACGTCACCTATCGTCTTGTTCCTCGAAGCCCAGCTTCCCCATATCGCCGCGCCGACGACTGCGAAAAGCGGAATCAGCAACCAGGCCAGCGCTGCCATCCCGACCTCCCATCCCCAGAGAGTTGATCAGCAGATTATTCATCTGTGGCTTCAACGCTCGTGCCTGGGGGCCGGTTACGCAAATCGGGCGTTCGGCTACGCGCTGTCGGCGCGTCGCCTTGCCGACCGAAACCGCTCCGAGCAGCGGCTCAGCAGGCGCCCACCCACTCCTCCGTGCCGTCGGAGAAGGTCTGGTGCTTCCAGATCGGGACCTCGTGCTTGAGGTCGTCGATGAGCTTGCGGCAGGCCTCGAAGGCCTCGCCGCGGTGGGGGCAGGAGACGGCGACGACGACCGCGATGTCACCGATCCGGAGGTCGCCGACACGGTGGACGGCGGCCAGCGCGCGGACCGGGTAGTTCGCGACGACCTTCTCGGCGACGCGGCGCAGCTCCGCCTCGGCGGTGGGGTGGCAGGAGTAGCCGAGCCCCTCGACGTCCGCGCCTCCGTCGTGGTTGCGCACGGTGCCCACGAAGAGGGTCGTGCCGCCGGAGGCGTCGTCGCCGACGGCCCGGAAGACCTCGTCCACGGAGAGCGGGGTCTCCCGGATCGCCAGGAGCTTGATCGGGTCGGCGGCGGCCTGCTCGCCGGGGTGGTCGTGGGTGCGTGCCATGCGCCCATGGTGCCGTACGCCGCCGACATCCCGGAATAGCGGTTTCGACCGGTCGTCGGAACCCTCCGTAGGAGGGTTCTACAGACCGGCCGGGGTCCCGGTCGCCGCACGGGCTCCCGGTCGCCGCCCGGCGCGGGTCAGATCCCGCGCCGCTTCCGCATCTGCCGTACGAGCGCCGCCGTGCCGAGCAGGGCCACCGTCGCGCCGGCCGCGCCGGCCGCGGTCGCGTCCTTGCGGCCCAGCCGCCGGCCGGCGACCGTGTGGCGGCCCTCGACCTCCTCCAGGAGCGCGGCGAGGACCTCCTCGTTCGTCCACTTCGGGCGCCAGCCGGCGTCGTGCAGCCGTCCGACGCTGACCACCCAGGGATGCATGGTGTACGCCAGATCACCCGCGGGGGACGGCGTGAGCCCGATCCGGTGGAGGCGGGCCGCCGCGCCGAGGGCGACGGCCGAGGGAAGCTCCATGCGCCGGATGCCGGAGAGCTCCTCGACCTCCTCCTGCTCCAGCCAGCCCTCGCAGCCGACCGCGAACTCGCCGTCGACCTTCTCCAGGGCCGCGTACTCCAGCGCGCTCACCAGGTCGTCGACGTGGCAGAACTGCCAGGTGGGCCGGGAGCCGGCGACGACGAGCAGCCGGGGCGACTCGAAGTAGCGGGTCAGCGCCGTGTCCGTACCGCCGACGAGGACGGCCGGGCGGACGACGGTGACGTTGAGTCCGGGGTGCGCGCGGGGGGCACGGCGGCCGAGGCGCTCGATCTCCAGCATGTCGCCCACGCCGGTGGCCTCGGCCGTCGCCCGCAGTTCGGCGTCCTCGGAGAGCGGGATGTCGTTGTCGGGCAGGGCCCCGTAGACCATCGCGGACGTGCAGAGCACGACGCGGTGCACGCCGGCGGCCGCGGCGGCGGTCAGCACCGTCTGCGTGCCCCGCACGTTGTAGGCCGTTCGGGCGGCGGGGTCGGTCTCCAGGTCGAGATCGACGGCGAGGTGCACGACGACGTCCGCACCGCGCAGCTTCTCGGCGATGGCCGGATCGCGCACGTCGAGGATGTGCCACTGCGCCTCGGCGACCTCGCCGCGGCGCTCGTCGATCGCGACGACCTGCCTGATCTCGTCGGAGGCGGCAAGGCGCCTGGTCAGCAGGTCACCGACGCCGGAAGCGGCACCGGTGACCGCGACGACGGGGCCGCGCGCGGCGGACCGGGTTGAGTGGTTTCGCGCTCCGCGAACCTGAGGATCTGGGGAACTCACCGGGCGTCTCCAGCGGTTGTCTTCAGTACGTACACGCATGACGCGTACGTACCAGGTGGCGTCCATCCTGCCGCAGGGCACGGCCCGGCGGAGCACCGAGCCCGTTTCCGGCCCGGATGGCAGGTGGTGTCCCGCCGATCGGACCGGATCAGGGAACGCGCGTGCCGGGCGTCGCGAGCCCGGCCCTGTCGGCGGTACACCACCTACGCTGGTGGTGTGCGGGGTCTGTCTGGACAGGCCCTGGTCGGGCAGTCGCCGTCGGCAGAAGGCCGGCGGCCCTACGAGCCGAGGAAACCTGTGAGCGACACCCCATTCGGATTCGGCCTTCCGCCGGAGGAGCCGGAGAACGGCGACGAGGGCAAGAAGAAGGACCCCGCCGGAGGTGGCCAGGGGTCCGGTGGCCAGGGCGGCAACCCGTTCGGGGCGAACCCGTTCGGATTCGGCGGGCTGCCGGGCATCGGTGGCCCCGGTGGCGCGGACAACCCGTTCGCGGCGATGTTCGGCTCGCTGAACCCCAACGATCTGGGTGCGGCCTTCCAGCAGCTCGGGCAGATGCTGAGCTACGAGGGCGGTCCCGTGAACTGGGACATGGCCAAGCAGATCGCCCGCCAGGTGGTGGCCCAGGGCACCGCCGACGGCACCAAGGACGCCAGCGTGGGTCCGGCCGAGCAGTCCGCCGTCGAGGAGGCCGTGCGCCTGGCCGACCTGTGGCTGGACCAGGTCACCTCGCTGCCTTCGGGCGCGGGGACGGCCGTGGCGTGGAGCCGCGCGGAGTGGGTCGAGGCGACGCTGCCGGCCTGGCAGCAGCTCGTGGACCCGGTCGCCGAGCGTGTCGGCGCGGCGATGGGCGACGTCCTGCCGGAGGAGATGCAGGCCATGGCCGGCCCGCTGATCGGCATGATGCGCTCCATGGGCGGCGCCATGTTCGGCCAGCAGATCGGGCAGGCCGTGGGCGCGCTCGCCGGTGAGGTCGTCGGCTCGACCGACGTCGGTCTGCCGCTCGGCCCGGCCGGTCGCGCGGCGCTGCTCCCGCTGAACATCGAGGCCTTCGGCAAGGACCTGGGCGTGCCCTCGGACGAGGTGCGGCTCTACCTGGCCCTGCGCGAGGCCGCCCACCAGCGGCTCTTCGCGCACGTGCCGTGGCTGCGCGCGCATCTGTTCGGCGCGGTCGAGGGTTACGCGCGCGGGATCAAGGTCGACACCTCGAAGCTGGAGGAGGCGGTCGGCCAGCTCGACCCGACGCACCCGGAGCAGCTTCAGGAGGCTCTCCAGCAGGGCATGTTCCAGCCGGAGGACACCCCGGAGCAGAAGGCGGCCCTGGCCCGTCTGGAGACGGCGCTCGCGCTGGTCGAGGGTTGGGTGGACGCGGTGGTGCACGAGGCCGCCAAGTCCCGGCTGACCTCGGCGGACGCGCTGCGCGAGACGCTGCGCCGGCGCCGGGCGTCGGGCGGTCCCGCCGAGCAGACCTTCGCCACACTGATCGGCCTGGAGCTGCGTCCGCGGCGGCTGCGGGACGCGGCGCGCCTGTGGGCCTCGCTCACGGACGCGCGCGGGGTCGACGGCCGGGACGGGCTGTGGGAGCACCCGGACATGCTGCCGACGGCTACCGACCTGGACGACCCGGACGGCTTCGTCCACCGCGAGCACCTCGACTTCTCCGAGCTCGACAAGATGCTGGGCGAGGCGGCCAAGGGCGACACGGAGGACGGGGACGAGAAGGCGTGAGTCTCCATGACGACGCGGTCCTGGTGCTGAAGCGGTACGAGGACCAGCCGGAGCTTCGTGACGTCTATCTGGACCATCTCGCGGCCCACCCGGACGGCATGTACAAGCCCTGCGGGGCGGGTCACCTCACCAGCAGCGCGCTGGTGGTCGACCCCTCGCGGGAGCGGGTCCTCCTGACGCTGCACAAGAAGCTGGGCATGTGGCTGCAGATGGGTGGCCACTGCGAGGACGGTGACGCGACGGTCGAGGCCGCCGCGCTGCGCGAGGCGACGGAGGAGTCCGGCATCGCGGGGCTGACCCTGCTGCCGGGCGGTCCGGTGCGGCTCGACCGGCATCCGATCCCGGCGCCGTGCCACTGGCACCTGGACGTGCAGTACGCGGCGCTGGCTCCGGCCGGCGCGGTGGCGGAGATCAGCGAGGAGTCGCTGGATCTGCGCTGGTTCTCGTACGGGGAGGTGGCGGAGGTCGCCGACACGTCGGTGGTCCGTCTCCTGGAGGGGACGCTCGCGCGGCTCGCCCGGACGGCATGAGAGAGGGCGGTCGCCATGGCGACCGCCCTCCTCACGTGTGGTGCGTCGTGCTCAGTTCCAGGCGTTGTTCTGGTTCTGGGCGTGGGCGCCCTGCTGCCCGGCGCCGAACTGGGCGGCGATGCCCTGGCCGATGGCCGCGTTCTGCGGGGGCATGACCTCGCTGGGCTGGACGAGCGCGAAGCCCTGGCCGAGGAAGCTGAGCTCCCAGCCCTCGCCCGTGTTGCCGCGGCGGCTGCGGACGCTGGAGTTGTGCGTCTGCGCCTGCATCTGGACGCGCAGCCCGGTGGACCAGGCGACGATCGCGTCCGCGTCGACGCTGACGTACTTCTCGGGCGTGACCTGCATCATCAGCGGCTGCCCCGAGGTCATCAGGGCGACCTTGCCGCGGCCGGAGATGTTGAGCTGGTACTTGCCGGAGCCGGAGATGCCGTACTGGCTGTCGACGGCGATGACCTCGGTGTGGAGCGTCGAGTCGAGCGCCAGGACGTAGGCGCTGTCGACGGTCAGGCCCTCCTGGTCGACCTCCACGACGTGGACGTACTGGGCGAGGTTGGCGAAGTAGACCGTGCCCTGGCCGGAGCAGCGCATCAGGTCGAGGCCCTCGCCGGTGCGGGCACGGGCCCGTCGCTGGTTCGGGGTCTGGTACTCGCCGTCGAAGTCGACGAGCCCCTGGTACGCGACCATGGCGCCCTTGCGGGCGAGGATGTCGTCCTGCCCGGTCAGGCTGACCCGCAGGAGCTGCGGGTTCTGGATGACGTACCGCTCCTGGCTCTGCTGTTCGGCGTGGTTGAAAAGCGGGCTCTGCATGGTGTGTTCTCGCTCCCCCTCAGCCCCGGACCCGCAGGCGGTCGGTGCTGTCCTCGCTCGGCTGTACGACGACGATGCCCTGGCCGGAGAAGGCCATCTGGAAGGCCTCGCCGCTGCCCCGCCCGATGAGGGAGGAGGCCTTGAAGCTGCGCTTGCCCTTGACCTTGAGCGCCGGCGACCAGGCGACGAGCGCGTCGGGGTCGACGTAGGTCTCGTCCTCGCCGCGGCCGCAGTCGACGACGATCGGCGTGCCGCGCGAGGTGAGCGCGACCCAGCCCGTACCGGCGATCTCCACGTTGAACAGGCCCTGGCCGGCGAACTTGGCGAGTCCCTTGACCCGCTCGACGCCCCACTGGAGGTGTGCGTCGAAGGCGAGCAGGTTGGAGCCGTTGACGGACAGCGAGTCGTTCTGGAGGTTGATCACGACGACGTCGGCGCCGTAGTCGGCGAGGTAGAGCAGTCCGTCACCGGAGCACTTCATGATCGGCGCGCCCTCGCCCGTGGCCCACTCCTTGGCGACCTGGCGGACGGCGGGCGGGTTGGGCTCGTAGGTGATGAAGCCCTCGTAGGCGACCATCGAGCCGCTGCGGGCGTACAGGTCCTGGCCGGAGGCCATGGCGACCTTCAGCATGGTGCGGCCGTGGTTCTCCATCCGGGCCGCGACGGGGGTCGGGGCGTAGCCCGCGAGTTGCTGGTTCATGACTTCGGGCTCCCTCAGACCTCGTAGGGCTGGACGACGATGAAGTTGCCGGGGGCGCCCCGGAACTGGAGGTTCACGGTCTCTCCGCTGTGGCCCGGGTAGGCGTTGCGGCGGAGCCGCACCTGGCTGGAGAGGATGACCTGGGACGCGGACGACCAGGCGACCACCGCGTTGCAGTCGGCGAACGTGGTCGGTGTGACGGGCAGGACCACGGGGATGCCGTGGGTCTTCACGATGACCGTGCCGGTGCCCTGGAACTGCATGGTGAACAGGGCGCCGCCGGGGATGCCGTGGCCCTCGATGCGGCGGACCTCGTACTGGAGGGACTCGTCGAACGCGAGGACGGCCTCGGCGGAGACGCAGATGCCGTCGCCCTGGAGCTCGATCGGGTGCAGATGGGCGCCTTCCTCGGCGAGGAAGACCTGGCCGCGGCCGGTGCAGCGCATCAGCTGCATCTCCTGGCCGGTGGCGTTGCCGACGACCCGGCCGGCGAAGCCCGCGCCCTTGTGGGAGAAGTCGACCTTGCCCTGGTACATGACCATGGAGCCCTGGCGGGCGAGGACGGGGGTGCCGCCCATGGCGAGGTCGACCCGCATGAGCTGCTGGTTCTGCGGGGTCCAGCGGGCGCCGGTGGCGGTCTCCTTGTACGGCGCGAGCGCGGCGGCGAGCCCCGCGCCGGTGGCCGGGACGCCCTGCGGAACGCCTGCGGGCTGCTGCCCGAACTGCGGCTGCTGCCCGTACGGGGCGGGGGCGGCCTGCCCGTAGGGAGGCTGCTGCGGCGGCTGGCCCTGGCCGGGGTACTGACCCGGGGCCTGGCCCGGGATCTGGCCGCCGTACTGCCCAGGAGCCTGTCCCGGGACCTGGCCGTACTGGGGCTGCTGCTGCAGCTGCCCGTACGGGGCGGGGGCCGGCGCGGGCGGCGGGACCTGGGCGGGGGCCATCGGCGCCACCATCGTGGGCGCCGTGTGGACCGGCTGCGGGGGCCCGGGCGGTGCGCCGAACGCGGGCGCCGGGGCCGGCGGCTGCGGGGCGGGCGCGCCGAAGGCCGGGGGTGCCGTCGCCTGCTGCGGCGGGGCGAATCCGGGGGCCGGGGCCTGCGCCTGCGGAGCCGCGGGCTCCTCTTCGGCGACCTCGCCGCCGAAGTTCCGCAGGAGCGCCTCCAGACCTCCGTCGAAGCCCTGGCCGACGGCGGCGAACCGCCACACGTCCTTGAGGTAGAAGTCGCCCAGCATCACCGCGCGCTCGGTGGAGAACTCCGCGCCCGTGAAGGCGTACCGGGCGACCTCCTCGCCACCCGCCACGATCCGCAGGTGACCGGGTCCGACCTGGGACATCTGGCCGTCGCCGTCGATCGTCGCGGTGAACGACAGCTTCTGGATGTTCGCGGGGATGCGGTCGAGGGTGATGCGGAAGGACTCCGTGTCACCGGACTGGGACCCGAGCAGCTGGATGGACTCCTCGGGCGACTTCGGCTGGTTGAAGAAGACGAAGTAGCGGTCGTCGGAGAGCCGCTCGTCCGCGTCGAGTCCGAAGCAGCTGATGTCGAAACTGAGTCCGGGTGCCGCGATCTGCACACCCACGTACAGATCGGTTCCCGAGGTCAGATCACTGATCTTGGCCTTGTGGCCGCGTTGGAATTCCCTGGCCATGCGTAACGACCGTCCCCCATCCCGAATGGCGAATGCTCGCGCCAGGCTAACGGCTGCGTACGACATTGAGACAGGGCAGGTCGTTTTCGGTACGGAATCGGGAAACAACCGCACAGCCGCGTATCCGGGGCGTCACTCCTCGCGAGCGACCGGGAAGTGCGGGAGACGGTCGGCGGCGACCACGCCCTCCAGGTAGCCGCGGGCCCGCTCGGTGCGCGGGTACGCCTCGAGAAGACGCCAGAACCTGGGGCCGTGACCGGGGATCAGGAGGTGGGCCAGCTCGTGCAGGAGGACGTAGTCGACGACGTACTCGGGCATGCCCTGGAGCCGGTGGGAGAGGCGGATGCTGCCCTCCGAGGGGGTGCAGGAGCCCCAGCGGGTGTTCTGGTTGGTGACCCAGCGGACGGAGTCGGGGCGGGCCCGGCCGCCGAAGTACTGCTCGGACAGGCTCAGCGCCCGCTCGGTGAGCTCGCGGTCACCGAGGACGCTCCGGTTCTCCTTGGCGGCGAGTTTGTCGAGCATGACGGTGACCCAGCGCCGCTCCTCCGCCTCCGACATCCGGGCCGGGATGAGCACGATGGTCCGGTCACCCTCGCGGTAGGCCGAGACGGTTCTGCTGCGCCGTGGGCTTCTGCGGACCTCGACCGCGCTCGTCCCCGAGCCGCTGGGCGGCTGGCTGGTCACGCTGCGCTGTGGGTCGGCGGGCACGGCCCCGACGTTACCCGTTGCCGGCGGGGGAAGTCCCGCCTCCGGAGTGGTTTCGAGAACGATCCGACCCCAACGCGCACCATTTGAATGACTATTCCCCCTGCCCTGTGGACAACTTTCGGCGACCGTCACGGCGACGGGGCATTCTCGCTTCAGGACGACGGAAGAGCCGTTGTCGATCATGAATGCGGTCACGGGCGGGGGCGGGGAAATGCATCCGATGGTGAAACCGGCGCTGCGACGCGCCTGGCGGAGTCTCCAGCGCGTCCAGTTCGGCGTCACCCCCGCCCACGCGGTGGTGATGAGCCCGGTCGCCCCGGGCACGGGAGCGCTGTTGGCGCTCCTCGACGGCACCCGGGGGACGGAGTTGCTGCGGGCCGAGGCGCGGGCGCTCGGTCTGCCGGACGGGCATCTGGAGGCGTTCCTCGGCCGGTTGGCGGCGGCCGGGCTCCTCGCGGACGCCGCGACCGGACGGCCGGGGAGGACGGGTCCCGCAGCCGGCGCGGTGGACACGGCGCTCGATCCGCAGCGCGCGGACCTGGCCTCGCTCTCCGTCGTCCACCGCGAGCCGGACCGGGCGCTGCGGACACTGGCCGCCCGGCGGGCCCTGCGCGTCCAGGTCCGGGGCGCGGGGCGGGTGGGGGCGACGGTGGCGGCCCTGCTGTCCGCGGCGGGCGTGGGCACGGTCGAGGTGCTCGACTCCGGCCGGGTCGAGCCGTGGGAGACCGCCCCGGGCGGCCTGCCGGCCGAGGCCGTCGGCGAACGCCGGGCGACGGCGGCCCGGCGCCTGGTGGGCCGCTGGGCACGCGGCTCCACCCGCGCCGGCCGGATGGACGGAACGACGGGTGACGGGCGTGGTGAGCCCGGGTTGTCACTCGTCGTGGTGACACCGCGGGACGGTCTCGGGGCGTACGTCCCCGATCCACTGCCGGCCGAGCCGTGGATCTCGACCGGCACACCCCATCTGTACGCGGGCGTGCTGGAGGCGACGGGGACGGTCGGGCCGCTCGTCCTGCCCGGCGGGACGGCCTGTGCCCGCTGCCTCCAGGAGGAGTCGACGGACCGGGATCCCGTCCGCCCCCGGCTCCTCGCCCAGTGGCGTTCGGGCGCCCCGCACCCGCTGCCCGCCTGTGACCTGGCGCTGGCCACGGCCGTCGCGGGCCTCGCCGCCGCGCACGCGCTCACCTTCCTGGACGGGGATCTCCCGGCGAGCACGGGCGCCCGCTGGGAGGTGTCACTACCGCTGCTGGAGTGGCGGTCGGAGCGCCTGCGACCGCATCCCGGCTGCCCGTGCGGGGCAGCGCGCGACAGAGAAGGGGAGTGCGCCTCGGCAGCCGGAAGCGCACAGGACACAATGGCGGGGTAACGGCCCTGCGTGACACGGCAGTCTGGGAATTGGAGGGGCGCATGTCTGATCTTCCCCGGAAGGCGGTCACTCGGACCGCCAAGTTGGCCGCGTTGCCGCTCGGCTTCGCCGGCCGGGCCACTTGGGGCCTGGGCAAACGGATCGGCGGCAGGTCCGCCGAGCTCGTCGCCAAGGAGCTCCAGCAGCGCACGGCCGAGCAGCTGTTCAAGGTTCTCGGCGAGCTGAAAGGCGGCGCGATGAAACTCGGACAGGCGCTGTCCGTCTTCGAGTCGGCCCTTCCGGAGGAGGTCGCCGGGCCCTACCGGGCGGCCTTGACGAAGCTTCAGGAAGCGGCTCCTCCGATGCCGACGGCCAGGGTGCACGCCGTACTGGAAGAGCGGCTCGGCGAGAACTGGCGGGAGCTGTTCCTGGAGTTCGAGGACAAGCCCGCGGCCGCCGCCTCGATCGGACAGGTACACCGGGCCGTGTGGCACGACGGGCGCGAGGTCGCGGTGAAGGTGCAGTACCCGGGCGCCGGGGAGGCACTGCTCTCGGACCTGACCCAGTTGAGCCGCTTCGCCCGGCTCCTCGGCCCCCTCGTCCCCGGTATGGACATCAAGCCGCTGATCACCGAGATGCGGGACCGGGTCTCCGAGGAGCTGGACTACGCGCTGGAGGCGACGGCCCAGCGGGAGCACGCGGAGGTGTTCGCGGACGATCCCGACGTGGTGGTGCCGGCGGTGGTGCACCAGTCGGAGCAGGTACTCGTGACCGAGTGGATGGACGGGATCCCGCTCTCGGAGGTGATCGCGGACGGCACGGAGGCCCAGCGGGACCGGGCGGGTCAGCTCCTGGCCCGTTTCCTCTTCTCCGGCCCCGCCCGCACCGGCCTGCTGCACGCCGATCCGCACCCGGGCAACTTCCGGCTGCTG
Organism: Streptomyces sp. NBC_00094; assembly: GCF_026343125.1. Lineage (NCBI taxonomy): Bacteria > Bacillati > Actinomycetota > Actinomycetes > Kitasatosporales > Streptomycetaceae > Streptomyces > Streptomyces sp. NBC_00094. The sequence continues at coordinate 5,382,297 of NZ_JAPEMB010000001.1, read as the reverse complement.
CCCGGCACCGAGGAGGACGGGGATCCGGCGGACTGGCGCCTCGGCGTCCTCGACTTCGGGACCGTGGACCGGCTCCCGGGCGGGCTGCCCGAGACGATCGGCGTCTGTCTGCGGATGGCGCTCACCGGCGAGGCCGAGACCGTCTACGAACTGCTCCGCGCGGAGGGCTTCGTCAAGGAGTCCGTCGCCCTCGACCCCGACGAGGTCCTGGGGTACCTGCTGCCGATCATCGAACCGGCCGAGGCGGAGACCTTCCTCTTCACCCGCGGCTGGCTGCGGACCCAGGCGGCCCGGATCGCCGATCCCCGCTCCCCCGCCCACCAGCTGGGCAAGCAGCTGAACCTGCCACCCTCGTACCTGTTGATACACCGCGTGACGTTGAGCACGATCGGGGTGCTGTGCCAGCTCAACGCGACGGTACGGCTCCGGGACGAGCTGGAGGAGTGGCTGCCGGGCTTCGTCGCGCCGGACACCGACTGAGCCGGCCCGACTGAGCCCGGCCGTGATCCGCCGGGCAGGCCGTGATCCGCCGGGCAGGCCCTAGCCCGGCGGAGAAGGCGGGTCACCACCAGGCGGAGTCGAGACGGCCCTCGATCGCACGGATGTTGGCGCGGGCGCAGTCCTCGCAGAAGTACTCGCGTCGGCCGTTCTCCACCGAACAGGTCCAGGTCACCGGAAGGGTGTCGGCGGTCTTGCCGCAGCGCGCGCAGGCGAGGGGTGCCTCGGGAGTACGGGCGTCGTTCACCCTGGTGACGATAGCCCGGCGGGACGCCACTGACCGGGCAACGCACCGCGGGGGCCGGTCCGTTCGGACCGACCCCCGGGGGACGCGCCCCCGGAGGGGCGCGAGGTGTTTCCGGTACTGCCTCAGTTCATGACAGCCATGGCGAGCGCGCGGCGGGCGCGCAGCGAGACGCGCTCGGCGCGGCGCTGCATGCGCCGGGCGGCAACCAGGCGCACGGCCTGGCGTTCCGCGTCGGCCTCACGGTGTCGCTCGTGCATATGGGCACGGGCCAGGGCTTCTGGGATGAGTTGCATTTCGCGGGTCCTGTTCTGGCGAGCGGTGTGCGCGCCGGCGGTGGAGAAGTCTGGGGTCGCGGAGCCGAGGGGCTCGCTGGCGGAAGAGGTCATCGGAGCCTGCTTCTGGGGATCGTGCGTGAGGGGACGGTCGATGGTTCCGGTGGCGCTCATGCCGCGACCGGGTTCTTGCGCGGACGGCCACGGGGCCGCTTCCGGGCGACGACCACGCCCTGGACGAAGAGCTCGCCGCCCCAGACGCCCCACGGCTCGCGCCGCTCCTTGGCACCGGCCAGGCAGGCGGCCATGAGCGGACAGGTCTGGCAGAGGGACTTCGCGTACTCGACGTCGGCCGGGGACTCCGCGAAGAAGACCTCGGGGTCGTAGGTGCGACAGGGGACGGGGACGCCGAGGTTCTCGATGGCGTCGTCGAGCGCGGTGAGCGCGGTGAGGGGGGTCAAAGCGGGGTCCTCCGTGAGGCCGGGCAGGGAGATCGAATCGGAAGGCGGTACGGACGGGGCGTGCGCTTCGAGTTGCACGGTGGTTTTTCCTCGTCTGGTCGTTCCGGCCTGTTTGGCCGGGGTTTCGGCTGGTACCGGGTGTTCTGCCCGAGGCCCCTTCGCTCCGTCATCCCCGTTCGGGGACAAACAGAAGGGCCGCGGATCCCGGGTGGGGTTCCGCGGCCCTGAAGGCGCCGGTCTGATCATGGATCAGACTGGATCACTCCAGGGTTCGAGCCCACGGAAGGCCCACATCGTGTGGTGGTACGTCGTCTTCTGCCGCTGCTCGACTCCGGCACCGGTCGCGGCGAAGGCAAAGGCCTTGGCCTTGCCGGCTGCTACTGCTTCCAGTGCCTTGGTCGGTCGCTCATTGCGCTCGATGGCGGGCATGCCGAGGCCGGAGAGACCGGTGACGGGCAGACCGCTGCCAAGGAACGCAGAGCCGGAGAGGCCGAGCGAGCAGGCGGAGACGATCGAGCGATCGGTCATTTTGGCGGTGCTGACGAAGCTGGCAGTGCGGGTCTTGATGCAGTTGCTGATCACGGGGAATCGCCTCCTCTCGGCGTCTCGGAGGGCTCGGGTGCGAGCCGGACCCTCATGTTTATTTGGACAAGTACAGCACGAAGACAGGGCTTCGAAGAAGCCGCTTGTTTCCGTGGTTAAGAACCTATGGCGCTTGACGGGGCAGGCGCAAACTATTTTTCCCACGAGTTTTCCTCAGTTCTCATCCTCACCCGCCCCTCCCTCCCCACCTGCGCAGATGGCCAGGACATCGGCTCCGAAGCGATCCAGCTTGCGGACGCCGACGCCGGAGATCGAGGAGAGCTCCCCGTCGGTGGCGGGTACGCGCTCGGCGATGGCCATGAGCGTCTTGTCGGTGAAGACGCAGTACGGGGGCTGGCCCAGTTCCTTCGCCTGCCCGGAGCGCCAGTCGCGGAGCCGCTCGTAGAGCGCCTCGTCCATGTCCGAGGGACAGTCCTCACAGCGCATCAGCTTCATCGCGCCCGCCTCGGTGAGGGTCGCGCCGCAGACCCGGCACAGGACCGGGCCGCGCGGCTTGCGCCGACCGCCGCCGACGGCCCGCTCGACGCCTCCGGCGGCCCCGGCCCCGACGGAGCCGAAGGCGCCGAACGAACCACGGGAACCGGAGCCGGAGCCGGAGCCCGGTCGCAGGCCCTTGAGGAAACGGGTGGGGCGCCGGGAGGCGCGGCCGCCGGGGGCGCGGGAGAGCGCCCAGGAGAGCGAGACGTGGAGCCGGGCCCGGGTGACGCCGACGTACAGCAGGCGGCGCTCCTCCTCGACCTGCTCGTCGGTCTTGGCGTAGGTGATCGGCATCATGCCCTCGGTGAGGCCGACCAGGAACACGGCGTCCCATTCGAGGCCCTTCGCCGCGTGGAGCGAGGCGAGGGTGACGCCCTGGACGGTCGGGGCGTGCTGGGCGGCGGCCCGCTCGTCGAGCTCGGCGACCAGGTCGGAGAGGGTGGCCCCGGACTTGGCGCGGGCGAAGTCCTCGGCGAGCCGGACGAGCGCGGCGAGCGACTCCCAGCGGTCACGGACCGCTCCGGAGCCGGCGGGCGGCTGTGCGGTCCAGCCCTTGGTGGAGAGGACGGCCCTGACCTGCGAGGGCAGGTCCTCGGCGTCGTCGAGCAGGGAGTCGTTGCCCCCGGCGCGGGCCGCGCCGCGCAGGGCGATGCCCGCCTCCCGTACCTCCTGGCGCTCGAAGAACCGCTCGGCGCCACGGAGCTGGTAGGGCACTCCGGCGTCGGCGAGGGCCTGCTCGTAGACCTCGGACTGGGCGTTGATCCGGTAGAGGACGGCGATCTCGCCGGCCGGGACGCCGGCGGCGATGAGGTCCCGGATACGGCGGGCGGTGCCCTCGGCCTCGGCCGGTTCGTCGGCGTACTCCGTGTAGACCGGCTCGGGGCCGGGGTCGCGCTGGGAGATCAGCTCCAGGCGGTGCTCGGCGGCCCGGCCACTGGCCTGGTTGAGCAGCCCGTTGGCGAGGTGCACGACCTGCGGGGTGGAGCGGTAGTCACGGACGAGCTTGACCACCGTGGCCTGCGGATGGCGGTTGCGGAAGTTCAGCAGGTGGTCGGGGGTGGCTCCGGTGAAGGAGTAGATCGTCTGGCTGGCGTCGCCGACGACGCAGAGGTTGTCGCGGTCGCCGAGCCACAGGTCGAGCAGGCGCTGCTGGAGCGGGGAGACGTCCTGGTACTCGTCCACGACGAAGTGCTGGTACTGGCGGCGGATCTGCTCGGCGATGTCGTGGCGGTCCTGGAGGATGCCGACAGTGAGCAGCAACACGTCCTCGAAGTCGATCACCGCGCGGTCGCGCTTGAGCTGCTCGTACATCGCATAGATCTGGCCGATTTCCGCCGGGTCGCGCGGGGCGTCCCTGACGGACTTGGCGACCGCGGCCGGATAGTCGGCGGGGACCGTCTGGGTGACCTTGGCCCACTCGATCTCGCTGGTGACGTCGCGCAGCTCGTTCCGGTCGAGCCGGATCCGGCAGCGCGCCCCGGCCTCGGCGACGAGCTGGACCTTCCGCTCCAGGAGCCGGGGCAGATCGCCACCGACGGCTTTCGGCCAGAAGAACTGGAGCTGGCGGAGGGCCGCGGAGTGGAACGTACGGGCCTGGACGCCACCCGCGCCGAGCTGCCGGAGCCGGCCGCGCATCTCGCCGGCGGCGCGGTTGGTGAAGGTGACGGCCAGCACACTGGCGGGCTGCAGTATGCCCGCCCGCACCCCGTACGCGATCCGGTGCGTGATGGCCCGTGTCTTGCCCGTGCCGGCTCCCGCCAGCACGCACACGGGCCCGCTCAGGGCGAGCGCGACCTCGCGCTGCTCGGGGTCGAGCCCGTCGAGCACCGCGTCGGCCGTCTCCGGGACCTGCGGGAAGAGAGTGGAGTGCGTTGCTGCTGTCACCTGTCCATGCTGCCAGGTCCCGCGAGCTCGGTGCGGCGGCTTGTCCACAGGCCGGAGGTGCCGGTCATACGAATCCCGGGAATGGGACGGCCTGACCGTACGTTCTCCTTCTCGGCACCCGTCAGCGAAGAAGAGGAGCGCCAGGCCATGCAGGGCACTGTGACGATGTACAGCACCACGTGGTGCGGCTACTGCCGTCGGCTGAAGAGCCAGATGGACCGCGAGGGCATCGCGTACTCGGAGATCAACATCGAGCAGGACCCGGAGTCGGCCGCGTTCGTCGAGAAGGCCAACGGCGGCAACCAGACCGTCCCGACCGTCCTGGTGGTTTCCCCGCAGGGAAGCGAGTCGGTCATGACCAACCCTTCCCTCGCCCAGGTCAAGCAGGCGCTGGCCGTCTGATTCCCTGCCTCTGCGGCAGAGAGCCCCCGACCACGACGGCCGGGGGCTCTGCTGTGTCCGTCGGTGTCCGTCGGTGTCCGTCGGACGGGGGTCAGTGGGCGGTTCGGTAGGCGGTTCGACAGACAGGGGTCGGCGGGCGGGGGTCGTCAGATGACGTCGCCCGGCTTCGGGAGCGGCTTGCCGTACCAGAGTTCGATCAGGCGGGAGGCGATCGAGATGCCGTACGGGGGCAGGACCTCGCCGGACTCGAAGGCGGCGGCGATCTCCTCGCGGGAGAACCAGCGGGCCTCGTGGATCTCCTCGCCGTCCACGGTGATCTCCGAGGAGGTCGCGCGGGCGACGAAGCCCAGCATGAGGCTGGACGGGAACGGCCAGGGCTGGCTGGCGACGTACTCGACCTCGCCGACGGTGACGCCGGCCTCCTCGAAGACCTCGCGGACCACCGACTGCTCGATGGACTCGCCGGGCTCGACGAAGCCCGCGAGGGTCGAGAAGCGGCCCTCCGGCCAGTGCACCTGGCGGCCCAGCAGAGCCCGGTCCTGGTCGTCCGTGACCAGCATGATGACCGCCGGGTCGGTACGCGGGTAGTGCTCGGCGCCGCAGGCCTGACAGCGGCGGATGTGGCCGGCCGCGGCGATGACCGTGCGGTCGCCGCAGCGCGAGCAGAAGCGGTGGAGACGCTGCCAGTTCTCCAGGGCGACGGCGTGCACCATGAGGCCCGCGTCCCGGTCCGAGAGCAGCAGTCCGGCCTCGCGCAGCCCCGCCGGGCGCGCGGACTGGTCCATGCGGCCGGGCAGGGAGTCCTTCTGGAGCGCGAAGTAGGACACCCCGTCGGCGTCGGTACCCAGGAAGTAGCGGTGGGTCTCGGTGACCGGGGCCTCGAACGCCGGGGTCATGACGAGCTCGGTGGTGCCGTCGGGCCGGTCGTCGATCAGCACCTGCCCCCCGGAGACCACGAAGACCCGGGTCGTGGGGTGGCTCCAGGCGGCCGCCAGCCACGCCTCGTCGAGGCGGTGGTGTGCGGCCCGGTCGATGCCGCTCGGTGCGGTGAGCGAGATCGGGCGGTCCGGTCGGTCCGTTGACGCGTGCTTCAAGGTGCTCACAGGTGCTTCCAGCTCCCCCGGATCGGTGTGTGGGTTCAGCGCGCGGTGGCGTGGGCCTGTCCGGCGGATCAGGGTCGGACGGGCCCGAGTGCGGCGGGCAGGTCGCCCCACAGGTGAGCCGTGGTCTCGACGCCCTTCATGAGGAGATCCAGCTCGATCTTCTCGTTGGGGGCGTGCCAGCCGTCGGACGGGACGGAGATGCCCAGGAACAGCACGGGCGCCTCCAGGACGTCCTGGAGGTCGGCGGCCGGTCCGGAGCCGCCCTCGCGGGTGTAGCGGACCTTGGCGCCGTCGAAGGCCCTGCTCATGGCCCCGGCCACCGCCGTGAGAGCGGGGTGGTCGAGGGGGGTGAGGCAGGGGCGGGTCGGGGCGCCGAAGACGATCTCGTACCGGATGCCGGCCGGGACGAGCCCGGCGAGCCAGTCCCGTACGCACTGTTCGATCGTGGCCGGGTCCTGGCCCGCGACGAGCCGGAACGACAGCTTGAGCTGGGCGGAGGCGGGGACGATCGTCTTGCCGCCGGGGCCCTGGTAGCCGCCGCCGATGCCGTTGACCTCGGCGGTCGGGCGGGCCCAGACGCGCTCCAGGGTGGAGAAGCCGGCCTCCCCGAGGGTGCCGTGGGACTTGGCCGTACGCAGCCAGGCCGACTCGTCGAAGGGGAGCTCGGCGACGAGGGCCCGCTCGGCGTCGGAGAGCTCGGTCACGCCCTCGTAGAAACCGGGGATCGCGACGCGCTCGTCCGCGTCGTGCAGGGCGGCGACGATCCGGCCCGCGACGGTGGCCGGGTTCGGCACGGCGCCGCCGAAGGAACCGGAGTGGATGTCCTGGTCGGGGCCGTACAGCTCGATCTCGCAGTCGGCGACCCCGCGCATGCCGGTGCAGACGGTGGGGGTGGTCTCGGACCACATGCCGGTGTCGGAGACGATCACGGCATCGGCGGCGAGCCGCTCGGCGTGGGTCTCGACGAGCTCGCGGAAGTGCGGGGAGCCGGACTCCTCCTCGCCCTCGACGATCAGCTTGAGGTGGACGGCGGGGGCCGTGCGGCCGGTCGCGGCGAGGTGGGCGCGGACGCCGAGTGTGTGGAAGAACACCTGGCCCTTGTCGTCGGCGGCCCCTCGCGCGTACATCCGGCCGTCGATCACCGTCGGCTCGAAGGGCTCCGTGTGCCAGCCGTCCTCGCGGGCCGCGGGCTGCACGTCGTGGTGGCCGTAGACGAGGACCGTCGGGGCGTCCGGGTCCTCGGAGGGCCACTCGGCGAAGACCGCGGGGGCACCGGGGGTCTCCCACACCTCGACCGTCGTGAAGCCGGTCTCCTTGAGCTTGGCGGCGAGCCACTCGGCACTGCGCCGTACGTCCCCGGCCCGGTCCGGCTGCGCCGACACGGAGGGGATGCGCAGCCACTCGGCGAGGTCGCCGAGGAAGGTGGCGCGGTGCTGCTCGATGTACGTACGCACGGCGTGGACGACGCTGTCCGGGGTCTCGCTCATGCCCACGACCCTATCCGGCGTCCGGGGGTGCTCCGGCAAGCAGGATGGCCTCCAGCTCGGCACGACCGGGCAGGCGGGAGGGGCGGGCGACCTCACCCGTACGGACGTAGACGAAGGCGGTGGCCACCTCGTCGGGTGCGAGGCCGTGCTGCTCGGCCCAGGCGAGCCGGTAGATCGCGAGCTGCAGGGGGTCGGCGGTGCGGTGGTGACTGGTCTTCCAGTCGACGATCTCGTACGCACCGGTGTCCGGGTCCCGGTAGACGGCGTCGATCCGGCCCCGGACGACCCGGCCCCCGAGGGTGAGGTGGACGGGGACCTCGACGCGGTACGGGGTGCGGTGGGCGTACGGGGTGCGGGCGAAGGCCTCCTTGAGGGAGTCGAGGTCCCGCTCGTCGAGGATCTCCGGCTCCCCCGCGAAGTCCTCGCCGCCGGGCAGCTCCTCGGGGCCGAGGAACGGCAGCGGCAGCTCCTCGAAGCGGGACTCCACCCAGGCGTGGAAGCGCGTGCCCCGGCGGGCCGCGGGCTGTGGCGGCCTGGGCATGGGGCGGGCCAGGTCCTGGGCGAAGCCGTCGGGGTCGGCGGCGAGGCGGAGCACCTGGGAGGCGGAGAGGTACGGGGGCAGCAGGACGTCTCTGGTCGTCGCGCGGGCGCGGCGGAGTTCGGTGGTGAGGGCGGTGAGGTCGCGGTCCCAGGAGGCGATGGTGCGGAGCTCCTCCGGAGTGAGGGTGGGCACTCGTTCGGGTTCCCGGGGAGCCGGGACCGCATCGTGGTGGGCGTCCTCGGGGAGGCCCTCCTCGTCCCAAGCGGGTTCCTCGTCGGGCCAGGGGGCCTCGGGGTCGAGGTCCAGGCCCTCGGGGGCGAGGTCCAAGAGGTCGGGCGCTGCGCTGGGGGGGCTGTGCCCACCCTCCCCCAGAGCTTCGCCTGGGAGGTGCCCCCAGCCCTGCGGAACGTATGCCCACAGCTTGGTCCGCACCGCCTCCGCCGCGTCGCGGCGCCACTTCAGAGCCTCCGAGCCCAGCGGGAGCGGCCAGGCCTTATCCGTGGCGTTCTCCGTCAGGGACGGGTTCTCGGCGTCTTCCTCCGGGGTGTCCGCCCAGGCCTCGATGTCGCCGTGGCCGGCCTCGCAATGGTCGTAGAGGGACCGGAGGAAGTCCGAGGGGCCGCGGGGCTTCTTCTGGGACGGGCCCCACCAGTGGGCGGAGCCGAGCAGGAGGGAGCGGGGGCGGGTGAAGGTGACGTAGCCGAGGCGGAGCTCCTCGGTGTGCTGGTGGTCCCGCATCTCGTTCTTGAAGGACGCGAGGGACTTGGCGTCCCAGGTGTCGATCGCGGGCAGCGTGCCGGCGTCGCCGCGCAGGGCGTGCGGGAGTACCTGGGGCTGGGAGGTCCACGCCTCGCGGGCGCGGGCGCTCGGGAACGCGCCCGCGACCAGGCCGGGGACGGCGACGACGTCCCACTCCAGGCCCTTGGACTTGTGGGCGGTGAGGACCTTCACCGTGTTCTCGCCGCCCGGGAGGGCGTTGTCGAGGCCCTTCTCGAACTGGACGGCCGTCCGCAGGAAGCCGAGGAAGGCGAGCAGGCTCGCCTCGCCGTCGAGGGAGGCGAAGCCGGCGGCGACGTCCAGGAAGTTCGAGAGGGTCTCGCGGCGGCGGGCCGCCAGCGCGTGCGGGGAGGCCGAGAGCTCGACCTCCAGGCCGGTCGCGGTGAGGATCCGGTGCAGCACGTCCATGAGCGGGTCGGCGAGCGAGGTGCGCAGGGAGCGCAGCTCGGCGGCGAGCCGTGCGAAACGGACCCGGGCCTCGGCGGAGAACGGCAGGCCGTCGTCGGCGGCGCCGCCGGAGTCCAGGAAGGTGTCGAGCGCGTCGGCGAGCGAGACCACCTCCGCCGGGTCGACGCCCTCGACGGCTGCGGCGAGCCGCTGCTCCGGGTCGGGTTCGTCGCCGCCCCGGTGGACGAGGAGCCGGGCGCGGCGGCCCAGGAGGGCCAGGTCGCGGGGGCCGATCCGCCAGCGGGGGCCGGTGAGGAGGCGGACCAGGGAGGCGTTGGCCCCCGGGTCCTGGAGGACCTCGCAGACGGCGACGAGGTCGGCGATCTCGGGCAGGTGGAGGAGGCCGGAGAGGCCGACGACCTCGACGGGCACGTCACGGGCGACGAGGGCCGCGTGGATCGCGGGGAAGTCGGTGGCGGTCCGGCACAGGACGGCGATCTCGCCGGGCTCGCGGCCGGTGCGGACGAGGTGGGCGAGGGAGTCGGCCAGCCAGTCGATCTCCTCGGCGTGGGTGGGCAGCAGGGCGATGCGGACACTGCCGTCGCGCTCGGCGCCCGGTGCGGGGCGCAGCGCCTCCACGCCCGCGTGCATGGCGCGCAGGGGGACGGCGAGGGTGTTGGCGAGTTCGAGGAGGCGGCCGCCGCTGCGCCGGTTCTCGGAGAGCGAGTAGCGGCTCGCGGGGCCGCCGTCGGCGCCCGGGAAGTGCTCGGGGAAGTCGTCGAGGTTGGCGACGGAGGCGCCGCGCCAGCCGTAGATGGCCTGGCAGGGGTCGCCGACGGCGGTCACGGCGTGTCCGGTGCCCTGGCCGAAGAGGCCGGAGAGCAGGAGTCGCTGGGCGACGGAGGTGTCCTGGTACTCGTCGAGCAGGACGACCCGGAACTCCTCGCGCAGCAGGCCGCCGACCTCGGGCCGGGTGGTGGCGAGCTCGGCGGAGAGGGCGATCTGGTCGCCGAAGTCGAGCAGGTCGCGGGAGCGCTTGGCGGCCCGGTAGCGGACGACGAGGTCGAGCAGCTCGCGGCGGGCGGCGGTGGCCTCGGGGATCTTGCGCAGCTCGGCGTTGGTGAGCTTGGCGTCGGCGAGCGCGGTGAGGAGCCCGGCGTCGTACGCGGCGAGGTCCCGGGGGCGTACGAGGTGCTCGGCGAGCTCGCCGTCGAGGGCGAGGAGGTCGGTGATCAGGGTCGGGAACGACTTGGTCAGGGCCGGGTACGGGCCGGGGGCCTCGCGCAGCACGCGCGCGGCGAGCTGGTAGCGGGTGGCGTCGGCGAGGAGCCGGGACGTGGGCTCCAGGCCGATGCGGAGGCCGTGGTCGGTGAGGAGCTGCCCGGCGAAGGCGTGGTACGTGGAGATGCGGGGCTCGCCGGGGGGCTCGTCCGGGTCGATGACGTCGGGGTCGGTGACCCCGGCGCGGACGAGGGCGGTGCGGACGCGCTCGGCGAGTTCGCCCGCGGCCTTGTTGGTGAAGGTGAGGCCGAGGACCTGCTCGGGGGCGACCTGGCCCGTGCCGACCAGCCAGACCACGCGGGCGGCCATCACCGTCGTCTTGCCGGAGCCGGCTCCGGCCACGACGACCTGCGGGGCGAGCGGCGCGGTGATGCAGGCCGTCTGCTCCGGGGTGAACGGGATGCCGAGGAGCTCCTTGAGCTGCTCGGGGTCGCTGATACGTGCGGTCACCTCAAAGAGGCTAACGCGACCGACCGACAGTGCGGCCCGGCCCGGTGCGGGAGGGGGTGCGTCCGGGTCGATGACGTCGGGGTCGGTGACCCCGGCGCGGACGAGGGCGGTGCGTCCGGGCTGTCGCCGAGGTCACGTCGTCCCGAACCGCCTCACGCGGGCGTGCCGGGGTCGAGCTTCGACAGGTCCACCGTCTCGTCGGCCGGCGGGACGACCACGTCGACCGGCTTGTCGTACTCCGAGAACACCAGGGAGCCGGGGGAGTCGCCTCCCGCCTTGACCATCTTGAGGATGTAGGGCTTGCCCTCCTCGGAGACGGAGACGGTGGTCGTCTCACCGCCGGTCGGCTCACCGCCGGTCTTCTCACCGTCGGTCGTCTTCTTCACCAGCGTCGCCACGGGCGTGCCGTCCACCTCGCCCTCGGGTCCCCGGACCAGTCCGCTGCGCTCCGCCTTGTCCTTGTCCAGGTCGGCGAGGAGGCTCTTCAGGTCGCAGACGCCGCTGAGGTCGCTGCTGCCCGCCTGCCCCGGGGCGATCTTCAGCCAGCGGCCCTTGACGAGCTCGATCGTGGCGTCGATCTGTGCCTCGGGCACCCCCTGGGAGCTCATGGAGACCCGCCAGAAGGCCTCGTCGCCCTTCATGTACGTGATGTCGTCGATCCGGCGCAGTTCCGCGGTGCCGCCGTCGATCTTCATCAGGCCGGTGCACTCGTCGCGGTCGTTGACGGCGAAGTCGATGTCGAGCGGCTGCCCGTCCGCGGCGACCCGGCCCGTCATACGGAGCGAGGTCGCGGACTGGGTGGCGGTGACCGCCCGCTCGCCGATCTCGTCGGCGGTGAGGTTCGCGAACGGGTCGGGGGAAGGGGCGGGAGCCGGTGCCGAGGCCCAGGCCGCCGCCGGGGGCGCCGCCCAGGCCACCGCCGGCGCGGGGCCCGCGACGGCGACGGCGGCACAGACGACGGCCGCGGCGCGGAGCTTTCGGTGGGACGCCATGCGAGCCTCCTCGCGGATTCCCCGACCCCTGTCCACCAGGGTCGCCCCACGCGCCCGCGGCCGCTACTCCTGCCGTGGGCCGTGCGTCAGGAAGCGCCCTTCATGAGCTGCTCCATGTCGACGGTGTCCGCGGCCGGCGGGGCGGTGACGGTGACCGGCTTGTCGAAGTCGCTCAGGGTGACCGTGCCGGGCTCCTTGCCGCCGGCCTCCACGACGCGGAGGATGTACGGCTTGGCGGCGTCCTTGGCCACGTAGAACGTGGTGGTCTCGCCCTTCTCCCCCTTCTTCGTCAGGGTGGCGGCGGACTTGCCGTCGACATCGGCGTCGGCGCCGCGGGTCATGCCCTTGCGCGGGGTGTCCTCCTCCATGTCCTTGACGATGGTCTTGAGGTCGCAGAAGGCGGCGGCGTCCTCGTCGCTCCCGGCGGGCATCTTCAGCCAGCGGCCCTTGAGCATCGCGGACATGGCACCGGCCTCGTCCGCCGAGGCGCCCTCCTCGCCGCCGCTGGAGCGCCAGAAGGCGTCGTCGCCCTTCATGTAGCTGACATCGCCCGTGCCGATGAGCTCGGCCTTGCCGCCCTTGACGGCCTGCATCGTGCCCTTGCAGGTGCCCTTGGAGTCGACGGAGAAGTCGACCGTCATCTCTTCGCCGTCGGTCGTGCCGGTGCCGTTCATGCGGAAGGCGGTGGCCGCCTTCGTCGTCTCGACGGCCTTGTCGGCGATGGCGTCGGCGGTGAGGCCCGCGAAGGGGTCCGCGGCCTTGTCGTCGCCCTGGGAACAGCCCGTGACACCCGCGACCACGGCCACACAGACCGTCGCCGCCACCCAGAGCTTCCGATTGGCCTTCATGCGTACTCCTCAGCGTTCATTCACAGCGTGTCTTCACGACGCCCTTATGGGGTGTCGCGAAGAGAGTGACCTGCGAGGACGAACAAAGGATGTACGGGCCGGAACGTGACCCTCCGCACAGTGGGACATTCGGCGCGGCCGTCATTCGACGATCTGGCGGCCCTCCGGCTGGGCGCTGCACGAGGCGCGGAAGGCGCAGTTCGTGCAGTGCTGGCCCGTGGTGGGGGTGAAGCGCTCGTCGAGGACCCGGCCGGCGGCGGTCGCCAGCAGGTCGCCGACCCACTCCCCGGCCAGGGGCTCCTGGGCCTGGACCTTCGGCAGGGCGTCCCCGCCCTCCTTCTTGGGGGCGGGCTGCCGCAGCTGTACGAGTTCGGCGCCGCCCGGCTCCGGCCTGTGCCCGTCGAAGACCTCGTCGAGCGCGCCCTCGCGGACCGCCAGCTGGTAGACGGCGAGCTGCGGGTGGTGGGTGACCTCGTCCTTGGTGGGGGCGGACTTGCCGGTCTTGAAGTCGACGACGTACGCACGGCCGTGCTCGTCGGTCTCGACGCGGTCCATGGAGCCGCGGATCCGGACCTCGTACTCCCCCGCCTCCAGGGTCACGTCGAAACCGTGCTCGGAGGCGGCGGGAGTGCGGCCGCCGCGGTCCATGACGTGCCACCGCAGGAAGCGCTCCAGCGCCACGCGCGCGTGGGCCTTCTCCTGGGCCGACTTCCAGGGCGCGTCGAAGGCGAGGGCGTCCCACACGGAGTCCAGGCGGGTCATGAGGACGTCGAGGTCGGCGGGGGTGCGGCCGGAGGCGACCTCGTCGGCGAGGACGTGCACGACGTTGCCGAAGCCCTGGGCGGCGGTGGCGGGGGCCGCGGCCTTGACCTCGCGGCCCAGGAACCACTGGAGGGAGCAGGTGGTGGCGAGGTTCTCCAGGGCGCTCGGCGAGAGGGCGACGGGCCGGTCGCGGTCGCGCAGCGGCACCGTGCTGTGCGTCGGTTCGAACAGGCCCCACCAGCGGTCCGGGTGCGCGGCGGGCACCAGCGGCTGGCCCTCCTCGTCGGCGAGCGCGGCGAGGGAGGCGAGGCGGTGGGCGGCGGCGTCGCGGAGCGCGGGCGAGACGGCCGGGTCGACGGTCGTCGCGCGGAGCTCCGCGACGAGGGCGGAGACGGCGAGGGGGCGGCGGGGGCGGCCGGGCACCTCCTTCGGCTCGACGCCGAACTCGGCGAGGAAACGGGAGGGCTGGTCGCCGTCCTCCGCCGGTGCCTTCACGGCGGTGACGACGAGGCGGTCGCGGGCGCGGGTGGCGGCGACGTAGAAGAGGCGGCGCTCCTCGGCGAGGAGGGCGCCGGGGGTGAGGGGCTCGGCGAGGCCGTCGCGGCCGATGCGGTCGGCTTCGAGGAGGGAGCCGCGGCGGCGCAGGTCGGGCCAGAGGCCCTCCTGGACGCCGGCGACGACCACGACGCCCCATTCGAGGCCCTTGGAACGGTGGGCGGTCATGAGGCGGACGGCGTCGGGGCGGGTGTGGCGGCGGGTGAGGGTGTCGGCGGCGATGTCCTGGGCGTCGAGCTCTTCGAGGAAGTTGAGGACACCGCGGCCACCGACGCGTTCCTCGGCGCGGGCGGCGGTCTCGAAGAGGGCGCAGACGGCGTCGAGGTCCCTGTCGGCGTTGCGGCCGGCGGGGCCGCCGCGCAGGGCGGAGCGCTCCAGGCGCCCGGGCCATGGGGTGCCGTTCCAGAGCACCCAGAGGGCCTCCTCGGCGGTGCCGCCCGCTTCGAGGAGCGCCCGGGTCTCCTGGAGGAGCTTCCCGAGCCGCTGGGCGCCGCGGGCGTAGGCGGGGTCGTGCGCGACGAGGCGCTCGGGCTCGGCGAGGGCGCGGGCGAGCAGGACGTCGGAGGGGGGCGGGACCTTGTTGCCGGCGGCGCGTTCCTCGTCGCGCAGGGCGCGGCCGAGGCGGCGGAGGTCGGCGGGGTCCACTCCGGCGAGGGGGGAGGCGAGCAGTTCGAGCGCGGTCTCGACGGTGAGCCAGCCGGCGGTGTCGGTGGCGGTGCCAGTGCCGGCGGCCGTCTCCGGGGACGGGGCCTCGTCGGCCGCGCCCGTGGGCAGGGGCGAACCGGGCTCGCCCGCGTCAGACGTGGCGGCGATACGACCGGAGGGGCGGGCCGACAGTGCGGCGCCGTCGTGGGTTGTGCCCACCCTCCCCCAGAGCTCCGCCTGGGAGGTACCCCCAGCCCCGGCGGAACGCATGCCCACAACCAGGTCCGGCGTAGACGCGGCCTCGCCCACAACCAGGTCCGGCGTAGGCACAGGCTCAACCACAACCAGGTCCGCCGTAGGCGCGGGCTCGCCCGCGGCCAGGGTCGGCCCGGCTCCGGGCTCGGCCGTGGCCCGGGTGTCCGGGGGCGCACCCCCCTGCTTCGCCACCGCGCGAAGCGCGAGCAGCAGCGGGGCCACGGCGGGTTCGTGGCGGAGGGGGGTGTCCGCGGCGTCCGTTTCGACCGGGACTCCCGCCGAGGTGAGGGCGCGGCGCAGGGACGGGAGGGAGGCGGCGGCGCGGGTGAGGACCGCCATGTCCTGCCAGGGGACGCCGTCCTCCAGATGCGCCCGGCGCAGCAGGTCGGCGATGTTCTCCGCCTCCGCCGAGGCCGTGGGGTACGTGTACGCCTCCGCCAGGCCCCCGTCCCGCGCCGCCGCGAGCTCGCGGTGCGCCCGGACCTTGTCGGCGGGGAGCCGGGTCAGCGGCATCCGCTGGGTGAGCAGCCGGGTCGCCCCGAGCAGCTCCGCGCCCGCGCGGCGCGAGGTGCGCAGGACGCGCACGTCGTCGCCGCCGAAAGCGGCCGGGAAGTCGAGGATGCCGTTCACGTCGGCGCCGCGGAAGGCGTAGATGGACTGGTCCGGGTCGCCGAAGGCGACGACCGTCCCCCGGCCGCCCCCCGTGAGCGCGTGCAGGAGCCGGACCTGCGCGGGGTCGGTGTCCTGGTACTCGTCGACGTACACCGCGTCGTACGCGGGCAGCGTGACGCTCCCGGCGAGCAGGACGGCCCGGTGGACGAGCTCCGTGTAGTCGAGGACGCCCTGGAGGTCGAGGACGTCGAGGTACTCGGCGAGGAAGCCGGCCGCCGCCTTCCAGTCCGGGCGGCCGACCCGCTCGGCGAAGCGGGCCAGGGCGTCCGGCCCGAGGCCCAGCTCACGCGAGCGCGCGAGGACGGCCCGTACCTCGTCGGCGAAGCCGCGGGTGGTGAGGCAGGCGCGCAGTTCGTCGGGCCATCCGACCCGCCCGAGGCCCGCCTTCTCCAGGTCGATCTGGCCGGCGAGCAGCTCGCGCACCGCGAGGTCCTGCTCGGGTCCGGAGAGCAGGCGCAGCGGTTCGGCGAAGAGCTCGGCGTCCTGGTGGGCGCGGATCAGGGCGTAGCAGTACGAGTGGAAGGTCGTCGCCTGCGGCGGGCGGCGGCCGCCGAGCCGGGTGGCCATCCGGTCGCGGAGTTCGACGGCGGCCTTGCGGCTGAAGGTGAGGACGAGGAGGCGTTCGGGGTCGGCGCCCCGCTCCATCCGGGCGGCGACCGACTCCACGAGCGTCGTCGTCTTTCCGGTGCCGGGTCCGGCGAGGACGAGAAGAGGTCCGCCGGTGTGGTCAACCACTTCCCGCTGGGATGCGTCCAGCTGAGGGGGATCCAGCGGGGCCGGCGCGGTACGCACCAGTCGGTACGCGCCCGGGGTCCGCTGCCGGCCCGGACCCGGGTACGGCTGTCCCTGGTGCGGCGTGTGCCGGGTGGTGGAGGAGGAGCTCACGTGGTTCGCCGGTCCTGGGGGGTGTGGTGGTGCGGGTGAGGCGCCCGGGTGCGGCGGCCGTCGCCGCGGAAGACGCGAACGTCGACGTTACGCGAAACGGACGGCCGACGAGCCGTACTCGGAGGCGCACCCCGGGCCGTACGCCGGGCGGTACGCACGACCGCGCGACGCCCCGTACTCCGTACTCCCGCCGCCCCACGCCCCGTACTCCGTACCGCGGCCGCCCCACGCCCACCGCTGCCCGGCGCGGCGGACTCCCGTCCCCCGGGGCTCGGCCCTCAGGTGTGAGTTCCGTCCCAGCGCGCCCGCCGCATGTCGATCCTCGGTACGTGTCCCTCGGCCGCCGGGCCCGCCGCGCGCAGCGGGGTGCCCTCCTCGCGGTAGTGGTCGAGGGCCCTCAGCTCGTGTCCGGGCAGGAGCGTGCCGTCCGCGCGGACCACGCGCCACCACGGCGCCGACCCGCCGTACAGGGCCATCACACGGCCGACCTGACGGGGTCCCCCCTCGCCCAGCCATTCGGCCACGTCGCCATAGGTCATCACCCGGCCGGGCGGGATCCCGTCGGCCACGTCGAGCACCCGCTCCGCGTACTCGGGCAGTTCTCCGGTCTCCCCCACGGGTTCCTCCACGCTCATCCGCCCCATCCTGCCTCACCCCACCGACATGGCCCTGCTGCCTCCGCGCGGCGGCTCTTCGTGCCACCATCGTGCGGGCGGTGACTGGTGATACGAGATCAAGAGCGACAGATACACGGTCGAGAACACGGGCACGAGCACGTACGAGAACCGGAAAAAGAACGAGAGCCACACGAAGCGCATGCAGAGACGGACATGGTGATGGGGCAGGACACACAGCCTCCCGAGGAGGCCCACCCCGACATGCCCGAGCGGGTCTCCGGGGACGAACCCCTGCTCGCCGCCCGCGTCCACCGGCCCTCCGACCTGATGCGGCTGCTCGCCGGTCTCCTCGCCATCGGTCTCGTCATCGCCGTCGCCGCCTTCGCCCACGCCACGACGTCGGGCCTGGAAGAGGACATCAACAAGGGTGCCGTCGGCGCCCCGGACGTCTTCGTCAAGATCGCCGGTCTCGTCTCCTCCATCGCGGTCCTGCTGGTCCCGGTCGCCTTCGCCATCGAACGGCTGATCAAACGGGACGGACTGCGCATCGCCGACGGCGTCCTCGCCGCCGTCCTCGCGCACGGCGTCACCCTCGCCACCGACCTCTGGGTCGCCCAGGCGGCGCCCGGCACGATCCAGGACGCGCTGACCCAGCCGCAGTCCGGCGGCGGGCTCACCGACCCCGTACACAACTACCTCGCCCCGGTCATCGCGTACATGACCGCCGTCGGCATGGCCCGCAGGCCCCGCTGGCGGGTGTCGCTCTGGGCGGTGCTGCTGCTCGACGCGTTCACGATGCTGGTGGCCGGCTACACCACCGCGCTCTCGATCGTCCTGACCGTGCTGATCGGCTGGACGGTCGCGTACGGGACGCTGTACGCCGTCGGCTCCCCCAACGTCCGGCCCACCGGGCAGACCCTCCTCGCCGGCCTGCGCAGGGTCGGCTTCCGTCCCGTGACCGCGCTGCGCGCCGAGGGCGTGCCCGACTCCTCGGACATCGGGGACCGGGGCCGCCGGTACATCGTGACCCTGGAGGACGGGCCGCCGCTCGACGTCACCGTCGTCGACCGTGAGCAGCAGGCGCACGGCTTCTTCTACCGGGTGTGGCGGCGGATCACGCTGCGGACGATCACCACCCGCCGGTCGATCGTCTCGCTGCGCCAGGCCCTGGAGCAGGAGGCGCTCCTCGCCTACGCGGCCATCGCCGCCGGGGCGAACGCGCCGAAGCTGATCGCGACCTCGGAGCTCGGGCCGGACGCCGTGATGCTCGTCTACGAGCACATCGGCGGCCGGAGCCTGGACTCGCTGGACGACAAGGAGATCACCGACGAGCTGGTGCGCAGCGCCTGGCGGCAGGTGCGGGCGCTCCAGTCGCGCCGGATCGCGCACCGCAGGCTCGCGGGTGACGCGATTCTGGTGGATCGTTCCGGCAGGGTGTTCCTGACCGACCTGCGGGGCGGTGAGATCGCGGCCGGGGACCTGGTCCTGCGGATGGACATCGCCCAGCTGCTCACCACCCTCGGCCTGCGCGTCGGGGCGGAGCGGGCGGTCGCGGCGGCCGTGGAGGTCCTCGGACCCGACAGCGTCGCCGGCTGCATGCCGCTGCTCCAGCCGATCGCGCTGAGCCGCTCCACGCGCGCGACGCTGCGGAGGCTGGCGCGGGAGCGGTCGAAGCGCGAGCGCGAGGCCGTGCTCGCGGCGTCCGAGGCGGCCAAGCGCGAGCGGGAGCTCGCGAAGGCCGAGGCCGCGACCACGACCGCGGTGGACCGGACGGACGGGCGGACCGAGAACGTACGGGCCGAGAAGGCCGAGAGGGCCGAGAAGAAGGCGGACAAGAAGGCCGAGAAGCGGGCCCTCGACACGGCGCTCGACGAGGCCCGCGAGGAGGACCTGCTCGCGCAGATCCGCCGGCAGGTGCTGCTGATCCGTCCGCAGGCGCCGGTGGAGCCGGTCCGTCTGGAGCGGATCAAGCCGCGGACGCTGGTCAGTCTGATCGCGGGCGCCGTCGCCGCCTACTTCCTGCTGTCGCAGATCGCGCGTACGCCGCTGTCGACGATCAGCCAGGCGGACTGGCGGTGGGTGGCGGCGGCCGTCCTGTTCTCGGCGGTCAGCTACGTGGCGGCGGCGATGAGCCTGCTGGGCTTCGTACCGGAGCGGGTCGGGTTCTGGCGGACGGTGGTGGCCCAGGTCGCCGGCTCGTTCGTGAAGATCGTCGCCCCGGCGGCGGTCGGCGGTGTCGCCCTGAACACCCGCTTCCTCCAGCGCGCGGGTGTGCGACCGGGGCTCGCGGTCGCGAGCGTCGGCGCCTCGCAGCTCTTCGGGCTCGGGGCGCACATCCTGCTCCTGCTCTCCTTCGGCTATCTGACGGGGACGGAGAAGTCGCAGTCGTTCACGCCGTCGAGGACGGTCATCGCCGGACTGCTGACGGTCGCGGTGCTCGTCCTGGTCGTGACCGCCATCCCGTTCATGCGGAAGTTCGTGTCGACGCGGCTGCGCTCGCTCTTCGCCGGTGTGGTGCCGCGCATGCTGGACGTCCTCCAGCGGCCGATGAAGCTGCTGACCGGCATCGGCGGGATGCTCCTCCTGACCGGTGTGTTCGTCCTCTGCCTGGACGCCTCGATCCGGGCCTTCAGCCACGGGAACCAGACGGTCAGCTACGCGAGCGTGGCCGTCGTCTTCCTCGCGGGCAACGCGCTCGGCTCGGCGGCGCCCACCCCGGGCGGTGTCGGCGCGGTCGAGGGTGCGCTCACCTTCGGCCTGGTCGCCGTCGGCCTGCCCCTGGAGGTCGCCACCCCGGCGGTCCTGCTCTACCGCCTGCTCACCCTGTGGATCCCGGTGCTCCCCGGCTGGATCTGCTTCAACTGGCTGACGAAGCGCGAAGCGCTGTAGCCCGGGCCGCAGGGCACTCCGGCCCGGGCCGCGCAGCGCCACAACCCCGGCCACATAGCGCTCCGGCCCGGGCCGCACAGCGCCCTGGCCACCCGTCCGGACCTCCGCCCCGCGCGGAGGTCCGGACAGCGGCCCACCATGGGCCTATGCCGATCTCCGCCGCCCAGCGCGCCGCCCTGATCACCGCCACGACCGTGCTGCTCGCCGCCGGCTGTTCGGACGGGGGCGGGGACGCCACGGAGGCGACGAAGCCGAGCGGCTCGGCCGGACTCTCGTCGCTCGCGGCGCAGAAGCTGGTCTGGGCTCCCTGCACGGCGCCGTCCGCCGCCGAGGGCGGCGGGACCGCGCCCTCGCCGCTGCCCGACGGCACCGCCTGGGAGTGCTCCTTCCTCCAGGCACCGCTGGACTGGTCGGTGCCGGAGGGCGAGACCATCGAGCTGGCCCTCATCCGGGCCCGGGCACGCGCCGGCGGCGACGCCCGGATCGGCTCGCTCGTCTTCAACTTCGGCGGGCCCGGCGGCTCCGGCATCACCGGCCTGCCGGGCTTCGCCGAGGAGTACGAGAGCCTGCGCTCCCGCTACGACCTGGTCTCCTTCGACCCGCGCGGGGTCGGCCGCAGCGACCCCGTCGAGTGCGCCACCGACAAGGAGCTCGACGCCTACTACGCCCTCGACTTCACGCCCGACGACGAGGCCGAGGAGCGGACCCTCTCCGACGCGCAGAAGCGGTACGCGGCCGGGTGCGAGAAGGACGCCGGCGCGGCCCTGCCGCACGTCGGCACCGAGAACGCCGCCCGGGACATGGACCTGATGCGCCAGGTCCTCGGCGACGACAAGCTGCACTACTTCGGCATCTCGTACGGCACCGAGCTCGGCGGCGTCTACGCCCACCTCTTCCCGCAGAACGTGGGCCGGGCCGTCCTGGACGCCGTCGTCGACCCCGACGCGGGCGTCGAGGAGGGCGCGCTCGGCCAGGCGAAGGGCTTCCAGCTCGCCCTCGACAACTTCGCCCAGGACTGCGTGGACCGGGGCGACGAGTGCGCCCTGCCCGGTACGAGCGTCGCCGAGGTCGAGTCCTTCATCACCGACCTGCTGGCCGAGCTCGACAAGAAGCCGATCCCGGGCATCGGGAGCCGCGAGCTGACCCAGACGCAGGCCACCAACGGCATCGCGCAGACCCTGTACTCCAAGGACTTCTGGCCCTACCTGGAGCAGGGTCTCGAGGCGGCCGACGGCGGCGACGGCGCACTGCTCCTCTCGCTCTCCGACTCGATGAACGGCCGCGGCCAGACCGGCTCGTACAGCAACATCCAGGCCGCCAACGCCGCCATCAACTGCGTGGACTTCAAGGAGCGCTACACGCTCGGTCAGGCGAAGGAGCGGCTCGGCGAGTTCCGCGAGGCCTCTCCCGTCTTCGGCGACTTCATGGGCTGGGCGCTGTCGAGCTGCTCGCAGTGGCCGGTGCCGGGCACCTGGGACCACCCGGACGTGTCCGCGCCCGGCTCGGCCCCGATCCTGGTCGTCGGCACCACCGGGGACCCGGCCACGCCGTACGAGGGCACGCGGGCGATGGTGAACGCGCTCGGCAAGGGCGTCGGCGTGGAGCTGACGTACGAGGGCGAGGGCCACGGCGCCTACAACAGCGGCAACGCCTGCGTGAAGAAGGCCGTGGACGCGTACCTCCTGGCCGGGAAGGCGCCGACCTCCGGAACCGTCTGCAAGTGAACACCGCCAGGACACCCCTAAGATGGGCGGCCTTGCCGGGCTCCTGGGGGAACACATGTCCATACGTGTACGCATGACGGTGCTGGCCGTGACCGGACTCCTCGTCGCGGGCTGTACGAGCGGTGGGAGCGGGGCCCCGACGGCCGCCCCCACCTCCACCCCGCCGACGACCACCGACGCCAAGCCCCCGGAGCCTTCCGCGCCCGCCGCGCCCCCCGCGCTGCCGGCCGCCCTCACGGGCCAGCGCCCCGACTGGAAGCGCTGCCCCGCCCCGGAGTCGGGTCAGCGGCCCGGCTCCGAGTGGCGCTGCGCGACGGTGAAGGTGCCGCTCGACCACGCGAAGCCCGACGGCGCGACGATCCCGGTCGCGCTGGTCCGCAAGGAGGCGACCGACCGGAGCTCCCGCGTCGGCTCGCTCCTCTTCAACTTCGGCGGCCCCGGCGCCTCCGGCGTCGACATCCTGCCCCGGGCCGCCGAGGAGTACGGGAAGCTCGGCGAGCGCTACGACCTCGTCGGCTTCGACCCGCGGGGCGTCGGCGGCAGCGCCGGCGTGGTCTGCCGGGACGACGCCGAACAGGCCGCCGCCGAGGCCTCCGTGGACCTCACGCCGGACACGGCCGCCGAGGAGGCCGCGTACCTCAAGGACAGTGCCGCCTTCGGCGCCGGCTGCGCCCGCCGCTCCGGCACGGTCCTCCCGTACACCACGACCAGCGCCACCGCCCGCGACCTGGACCTGATCCGACAGGTCCTCGGGGACGAGAAGCTGCACTACTTCGGCATGTCGTACGGGACGCAGCTCGGCGGCACGTACGCCCATCTGTTCCCGAAGAACGTGGGCCGGCTCGTCCTCGACGCGGTCGTCGACCCGACAGCGGACACCGCCGGGCACGCCCGCCACCAGACGATCGGCTTCCAGCGGGCCCTGGACAACTACCTGAAGAGCACCGGCCAGGACCCGAAGGCCGGGACGGAGCGGATCACGCGCCTGCTGCGGAAGCTGGACCGCGAGCCGCTGACCGTCGGCGAGCGCCGGCTGACCGAGGGCCTCGCGCTCACGGGCATCGCGGTCACGCTGTACGGGCAGGCCAACTGGTCCCTGCTCACCCAGGCCCTCGAGGAGGCCGAGCGGGGCAGCGGCCGCACCCTGCTCCAGCTCGCCGACTGGTACAACGACCGCGACGAGAAGGGCCATTACGCGACCCAGTCGCACTCCCAGCGGGCGATCTCCTGTGCCGACTCCAGCGAGCGGCCGACCGCCGCGCAGGCGAAGGCGCTGATCCCCGAGTTCCGCGGGCTCTCCCCCGTCTTCGGGGCGTTCCTCGCCTGGGACACGGCCGGCTGGTGCGCGGACTGGCCGGTGAAGGGCGAGCGGTCGACGCCGCAGGCGAGCGCGCCGGGCGCGGCCCCGATCCTGGTCGTCGGCACGACCGGCGACCCGGCGACCCCGTACGAGGGCGCGGAGAAGATGGCGAAGGAGCTCGGCGAGGGCGTCGGCGTCCTGGTCACGAACAAGGGCGAGGGACACGGGGCCTACGGCACCTCGCCGTGCGTGACGAAGAAGGTCGACGCGTACTTCCTGAAGGGCACGGTCCCGGCGTACGGCACGACCTGCGGGTGAGCACGGGGAAGGGCCCGGACCTCGTCACGAGGTCCGGGCCCTTCCGCGTACGAACTACGAGACCGGCTTAGTAGACCGGCTTCTCGGGCTCGATCTGGTGGACCCAGCCGATCACGCCGCCGCCGACGTGCACCGCGTCCGCGAAGCCCGCGGACTTGAGCACCGCGAGGACCTCCGCACTGCGGACACCCGTCTTGCAGTGCAGGACGATCCGCTTGTCCTGCGGGAGGTCCTGGAGGGCGGTGCCCATCAGGAACTCGTTCTTCGGGATCAGTCGCGCGCCGGGGATCGAGACGATCTCGTACTCGTTCGGCTCGCGGACGTCGATGATGTCGATGTTCTCGTCCTCGTCGATCCACTCCTTGAGCTGCTTGGGAGTGATCGTCGAGCCGAGCGCCGCCTCCTGGGCCTCCTCGGACACGACGCCGCAGAAGGCCTCGTAGTCGATGAGCTCGGTGACGGTCGGGTTCTCGCCGCAGACCGCACAGTTCGGGTCCTTGCGGACCTTGACCTGGCGGTACTGCATCTCCAGGGCGTCGTAGATCATCAGGCGGCCGACCAGCGGGTCGCCCACGCCGGCCAGGAGCTTGATGGCCTCGGTGACCTGGATGGAGCCGATGGACGCGCAGAGCACGCCCAGGACGCCGCCCTCGGCGCAGGACGGGACCATGCCCGGCGGCGGGGGCTCCGGGTAGAGGCAGCGGTAGCAGGGACCGTGCTCGGACCAGAAGACGGACGCCTGGCCGTCGAAGCGGTAGATGGAACCCCAGACGTACGGCTTGTTCAGCAGCACGGCCGCGTCGTTGACGAGGTAGCGCGTCGCGAAGTTGTCCGTGCCGTCGACGATCAGGTCGTACTGGCTGAAGATGTCCAGCACGTTGTCGGCCTCAAGCCGCTCCTCGTGAAGGATCACGTTCACGTACGGGTTGATGCCGAGCACGCTGTCGCGCGCCGAGGCGGCCTTGGAGCGGCCGATGTCGGCCTGGCTGTGGATGATCTGGCGCTGGAGGTTCGACTCGTCGACCTCGTCGAACTCCACGATGCCGAGCGTGCCCACGCCGGCGGCGGCCAGGTACATCAGCGCCGGCGAGCCGAGGCCTCCGGCGCCGACACACAGCACCTTGGCGTTCTTCAGCCGCTTCTGCCCGTCCATCCCGACGTCCGGGATGATCAGGTGGCGGGAGTACCTGCGGACCTCGTCTACGGTGAGCTCGGCAGCCGGCTCGACCAGGGGTGGCAGCGTCACGGAGACCTCATCAATACAGCTGGTCGGTATGTCAGTACGGTTGTTCTCCCCGTAACACTGCCACGCCCCTCCTCATTCCGAGACACCCGGTCCGATCCGCGAGACGATTTCGTCCCAGTAGCCGGGCAGCGAGTGAAATGGCGTGCTTTGTCCCGGGCCACCCGCGCGGTCGGTGAAGAAGATCGTCCCGGCCCCCTGCCAGCGGGCGATCCGCAGCGCCTCGTCGAGGTGCGTGCGCGGGACGCCGTGCACGAGGTGGACGAACTTCGCCTCCGGGTAGTCGGCGGTCCACTCCGCCACCTGTGACCAGCGGTAGTCCACCCAGGAGCCGGAGAAGGTGACCAGCTGGTCGGCCGTCTCCGCGAACCCCGGATGGGGGTGGGTGCCGTGCCCGAGGACGAGGTGCGCCTCGCCGCCGAGGACGGCCTCCAGGGTCGCCGTGAGCCGCCGCGTCCCGGGCAGGTCGGCCCGGTCCGAGGGGCAGCGGTCCAGGTAGAAACCGTCCACCTTGTACCAGTCGAGAAAGCGGTGGGCGTCCGAGACCAGCTCCCCGAAGGGCCGGGAGCCGTGGGCCAGGTCCAGGTGGCCGAGGACCCTGACCCCGGCGTTACGGAGCTTCCCCGCCGCCTCCAGACAGTGCGGGTCCGGACGGCTCCCGGGGCCGTCCGCGACGTTGAGCACGGCCCAGTGCAGCGGTGTCCCCGGGCGGGTCAGCTCGCCCCACTCCACGGGGGCGAGCAGCGGGTGGGCGTAACCGGGCACGCCCACCCCCAGCGCCTGGACCGCCCCCGTGGTCGTCGTCAGATGCGACACGCGGCCTCCATCCAGATGTCGGCCAGCGACTCCTCCAGGTTGATCCGGGGCCGCCAGCCGAGCCGGTCGCGGGCGGTCCTGACGTCGGCCTGCTGCCAGGGTCCGCAGCCGTCGGGGTACGGGTACGGGGCGGCGGCCAGCTGGTCGGCGATGGTCCCCTCGGTACGGGGGGCGCCGATCATCGGGCGCTGCGACATGCCGTGCGGGGCGTCCAGCTCGTGCAGGTTGCCGCTGTAGCCGGCGACCCGGGCGAGCACGGCGGCGGCGTCGCGGAGCCGGATCGCGCGGCCGGTGCCGATGTTGACGACGCCCTGCGCGGCGGAGAGCGAGGCCGCGTGGACGGCCCTGGCGACGTCCCGTACGTCGACGAAGTCCCGCTGCACGCCGAGGCCGCTGAGCTTGAGCTCGCCGTCCCCCGCCTGCATCGCGCGGCGCATCGCCTCGGCGAGCCGGCCGAGCGGGGAGCCGGCGGGCGTGCCGGGGCCGACGGGCGAGAACACCCGCAGGACGACGGCGTCGAGCCCCGAGCCGAGGACGAGTTCCGTCGCGGCCAGCTTCGACACCCCGTACGGGCCGCCGGGGCGCGGTACGGCGTCCTCGGCCGTGGAGGAGCCGGGCTGGCTCGGGCCGTACTCCGCGGCGCAGCCGACCTGGACGAGCCGGGCGCCGCAGCCGCTGCGGCGCAGGGCCTCGCAGACGGTGGCGACGGCGATGGTGTTGTGCCGGGTCAGCTCGCGGGCGCCGCCGCGCGTGGCGCCCGCGCAGTTGACGACGACCCCGGGGTGGACGGCGTCGAGGAAGCGGGTCAGCGCGCCCGGGCTGCCGGAGGCGAGGTCGAACCGGACGTCGGCGTCGTCGCCCCGGCCGAGGGCGGTGAGGTGGACGGCCGGGTCGGCGAGCAGCCGATCGGCGACGAAGCGGCCGATGAAGCCGTTGGCTCCGAGCAGTAGCACCCTCATCGTGCGGCCCCTACGTGCCGACCGGCCGGTCCTTGGGATTGAGGGGTCATGGTCTTCGGTCTCCTTGCGGGGTGATGAGAAAGGTGGCGGGGCACGCCCGCGGCGTCGGCTCCGCGGGTGTGAAAGGTGTCTCGGCGAGAGGCTCGGCGGGGTGGTGGTTGCGGTGGTCGCCGGGCCTTCGCTCGGGCTCTCACGGAGTGGCTGTGTGGGCCGAGGCCCGGGCGAGGGCGCCGGTCGCGTGGGCCAGCAGGCCGAGCGCGGCGGCGCCGCAGACGAGGGTGGGTACGGCCCCGGGTCCCGCGGCGTCGACGAGGGCGCGCACGGGGGCGGCGAGTGCGTCGAAGCCGGGGGCGGGGATACGGGCCGCGAGGACGCTCGCGAGGGCGAGGGCCTCGGCGGCGCAGGCGGCGGCGAGCGCGGCGGAGGCCGTCTCGGGGAAGCCGTGCACGGTGAGGAGGCGGGCGAGCAGCAGGACCGCGCCGAGGGCGAGGGCCCCGGGGCTGAACCCGGTGAGGACCAGAAGGACGGTGAGGGCGAGGAGCTGGAGGGCCACGGTGCCGAGGAGGAGCGGCCGGGCGCCGGCCGCGAAGTCGGCCAGTCCCCTGCTGTCGGCGATCCTGCGGCGGGCCCGGCTCGCGAAGAGGTGGGCGCCCCAGGCGGCGGGGGCGACGGCGAGGGCGAGGGCGAGGAGGGGGCCGGGGGTGAGCTCCCAGGGCCCGTCGGGCCCGCCCGTGAGCACCTGCGTCAGGAGACCGTCGCCGCCGACCGCGTACGCGAGGAGCCAGAGGGTCCAGAGGCGGGCGGCGGGCACGGTCCGGCCTCCGGGGGCGCGGAGCGGTCCTCGCCGTACGGCGAGGAGGAGGGCGGCGGTGAGCGCGAGGGCGCCGGCGGCTCCGACGGCGAGGCGTACGGACCCGTGGGTGAGGGCGAGCCCGATCCCGGCGAGCCCGGCGGCGGCGCCGGGCGCGAGGGCGGCGAGCATCCAGGGCGCGCGGACGCGTTCAGTCGGCGCCGGGGGCGGTGCGGTCTCGCGTCCCCGGGGCACGCGCGCGTACAGCTCCTCGGCGAGCGCGAACACGTCCCGGTGCCGGAAGCGGGCGGCGGTCCGGTCGGTGAACCCCTGCGCTTCCAGCCCGGCGGCGATCTCCAGCGGGTCGACGGCCCGCTCGCACAGCTCGCGGTGCCGGTGCATGAGGACCTTGACGGGGTCGGCGTTCCCTCGCCGGGGGCGCGGGGCGGAGGCGGAGGCCGGGGAACCGGGTGCCGGCGCACCCGGCCCCCCGGCCGGCTGGGGGGCGGCCGCCGGGACGGGGCCCGGCGCCGGGAGCGACACGGGGGCCTCGACGGCCGGCCCGTCCGCGGCCGGGGCCGGCTCCTGGACCCCGGCCATCCAGGCGAGACCGCGCTCCGGAGCCTCGGGCAGGTCGACGCGGCCGGCCGGGGGGCGGTCGGGGCTGTCGTACGCGGGACGGTCTTCGTCCTCGTACGCAGGGCGGTCGGCGCCCTCGAACTCGGCGGGGTCCTCGTCCTCGTACACGGGGCGGTCGGCGCCCTCGAACTCGGCGCGGTCCTCGCCCTCGTACACGGGGCGGTCGGCGCCCTCGAACTCGGCGCGGTCCTCGCCCTCGTACGCAGGGCGGTCGGCGACCTCGAACTCGGCGCGGTCCTCGCCCTCGTACACAGGACGGTCGGCGACCTCGAACTCGGCGCGGTCCTCGCCCTCGTACACAGGACGGTCGGCGACCTCGAACTCGGCGCGGTCCTCGTCCTCGCACGCGGAACCATCCTCGTCCCTGCCCACGGGCAGCCCGCAGGGCGGCTCCGTGTCGCCCGTCTCGGGGGCGTCGGCCGGGGCGGGCTCTCCCGTCGGGGCTATCCCGGGCGGTGCGGCGTCGAGCGGGTCCTCGGAGGTGCGGAGGTCACGGGTCTCGGGGTCGAGCGTGGTCAGGGCCGGGGTGCCGAGGAGGGCTTCGGAGCGGGCGTCCCAGGCTCCGGGGCTCGTGGGGGCGGCGGGGCCGCGCATGGGGGTGTCTCCTTCAGGCATCAGGGGCTCCTGTGCCCGCGGTCACGGCCTGGTGCGTCCAGCTGCCGGGCACATGGGCCTCGGCCGGGTGGGCGAAGGGCACGCCGTCGCCGGGACGGTGGCGCACCGGCGCGTGGGAGAGAAGCTCCAGGTAGATGCCGCGGAACGCGGCGAGGTTCTGTTCGACGGTGAAGAGTTCGAGCGCGCGGGCACGGGCCGCGGCGCCCAGCCGGTGGCGCCGCTCGGGGTCCCGGAGCAGTGCGAGGCACGCGTCGGCGAGCGCGCGCGGGTTGCGCGGCGGGACGACGAGGCCGGTGCCGCCGATGACCTCGACGACCGCGCCGACGTCGGTCGAGACCGTGGCCCTGGCGCAGAACATCGCCTCGACGAGGCTGGTCGGGAAGCCCTCGACGACGCTGGAGAGGACCACGACCGCGGCGGAGGCGTAGGTGTCCTCCAGGGTGGGCGCCTCGGGGCCGCCGAGCTCCTCGAAGGTGACGGGGTTCTCGCCGACGGCGTGCGCCCCGGCGGCCTCGTCGGGGAAGAGCTGGGCCGCGAATCCCTTGCAGTGCGTGAGGTACGCGTCGGCGCCGGGCTCACCGGCGGGTACGGCGACGATCCTCAGCCGGGCGTCGGGCTGGCGGGCTCTGACCTCGGCGAAGGCGTGCAGCAGGGCGACGAGGTCCTTGGCGGGTTCCACCCGGCCGACCCAGACGAGGGTGGCCGGGTCGCCGCTCTCCTCGTCCTCGCCGACCTCGGCGAAGCGGTCGGCGGCCAGGCCGGGATGGACGGTGCGGATCCGGGCCCGGTCGGCGCCGCATCTCTCCTGCCAGCGGCGGGAGTGGGCGTTGCCGGGGGTGAGGACGGCGGCCTGCCGGTAGGTCTCGGCGGCGAGCCTGCCGTGAAGGGCGGCGAGGAGGGCGCGCAGGGGGGTGGAGTGGTCGGCGACGGTCGCGGAGAGGTAGTGGGCGCGGAGCTGGACGCCGTACTCGGTGACGAGGAGCGGGGTCCCGAAGAAGCGTTTGGCCAGGAGCCCGGGAAGGGCGACCGCGCCTCCCGCGGTGGCGTGGCAGAGGTCGACGGTGCCGAGCGCCTCCTCCGCGTACCAGTCGAGGGAGAGCGGGCGCAGGGCGCGCTCCAGGTGGTCGGCGAAGGCGAGGTGGTCGGGGAGGCCGGCCCCGGCGGCCGCCCGGCGGGCGCCGGGGGCGCGGCAGGCGGATTCGAGGGCGCGGACGGCGTCGTCGGAGCGGAGCGCGCCGGGCAGTCCGCCGCGCTCTCGGGCGAGGTCGGCGAGGGCGTGGAGCCCGGTGGCGAAGGAGGTCTCGTCGTGTTCGGCGCAGAGGCCGGTGGCGAGGGCGTGGAAGCCTTCGGTGAAGCGGCGGCGCTCGCGCCGTCCGTAGGCCCGGCGGGAGGCGCGGCCCTCGCCGAACGCGGCGCGCCGGATGCGGCTCGTCGGCGCGCCGCCGTCCGGGGCGGCGGCGCCCATGTCTCCCGTACGGACGATCCGGGCGTTCGGCGGCAGCGGCCGCCGGGTGCCGGTGGGGCCGAGGGCGTAGAGGTCGAACTGGTGCTGCCCGAGCCCGTGTACGAGCCGTTCGCGCCAGAGTCCGGCCTCACCGGTGGCGTACGGGTAGCCACCCTCCGTGAGTAGTCCGATCCGCACGAGCACACCCCCGATCTCCCTTGACGGCGGCCACCGTTGGTCCGGCGACTCGCAGCGGGAAGAACGTAAGCGGAGATCCCGGTGGTGCGACGGACGGTTGTCCGTCGCACCACCGGAAGGGGTGAATGCACGTAACTTTCCCACCCCGGTCGCGTTCTGTCGCGGTACGCGTCGGGAAGGTTACGGAGGGTCAGGCGGCGGCCAGTTCCTGGCGCCGCACCCGGAGCTCCGCGGCGAGGACCGGGTCGAGCGAGGGGACGGCGGCGAGGAGCCGGCGCGTGTACGGATCCCTGGGCGCCCCGTACACCGCCTCGACCGTGCCCTGTTCGACGATCCGGCCGCCGCGCATGACCGCGACGCGGTCGCTGACCTGCCGGACGACGGCGAGGTCGTGGGCGATGAAGACGAGCCCGAGACCGAGTTCGGCCTGGAGCTCGGCGAGGAGCGCGGTGATCTGGGCCTGGGTGGTGACGTCGAGCGCGGAGACGGGTTCGTCGCAGACGATGACGCGGGGCTCGGCGGCGAGCGCGCGGGCGATGCCGACGCGCTGGCGCTGGCCGCCGCTGAACTCGTGCGGGTAGGCCCCGTCCCGGTCCGGTTCGAGCCCCACCCGGTCGAGCAGCTCCCGCACCCGGGCGCGGATCCGGGTCTCGTCGCGCTCCCCCGCCACGCGCAGCGGGTCGGCGATGGACTCGCCGACGGAACGGCGCGGGTTGAGGGAGGCGACGGGGTCCTGGAAGACCATCTGGAGCTCGCGGCGGTACGGGCGCAGCTCCCGTTCCGACAGGGTGCCGATCTCCGCACCCCCGTAACGGAGCCGGCCCCCTGTCGGGTCGAGGATCCGCACCAGCATGCGGCCGAGGGTGGTCTTGCCGCTGCCGGACTCCCCGACGACGCCGAGGGTCTCGCCCGCGTGGACGGTGAGGGAGACGCCGTCGACGGCGGTCACGGCACGTTTGCCGCGCCCGAACTCCCGGCGCAGGTCGAGCGCTTCGAGGAGTGGCTCGCCCGTGGGCGCGGGGGCGGCGGGCCGCACCGGCCCGTCGAGCCGGGGCACGGCGCCGAGCAGCCTTCGCGTGTACGGCTCCGAGGGGGCGCCCAACACCCCGCCGACGGGTCCACGTTCGACTTCGCGGCCGCCGCGCATGACGAGCACCTCGTCGACGCTCTCGGCGGCGACGCCCACGTCGTGGGTGACGAGGAGCAGCGCCGTGCCCGTCTCGCGCCGCACCTCGTGCAGCAGGTCGAGGATCTGGGCCTGCACGGTGACGTCGAGGGCGGTGGTCGGCTCGTCGGCGACGAGGAGACGGGGCTCGCAGGCGAGGGCCATCGCGAGGAGGGCGCGCTGGCGCATGCCGCCGCTGAACTCGTGCGGGCGGGAGCGGGAGCGGCGGGCCGCGTCGGGGATGCCGACCCGGTCGAGGACCTCCACGGCGCGGGCCCGGGCGTCCCGGCGGGAGCCTCCGGCGTGGACCCGGTAGACCTCGGCGATCTGGTCGCCGACGGCGTAGTAGGGGTCGAGGGCGGACAGCGGGTCCTGGAAGACCATCGCGGCGACGCCGCCGCGCAGTCTCCGCAGCTCGCCCGGGCCGGCGGAGCCGACGTCGATGCCGCCGACCCGTACGGAGCCGGTGACCCGCGCGCCCGTCCCCCGGTGGAGGCCGAGGAGGGCGCCCGCGACGGTCGACTTGCCACTGCCGGACTCGCCGACGAGGGCGAGGGCGCGGCCTTCGCCGAGGGTGAAGGAGAGGCGGTCCACGGCCCGTACGGGGTCGCCTTCGCGGTCGAACTCGACGGTGAGGTCCCGGACTTCCACCAGGGGACCTTCGCTGTGCGGGGTCACGTCAGGACCACCCTTCGGTCGGCGGCGGCGTACAGCAGGTCGGCGACGACGCCCGCGAGGACGACGGCGGCGCCCATCACCATGACCACGCCCACCACCACCGGCAGGTCGATGTCGCGGACCCCGTCGATGAGGGTCTTGCCGAGTCCCGGGATGCCGAAGAGGGATTCGGTGAGCACGGCTCCGCCGAACATCGAGCCGACGTCGACGGCGCTGATCGCGACGACGGACGGGACGGCGCCGCGCAGCGCGTGGCGGGTGACGACGGCCCGCTCCCCCACGCCGTAGGCCCGGAAGGTGCGGATGTGGTCCTCGGCGAGCGTCTCCAGGGTCGAACTCCTCGTGAGCCGCGCGTATTTGGCGGACTCGAAGAAGCCGAGGGTGAGCCAGGGAAGCAGCATGTTCCAGGCCCACTGCTCCGGGTCCTCGCCGAGCGGCACATAGCTCGGGAAGGGCAGCCACTGAAGGTGGGCGCAGACGACCATGAGGAGCATCAGCCCGAGGATGAAGACGGGCGTGCCGGTCCCGGCGAGGGTCAGCACGGTGAGGATCCGCTCGGTCGGGCCGCCCCGGCGCAGCGCCGAGAGCAGCCCCGTACCGACGCCGACGACGAGCCAGACGACGAGCGCGCCGAGGGCGAGCGAGGCGGTGGCGGGGAGCCGTTCCAGGACGAGCCGGGTGACCTGCTGATCGCTCTGGTACGAGAGTCCGAGGCAGGGCGCGTCGCAGTGCACGACGGAGGTGCCTGTGGAGTAGTCGCGGCCGGTGAACACGCCCTGGAGGAAGTGCAGGTACTGCGCGAACACGCTCTCGTTCAGACCGAGTTGCTCACGCACCTGGGCCACCTGCTGGGGGTTGCAGCGCTCTCCGCAGGCGAGCCGCGCGGGGTCGCCGGGCGCCAGGTAGAAGAGGGCGTACACGAGGACCGAGAGCGCCAGGAGGACGAGTGCGGCACCCGCGAGCCGCTTGAGGACGTAGCGGGTCATCGGGAGGTCTCCTTACGGCTGCCCACGCGCAGCCGGCTGGCCTCGCGCGGGTCGAGGGCCGTGCGGACCGCGTCGCCGAGGACGGTGAAGGCGAGCACGGTGACGAAGAGGAGTCCGGCGGGCAGCAGGACGTACGCGGGGTCGGCGCGGAACCAGGTCTGCGCGGTCGACAGCATCTGCCCCCAGGACGGGGTGGGCGGGGTGACGCCCACGCCGAGGAAGGAGAGGGAGGCCTCGACGACGATGTTGGTGGGGACGAGGATGGCCGCGTAGGTGATGACGGGTGCGGCGAGCGAGGGCAGCATTTCGCGGCGGGCGGTCCGCCACCGTCCGGAACCCGCGAGGCGGGAGGCGGCGACGAAGTCGAGGCTCCTGAGGGCGAGGGTCTGCGCGCGCACGATCCGGGAGGTGCCGGCCCAGCCGAGGAAGCCGATGACGAGGATCAGCAGCAGCGGGCGGGGGAAGCCGCGCGGGACGACGGCGGTCAGCGCGATGGCGAGGACCAGCATCGGCAGGGCGACGAGGACGTCGGTGATCCGGCCGAGGAGCCCGTCGACCCAGCGGCTGCCGAGCCCGGCGGCCAGCCCGACGAGGACGCCGAGCAGGACCTGGACGGCGGTGGCGCCGACGGCGACGAGGAGCGAGATCCGGGCGCCGTACAGGAGGCGGACGAACAGGTCGCGGCCGGTGCCGGGTTCGACGCCGAGCCAGTGGTCGGCGCTCACCCCGCCGAAGGAGCCGTACGGGACGCCGCCGCGCGCCGAGTCGACGAGGTCGTCGTGGTACGCGTACGGGTCCTGGCCCTCCAGGGCGGCGAGCAGCGGCGCGGCGAGGGCGAGGGTGACGAGCAGGAGGAGGACACCGGCGGAGACGAGGGCGGCGGGGCGGGTACGGAGCCGCCGCCAGGTCTGCCGGGCGGCGCCCGGGGCGGGGGTGCCCGCCACGGGCGCCGTCGTGTCGGCGAGCGGTGTGTCGGTCAGAACGGTCACTTGACCGCGACCTGCGAGATGTCGAGGACGCCGGTCCAGTCGCTGATGACGACGTTCTTGACGCTCTTGCCGACGAGCCGCTTGTAGACGGGGTGGAAGAGCGGCACGTCGAGCGCCTGCTCGCCGATCTTCTTGTCGAGGGCTCCCCAGCGGGCGGCGGCGGCCTGCAGGTCGGTCAGCTTGTTGATCTCGTCGATCTCCTTGTTGACTGCCGGGTCGTTCAGCTGGGCGTGGTTGTAGTTGGAGCCGTCGGCGACGATCTGCCGGCCGTCGAAGATCGGCGCGAGGAACGGGCCGCCGGCGGGCCAGTCGGCGCCCCAGCGGGAGAGGAAGAAGCCGGGCGCGTCCTTGACGCTCCAGCGCTTCTCGTTGAAGGAGTTGGGCTCCTGGCCGTCCAGCTTCACCGTGATGCCGGCCTTGCCGAGGGCCTCCTGGACGGCGGTGGCGATCTCGGGGCTGGTGGCGCGGTTCTGGGCGGTGGAGTGCAGCAGGGTGACGGTGAGGCCGTTCGGGAATCCGGCCTCCTTGAGCAGCTGCTTCGCCTTGGCCGGGTCACCGGTCTTGCCGGCCGGGAAGTGGTCGTACGGCGTGAAGCCGAAGGACTTCTGCTCGGGCAGGAAGGTGGTGGCGGGTTCGGCGAGCGCGGAGCCGCCGGCCGCGTTGACGACGCTGGTGCGGTTGACCGCGTACGAGATCGCCTGTCGGACCTTGGGGTTGTCGAAGGGCTTCACCTTCGGGTTGAAGGCGAGGTAGTTGGTGAAGCCGAAGTGGCCGGTGCCGACGCGGGCGGCGAGTGCCTTGTCGGAGCCGACCTGGGCGAGTTCGGCCGGTCCGAGGTTGGTGTCGGTGGTGACGGCGGCGGAGTCGGCGCCGGAGGAGGTGGCGAGGCGCTGGTTGATGACGGCCTCGTCGAGCCCGGACCGGACGTCGATCTTGTCCGGGTAGGCCTTGCGCTCCTCGTCGGTCTTCGGGTCCCAGTGCTCGTTGCGCTCCAGGACGAGGCGCTCGCCGTCGTTCTCGTTCTTCACGACCTTGTACGGGCCGGAGGAGACGGGGTGCTCCTCGTACGTCGCGCCGGTGTCCTTGGCCTGGGGGACGGGGGCGAACTGGGTCTGCGTGGCGACGAAGGGGAACTCGCCCTCGGGCTTCCTCAGCTTGAAGACGATGGTCCGGGCGTCCGGGGTGACGACGGAGGCGAGGCCCTTCTTGTCCTTGTAGGGCCCCTGGTACGTGTCGCCGCCGATGAGCCAGTCGCGCAAGTAGGGGGCGCCGCCGGAGAGTTCGGCGGCGAAGGACCGCTCGATGCCGTACTTGACGTCGGCGCTGGTGATCGGCGTGCCGTCCTCGAACTTCAGCCCCTCCTTGAGGGTGTACGTCCACTCCGTGGCGTCCTTGTTGGGGCGGCCGAGGTCGGTGGCGAGGTCGGGGACGACCTTGCTGCCGGCGGCGCCCGCCTCGCGGTTGCGGGTGGTGAGCGTACGGAAGACGAGGGAGGGGACGTTGCCGCCGCCGGAGGTGTAGAGGCGGGCCGGGTCGAAGTCGGTCTGGGCGTCACCGTTGAGAACGGTGAGGGTGCCGCCCTTCTGCGGGCCGTCGGCCGCCTTTCCGGCGGTTCCTCCCTCGGCGCCTGCGTCCTCGGGCCCCGCGCAGGCGGCGGCGCCCGTGGCCAGGACGAGACTGACGGCGGCCGCTGCCACACGGCGGGAAATGACGGACGATTGACGCATCGGAGAAGACCTCTCGGAGAACTGCGGGCAGGGAAAAGGGAATTCCGCGCAGGCAGCGGCGAGCGTCGACATCCGGAAAAGGACCGGGCACCGGAACGGCACAGGAGAAAGCCACGCCTGCGGGGAGGGAACACCCGGGCGCGGAAAGGCGTCGGCGGTACGAAGAAGAGAAAAGGCCGACGGGCGCTCGGGCTGGCGTCAGCTACAGAGAACGTCGGACACCGCGTGCCCGGTCACGCCGATGAGCGCCAGCTCAATGGCGGCGCGATCGAAGGTGACGTGGCGGTGTGACATGCCGAGAAATATGAACGAACGCACGAGTGATGTCAACGCGCATTCCGGGTTTCCCGAGACACGAGTCTCGCCATGTGGACATCATCGAGAGGGGCGGAACATCAACTCCCGGGATACACCCACGGGTTGGGGCGGCAGGTGATTCCGTTGACCCGCAGGGACTTCGTCTGCTGCTGCATCACGGGAGCGAGCGCGCCGGGGGTGTCACAGCTCACGTGACCGTGCCCGAGCCGGTGCCCGACCTCGTGGTTGATGAGCATCTGGCGATAGGCGTACATGGCCTTGGGACCGAAGGTCTCCGAGCCCTGCGCCCAGCGGAAGGCGTTGATCATCACGCGCTCGGTGTTGGCGGAATCGCAGGACACGTTGTCCACGGTCGTGTCGAGTCCGGACTTGCGACACCACTCCCCGGTGGTGCCGGGGCTCGCGAGCGTGATGACGAACTCGGGCTCCCCGCTGGAGATCCGCTCGAAGGCCATCGCCCCCTGACCGGCCCAACTGCGTTCGTCGTTGAGGGTCTTGTGCACGGCCTCGGCGAAGAGCCGCGGGTCGAGACCGATGCCCTTCTCGACGTCGATCCGGTAGCGGACCAGCCGCCCCTTGCCGGGCGCCTTCTGCAGGCCCGGCACGGCCTCGAACACACCGGAGCCGTCCAGCTTCGGGTCGATCGGGAACTGGCGGGTCATCAGCTGCTCGTACGTCGGCGCCGGGGCCGAGGGGGCCGCCGAGGGGGCCGCGGCCGCCGGGCGCGTCGGGGTGATCCGGTCGTCGGAGCGGGAGGCGGAGGTGTCGCCCGAGGCGCGCTCGGCCTGCCCGTCGGCGGCCCGGGTGACGCTCGGCGCGTCCCCCCGGTCGGCGACCTGTCCGGCGACGACGACGGCGAGGACGGTGGTGACGGCGGCGGCCGCGATACCCGTCAGAGTGCGGCCCTTGAAGGCCCGGCCGGCCTGGCCGTCGGCGGGTGCCTCCGCGGCGGACGCGCTCTCACGCCGGGGTCCGGGGACGAACGGCGCCCGGGACGCGGCCTGTTCGGGCGCGGACCGCGGGGAATCGGACTGCGGGGACTCGCCCTGCCCGGGCGGAGCGGCCCGGTGGGCGCCGCGCCGGTGACCGTACCCCTCGGGGTGCGGGACGACGTCCTCGTCGTGCTGCGGATGTCCGCCCCGTACGGAGACGGTCCGATAGGCGGGGATGCCGTACGCGGGGGTGCCGGGGGTGCCGTGCGCGGGAGTGTCGTAGCCCCCGCCGCCGTACGCCTGCGCCCCGTAGGGAGGCGTCCCGTACGGCGCTGCCCCGTACTGAGGGGTGCCGTGCGCGGGAGTCCCGTACTGCGGTGTGCCGTATGCCGGAGCCCCGTATTGAGGTGTGCCGTGCGAGGGCGTCCCGTACTGGGGTGTGCCGTGCGCCGGGGTCCCTGCGGAGTCCTGCCCGCCGCCCGGTGCCCTGCGTCGACGCCCCGTCCCCGAGGCCTGTCCCGTGGCCCCCGGGTCCTCCCCGGGCGCTCCCCGGGTCTGCCCGGCCGCGCCCTGCGCAGCCGTCCCCGTCGTCCGTCCGGCCGCCGCGCGCTGCCCGGTGTCACTCACCGAGGGCGCGGAGCCCTTGCGACTATGTCGTCCCACGGTCCCGGATCAGCTCCCACCGTGGTCGGCGATCAGTTCCCGCGCGGCCTGGGCGACCGTCTCGGGATACTCCATCATCGCCACGTGCCCCGCGTCCGGCAGGGTCAGCAGGCGCGATCCACGGAAGGCGGCGGCCGCCTTCCGGGCCATCCGGTACGCGACGAGCTGGTCGCGCCCGCCGTAGACGAGGAGCGTCGGGGCGAGCACCCGCTCCGCCTGCCGCCACAGCCCGTGCTGCCCGCCGAGCGTGTACGCGTCGACGATGCCGCGCGAGGAGCGGGCCATCGCGTCCCAGAAGTACGGGAGCTCCAGGCGCCGCTCCATCTCCTCGACGGCGTGCCGGAAGCCCTCCTCGGTGACCCGGTCGGGGTCTCCGTAACAGAGCGACAGCACCCCGCGGACCCGCTGCTCGGGCGTCCAGTCCTTGGAGAGCTTCGCGAAGAGCGAGGCGACGCCGGGCACCGCGAGCATCACGGTGGGCCAGGCGGTGCGCTGGGCGCGCAGCTCGGGCAGGGCCGGTGCGATGAGGGTGAGGGTGCGGACCAGGTCGGGTCGCACGGCGGCGACACGGGTGGCGACGGCGCCGCCCAGCGAGTTGCCGAAGAGGTGGACCGGTCCGCGTCCGCCGGCGTCGAGGAGCCGGATGACGGCCCGGGCGTGCCCGGTGACCGAGTAGTTGCCGTCGTCGGGCGGCGGGGAGTCGCCGAAGCCGGGCAGGTCGACGGCCTCGCCGTCGACGAGGTCCGCGAGCAGCGGCATGAGCGCCGACCAGTTCTGCGAGGAACCGCCGAGGCCGTGGACGTACAGCGCGGGCGGCAGGCCGGGCCGGGTGCCGGGCCGGGCGCGGACGGTCAGGGTGAGTCCGGGGAGGGCGACGGAGCGGAGCTCCTCGCCGTCGGCGACCCGTACGTCGCGGATCCGCGACGCCTGAGGTGCGGCAGCGGTCCGGGTTTCCGGCAGCTCGGTCGAGGACATGGCCGCAATATTACGAGACGATCACGCGGCGGCGCGTGTGGGTGGGGTCACAGGTCCGTGTGCGGCGGGCCGAGTGTGCTCCTACGCTCGAAGGGAGGGCCATCGGAGAGGACCGCGGACCCCGCGCGCCGGAAGGAACCTCATGACTGTCGATCCGACCGAGCCGGACACATTCACCGAGGAAGAGGTCGTCGTGCTCGACCAGGAAATCCCCGAGGCCGACGCGGCTGAGCAGCACACGGAACTGCAGCAACGGGAGGACGAGCACCCCACACACGTCGAGCACGAGTCCGCTGACGAGGCCGACGCGTCCGATCAGGCCCGTGTCGTCGCCCTCGACGAGGACGACTACCGTTGATTTGTTCGGTTTAATCTTGAATCGACTGTCGACCAGGGCGTCCGGTCCGTGAAATTCTGCGTTCGCACCGCGCACAGCCGGGTTACCCAAAAGTACGATGGCGGCGCGGCGCGACAGCGCGCATGGATCGAATCTTGGGAGGCCGCGTGAGCGCCATCGAGCAGACAGAGGCAGCACGCCCTCGGGGCACGCGCCTGCCGCGACGTGCCCGACGGAACCAGCTGCTCGGCGCGGCCCAGGAGGTCTTCGTCGCCCAGGGGTACCACTCGGCCGCGATGGACGACATCGCCGAACGGGCCGGCGTCAGCAAGCCGGTGCTCTACCAGCACTTCCCCGGGAAGCTGGAGCTCTACCTCGCCCTGCTGGACCAGCACTGCGAGTCCCTCCTCCTGGCGGTGCGCACCGCGCTGGCCTCGACCACGGACAACAAGCTCCGGGTCGCGGCGACGATGGACGCGTACTTCGCCTACGTGGAGGACGAGGGCGGCGCCTTCCGGCTGGTCTTCGAGTCCGACCTCACCAACGAGCCCGCCGTGCGTGAGCGCGTGGACCGGGTGAGCCTGCAGTGCGCCGAGGCGATCTCCGATGTGATCGCCGAGGACACCGGTCTCTCCAAGGACGAGTCGATGCTGCTCGCCGTGGGTCTCGGCGGCGTCTCCCAGGTCGTGGCCCGCTACTGGCTGTCCAGCGAGTCCAAGATCCCCCGCGAGAAGGCGGTCGGGCTGCTGACCTCGCTCGCATGGCGCGGTATCGCCGGCTTCCCGCTGCACGCGGTCGACGGTCAGCTGAGCGCCGAGGGTCACTGAGGCCCGTCCCGGGGCATTCCCGTGGGCTGTTCGCTCCTGGCGTGCTCCGGCTGAGCCGTGCGCGTCCCCTCACCGGGCTAATGTGTGCAGCGTACGGCGCGGGTAATTCGCGCAACGCTGACCGTTCGGAGGGACATAGCCGTGGAGGTCAAGATCGGCGTGCAGCACGCACCCCGGGAGATCGTTCTGGAGAGCGGGCAGTCCGCCGAGGAGGTGGAGCGCGCGGTGGCCGACGCACTCGCCGGCAAGGCGCAGCTGCTCAGCCTCTCGGACGAGAAGGGTCGCAAGATCCTCATTCCGGCCGAGAAGATCGCGTACGTGGAGCTCGGCGAGCCCGCCGTGCGTCGGGTGGGCTTCGGCGCCCTCTGAGTCCCGGATCCATGAGAGAGGCCCGGCGGACCGTTTCGGTCCGCCGGGCCTCTCGTCTGTCCTTCCGTACCGCCTGACGTGCCCGAACGGCCACGTCAGGCGGTACGGAAGGATTGCGTTCCGGAGGCCGGGGGTAGGAGGGCTACGACCGCACCACCCGCCCCGCAGCACCCGCGAGGTGATCCGCCGTGTTCCTGGAAGCCCTCGGTTCCGCACTGCTCGGTTTCGCCCTGGCATGGGCAGCCGTGCACCGGCTGGCCGACCGCCTCCCCTCTCGGGGGACCGTCCTCGCCTCGGGCGCGCTGGGCGGAGTGTTCGGCGCGCTCGTCACCCACGGGGCCCTGGGCCCCGGCCACTTCCTCGCCACACTGATCGGTGCGGTGGCGGTCGCGGCGGTGCTGCTCTCGCTGCTGATCCGCCCGGCGGCGCGCCGGCTGCGACGATCAGCGGCGGCGTGAACAGCGCCGCCCGACGACGTACGACAGGTGTGACGACAGGTGTGACGACAGGCGTGACGGCAGGTGTTACGCGGCCAGGCCGAGCGCTGCCATGCGCTTGGTGTGGGCCTCGGTGATCCGGGAGAACATGCGGCCGACCTCGGCGAGGTCGAAGCCGTCCGCGACACCGCCGACCAGCATCGTCGACAGCGCGTCGCGCTCGGCGACCACGCGCTGGGCCTGCGAGAGCGCCTCGCCCATCAGGCGGCGCGCCCAGAGCGCGAGCCGGCCGCCGACGCGGGGGTCGGCGTCGATGGCCGCACGGACCTTCTCCACGGCGAAGTTGCCGTGGCCGGTGTCGTCGAGGACCGACAGGACGAGCCCGCGCGTGTCCGAGTCGAGCCGGGCCGCGACCTCCCGGTAGAAGTCGCTGGCGATCGAGTCGCCGACGTACGCCTTGACCAGGCCCTCCAGCCAGTCCGACGGCGCGGTCTGGCGGTGGAAGTCGTCGAGCGCCTTGGCGAAGGGCTCCATCGCGGCGGTCGGCTCGGCGTCGACGGCCGCGAGCCGGTTCCGCAGCTGCTCGAAGTGGTGGAACTCGGCCGAGGCCATCTTCGCCAGCTCCGCCTTGTCCGCGAGGGTCGGCGCCAGCTTGGCGTCCTCGGCGAGCCGCTCGAAGGCCGCCAGCTCTCCGTAGGCGAGCGCGCCGAGGAGGTCGATCACGGCGGCGCGGTACTGGGGGTCGGCGGATGCGGTGGCCCAGTCCTCGGCGGCGATCCCGGTCGGTGTGGCGTTGTCAGGCGTCTCCATGGAGCGCACAATAGCCCGCTCGCGGCACCGGGAAGGGCCTGGTCAGTCAGTGTGACCGTGCCCTCATCACGTTTTCTCCCAAC
Organism: Streptomyces sp. NBC_00094; assembly: GCF_026343125.1. NCBI lineage: Bacteria > Bacillati > Actinomycetota > Actinomycetes > Kitasatosporales > Streptomycetaceae > Streptomyces > Streptomyces sp. NBC_00094. The sequence continues at coordinate 5,340,965 of NZ_JAPEMB010000001.1, read as the reverse complement.
ACACATGCGCGATTCCGGGGTACAGTGATAAAGCGCCTGCTGAGTATGCGGACATGCTTTCGCACGTTCGGACGTATCCGGTGGGCCGACTCATGAATGAGGATGCCCGGTCGGTGGCCCGATCGGCTCCGGCCCGACAGCCCTTCCGGCGGACCCGCGGAAGGGTCACCTCAGCGGTTCGACGCTCGAGCGACGGCAGTGGTCCCGTGCCACCTGGCTGTGATCTTCACGATCCGGCCGGAAGTATCCCGGCACGGTACGACCCCCTTCGTTCGCCTCGCACCGCGTCCACAGAAGAGGCAGCACCCTGACTACGACTTTCCGAGAGCTCGGAATCCTTCCCGAGACGGCCGAGGCGCTTGAGGCCGTCGGCATCGTCACCCCCTTCCCCATCCAGGAGATGACCCTCCCGGTCGCCCTCACCGGCACCGATGTCATCGGCCAGGCCAAGACCGGTACGGGCAAGACCCTCGGTTTCGGCCTTCCGATCCTGGAGCGCGTGACCGTTCCCGCGGACGTCGAGGCCGGCCGGGCGAAGCCCGAGCAGCTGACCGACGCCCCGCAGGCGCTCGTCGTCGTCCCCACCCGCGAGCTGTGCCAGCAGGTCACGAACGACCTCCTGACCGCCGGCAAGGTGCGCAACGTCCGCGTGCTCGCCATCTACGGCGGCCGCGCGTACGAGCCCCAGGTCGAGGCACTGAAGAAGGGCGTCGACGTCATCGTCGGCACCCCCGGCCGTCTGCTCGACCTGGCCGGCCAGCGCAAGCTCGACCTGTCGCACGTCAAGGTCCTCGTCCTGGACGAGGCCGACGAGATGCTCGACCTGGGCTTCCTGCCCGACGTCGAGAAGATCATGAACATGCTGCCGCCGAAGCGTCAGACCATGCTGTTCTCGGCGACCATGCCGGGCGCGGTCATCGGCCTGGCCCGCCGCTACATGTCGCAGCCCACGCACATCCGGGCCACCTCGCCCGACGGCGAGGGCGTGACCGTCGCCAACATCAAGCAGCACGTCTACCGCGCGCACAACATGGACAAGCCGGAGATGGTCTCCCGCATCCTGCAGGCCAACGGCCGCGGGCTCGCGATGATCTTCTGCCGCACCAAGCGCACGGCGGCCGACATCGCCGAGCAGCTGGAGCGTCGCGGCTTCGCGTCCGGCGCGGTCCACGGCGACCTCGGCCAGGGCGCCCGCGAGCAGGCGCTGCGCGCCTTCCGCAACGGCAAGGTCGACGTCCTCGTCTGCACCGACGTCGCCGCGCGCGGCATCGACGTCGAGGGTGTCACCCACGTCATCAACTACCAGTCCCCCGAGGACGAGAAGACCTTCCTCCACCGCGTGGGCCGCACCGGCCGCGCGGGCAACAAGGGCACGGCGGTGACGCTGGTCGACTGGGACGATATCCCGCGCTGGCAGCTCATCAACAAGGCGCTGGAGCTGGACTTCCACGACCCGGTCGAGACGTACTCCTCGTCCCCGCACCTCTACGAGGAGCTGGACATCCCGGCGGGCACCAAGGGCATCCTGCCCCGCACCGAGCGGACCCGTGCGGGTCTGGGCGCGGAGGAGCTGGAGGACCTGGGCGAGCCCGGCGGACGCCGTGGGCGCGGCCCGAAGACCGACAAGGTCGAGAAGGTCGAAGAGCTCCCGGCCCGGACGCGGACCCCGCGTCAGCGTCGGCGCACCCGTGGTGGCGGCGACTCCGGCGACGCCCCGGCGTCGACGGCTCCGGTCACCGTGTCGGCCGCTCCGGCCGCTTCCGTCGCCTCGGTGACCGAGGACGCGGCGGCCGAGTCCGGCCCGCGCACCCCGCGTCGCCGTCGCCGCACCCGTCCCGGTGGCCCGGGCACCGCTCCGGTCGCCGCCCAGCCGGTCCAGACCGCGCCGGTCGCTCAGGCCGCGCCGGTGGCCAAGGCCGCTCCGGCGGCTCCGGCTGTCGCAACCGCTCCGGCCGTCGTCGCCGAGGTGCCGGTGGCGGAGCCGAAGGCTCCCCGTCGCCGTGCCCGCGTCGCCCGCCCGGAGGCCGTGACGGCCGCGCCCGTCGCTCCGGCCCCCGTCGCCCAGGAGACCGCCCCGGCCCCGCGCCGTCGTCGTCCCCGTGTGCTGCGTCCGGTCGAGGACACCGGTTCCTTCCAGACGGTCGAGACCGCCGCGGCCGCCCTGCGGAACGCTCCGGTCGCCGAGGCGCCTGCCGCCCCGGTCGTCGAGGCCCCCGCGGAGGCCCCGGCGGAGCCGAAGAAGGCCCCCCGTCGCCGTACGGCCAAGAAGGCCGTGGCGGAGCCGGTCGTCGAGGCCGTCGCCGCCCCGGTCGTCGAGGCCGTCGCCGCCACCGCCGAGGTCACGGCCGAGGTTCCCGCCCCGCGCCGTCGCCGCACGGTCCGCAAGGCTGCCGGTTCCCCGGTGACCGCCGAGGCTGCGGTCGAGGCCCCGGTGGCCGAGGCCCCCGCCGAGCCGGTCGCCGAGGAGGCTCCCAAGGCTCCTCGCGCCCGCCGCACGGCCCGCAGGCCCGCAGGCTCCCCGGTGACCGCCGAAGCTGCTGTCGAGGCCCCGGTGGCCGAGGCCCCCGCCGAGCCGGTCGCCGAGGAAGCCCCCAAGGCCCCTCGCGCCCGCCGCACGGCCCGCAGGCCCGCAGGCTCCCCGGTGACCGCCGAAGCCCCGGCCGAAGCCCCCGTGGCCGAAGCCCCCGCCGAGCCGATCGCCGAGGAAGCCCCCAAGGCCCCTCGCGCCCGCCGCACGGCCCGCAGGCCCGCAGGCTCCCCGGTGACCGCCGAAGCCCCGGCCGAAGCCCCCGTGGCCGAAGCCCCCGCCGAGCCCGTCGCCGAGGAGGCCCCCAAGGCCGCCCCGCGTCGCCGTACGACCAAGAAGGCCGCGGCCGCCGAGGTCGTCGTCGAGGCCGCTGTCGAGGAGGCCCCCAAGGCTCCCCGTCGTCGCGCCACGAAGAAGGCCGTCGCCGCCGAGGCGCCGGACGCTTCGGAGCCGAAGACGCCGACGCGTCGCCGTACGACGAAGAAGGCCGCGGCCGCCGAGGCCGTCGAGGCCCCGGCCGTCGAGGAGGCCCCGAAGGCCCCGCGTCGCCGCACCACCAAGAAGGCGGCGGCCACGACCGAGGCCTGAGCCTCACCGCGTCACCACCGTGCGGCCCGTTCCCTCTCCAGGGACGCTGTTGGTCAATTCCGCCCCGCTGGATGTCATCCAGCGGGGCGGAGTGCTGCGAAGGGGCTGATCCGGGTGGGGGCTCTGCGTTGGCCGGTGAGGTGGGCGTCGATGCGGGCGAGGTTAATGGCGGCACCGGTGAGCTGGTGCTGGAGACTGGTCTTGGTCAGACCTCGGTAGCGGGATCTGCGCAGGCCGCAGCGCAGGATGCCTTGGGAGATGGTGCCCTCGACGCCGGCACGGATCTGGTAGCGGTTCTTCCACTGGTCGGTCTGCTGCTCGGTTCTGGCGGCTCGCAGGACGTGGTGTTCGTCGTGGTGGCGCAGGCGTAGTTCGCGCCGTTCGCGAGTGGGTGAGCTGATGCACTGGGTCCGCTCGGGGCAGGGGCGGCAGTCCTTCGCCGAGAACATCACTCTGATGACGGGGAGCCCTTGCTGGGAGAGCCGGTTGCTCCAGGTTCGGCTGGTCTGTCCACTGGGGCAGGTGACCTGCTTGGCGTCCCAGTCGATGGTGAATGCCTCCTGGTCGTAGCCGCCCTTGGCGCTGGTCTGGGCACTGGTGTTGGCCTGGACCGGGCCGTGCAGCGCGACACCGTGGTCCTGCTGGGCGGCGACGATCTGTGACGCCGTGGGATATCCGGCATCGACCCAGTGCTCGGCCGGAAGGCAGTCCCGGCGGGAGAGGTCGGCGTGGATGGCGCCGGCTATCGCGTTGTCGGGAACGGTGGCCATGGTGGTGGTGACGTTCGTGATCAGGTTCGGGCTGTCGGGCTCGCAGGTTTCCGTCAGGTGGACCTTGTAGCCGTCCCAGAGGATGTCGCGTTTCCCGCTGGCCCTGGCTTCGATGTCATAGGGGGTGACCAGGCGTAACGCGCCTGGCGGGCGGTCTTTTGGGGCACGCCGCTGCACCTCGCCTTCGACCAGGTGGAAGTGCTGGACCCAGACCTGGCGCAGGATCTCGACCTCCGGCAGAACCACCAGCCCAGGAGGAGTGTCGGCGGAGAGGACTGCTTCCAGCAGACGCGTCCCGTCGATGCCGACGCGACGGCCCACGGCATCTCTCGCCGCCCGGGCCTTGGGGAAGCGGGAATCCTCCGCCCGGGTGGCGTAGTGCTTGAACCACTCCGGATCACTGACCCCGGTCAGCCAGTCGGGAGCGGCCTCGGCCATGGCGTTCAGCGCCGACCTCAGTGTCTCGGTGACCAGCTCCAGCCAGTTCAGGGCCCGGGCTGAGGATTCCACGTGGGTGGAGTCGGTGCGAGCGCGGCCGGAACTCTTCAGCAGTCCCTTCTCACGGCATCCGGCGAGGATGCCGTCCAGCACCCGGCGCCCGGCATCCGCACCGGTCAGACGGTCCCTGAACTCCGAGAGCACCGAGAAATCGAAACCCGGATCACCCAGGTCCAGACCGAGGGCGTACTTGTAGTCGATCCTGGCCCGCACGGCTTCCGCGGCCTGCCGGTCGGTCAGGCCCTCGACGAACTGCAACACCAGCACCAGCGCGAGCCGGCCCGGTGACCACGCAGGCCTGCCCCGTGCCGGGAACAGGTCCGCGAACTCCTCGTCCGTGAACAGCGGCCCCAGCTCGTCCCTCACCCGGATCGCAAGACTGCCCTTCGGGAACGCGGCCCGCGCCACCCGCACCGTCTCCGCCGGGATCTCCCCCGACCCCTTCGACTGCAACGACACCCGAACCCACCCCATACGACAACGTCGGCCTTCCAGACCACAACCAGGTCTGGAAGGCCGACGTCACGCACGGGCCCGAATTAACCAACAGCGTCCCTCTCCAGGGGACGGGCCGCACGGCCGTCTCCACCGTCCGGCCAGGCCAGGGGCCGACAAGCCCCGGCCTCGCCGCGCGGTTACAGTCCAGACATGAGCAAGCCCCGTTCCCTCGCGTTGCCGCCCCGGACCCGTGCCCGTCGTCTCGTGACCGCGCGCGGCGACTTCGCCGTCCTCGACGCGGCGCCCGACGGCGAGTCGCGCGGGACGGTGCTGCTGCTGCCGGGGTACACCGGCAGCAAGGAGGACTTCCTGGCGCTGCTCGGGCCGCTGAGCGAGGCCGGGTACCGCGCGGTGGCGGTGGACGGGCGCGGCCAGCACGAGACCCCGGGCCCCCGGGGCCGGGCCGCCTACCGCCGCAAGGCCCTCGCCCTCGACGCGGTCGCGCAGGCCGCCGCCCTCGGCGACGGGCCCGTCCATCTGCTCGGCCATTCCTTCGGCGGCCTGGTGGCCCGCGCGGCGGCGACCCGCGCGCCGGACGCCTTCCGCTCCCTCACCCTGCTCTCCTCGGGCCCCGGCCGGGTCGCGAGGCCGCAGCGGATCCGGGTCCGGGCGCTGCGGAGCGCGCTGGCGCTGCTGCCGAAGGAGCGGGTCTGGCAGGCGATGTGCTGGCTGGACAGCCGCGGCGAGCAGCCGGGCGCGGTCGACGCCCCGGAGATCGCGGGCTTCCTGCGACGGCGCTGGATGCGGACCCGGATCGCGCAACTCGCGGGCGCCGGACGGCTGCTGCTGAGCGATCCGGACGGTACGGCGGAGCTGCTGGACCTGCGGATGCCGCTGCACATCGCGTACGGGGCCGAGGAGATGATCTGGCCGCCGGCGGAGCTGGCCGCGGCGGCGGCCCGCACCGGCGCGCACCACACGGTGGTCGAGGGCGCGGGCCACTCCCCCAACGTCTCGCACCCGCGCGAGCTCGCCGACCGGCTGACCGGCTTCTGGGAGAGGACCGCGGCCCGGGCGGAAGTCCGTACCGCGGCCCGCTGACCCGCCCCCTCCCCTTCCCTCAGGCGCTCAGAGCTGGAACTGCGTCTTCAGGTGCTGCCAGAAGCCGTCCCGCAGCGCCCGCCGCAGCGAGGCGTGCCCGCGCAGGGAGCGGCTGAGCAGGCGCTCCGCCTCGACGAGCAGGTCCTGGTCGACCGGCCCCGGGAGGTAGGGGGCGCCGGGCAGGAGCTCGGCGAGCCGGTCCCGGCCGCGCTCGCCGAGCCAGGTCGCGGCGATCTGGGCGCCGACGAAGCGGACCTCCTCGCGGGAGGGCGGCGGCTCGCCCTCGTTCTCGTACGTGGTGACGGGGCGGCGCGTGACATAGGGGCTGCAGAAGTCGAGCTCGAAGGTGCGCTGGCTGTCGACCTCCCAGAGGAGCGCCTCGGCCTGGTTGCGGCCCTCGGCGGCCTCGATGCCCCAGAGGTGGACGCGGGCCCCGTACCCCTGGGCGGCCTCGACGGCCGAGACGAGGTCCTCGTCGCCGCCGACGAGGGCGGCGTCGCTGATGGCGCGGTGGCGGGCGAGGGACTCCAGATCGGTGCGGATCAGGGAGTCGACGCCCTTCTGCTGGTTGTTGGCGTTGAGGTTGCCGAGGCGCACCTTGACGTCGGGAAGCTCGGCGATGGCCTGCTGCTCGGGGGTGTGGATCCGGCGCCTGGCGCCGTCGTACCAGTAGACCCGGAGCAGTCTGCTGTCCGCGAAGATCGTGCGGGCCTTGTCGATGAAGGCCTCGATCAGGCCCTCGGCGTCGAGGTCGAAGGAGCGCCGGTCCTCGGTTCCCGCAACCAGCAACCCGGCCGCAGCATGGACGTAACCTGCGTCGACGAAGATGGCGTGGGTGGAAGGGGTTTTGGCTACCTCGGCCAGCATCCGCTGGAGGAGCTCGTTGGTGCGCTCCACGCGGGCGTCGAGCGCGCTCAGGCGGGCGTCGATCAGCTGCGGCGCTTCGGCGGGTGCGGCAGTGGGGGCTTCGGTGGTCTCTGCGTCGTTCATACGGGGCTCATTCTCCGCCGCTGACGGCCCGGCCGCCACACCCCCTACCCGCTAGTAGTTAGACATCCGAAAATTTTCCTTAGCGTAAGGAATGTTTGCAGGATGCAATCCGTTGAACCGCTGTGTAACCCAGTTCTCCTTCAGGAGGATCAACTCAGACGAAGGGAGAAGCCCATGCGCTTCGAAATCCTGCGCCTCGACGACATCGACGGAACGCCCGTCGACCGCACGGTCGTGGACGCCGCCTCCGTCAATCGGATCGTGCAGCAGGCCGCCGCGATCGGCCAGCGCATCTGGATCCGCCCCGCCGAGACCTCGGCCTCGTAACAGGCCAGGGGTCCACACCACGCACCGCGCCCCCGCATGGACTTCGCAGAGCGGAATCCGTACGGGGGCGCAGTGGTGTCCGGAGCCGGGAGCTCCCGGGGCGGGACCTGGGGGGTCAGGAGCTCTGGATCACCTGGGTGACGCCGTTGATGATCTGCTGGACGGCGATGGCGGAGAGCATCATGCCGGCGAGGCGGGTCACGAGGACGACGCCGCCGTCCTTGATGACGCGGATGATCAGCAGCGAGTAGCGCATGGTCAGCCAGAGCACGACGTGCATGGCGACGATGGCGGTCCAGACGGAGACCTGCGAGGCGACGCTGTCGGCGTGCTGCACGGCGAGGATCACCGAGACGATCGCACCCGGCCCGGCGAGCAGCGGCATGCCGAGCGGGACCAGGGCGACGTTCACGTCCTTGGTCTGCTTGGGCTCGTCGGTCTTACCCGTGAGCAGGTCGAGCGCGATGAGCAGCAGGAGCAGACCGCCCGCGATCATCAGCGCGGGGACGGAGACGTGCAGATACGCGAGGATCTGCTGCCCCAGGATGCCGAAGACGGTGATGACGCCGAAGGCCACCGTGACGGCCTGCCAGGCCATCCGGCGCTGGACCTTGGCCGGTCGGCCGGAGGTGAGGGCGAGGAAGATCGGTGTGATCCCGGGGGGATCCATGATCACGAAGAGGGTCAGGAACAGCGAGCCGAAGACGGCGACGTCGAACACGGTGGGGTGCCTTGCGGGAGAGGTCGAACAGTGGGGTGTCGCCGCCCACCGCCGGAATACGAGATTCCGGCAGCAGGACGGCGTGAGTACGTCTCCGCGGGGCGCGGGGCCGCGCGGGGTGACGTGGACGTGTACGGGTGGGGCGGGCGTACGGGCGCGGGAAGCCGGTAGCGGCGGCGGCCGACGGGCCTCGCGTGCGGGCGTCCTCGGACCACCGGCCCGTACGACGGACGCGAGGTCCTTCGTACGGAGACCGGCCTCGACCGACAGGCCGCGAACCACCGAACCGCCGGACGACCGCCACAGGCCTGCGGGCGCGCACCCCTGGCCAGGGCCTGGCCGTCGGATCGGGGTCGGACAGGTCGCCCCGGCGTCCGGTGTGGCGCGTCGCAAGGCGCCGGAGCGCCCTCACAGCGGAGCCATGGGGCGTTACGGCAATGCGGCGAGGTGCCGTGCGGACGGCCGCGGCCCCCGACGTGATCCGCCGGACAGGGCCTAGAAGGCTCCCCCGGCGCCGGGGACCGGGAAGGCCCCTGCGGCACGGCGGGTGATCTCGCCGTAGATCTCGGGATCGGTCGTGTACTCGCCGAGGCGACAGGTCTTGCGGCTGCCGTGGTAGTCGCTGGAGCCCGTGGCCAGCAGCCCGAGCTCCTTCGCGAGTCCGCGCAGCCGTGCGCGCGTCGCCTCGTCGTGGTCCATGTGGTCGACCTCGATGCCGTCGAGTCCGGCGTCGGCAAGCCGGGCTATCGCGGCCTCCGGCACGACCTCGCCGCGCTTGACGGCGAGCGGGTGCGCGAAGACGGTGACGCCGCCGGCGGCCTTGACCAGACGGATCGCCTCGAAGGGATCCAGCTCGTGCTTCCCGACGTACGCCCGGCCGCCGTCGGCGAGCCACTCGGGCGTGAACGCCCCGGACACGTCCGCGACGACTCCGAGCTCGACGAGCGCCTCGGCGACGTGCGGGCGGCCGACGGAACCGTCGCCGGCGATCCGGGCGACCTGCTCCCAGGTGACGGGGACGCCGAGCTCCTGGAGCTTGCCGACCATGGCCCGGGCGCGCGGCACGCGGTCGTCCCGGACGAGCTCGCGCTCGGCGAGGAGCGCCGGCTCCTCCGGGTCGAAGAGGTACGCGAGCATGTGCAGACCGACGCCGTCGAGCCGACAGGACAGCTCGGCCCCGGTGACGAGGGTCAGCCCCTCGGGCAGCGCGGCGATCGCCTCGGCGTGGCCGCGGGTGGTGTCGTGGTCCGTCAGCGCGACGACGTCGAGCCCGGCCGCGGCCGCGTTCCTGACGAGTTCGGCCGGCGAGTCCGTACCGTCGGAGGCCGTGGAGTGGGTGTGCAGGTCGATGCGCACGACGCGGTACTCCGGGGGCTCGGCACGGACGAGGGACGCTCCAGCATAACGGGCGAATCGAACACGTCCGCACGGAACGTCACCACGCGCATCGCCTACCGGACAGGCCCCGGGGACCTGTCGTCGAAGTCCCGCGGCCGCGGCGCACCCAAGACACCCCTAGCTCAGGAGCCTCGGGGTGAGCGCGCCGCACGGCAGGAGCTCGACCTCGGCGCCCGCGTCCCGCAGGTCCGTGAGGACCAGCTCGTCGTACATCAGCAGGCCCGACTGCTCGGGCCAGACGATCGCCCACAGCCAGAGGCCGCGTGCCTCGCCCGCGAAGACCGCGCGGTCCTGCGGGGTGCCGGTGACGTGCCACAGCGGGGTGGGACGCCCGGCGGCGAGCACCTTCGCCTGGGGTGGTTTGTCGATGGCCATGCCGGAGCCGGGATCGGGGCCGTCGATGCCGGCGTACCGCGCACCGAGGCCGACGCCGAGCTCCTCGGCGATCAGGAGCAGCTCGCCGATCCCGCCGAGCGGGCCGGGCCCCGAGCACGCGACGGCCGTCGCGCGACCGCCGCTGCGATCGTCCCCGGCGTACGCGACACCGGTGAAGAGCCAGCCGACGGGCAGGGGCCACGGCATCCACACCGGTACCTGGGACCGGTGCACCACGACACCGAGAGCCTCGACGCTGGGTGGGATCACGGGCTGGAGCGGATGCACCGGGCCGTGCGCGTCACACTGCCAGGAGTCGGCGAAGAGACCGGGCGCTCTGACCCTGCCACCACACTTCGGACAACTGGGTTCGCCCCTCATAGGGCTCAACGGTCCTACCCCTCGCGCCCCGCGTCAAGGACGGCGGCGGACGATCACCCGTCCGGCCCGAGGCGTTCACCCGGGGTGGTCAGCCACGATGCCGGGCGTCAGTCCAGGTTCACGGACCTGCGCAGCGGATCGCGCAGATCCGTCCCCCGCGCCAGCCAGCGCTCCTCCAGGGCCTGCGCCCCGTGCACCCGCTTCCACGCGGCCTCGTTCGAGGTCATGGGGAGCAGCGGCAGGAAGCGGACCGGGTCCATCGGCTCGTCGAGCTCCAGGTCCTCCACCAGGCCGCCGGACTCGGCGACGAGGACCGAGCTGAAGGGGGCGCCGGTCCAGAGGGGCTCGCCCACGTCGAGCGAGGCGCCGGGGGCGACGATCACACCCTCGACCTGAGGGGTGGAGGCGAGCACGGCGAGCGGGCGCAGCACCTTGTCGGTGTCGGCGAGGCCGGCCCGTACGGTGAGGACGAGCTCCGCGCGCGGGCCCTTCACGGGGTCCGCGAGGGCGGCGGTCGGGTCGGCCATCGGCGAGGCGGACATGCCGAGGGTCGCGTACCGCACGACGTCGCCGTCGACGAAGCGGAGCACCTCGATCCGCTCGGTACCGAGAAACGTCACCGCGGCCCGCGCGTCCGGTTCACCGAGCGCCGTCCGCAGCCGGGCCTCGACCAGAGCAAGAACTTCTCCCATGGGTTGAGCATAAAGCGCGTATGGAACGGGCAAAGTCAAGGATTGACCCTCTGTCGGCTGATAGTCTTGGCCGCTGGTCGGGAGTCCCGAACTCCTGATTACTCGTCACACGTCATCCCTCACGAGGGACCGGCCGGAGGAGGTGGGGCTGCGATGGACCGAAGTCGGTCGGGCAGTACCAGCCGCTCTTCCGCCCCGCACCCGAGCCCGGTGCGCTTCTCCCTCCGGTGATCCCAGGGTCCCGTTCGGACCTGCCTTCTCCGGCATCTCGCACGACGGAAGAGCATCTCGCCTTTGCCTGTCTGTAGCGAACGCCGTCACCGCGATCCCCCGGTGCCGCCCGCTTTGTGGACGACGTAGCTCCACGTCCCCATTCCGGGCTGTGCCACGCATCGCCCCGACGGCCTCTCCGTGAAGGAGCATGCCCATGTCGATGATCCGTGACCTGCGCGCCGCCGTCCGTCCGAGCCTGCGGCCCAGCCTGCGCAAGACCCCGACCACGTACACCTCGTACGACCCCACCCGCGACCACTCGGCCTCCAGCGCCGTCGTCGACTGCGCCGTCTACCGCGACGGGCGCCGGGTCGACGACCGCGACTGCCTCACGCCCCGCGGGGCGATGAGTCAGGTGCGGGAGAGCGGCGGCTTCGCCTGGATCGGGCTCCACGAGCCGACCGAAGCCGAATTCGCCGGTATCGCCGCCGAGTTCGGGCTCCACCCGCTCGCCGTCGAGGACGCCGTCCACGCCCACCAGCGACCCAAGCTGGAGCGGTACGACGACACCCTCTTCACCGTCTTCAAGACGATCCACTACGTCGAGCACGCCGCGCTCACCGCGACCAGCGAGGTCGTCGAGACCGGCGAGGTCATGTGCTTCACCGGCCCCGACTTCGTCATCACCGTCCGGCACGGCGGCCAGGGCTCCCTGCGCAACCTCCGCCACCGCCTCCAGGGCGAGCCGGAACTCCTCGCCAAGGGCCCCTCGGCCGTCCTCCACGCCATCGCCGACCACGTCGTCGACGGCTACATCGCGGTCGCCGACGCCGTCGAGCTGGACATCGACCAGCTGGAGATCGACGTCTTCTCGCCCGCCGCGAAAGGCTCCACGCGCGGTACGGACACGGGCCGGATCTACCAGCTCAAGCGTGAGGTACTGGAGTTCAAGCGGGCCGTCACCCCGCTCCTGCGCCCGCTGGCCCTGCTGAGCGAGCGCCCGATGCGGCTCGTCGACCCCGACATCCAGAAGTACTTCCGGGACGTCGCCGACCACCTCGCCCGCGTCCAGGAGCAGGTCGTCGGCTTCGACGAACTCCTCAACTCGATCCTCCAGGCCAACCTGGCGCAGGCGACCGTCGCGCAGAACGAGGACATGCGCAAGATCACCTCGTGGGCGGCGATCGTCGCCGTCCCCACGGCGGTCTGCGGCGTGTACGGCATGAACTTCGACCACATGCCCGAGCTGCACTGGAAGTACGGCTACCCGATGGTGCTCACCGGCATCATCGCGGTCTGCTTCACCATCCACCGCACGCTCAAGCGCAACGGCTGGCTGTAGCGGGGCCCCGGCGGGGCTCCCGCTAGGCTTCGGGCCATGACTGAAGAGCTGCTCGGGTCCGCCCTCGTCGAGGAGGCCACCAAGAAGTCCGGCCTCGTCTGGGTGCGGGGCACCGGCCCCGCCCGCGCGCTCTGGCACGTCTGGCACGACGGCGCCGCGCACGTCGTCGGCGACGGCCCCGGCGAGCAGCCGCTGCCCGGCCTCGCGGACGGCGCGACGGCCGAGGTCACGGTCCGCAGCAAGGACAAGGGCGGCCGGCTCGTCGCCTGGACCGCCGCCGTACGCGAGCTCTCCCCCGGTTCGGAGGAGTGGGACGCGGCCGTCGCCGAGTTGAAGGGCAAGCGGCTGAACGCCTCCGACGGCGAGGCGATGCCCGGGCGCTGGGCGCGCGAGTGCCGGGTGCTGCGGCTCGAACCGCTCACCTCGACGACGGAGCTGCCGGACGGCTCCCTGGCCGCCGTACCGCTGCCCTCGGAGGCCACGACCCGCCGGCCCGTGCCGGCCGCGCTCCCGAAGCTGCTCTTCAAGCGCCGCCGGAAGTAGCCCCCCGTCCTCTACGTACGGGGCAGCTGCTTGCCGTAGTCGAGGGTCTCCTCCTTCGACGGCGCCTCGAGCGGGAAGTCCTTGTTCCACTCGGAGAGCACCACGACCCCCGCTCCCCCGCCCCGCGCGAACTGCAGCGGGTACGGGGAGCCCTCCAGGGCCACGTCGAGCGTGCCGCCCTCACCCTCCGGGCCGCCCTTGACCTTGACCGTACGGATCCCGCCGATCCGGTCGCGGTCGCCCTTGGCCCGCTCCCCGTGCAGGCCGATCAGTCCGGCGAGGAGCACGTCCATGTCGGTGAAGCCGCGGAACTGCTTGTACGAGGGGTCGCCCTGCGGCACCTTCACGTACATGTCGTCGAGCGTGTCGGCGGCCTCGGTGTCCGCCTCGGTGGGCTCGTCGGTCGACGTGTCCTCGTGGGCCCAGAAGTCCGCGTCCGCCTTCAGGTAGAGCGCGTCGCCGACCCGCAGCAGCTCGAAGGTGCTGTTCTTCGTCGTCACCGAGCCGGTCGCGCCGTCCTGTTTGAGGCGCATGTTGAGCTTGAACGTGCCGCCCTTGCTGACGAGCGTGCCGGAGAGCCGTACGGCCTTCGCCGTGTCCGCCGCGGCCTGCGCCTTCTGCTCGATCTCGGGCGCGGAGAGCTTCCCCACCCCGTTGGTTCCCTCGTCCGGGTCGGCCGCGCAGGCGGTGAGTCCGACCGTCAGCCCGGCGCAGAGTGCCAGGGGCGCGACGGCCCTGCGGATACGCGATGACGGGGGACGAACGGCCATCTGCGCTGCCTCTCGTGTCGTGGGGGGGGACGACGGGCCGCGGCCCGTACCGGGTGCCGTGGGACGACCGCCGGCCGGGACGGGCGGAAGGGCCGGGTCCGGTGTCGGGGCCGAGTGGGGGGACGGCAGACCGCAGCGTACCCGGGCCGGATGACGGGCTCCGCAGGCAGCCGTACGGCGGCGCTGCCGGAGCGGGGCGGATCAGCACGGGCTAGCCTGAACCCGGCAAAGCTCTGCAATCCCCGGCAAAGCTCTGCCGACGACTCGAATCGTGCGGCACCGAGGAGGCGCGTGGCATGGCGGCAGGCGCCCCCCGGATCTTCGTCTCCCACCTGGCGGGAGTCCCCGTCTTCGACCCCGTCGGCGACCAGGTCGGCCGGGTCAGCGACCTCGTGGCCATGCTCCGGGTGGGCCGCAGGCCGCCCCGGCTCCTCGGCATGGTCGTGGAGGTGCTGAGCCGCCGCCGGGTCTTCGTCCCCATGACCCGCATCACGGGCGTCGAGTCCGGCCAGGTCATCACCACGGGCGTGGTCAACATGCGCCGCTTCGAACAGCGCCCCACCGAGCGGCTCGTGCTCGGCGAGCTCCTCGACCGGCGCGTCCGGCTCGTGGAGAGCGACGGGCGGGAGGGCGAGGAGGTCACCGTCCTCGACATCGCCATCCAGCAGCTGCCCGCCCGCCGCGACTGGGAGATCGACAAGGTCTTCGTCCGCAAGGGGAAGGGCGGGGTGCTGAGCCGCAAGGGCGAGACGCTGACCGTCGAGTGGTCTGCCGTCACCGGCTTCTCCCTGGAGGAGGAGGGGCAGGGCGCGGAGAGCCTGGTCGCCACCTTCGAGAAGCTGCGCCCCGCCGACCTCGCCAACGTCCTGCACCACCTCTCCCCCAAGCGGCGCGCCGAGGTCGCCGCGGCCCTCGACGACGACCGGCTCGCCGACGTCCTCGAAGAGCTGCCGGAGGACGACCAGGTCGAGATCCTCGGCAAGCTGAAGGAGGAGCGCGCCGCCGACGTCCTGGAGGCGATGGACCCGGACGACGCGGCCGACCTGCTGTCCGAGCTGCCGGAGGAGGACCAGGAGCGGCTGCTGACGCTGATGCGGCCGGACGACGCCGCCGACGTACGCCGGCTGCTGGCGTACGAGGAGCGCACGGCGGGCGGTCTGATGACGACCGAGCCGATCGTGCTGCGGCCGGACGCCACCGTCGCGGACGCACTGGCCCGGGTGCGCCAGCAGGACCTGTCGCCGGCGCTCGCCGCGCAGGTGTACGTGTGCCGGCCGCCGGACGAGACGCCGACCGGGAAGTACCTGGGCACGGTCCACTTCCAGCGGCTGCTGCGGGACCCGCCGTTCACGCTGGTCAGCTCGCTCGTCGACAGCGACCTGCCGCCGCTCGGCCCGGACACCCCGCTGCCCGCCGTCACCAGCTATCTCGCCGCGTACAACATGGTCGCCGCGCCCGTCGTCGACGAGGGGGGTTCGCTGCTCGGCGCGGTCACCGTCGACGACGTGCTCGACCACCTGCTGCCGGAGGACTGGCGGGAGACCGAGTTCCACGACGAGGAGGGGACCCCGCATGGCCGCTGAGCGGACGCAGGAGCGGGAACGGGACAGGGATCGCGACCGGGACCGGCCGATGGCCCGCATCCGGCTCGACCTGCCGCGCGAGCGCCGGGCCAGGCTGCTGCCGGAGTACGACCCCGAGGCGTTCGGACGGATGTCGGAGCGGATCGCGCGGTTCCTGGGGACGGGGCGCTTCCTCGTCTGGATGACCCTGACGATCATCGTCTGGGTCATGTGGAACATCTTCGCCCCGGCGTCGCTGAAGTTCGACGAGTACCCGTTCATCTTCCTGACGCTCGCCCTGTCCCTGCAGGCCTCGTACGCGGCCCCGCTGATCCTGCTCGCGCAGAACCGCCAGGACGACCGGGACCGGGTCAACCTCGAGCAGGACCGGAAGCAGAACGAGCGGTCGATCGCGGACACCGAATACCTGACCCGGGAGATCGCGGCGCTCCGCATGGGCCTGGGCGAAGTCGCGACGCGCGACTGGATCCGCTCCGAGATCCAGGACCTGATGAAGGAGCTGGAGGAGCGGCGGGATCTATTCCCTTCCGCCGACGGTCACGGAAGTGACGTACCCGACCGTTGACAGCCCTTTCATGAGCCGGTGGTCGGCGCCGTACCATCGTCGGTATGGCTATGGAAGACGCGGTGCGCGAAGCACTGGCGACGGTGAACGACCCCGAGATCAACAAGCCCATCACTGAGCTCGGCATGGTCAAGTCGGTGGAGATCGAACCGGACGGCAGGGTCGCCGTCACGGTCTACCTGACCGTCTCCGGCTGCCCGATGCGCGACACCATCACGCAGCGCGTGACCGAGGCCGTGTCCCGGGTCGAGGGCGTCACCGCCGTCGACGTCACGCTGGACGTGATGAGCGACGAGCAGCGCAAGGAGCTGGCTGCGGCGCTGCGCGGGACCGGCGCGGAGCGCGAGGTGCCGTTCGCGAAGCCGGGCTCGCTGACCCGGGTGTACGCGGTCGCCTCCGGCAAGGGCGGTGTCGGCAAGTCGTCCGTGACCGTGAACCTGGCCGCGGCGATGGCCGCGGACGGTCTGAAGGTCGGCGTCGTCGACGCCGACATCTACGGCCACAGCGTGCCGCGGATGCTGGGCGCGGACGGCCGTCCGACCCAGGTCGAGAACATGATCATGCCGCCGTCGGCGCACGGCGTGAAGGTCATCTCCATCGGCATGTTCACCCCGGGCAACGCCCCGGTGGTGTGGCGCGGCCCGATGCTGCACCGCGCCCTCCAGCAGTTCCTCGCGGACGTGTACTGGGGTGACCTCGACGTCCTCCTGCTCGACCTGCCCCCGGGCACCGGCGACATCGCGATCTCGGTGGCGCAGCTCGTCCCGAACGCGGAGATCCTGGTCGTCACCACCCCGCAGCAGGCGGCGGCCGAGGTCGCCGAGCGCGCCGGCTCGATCGCGGTGCAGACGCACCAGAAGATCGTCGGTGTCGTCGAGAACATGGCGGGCCTGCCGTGTCCGCACTGCGACGAGATGGTCGACGTGTTCGGCACGGGCGGCGGCCAGCGGGTCGCGGACGGTCTGACGCGGACCACGGGCGCGACGGTCCCCGTCCTCGGCTCGATCCCGATCGACGTCCGCCTGCGCGAGGGCGGCGACGAGGGCAAGCCGGTCGTCCTGTCCGACCCGGACTCCCCGGCGGGCGCGGCGCTCCGCGCGATCGCGGGCAAGCTGGGCGGCCGGGCACGCGGCCTCTCGGGCATGAGCCTGGGCATCACCCCGCGCAACAAGTTCTGAGACCGGGTTGTGGGCATGCGTTCCGCCGGGGGCGGAACGGGTGGGCACAACCCACCACCGGGCCCGCAGTGGCCGCACAGCGTGAAGGGCGCCCCCGAGCGAGGGCGCCCTTTTCGTGCCGTCAGGCGTACGCCTCAAGATCCTTGATCTGCGAGAACCCGAGCCCGTACGCGCTCATCCCCCGCCCGTAGGCCCCGATGTGCACCCCCGCGGCCGATCCGGCGAGTACCCAGCCGAACTCGGACTCGCGGTAGTGGAACGGCATCGGGACTCCGTCCACGGGCAGCGACAGCGTCGACCAGGCGGGCCCGTCGAGGTCGTCGGCCAGCTCGAAGGCCGTCTCCGTCTGCTGGTCCAGCCAGTTGTCGCGCATCCCGTGGTCCAGCGAGGCCGGCCAGGTGCGGACGAGGAGTCCGGAGCCCGCCAGCCAGGCGGCGGAGGAGACCGTGGTGGCGTCGAGGACGCCCGTACCGTCGCCGGTCCGCCGCACCGGGCTCGCCGCGACGGTCACGACGACCGCGAAACGCTCCTTCTCCGCGCTGCCGGCGTCCGACTTTATGGACGGCGCGTCACCGTGCCCCGTCGATCCGTGCTGCACGCTGCCGTCCGCCGCCGTGCCGACCTGCATCAGCCAACGCGGCCCGGTGAACGCCTCGTCGAGGCCGTACCAGGCGAAGGGCGCGCGCAGATAGCCCTCGGGGGTCCGCCGGGCAGTGGGTACGCCCTCCACCCGACTCGTGGTCTCCAACTCGGCCGCCTCCTCGTTCCGTCAACAGAGGGAGGATAGCCACCCGGACGCGTCCGGTCGGTGACAGCCCGTCGTCAGGTCGCGTCGGAGTCGTACGGAGGGCGCTCGCCGGTGTCCGGCTTGTCCTGCTTCTTGAGGAGCTCGGGGGTGCCGCCGCCGGAGCTGCCGTTGGCGGAGCCGTTGACGGCCGAGGGCTGGGGCTCGCGGCCGTGGACCGCGTCGGCGACCTCGTCGATCTCCTTCTTGAGGTCGAACGTGCCCCGCAGCTCCTTGAGCTCCTTGAGGTCCTCGTTCCCGTCCAGCTGCTTGCGGAGGAACGTCTTGGGGTTGAGGTCCTCGAACTCGAAGTCCTTGAACTCCGGTCCCAGCTCGCTGCGGATGTCCTCCTTCGCGCTGTCCGAGAAGTCACGGACCTTCCGGACGAAACGCGAGACGTCCTGGATCACCTTCGGGAGCTTGTCCGGCCCGAAGACGAGCACGGCGAGGACCACGAGGGCCACCAGCTCGAGTGCGCCTATGTCGCTGAACACCTAGTAGCTCCTTCATGCCGGTCCAGGGCCCGGTCCACGGTACCCGCCGAAACTGTCGGACGGGTACCTTGCGACGTCCACCACATGGCACTCAGGTGCCCTGTGAGGAACCGAGGGTCAACGTCTTTGTCAGCTCTTTGCCGTCACGGGTCAGGGTGAGCCGCAGCTTGTCGCCGGGACGGTGGGCGCGGATCTTCACGATCAGCTCCTCGCCGTTGTGCACCCGCTGGCCGTCGACCTTGGTGATGACGTCACCGGGCCGGAGCCCCGCCTGGGCCGCCGGACCGCCGGGGGTGACGGAGGCGGCGCCGTCCTTGCCCTTGTCGCCGACGCGGGCGCCGTCGCCGTTGAACTGCATGTCGAGGCTCACACCGATGACGGGGTGGGTGGCCTTGCCGGTGTTGATGAGCTCCTCGGCGACGCGCTTGCCCTGGTTGATCGGTATGGCGAAGCCGAGGCCGATGGAGCCTGCCTGGGCGCCTCCGCCCCCGTCGCCGTCACCGGAGCCGCCGGCGGCACGGATCGCGCTGTTGATGCCGATGACCCGGCCCTTGGAGTCGAGCAGCGGGCCGCCGGAGTTGCCCGGGTTGATGGGGGCGTCGGTCTGCAGGGCGTCGACGTAGCTGACGTCCGTGCCATCGCCCTTCTCGCCGCCGGCGGTGATCGGGCGCTCCTTGGCGCTGATGATCCCGGAGGTCACGGTGTTGGAGAGGTCGAAGGGGGCGCCGATCGCGACGACGGGGTCGCCGACGCGGACGTTGTCGGAGTTGCCGAGGGGCAGCGCCTTGAGGCCGGAGACGCCCGTGACCTGGACGACGGCGAGGTCGTATCCGGCGTCCTTGCCGACGATCTTGGCGCGGGCGGTCTCGCCGCTGGAGAACGTCACGGAGATGTTCCCGGAGGACTCGGCCGCGTCGACCACGTGGTTGTTGGTGAGGATGTGGCCCTTGGTGTCCAGGACGAAGCCGGTCCCGGTGCCGGAGGAGCCGCCGCCGCTGACGTGCAGGGTGACGACGCCGGGCAGGGCGCCTGCGGCGATCCCGGCGATGCTCTCGGGGGCGCGGTCGGTGTCGCCTGCGTCGGCCTGGGGCAGCTCGACCGTGGTGAGCCCGCCGTTCCGCTCGACGTAGGCGCCGATGCCGCCGCCGATGACGCCGGTGACGAGGGCGAAGACGAGCGCCCCCGTGAGCGCGAGCCCCTTCCGGGACTTCTTCGCGGGCGCCGGCGCGAGGCCGACACCCGCGCCCCAGGGGTCGTACTGCATCCAGGGGGCGGTGCCGCCCTGCTGCGGCGGTACGGGCGGCACGGCGGCCTGCGGCTGGGGCTGCGGCGGTACGGGCGGCACGGCGGCCTGCGGCTGCGGCTGCGGCGGTACGGGGCCCGCGGGGTGCTGCACGGGCGGCGCAGGCGCCCACGGGCCGGGCTCGCCGTAGGGCGGCGTCCGGTACTCGTCGGGCGCGTGCAGGGGCTGGGTCTGGGCCTGGGGAGCGAGCTGCGCGGGCTCGGCCGGGGCCTGCGGGGCGTCGGCCACCGGGGCGGCGGGCGCGGGGCCCGTCTCGGCGGCCTCGCCCTTGGTCAGCAGGACGGGGGGTACGGCCTCGGAGCGAGGCTCCGCCCCGGTCACCGCTCCCGTCGCCGTCCCGGCCTCGGGCCCGGCGGCGCTGTCCGTGAGCTCGGCCCCGTCCCCGGCCTCGACCGGGGGGTGGGGCGCGGGCAGGGGGAAGTCACCGTCGCCGTCACCGCCGTCGGTCGAAGGCGGCGTGGGTATCCGCGCCGCCTCCGGTTCCGTCGAAGGCCGGCTCCACCAGTTCGGCTTCCCGTCGTTCATGCTCTCCCCGCAACCGCTGACCCGTCCGCGCCCCTGGCTCGGGCGCCCCTGTCCATGGATTCAACCAGGTCGCGCGTCAGCGGTGGGAGCCGAGCGGTCCGATCGTCGGGCCGACCGCCGGCCTGGGCCCGGGGGCGAAGGCCAGTTCGAGGGCCGGACCCGTCGGTCGTATGAACGGCGAGAGGGCGAGGTACGACTGCATGGCCGGGTACTGGAGCCGTGCCGCCGCCGGCGGAACCGCGTGCGAGGACGCGGCGCCCACGGGAGACCGGCCGACGGGGGTGTCGGCGCGGGCCCCGAGCGGGGTGAGCAGTTCCTCGGCGACGGACTGCGCGCCGCCCGAACGCTCGCCGGAGCGCGTGCCGCGAACGGCACCCGTGCCCTGGACGCCGCCGGTGGCCGTGGCGCGCAGCGGGGTGACCGCGCTGCCCGTGCCCTGGCCGCCGCGTCCGCTCGCGGTCAGCGAGGTCTCCGCCGGCAGCGTGCCGCCGAGGGCGATCGCCGCGAACGAGACGGCGCTGGCCGCCGCGAAGGCGAAGCGCCGCCCCCGCCCGGACGTGCCGGAGGCGCGGTCGCCGACCTCGGCGATACGGAAGCCGGTGCCGGGGTGCGGAGAGCGCGGGGTGACGACCGCCGCGGTGGCGAAGCCGTCGGACTTCAGCCCTCCGGAGAGCAGCCCTCCGGAGAGCAGCTCTTCGAGGGGTCCGCGCGGTACTCCGGGGCCGCCGGGACCGCCCGACGGCTCACCTGGTCCCCCGGGCAACCCCTGGAGCCGGGCGAGGAAGCCCTCCGAGGGCGGCGGGGGCGCCGTGGAGGCGAAGACGCTCTTGACGGTGCGCTGCGCGTCGGCTTCGGCCTTGCAGCGCGGACAGGTCGCGAGGTGCGCGAGCACCCGCTCCCGGGCGTCGTGGCCGAGCTCGCCGTCGACGAGCGCGGCGAGCCGGTCCCCGAGGTGGTGTTCCGCGGGGGTCTGCGAGGAGGGGCGTGTGCCGCTCACGCTGTCCCTGCCTCCCATCCGACGGAGGCGAGGGCACGCTCCGCCCGAGCCTCGGGCGAGCGGTGCTTGAGAGCCTTGCGCAGGTGGGAGCGCCCACGGTGGATCCGGCTGCGGACGGTGCCGAGCTTCACGCCGAGGGTCGCGGCGATCTCCTCGTACGACAGTCCTTCGATGTCGCAGAGGACGACCGCGGCACGGAACTCGGGCGCGAGGGTGTCGAGGGCCTGCTGGACGTCGGCGTCGAAGTGGGTGTCGTTGAACACCTGCTGCGGCGACGGCTCACGGCTGGGCAGCCGCTCGGCGGCGTCGTCGGCGAGCGCGTCGAAACGGATGCGCTGCTTGCGACGGACCATGTCGAGGAAGAGATTGGTGGTGATGCGGTGCAGCCAGCCCTCGAAGGTGCCCGGCGTGTACGTCGACAGCGAGCGGAAGACGCGGACGAAGACCTCTTGTGTCAGGTCCTCGGCGTCGTGCTGGTTTCCCGTGAGGCGGTAGGCGAGGCGGTAGACCCGGCCACTGTGCGTGCTGACGATCTCCTCCCAGGTGGGCGGAGTCCACGCCTGCGATTCCGCATCCGATGCGAAGGTCGCGGTGGTGGGAGCGGAGTCGGTGGAGCGGATTCGGTCAGCGGTGTCGGTCACGGATTTCGGCTCACCCGCCGACCTGAGAAGACGCCGAAGCACTCCTCCCCGATCCTCAGGCGCAGCCGCACCTCCCCTGTCGGCTCTGGTGGTGTCCAGTGGAGCCCCTACCATAGCCACCTCGCCCGTTAGCTCCGGATAAGAATCTTTACGCGAATTTGGAACCGGCTCGCCCGGCCGTCTCCAGTCGCTCCCTGCCTCCTATGAACGCCCGGTCCCATCTGCGGGTTCCCGCTGACAGCGGATACAGTCACCGTTGCGTCAACTACGGGGACAGGAGAGGGCCATTACCGCCAACCGGCAGACGAGCTGGTCGTTCGCCGACGCCTTTGTCGCCGAGGACGAAGCTCTGCGCTGGGCCCGGGACCGGGCCCGGGAGGCAGGGCTGCCCTCGGTGTCGCCCGGCACCGGTGGCGCGCTGCGCCTGCTCGCGGCGACGGCGGACGCCAAGGCGGTGGCGGAGATCGGTACCGGCACCGGCGTGTCGGGCATCTATCTGCTGCTCGGGATGCGGCCGGACGGGGTCCTGACGACGGTGGACCTGCAGCCGGAGCGTCAGCAGTTCGCGAAGACGGCGTTCCGCGCGGCGGGCTTCGCCGGCAACCGGGCCCGGTTCATCCCCGGCCGCGCCCTCGACGTCCTGCCGCGCCTCGCGGACGGCGGATACGACCTCGTCTTCTGCGACGGCGACCGCCTGGAGTACCTGGACTACCTCGCTGAATCGTTGCGCCTGCTGCGACCGGGGGGTCTTGTCTGCTTCGAGGGAGTCTTCGCGGACGGCCGCACGGTCGACTCGGCGGCCCAGCCGCCGGAGGTCCTGCGGGTCCGCGAGCTGCTGCGCGCGGTGCGCGAGAGCCAGGAGCTGGTGCCCTCGCTGCTCCCGGTGGGCGACGGCCTGCTCTGCGCGGTACGCCGGGGCTGACGGCCGCCCCCGGGCCCAGGAAGGCCCTCAGGAGGCCTCAGTGGCCCCGTAGGGCCCCGGGGAGCGCGTCCCGGGAGCCCGACCACCCTCTCCGGGCCCACCCGGGCCCCGGACCCCACACTCCCGCCTTCCCCTCCGCCTCCGCCTCCGCCTCCGCCTCCGCGGACCCTCCCCGGACGCACCACTGCCCCGGCACGGTGGAAACCGTCCGGGGCAGTGGCGAGGAATCGAGGAGGATCAGGTCAGCCGACGACCTTCTTCAGGGCATCGCCCAGCGCCTCGGCCTCACCCGGGGTCAGCTCGACGACAAGCCGACCGCCGCCTTCGAGCGGAACGCGCATGACGATGCCCCGCCCCTCCTTGGTCACCTCGAGCGGGCCGTCACCCGTCCGCGGCTTCATGGCCGCCATGCTTGTTCCCCTTCCTGAAACCAGCTCATCGTCAGCCGGGCAGCTCTTTGATGCGGAGCACGCTTCACCGGCTTCGAACACATTGCTTCCAGGTCATTATCCCGCATCGCAGGACCCGATGACCAACATCGATCTGCATCGCTTGCGCAACGCGCTCTCTCAAAACCCCACATTTCGGCGATCGGGCTGCGATACTGCGCCGCCCTGGATCCCATCGGAGCCCAGAAATGTTTGACGCAGCTCACATGGGCGGTGCGGGTGATCTCCGCCATGCTGGGCGGGTCAACCACGCAAAGAGGCGAAGGGAACCCCATGGCCGACACGGTGCTGTACGAGGTGAGCGACGGGCTCGCCACCATCACGCTCAACCGGCCCGAGGCCATGAACGCGATGAATGTCGCGGCGAAGGTCGCCCTCCGGGACGCCGCGGAAACCGCCGCGGCGGACACCGCCGTACGGGCCGTGCTGCTCACCGCGGCCGGTGACCGGGCGTTCTGTGTCGGCCAGGACCTCAAGGAGCACGTGGGCCTGCTCATGGCGGACCAGGAGTCCGGCACCCGCGAGACCATGAACACGGTCCGCGACCACTACAACCCGATCGTCAGGGCCCTCACCGGCATGCGGAAGCCGGTCGTCGCGGGCGTGAACGGTGTCGCGGCGGGGGCGGGCTTCGGCTTCGCGCTCGCGGCGGACTACCGGGTCGTCGCGGACACGGCCGCGTTCAACACGTCCTTCGCGGGGGTCGCGCTCACCTCCGACTCGGGCATGTCCTGGACCCTGCCCCGGCTGATCGGCGCGAGCCGGGCGTCGGACCTGCTGCTCTTCCCGCGCTCGATCACCGCCCAGGAGGCGTACGAGCTCGGCATCGTGAACCGTCTCGTCCCGGCCGCCGACCTCGCCGCCGAGGCCGAGAAGGTGGCCCGCACCCTCGCCCAGGGCCCGACGGTGGCGTACGCGGCCCTGAAGGAGTCCCTGGCGTACGGCGCCGACCACTCCCTCGCCGAGGCCCTGGAGAAGGAGGACGAGCTCCAGTCCCTCGCGGGCGCGTCGGAGGACCACACGATCGCGGTCCGCGCCTTCATCGCCAAGGAGAAGCCCCGCTACCTGGGCCGCTAGGCGGTGTCGCCCGGGGAGACCCGGGGCCTGTCCTTGCGGATCAGGGTCGGACCCCGGCCTGATCGGCAAGACGCCCCCTGGAGCCGGACAGGCCCTAGCGGTCGCCCCGGGCCACGCACCCCTGCACGTGGTCGTCGACCAGGCCGCAGGCCTGCATCAGGGCGTAGGCGGTGGTGGGGCCGATGAAGCGGAGGCCGCGCTTCTTGAGGGCCTTGGAGAGGGCCGTGGACTCGTCCGTGACCGCCGGGACGTCGGAGACCGTGCGCGGCACGGGGCGGCCGGTCGGGTCGGGGGCGTAGGACCAGATCAGGGCGTCGAGCTCGCCCGGGGACCAGGTGGCGAGCAGCTTCGCGTTGGCCAGGGTCGCGTCGACCTTGGCACGGTTGCGGATGATGCCCTCGTCGGCGAGGAGCCGCTCCCGGTCCGCCTCGCCGAACGCGGCGACGGAGGCGATGCGGAAGCCGTCGAAGGCCTGCCGGAAGGTCTCGCGGCGGCGCAGGATCGTGATCCACGACAGGCCCGACTGGAAGGCCTCGAGGCAGAGCCGCTCGAAGAGCTCGTCGTCGCCGTGGACCGGGCGGCCCCACTCCTCGTCGTGGTACGCGACGTAGTCCTCGGTCGACAGGCCCCAGGGGCAGCGCAGCCGCCCGTCCGGGCCGGGGACCGCCCCGCCCGCCGTCACGAGCGGTCGTCCTCGCCGTCGCCGGCGGGCGCGCCCGCGAGCGCCTCCTCCAGCTCGGCGATCCGGGAGTCCCGCTCGGCGAGTTCGGCGCCGAGGCGGACCAGGACGTCGTCCACGTCCGCCATCCGGTAGCCGCGGACCGCGACGGGGAGACGGAGGGCCTCGACGTCGGCGCGGTCGACCGGGCGGGCCGCCGGGAGGGGGTCGACGAGCTGCTCGGGCGCCACCTCGGGCAGCACCTCGCTGTCCCCTCCGCCGACCACCGCCAGAGTCACCGCGGCCACGACCACGACCATCGTGATGAGCAGAAACCAGAACACCTGCGCGCCTCTTCCCGGAGTGGAAACCGTCCCGTGCCGATCGTGCCATGCGCCACTGACGGTTAGGGTCGCAGGCGAACGGACGCGAGGGAGGACAAAAGGGATGCTGCGCTTGGGACGGCGTGAATTCGGGCCGCACGAGCCGGTGATCATGGCGATCGTGAACCGGACCCCGGATTCCTTCTACGACCAGGGCGCCACCTTCCGGGACGAGCCGGCGCTCGCCCGGGTCGAGCAGGCGGTGGCCGAGGGCGCGTCGATCATCGACATCGGCGGGGTCAAGGCGGGCCCCGGCGAGGAGGTGACGGCCGAGGAGGAGGCCCGTCGGACGGTCGGCTTCGTCGCCGAGGTCCGCAGGCGCCACCCCGACGTGGTGATCAGCGTGGACACCTGGCGGGCGGACGTCGGCGCGGCGGTCTGCGAGGCCGGTGCGGACGTCCTGAACGACGCGTGGGGCGGTGTCGACCCCGGGCTCGCCGAGGTCGCCGCGAAGTACGGCGCGGGCCTCGTCTGTACGCACGCGGGCGGTGCGGAGCCGCGGACGCGGCCGCACCGGGTCGCGTACGAGGACGTGATGGCCGACATCCTGCGGGTCACCGTGGGGCTCGCGGAGCGGGCGGTGGCCCTGGGAGTGCGGCGCGACGGGATCATGATCGACCCGGGGCACGACTTCGGGAAGAACACCCGGCACAGCCTGGAGGCGACGCGGCGGCTCGGCGAGATGGCGGAGACCGGCTGGCCGGTGCTCGTGTCCCTGTCGAACAAGGACTTCGTCGGCGAGACGCTGGACCGGCCGGTCAAGGAGCGGGTGCTCGGCACCTTGGCGACGACGGCCGTCTCGGCGTGGCTGGGGGCCCAGGTGTACCGGGTCCACGAGGTGGCGGAGACCCGGCAGGTGCTCGACATGGTGGCGTCCATTGCCGGGCATCGACCGCCGGCCGTCGCGCGGCGAGGTCTGGCGTAGCCGGTCGGGTGCGGGAAGGGGCGGGGTACCTGCGGCGGGCTTTCCCCCACCCCGCCCCTTCCCGGAACCGGGGCTCCGCCCCGGACCCCGGTCCTCAAACGCCGGACGGGCTGATCTCTCCTACTTGCCCGTCTCCTTGGTCACCAGCGCCACCGCCTCCTCCACGTCGTCCGTGACGTGGAAGAGCAGCAGGTCGCGTTCCGACGCCTTGCCGCCCGCGACGACCGAGTCGCGCAGCCAGTCGACGAGGCCCTTCCAGTACTCCGTACCGAAGAGGACGATCGGGAAGCGGGTGACCTTGCGGGTCTGGACCAGGGTCAGCGCCTCGAAGAGCTCGTCGAGGGTGCCGAGGCCGCCGGGCAGGACGACGAAGCCCTGCGCGTACTTCACGAACATCGTCTTGCGGACGAAGAAGTAGCGGAAGTTCACGCCGATGTCGACGTGCGGGTTGAGCCCCTGCTCGAAGGGGAGCTCGATACCGAGGCCGACCGAGACGCCCTTGGCCTCCCGGGCCCCCTTGTTGGCCGCTTCCATCGCGCCCGGGCCGCCGCCCGTGATGACCGCGAAACCGGCGTCGACGAGCGCCCGGCCGATCCGTACGCCCGCCTCGTACTCGGGCGAGTCCGGCTTCGTGCGGGCCGAACCGAAGACGCTGATCGCGCTCGGCAGTTCGGCGAGGGCGCCGAAGCCCTCGACGAACTCGGACTGGATGCGCATGACCCGCCAGGGGTCCGTGTGCACCCACTCCGAGTCGCCCTCGGTGTCGAGCAGCCGCTGGTCCGTGGTGCCCGGCTGGACCTGGTCCCTACGCCTCAGCACCGGCCCCAGACGCTGCTCCTCGGGCTTCGCCATTCCCTCGGGAATGCCCATGGCCTGCTCCCTCCGCCGATCCACTGATCTTCTGGTCCGGTCAGCGTAGGACGACAGAGGTGACGAAACGCGAAATTACGGAAGTCAGGCAGTCAGCCAGTCGCGGAGTCGTGCCTCACAGTGGTGGATCCTGTCGACGACGACGTGCTCGTCGCGCTTGTGCGCGTAGATCGGGTCGCCGGGGCCGTAGTTGACCGCGGGCACGCCGAGGGCGCTGAAGCGGGACACGTCGGTCCAGCCGAACTTGGGCTGGGCGCTGCCGCCGACGGCCTTCATGAAGGCCTCGGCGGCCGGGTGGGAGAGGCCGGGCAGCGCGCCGGGGCTCTCGTCGTCGACGACGAAGTCGGCGATGTCGCAGTCGGCGAAGAACTCGCGCACGTACGCCAGCGCCTCGGCCGGGGAGCGGTCGGGGGCGTACCGGTAGTTGACCGTGACGGTGCACGCGTCGGGGATGACGTTGGTGGCGACGCCGCCCTGGATCGCGACCGCGTTGAGGCCCTCGTGGTACTCCAGGCCGTCGATGACCGGCTTGCGCGGCTCGTAGGCGGCGAGGCGGGCGAGGATCGGGGCGGCGGTGTGGATGGCGTTGGAGCCCATCCAGGAGCGCGCGGAGTGGGCCCGCTCGCCCGCGGTGTGCAGGATGACCCGCAGGGTGCCCTGGCAGCCGCCCTCGACCTGTGCGTCGGAGGGCTCCAGGAGGACGGCGAAGTCGCCCTCCATCCAGTCGGGGTGCGCGGCGGCGATCTTCCCGAGGCCGTTGAGGTCGGCGGCGACCTCCTCGTTGTCGTAGAAGACGAAGGTGAGGTCGCGGTTGGGCTCGGGAACCGTGGCGGCGATCCGGAGCTGGACGGCGACGCCGGACTTCATGTCCGTGGTGCCGCAGCCCCACAGGATGCCGTCCTCGTCGAGCCGCGAGGGCACGTTGTCGGCGATCGGCACGGTGTCGATGTGGCCGGCGAGCACGACGCGCTCGGTGCGGCCGAGGGACGTACGGGCGACGACGTTGTTGCCGAGGCGGTCGACGGTGAGGTGCGGCAGCGCGCGCAGGGCCTGCTCGATGGCGTCCGCGAGCGGCTTCTCCGTACCGCTCACGGACGGGAAGTCGACGAGGGCGGCGGTGAGCACGGCACCGTCCTGGGAGAGGTCCAGCCGGGTCTCGTACGGAGTGATGTCAGCCATGTGCCGACCCTAACCCGGCCTCCAGTACGGTGGGCCCCGTGTCCGAGCCCACCCGCCCCGCCCGCCGCGACCGCCCCGCGCGTCGCGGCCGCCTCGCCCGTTCCGCGGCCGCCTTCGTCGCGCTCCTCGGCCTCGCCTCGTACGTGGTCTTCCACCAGGTGACCGGCAGCAAGGGCACTCCGCGGTGCACTGTGGGCACCGGCGAGAACCGGTACGAGTTCACTCCCGAGCAGGCGTCGAACGCGGCGACGATCTCGGCGGTCGGCACCACCCGGGGCCTGCCGGAGCGGGCGGTGACGATCGCGCTCGCGACGGCGCTGCAGGAGTCGGCGCTGCGCAACATCGAGCACGGCGACCGGGACTCGCTCGGCCTGTTCCAGCAGCGGCCCTCGCAGGGCTGGGGGACGCCGGCGCAGATCATGGACCCGGTGTACTCGGCGGGGAAGTTCTACGAGGGCCTGGAGAAGGTCCCGGGGTACTCGCGGCTGCCGCTGACGGTGGCGGCGCAGAAGGTGCAGCGCAGCGGTTTCCCGCAGGCGTACGCGAAGCACGAGCCGGACGCCACCCTCCTCTCCGCGGCGCTGACGGGCCGGGCGCCGGCCGCGCTGGCCTGTACGGCGAGCGACGTGAAGACCGAGCCGGGCGATCCGGAGCGGGTCCGTACGGAGCTGGTACGGGCCTTCGGCGAGAAGGCGGCGCCGAAGGCGGTCACGGGCGGGCCGAACGCGGGCCGGCAGGCGACCGAGGCGCCGGCGCTCGTGGTGCCGGTGCGCGCGGTCGCGGGGGCGTCGGCGGGGGCCGGGTCGGACGAGCAGCGCGGCTGGGAGCTGGCGCAGTGGGCGGTGGCGCGGGCGGACGAGCTGCGCGTCACGGAGGTCGCGTACGGGGGCAGGGTCTGGCGCGCGGACAACGCGTCCGGGGAGTGGGAGAAGTCCTCTCCCCCGACGCGCGAGACGGCGTCCGACAGCACTTCCGGCACCCCGTCCGACACTGCTTCCGATACCACCCCCGGTGCTTCTTCCGGCGGGGAATCGGTGCGTATCCGGCTCGCGCAGTAGCCGATCACCCGTACGGGGATTCACCCGGCCGTGGCATCGCCCGGCCCGAACACCAGGGATTTCTCCCGCACTTCGGGCGAGCCTTCCCCTGACATGTCACGTCACGCCAATCCCCTTGCGGCGCAAGGGAAGTGACGGTTCGGCAGACACTCGCACAATGACACGTTCGTCCGTTTTCCTCCCCACCCGACAATACGACGCATTACCAATTCTTTACCTTCGACCTCCGCAACCTCTCCCGCCCCAGGGCCGGTTGTCACTGCGTCCGAACACCACGTCGCACCACGTCGAAGGAGCACCATGTCCCTCCCCCTGACCCGTCGGATCGCCCGCGCCGCCCTCCTCATCGCGGCCGGAGCAGCCCCCGTGGTCGGTGCGGCCGGTTCCGCGAGCGCCCTTGACCACAGCGTCGCGCCCGCCCTCGGCGGCCTCACCGCCATGGACGCCGCCGGCGCGGGCACCGCCGTCGACAGCGCCTCGCAGTCCGCCACCGGCGTCGTCGGCGCGACCGGCAGCCAGGCCGTCGGCACCGCCGTCCCGGCCGTCGGCAAGACCGCGGGCGCGGCGGGCAAGACCGCTGCCCCGGCCGCCCAGAAGGTCACCGGCGAGGCCGCCGGCAGCGCGGGCGAGGTCGTCGGCAAGACCGCCGGCGCCGCCGGCGACAGCGCGAAGGGCCCGGCCTCCGGCGCCCTGGGCGGCGGCCTCGGCAGCCTGCCGGCCGCCCCGTCCCTGGGTGGTCTGCCGATCGGCTGACCCGGCACGGGAACCACGGAGGGCCCGGGGAGCATCACCTGCTCCCCGGGCCCTCCCGCGTGTGTCCGGCCGCGCGGCCGTCCGCCGTTCCGCGTCCGGCTAGGGCCTGTCCGACCGCGATCCGCCGGACACGCCCTCACCGAGCCGCTTGACCGCGGCCGCGACGCGCTCGTCCGTCGCCGTGAAAGCGACCCGCACGAACCGCTCCCCGGCCTCGCCGTAGAAGTCGCCGGGCGCCACCAGGACGCCCTTCTCCGCGAGGTACGCCACGGTCTCCCAGCACGGCTCGTCCCGGGTCGCCCACAGGTACAGGCTCGCCTCGCTGTGCTCGATCCGGAAGCCGTGCGCCTCCAGGGCCGCCCGCAGCGCCGCCCGGCGGGCCGCGTACCGCTCCCGCTGCTCGGCCACGTGCGCGTCGTCGCCGAGCGCCGCGACCGTCGCCGCCTGCACGGGGGCCGCGGTCATCATGCCGCCGTGCTTGCGGATCTGGAGCAGCTCGCCGAGGACGGCTGCGTCGCCCGCGATGAACGCGGCGCGGTAGCCGGCCAGGTTGGAGCGCTTGGAGAGCGAGTGGACGGCGACGATCCCCTCGTACGAGCCGCCGCAGACGTCCGGGTGCAGGACGGAGACCGGGTCGGCCTCCCAGCCCAGCTCCAGGTAGCACTCGTCGGAGAAGACGAGGACGCCGTGCTCGCGCGCCCAGGCCACGATCCGGGTCAGCTCGTCCTTGCCGAGGACCTTGCCGGTCGGGTTGGACGGGGAGTTGAGCCAGAGCAGCTTCAGACCGGCCGGGTCGAGCTCCGTACCCGCGGGGTCACCCGCGAATGCCTCCGTGTCGTAGACGACGGGCGTCGCGCCGCAGAGCCGCGCGCCGACCTCGTACGTCGGGTAGGCCAGCCGCGGGTACGCGACCCGGTCGCCGGCGCCGAGCCCCAGCTGCGTCGGCAGCCAGGCGACGAGCTCCTTGGAGCCGACCACCGGGAGCACGTTCTCGTGGGCGAAGTCCACCGCGCCGAGACGGCGTTCGCACCAGCCGGTGAGCGCGTCCCGCAGCTCTTTCGTCCCCCACACCGTGGGATAGCCCGGCGAGTCCGCCGCCGCGACCAGGGCCTCCTGGATCAGCGCGGGGACCGGGTCGACGGGCGTGCCGACCGAGAGGTCCACGATTCCGTCCGGGTGGGCCAGGGCCGTCTTCTTGTACGGCTCCAGCTTGTCCCAGGGGAAGACGGGCAGGCGCGAAGAGACTGCGCTCACGGGTTGGCTCTCACTTCCTGTACGTACGGGAAAACGCCTCGGCCCCGTACGGCGACCCACGCCGTACGGGACCGGATGCGGTCGATCAGCCGTTCTGCGGCGGCAGGGCGGCGATGAAGGGGTGGTCGCGCTCGATCTCGCCGAGCTTGGAGGCACCACCGGGCGAACCGAGCTCGTCGAAGAACTCGACGTTCGCCTTGTAGTAGTCCTTCCACTCCTCCGGGGTGTCGTCCTCGTAGAAGATCGCCTCAACCGGGCAGACCGGCTCACAGGCCCCGCAGTCGACGCATTCGTCCGGGTGGATGTACAAGGACCGCTTGCCCTCGTAGATGCAGTCGACGGGGCACTCCTCGATGCACGCCTTGTCCTTGACGTCGACACAAGGCTGCGCGATGACGTAGGTCACGCTGTCGTTCCTCCTCGATAGGGCTGGTCTGCGCGGGAGCGCGGCGTCGTCGATGCCCGCACCTAGTATCTCCGTTCTTGAGGGCGATCCGAACAGGAGGGGCAGAGAAGCTGTGGAATTCACCGACGGAGGGCTCCTTGAGGTCCGAATCACCGGCGCTGACGTGGGAAAACGTGTCTCCGTTCGGTACGTGACGGACTCGGTCGAGGCGGGTGCGAAGTTCACCGACGCGGTCGGTGTTCTCACATCGTGGGACTCCGGTGTGCTACTGATCACACGAAAGAGCGGTGAGAGCGTCCGGATCGCGGAAACCGCGCTGGTCGCCGGCAAGGTCGTGCCGCCCGCACCCGCCCGCCGCAGGGGTCCTTCGGCCACCTTCGCCGAGCTGGCCCGGGCGACCGCGCGCGCCTGGCAGCCGGTCGAGAGCGAGGCGCTCGGCGAGTGGACCCTGCGGGCCGCCGACGGGTTCACCCGCCGCGCCAACTCCGCGCTGCCGCTCGGCGATCCGGGGCTCCCGGTGGCGGAGGCGCTGACCCGCGTACGGGAGTGGTACGCGGCCCGGGGGCTCCCCGCGTTCGTCCAGACCGCCACCGGCGCCGAGGGCACCCAGGAGCTGCTGGGCGCGGCGCTCGACCGGCACGGCTGGCGGCGCGAGGTCTCCGCCGAGGTCCGGATCGCAGCGCTCGCCCCGATCGGCGACCTGGACGCCGACGTGTCCGTGGTACGCCTCTCCCGCACGGTCGACGAGCCGTGGCTGCGCCGCTACCAGCGCTTCGAGGTGGCGAGCCCGGCGGTCCGCTCGGTTCTCGCCTCCGGCCCGAGTGTGTGGTTCGCCTCCGTGGGGGGCACGGGAGAGGTACCGGCGGCGATCGGGCGCTGTGTCGTCGACGGCCGCTGGGCGGGCTTCATGGCCGTCGAAGTCGATCCCGCCCGCCGGCGGCAGGGTCTGGCGACGACCGTCATGACGGCGCTCGCCCGGCAGGCGCTCGACGAGGGCGCGTCGGCGGCCTGGCTCCAGGTGGAGGCGGAGAACGACGGCGCCCGGGCGTTGTACGACGGGATGGGCTTCGCGGCCCACCACCACTACCACCACTACCGATGGGCGGAGGCGTGACGGAGGCGTGACCGAGGACGGAGCCGGAGCGGGCGGGCCGGAGGACGAAGGGCCCGCGGCGGAGGACGAGGTACCGGCGGCGGCGGAGGGGCCCGTGGAGGACGTGCCCGACTGGCGGCGGGAGTTCGCGGAGGAGGCCCGGGGCGAGCGGCCCGACCTCGCCCGGCTCTGTCTGCTCGTCGGCGCGGTCGCCGACCCCACCGTCACCCGGCACACCATCGACGAGGCCGAGATCGAGCTCGACCGCCTCGCCGGGCTCGTCCCGTACGCGACCCGCACCACCGGCGACTGGACCACCGAGCTCGCCGCGCTGCTCGGCCACCGCGAGGGCTTCGTGGGTGTGCCCGCCGACTACCAGCGTCTGGAGTCCTCGCTCCTGCACGAGGTGCTGCGCCGCCGCCGGGGCCTGCCGATCCTGCTCTCCGTCGTCTGGATGGAGGTCGCCCGCCGGGCCGGCGCCCCCGTGTACGGGCTCGGGCTCCCCGGCCACTTCGTCGTCGGCTTCGGCGACCCGGCCGACCTGAACCTCGCCGACCCCTTCGCGGGCGGGCGGGCCATGACCGGCGCGGACGCCGAGCTCCTCGTGACGAGCGCGACGGGCGAGGCCCTGGACCGCTCCATGCTGCGGCCCGCCGAGCCCGGCGCGATCGTGCTCCGCGTCCTCAACAACATCCGCGCCTGGGCGGCCCCCCGCCCCGAGCGCTCCGACGTGGGCCTGTGGGCCGTGGAGCTCGCGCTGCTGCTCCCGTCCCACCCCGCCC
This sequence comes from Streptomyces sp. NBC_00094, assembly GCF_026343125.1. NCBI lineage: Bacteria > Bacillati > Actinomycetota > Actinomycetes > Kitasatosporales > Streptomycetaceae > Streptomyces > Streptomyces sp. NBC_00094. Next base: position 5,307,412 of record NZ_JAPEMB010000001.1, on the reverse strand, counting down.
GCCTCCGCTACGAGCGCGCGGAACTGCTCGTCCAGCGCGGCGAGTTCCTTTCGGGGGCGGCGGAGATGGAGGCGTACGCACGGGTGATGGACGCGGTGGACCCGGAGTCGGCGACGACCATCCGCCGCCGGGCCATGGCGGCGAGGGCCCGCCTGAACTGACCACGTCCGCGGCCAGGACCTATCCGACCCTGATCCGCCGGACAGGCCCTGGGTGCGAGGGGGCGGGCCTCGCCGTTCACGCCCGGGGTCGGTGCGCCCTGTACAGCACGCAGCGGCGGAGCGGGCCCTCGGGCACGCTCGGGTCGTCGAAGTCGTCCGCCGGGTCGCGGGTCATGCCGATCCTGCGCATCACCGCCTGCGAACGAAGGTTGTCGACGGTCGTCGACGCCAGCACTTCCGTCAGCCCGAGCGTCTCGAAGGCGAAGGCCAGGCCGGCCACGGCGGCCTCGGTGGCGTACCCGTGCCCCCACGCCGAACGCGTCAGCCGCCAGCCGATGTCCACCCCCGGGTGCGGCATGTCCTCGCCGATCACGTCCAGGCCCACGCGGCCGATGAACTCGCCGGTCTCCCGCACCTCGAGCGCCCACCACCCGAAACCCCGCTCGTCGTACGCGGCCCGCATCCACGCCACGGCGGCGTCACTCCGCTCCCGCGTCAGCAACTCCCCCAGGTACTTGCGGACCTCGGGATCGGCGTTCATCGCCGCCCACGGTTCGAGGTCGGACTCCCGCCAGCGCCGGAGCAGCAGACGGTCCGTTCGCAGTTCTGACATGCCGTCCAGTCAACCCGAGCGGCATCAGGGTGTCGATCGATTACCGGGGCCCCGCGTCACGCGCCCTCATCCCCCGGCCCGGCGGCAGAATGCGCCCATGGACCTGACCGCCGACATCCTCGTCGCCCTGATCGCCCTGCTGCACTTCTACATCCTGGTGATGGAGATGTTCCTGTGGCAGAAGGAGACCGGCCGCAACTTCTCCGGCTTCGACGCCGAGATGGCCCGCCTCACGGCCCCCATGGCCGCCAACCAGGGCCTCTACAACGGCTTCCTCGCCGCCGGGCTCGTCTGGGGCCTCGTCGCCGACGACCCGACCGGCTTCCGCGCCAAGATCTTCTTCCTCGGCTGCGTCGTCATCGCCGGTATCTACGGCGCCGCCACCGCCAACCGCCGCATCCTCTTCGCCCAGGCCCTGCCCGGCGCGCTCGCCCTCTCGGCCGTCCTCGTCGCGGGCTGACCACGGGCCTGGCTCAGGCCGTGCACGAACCGCGCCCGGGCGACTCCCCTGCGTGCCGGTCGCGTCGCCACGCGCGCACCCCCGCCCGACGGTCGTCGGACGGGGGTGCGGGGACGTGGGGCGCCGCGTACGGCTCGGGGGTCAGCCCTTGCCGGTCAGGTCGATGACCTTGGTGCGTTCGGCCTTCGTCTTGCCCATCAGGGCGTCGCGCATCACGAAGGCCACGTCGTCGGCCGAGACCTCGTGCTTGGTGCCGTCGCCCTTGGTGATCATGATGCCGTCGAAGGCGCCGTCGAGGAGTCGCTCGATCGCCTTCTTGTCGTAGACCTCGACCAGTCGGCCGTCGACGGCCTTCATGGAGAGGATCTGCGGCAGCGACCGCGCCGGGCCGAAGTCGATGTACTTCGGTCCCGCGTAGATCCTGATCACGTCGGACATGGCGGGCTTGGCGAACTCCTTCATCGCCCGGTCCAGCTCGGTCTTCGTGACCGACGGGCGGAGCGTGGTGACCGGGAGCTCGACGAGCTTGTTCTGGCCCGTCTCGACCTGGGCGCGGAAGGCGTCCCTGACCGAGATCATCGAGCGGCGGACGTCGAGACCGCTGCCGGGCTTGCCCTCGATCGCGGTCACCTTGTTCGGCGCGAACCGGATCGTGGCCTCGGTCGCCGAGGCGGAGGTGCCGGCCAGGTCGGTCAGGGCGACGGCCAGCTTCTCCTCGTCGACCGGGAAGACCGGCTTGGCGATCCGCTCGCCGCCGAAGAGGGAGCCGATGACCGAGACGGGGTTGTAGTCGCTGCCGGCCGCCGCGCGGACGGTCTCCTGGCTGTCGAGGGCCAGGCCCGCCTTCTCCGGCGGCAGCTGGACCTTCTTGTCGCCGACGCCGAGCTGGAGCGGCGTGTGGGCGCGCTTGCCGAGGGCCGCCTCCAGCTTGTTGACGGCCTCCTCCTTCGTACCACCGCCGATGTCCACGCCGAGGACCGTCGTCCCCTTGGGGACGTCGGAGTGGTTGAGGAGCAGTCCGGCGCCGTAGGCGACGCCCGCGAGGCCGACGACGCCGATGGCGGCGAGGACCAGCTTGGAGCGGCCCTTCTTCGCCTGGGCGCGGCTCGGCGCGGGGGCCGGTGCGGGGCGCGGGGCGGCCGGCGCGGGGGCCGGGCGCGGGGCGGTCTCCCCGTTGCGCGGGGTGGGGTTCGGGCGGGCCGCGCCCGGCGGGACCACCGGGATGCCGCTCGTGAGGGTGTCCCCGGAGACGTGGCCGCCGGGGCCGTCGGCCGCCGGGCCGCCCTGGCCGGACGCGTGCGGACGCATCGGTCCCTGGCCCTGACCGGGCTTCTGTCCCAGGCCGGGCGTCGGGGCGTGCTGCTGCGGGGTGAGGATCGCCGTGTCGTCGGACATCCGCGGGGCCGCGCCCGCCCCTCCGGGGAACGGCGAGGCGCCCGCCGGACCGCCGAGCGAGGCGGTGCCGGCGGCCGGGCCGGTGGTCGGACCGGTGGGCGGCGTGGCGGCAGGACCCGGGCCCTGGCCCTGGCCCTGGCCCTGGTACATCGGCGTGCCCGCCGCGGGCGTCCCGTCGTACGCGGGCGTGCCGTCGTACATCGGCGTGCCGGCGGCCGGCGTCCCGTCGTACATCGGCGTGCCGGCGGCCGGCGTCCCGTCGTACATCGGCGTGCCCCCCGCCGGTGTCCCGCCGTACATCGGCATCCCGCCCGAAGGCGTTCCGTCGTACCCCGGCGTGCCGCTCTCGTACAGCGGGTTGCCGGGGGCGGCGCCCTGGGCCGAGGTCACCGGGCGGCTCGACGGGGTCGTGCCGACCGTCGGGACGCCGGAGGTCGCGGAGCCCGCGAAGCCCGTGCCGGGGCCGTCCGGCGTGGTGGTGAGCGGCGCGGGCGCCGTCGGGGCGGGGGCCGGGGCCGGGGTCGGAGCGGGGGCCGGCGCCGCCTTGCGCGGGGCGAACCAGTCGCTCGTCTCCTTGGTCTTGGGCGTCTCCTCGGCCCTGCCGGGCTCCGGAGCGGCCGCCACCGGCTCGGGCGTCGGCTCCACGGCCGGCGCGGGCGCCGACGTCGGCTCCGGCTCCGGCTCCGGCTCCGGCGCGGGCGCCTCCGCGACCGTCTTGCGGACCACGACCGGCGGGATCGGACGCGAACCCGGAATGTTGATCCGGATCCGGGTCGTCAGCGTCGTCTCGGTCTTCGGCTCCTCCGGCGGTGCGGGCGCGGCGGCGGGGGTCTCCTCCGGCGCGTCCTGCGAGGGGTGGAGCGACGGATACTGGCGGGATCCGTACGGCGGTGTACCCGAGGGGTACGCGGCTCCACCGCGCCCCTGGGCGCCGGAGGACGAACTGTCAGTCTCTCGACCAGTTTCACGACTCAAAGCAGGATCTCCCGGTTGGCTCCACCGCCCGCTCTTGCTGAGGCTCGTGTAACCCGGGCGGTTCGGCGGCGCGCACCACCATACTGGGCAGCGCCGCCGCATACCCGACCGATGGGCGGCGGACGACGTGCATTCCGGCCGAAGTCAGGACGTCCCCGGTCTCAAGTCGTCCTGTTCACGGGGTCGGTCGCGGGAGCCGGGACAGCGTGGCGCACATCACAGCGATGCCCATGCCGCCGAAGAGAAACAGCAGCTCCCCGGCGCCTCCGCCGAACACCCCGTCGCCCTCGGGGCGTCCGAAGCTGAGCAGGATGACGGCGAGGAGCCAGCCACAGCCGGCGGCGACGACGCCGACCTGGGTGCCGGTGGCGCGCAGCCCTCCGTAGAAGAGGCTCGCGGTGGCGAGGAGCGCGACGAGCAAGCCGCCGGGGAACCAGGCGGCTTGGACGAGGGCTCCGGCGGTCCCGACGAGGGCTCCGAGGACGAGCAGGACGCCGTACCAGGCGTACCGGCCGGCGCGGGAGCCCAGGGGGGCCGGTGCGGCGGTCGGGGCGGTCGGGGCGGTCGGGCGGGGCGAGGCTCCCGACGAGGCCCGCGGGGCGGCGCTCATGCCGTCACCCCGGCGAAGAGGTCGGTCTCGCGGACGCCGGCGGGGGCGCCCGAGGGGCCCTGGGCCAACTCGTAGTACTCGGTGGTGAAGATCGGCTGGCCCAGGTCGTTGGAGAGGGCGAAGAAGGGTCCGTCGACCGCGACTTGGGTGGCGTGCGCGGCCATGGCGGCGCTCTTGCGGGCCGCGTGCTCCGGGCCGGGGTCGATCTCGGTGGTGATCCGGTCCTCGTCGACGACTCCGGGGACGTCGGCGAGTTCGGCGACGGCGGGGAAGGCGGAGCCCTCGGCGTGCAGCCGGGCGAAGCCGGCTTCGGCGACCGGGCGCGGGACGCGGTTCCAGTAGATCTTGGTGATCGTGTGGCCGGGGCCGAGGTCGGGGCGGTAGGCCGGGTCGGCGGCGAGTTCGGCGGCGCGGGTGGCGACCCGGTGGGCCTGGATGTGGTCGGGGTGGCCGTAGCCGCCGTCGGGGTCGTAGGTGATCAGGACCTGCGGGCGGGTCTCGCGGATCACCTCGACGAGGTGGGGGGCGGCGGTGTCGACGTCCGTGTTCCAGAACGCGTTGTCGCGCTTGTTCTGCTCGGCGCCCATCATCCCGGAGTCGCGGAAGCGTCCCGGGCCGCCGAGGAAGCGGTGGTCGGTGACGCCCAGCACGGTCATCGCGGCGGCGAGTTCGCCGACGCGGTGGGGGCCCAGTCGGTCCTCCCGGTCGGGGGCCAGGTGGGCCAGCTCGGGCGGGATGACCTCGCCCTCCTCGCCGAGCGTGCAGGTGACCAGGGTGACAAGGGCGCCCTCGGCCGCGTACCTGGCCATCGTGGCGCCGTTGTTGATCGACTCGTCGTCCGGGTGCGCGTGCACGAGGAGCAGACGACGGGCGGGGAGATCGGTCATGGCCCCAGCCTACGAGACCTCCGCGCGCGACCCGCCGAGCCCTGCGCGGTCAGAACTTGAGGCCGCCGATCATGCCCGCCACGTTGGTGGTCAGGGTGCTGATGGACGGGGCGATGGACGAGCTCGCCAGGTAGAAGCCCAGGAGCGCGCAGATCGCCGCATGTCCCGCCTTCAGCCCGGATTTCCGGATCAGCAGGAAGACGACGATCGCCAGCAGCACCACCACCGAAATCGAGAGTGCCACGGCGGTTCACCTCCACACTTCTTCGGTCGGATATTCGAAATGGTTCGGGCAGCGAGCATGTGCCAGTCGGATACATACCCACCTAGCGCTACGGATCATAACTATCCGTGCGATCGCATCGATCGGCGGACGGAGGCACGAGGGGGGCGCACGGCACTAGTTTCAGCCGCATGATCTCGTCTCGACAGTCGTCGGCCACACCCCAGGCCGCACTCTCCTTCCCCCGCCAGCACGCCCGGACACAGCGGTTCACCCTGGGTGTTCCGCGTGGTTTCTCGGTCTCCCCCGACGGGGAGCGCGTCGTCTTCGTCAGATCCGGTTCGGGGACGGACCGTTCGCACCGGCTCTGGGTTCTCGACCTGCCGCCGGGCGGTGTGCCCGCGGAGCGGCCGGCCGCCGATCCCCAGACGCTGCTCGCGGGCGCGGCGGAGGAGCTGTCGCCGCAGGAGCGGGCGCGCCGGGAGCGGAGCCGGGAGGGCTCCGGCGGGATCGTGGCGTACGCGGTGGACGCGGCCGTCGAGCTGGCGGTCTTCGCCCTGTCGGGGCGGCTGTTCGCGGCGGAGCTGCGGGCGGGGACGGCTCGGGAGCTCGCGGTGCCGGGGCCGGTGATCGACCCCCGGCCGTCGCCGGACGGGCGGCTGGTGGCGTACGTGGCGGAGGGCGCGCTGCGGGTGGTCGGAGCGGACGGTTCCGGCGATCGGGAGCTCGCCGCGCCGGAGGACGGGCACGTCTCCTACGGATTGGCCGAATTCATCGCCTCGGAGGACATCGGAAGGGACCGTGGGTACTGGTGGTCCCCCGACTCGGACCGGCTGCTCGTCGCCCGTGCGGACGACCGGGCCGTGCGGCGGTGGTGGATCGCCGATCCGGCCCACCCGGAGCAGGAGCCGCAGACGGTCGCGTACCCGGCGGCGGGGACGGCCAACGCGGAGGTGCGGCTCTTCGTCGTGGGCCTCGACGGGGACCGTACGGAAGTGGTGTGGGACCGGGAGCGGTATCCGTACGTGTCGCGGGTGCACTGGTCGGCGGCCGGGGCGCCGCTGCTGCTCGTGCAGGCGCGGGACCAGCGGTCCCAGCTGAACCTGGCGGTGGACCCGGAGTCCGGGAGGACCACGACCGTGCGGGCGGAGGAGGACCCGGCGTGGCTGGAACTGCTGCCGGGGGTGCCGGCGTGGGCGCCGGACGGGCGGCTCGTCCGCGTCACCGACGAGAGCGGGGCGCGGGCCCTCGCCGTCGGGGAGCGGCTCCTCACGGACGGGTCACTGCACGTCCGGTCGGTTCTCGGCGTCGGTGAGGACGACGTCCTCGTCACGGCCTCGGCCGGGGAGGACGCGGCGGAGCCGGAGACCGGCGAGATCCATGTGTACCGGGTGACCGACCGGGGCGCGGAGCGGATCTCCGAGGGCGTCGGGGTGCACGGGGCGGTGCGCTCGGGGGCGGTGACCGTCCTGGTCTCCGCGCGGCCGGACGCGCCGGGGAGCGTGGCGCGGGTGCTGCGGGACGGCGAGGAGGTCGCGGTGGTGGCCTCGTACGCGCAGGAGCCGGTGATCTCCGCCCGGGTGCGGCTCACGGAGGCGGGTGCCCGGCGGATCCCGTGCGCGGTGCTGCTTCCCTCGGGGTACGCGGAGGAGGACGGGCCGCTGCCGGTCCTGATGGATCCGTACGGCGGCCCGCACGGGCAGCGGGTGTTCGCCGCGCACAACCCGTACCTGACGTCCCAGTGGTTCGCCGACCAGGGCTTCGCGGTGATCGTGGCGGACGGCCGGGGGATGCCGGGCCGCTCCCCCGCCTGGGAGAAGTCGATCCTGCGCGACCTGACGCCGACGCTCGACGACCAGGTGGACGCGGTGCGGGCGCTGGCCGGGCGCTTCCCGCTGGACCTGGGGCGGGTGGCGATCCGCGGCTGGTCGTACGGCGGCTACCTCGCCGCCCGGGCGGTGCTGCAGCGGCCGGACGTCTTCCACGCGGCCGTCGCCGGGGCGCCGGTGGCGGACTGGCGGCTGTACGACACGCACTACACGGAGCGGTACCTCGGCACCCCGCAGGACGACCCGGAGGCGTACGCGGCGCAGTCGCTGCTCACCGACGACGGTCTGACGGCGCCGGAGGAGCCGGCGCGGCCGCTGATGGTGGTGCACGGTCTCGCCGACGACAACGTGGTGGTCGCGCACGCGCTGCGGCTCTCCTCGGCGCTGCTCGCTGCGGGCCGGCCGCACGAGGTGCTGCCGCTGACCGGGGTCACGCACATGACGCCGCAGGAGCAGGTGGCGGAGAACCTGCTGCTGCTCCAGGTCGACTTCCTGAAGAGGTCCCTCGGCTTGGCGCGGTGAGTCACCAGCCGGGCGGCGGCGGGTAGGGCGGGGCCGGGGGCGGCCCGTACGAGCCGTACGGGCCGTAGGGAGCGGGTGCGGCGACGGGGGCGCCGCGCCCGGCGAGGAGGGCGAGCACCGCGATGCCGCCGAACAGCCCGAAGGCCGCGGTGAGGACGTACAGCTGCTCGAAGGTGGGGGCGTCGGTGAGGTGCGGGAGCAGTCCGACCCGTACGACCCGGGCGAACGCGGCGAAGCCGCAGGCCGTCAGGAACGCCCCGGCGAGCAGGCCGAAGGCCCGGGTGTGACGGGCCCGCGCGAAGGCGGAGACGGCGGCGGCGCCGTACAGCCCGACGAGGACCAGCGACAGCCAGGCCGGCGGGGGTGCGAGGACCGGCGTGAAGGCGGACCGGCCGCCGACGAACCGGTCGACGGTGAGCTGCAGGCGCAGTTCGCCGGCCCAGTGCGCCTCCCACAGGACGACGGTGAGCGCGGCGACCGCGAGGAGGATTCCGGCGGCGACGGCACGTCCGGCGCGGGGGCGGGTGGGGAGCTGTTCGTGGGGGCGGTCGGCCCGGCGGCGGCCGGCGGCCGCGGTGATGACGAGTCCGGCGGCGAGGGCGACGTCGAGGAGGGCGGTGACGAGCGCGCCGGTCCCGAGCGCCCAGAGGCCGGGCAGGCGTAAGGCGAGGGTGACGACTCCGGTGGCGACGAGCGCGGAGGCCGCGTGGCGGGAGCGCAGGGCGGCGACGGCGGTGGCCACGGAGACGGCGAGGAGCAGGGGGTCGACGAGGGACGTGACGGCCGGCCCCCTCGCCGGGAGGTAGTGGTCCCCGCTCCAGGACCAGGCGAGGCCGGCGGGTGAGCCGAGCGCGGCGAGGTCCTTGAGGATCCACACGGCGGCGAGGAGGGCGAGCGCGGCGCAGAGCGCGGCGCCCGTGAGACGTGCCGGTCGTGTCACAGTCACGGACCCGATACTCACGGTCGCGGGCGACCGAAACAAGCGGTTCCGCCGACGTGCATCCGGCCGGGGCGACATGGCGCGCCCCGGCCGGTTCACGGCACCCGCACGGCCGTACGCTGACGATCCTGGCGTGTCCGTATATCGGAGTGGATTCCGTCAAGTTGCCTGCGCGTTAAGGAGTTTCACTGCCCTCTCCGCCGTTCTCCGGCGGGGCCGCGCGCTTCTCCTCCGCCCCGTTCCCCGGGGGAACCACACGCTTCTCCTCCGCCCCGTTCTCCGGGGGAACCACGCGGATGTCCTCCGCGCCGCTCTCCGGGGGAACCACACGGATGTCCTCCGCGCCGCTCTCCGGGGGGACCACCTGCTTCTCCTCCGCGAAGTGGCAGGCCGAGTCGTGCTTCGCCGGGCTGTCCGTGAGACGGAAGACCGCCGGGACGGCCAGCAGGGGGACCTCCAGGGTGCAGCGCTCCTGCGCCTTCCAGCAGCGGGTGCGGAAGCGGCAGCCGGAGGGGATGTTGGCCGGGGAGGGGACGTCGCCGTGGAGGATGATGCGCTCGCGGTGGGCGCGCGCGTCCGGGTCGGGGACGGGGACGGCGGAGAGCAGCGCCTGCGTGTACGGGTGGGTGGGGTGGTCGTAGATCTGGGCGTCGCTGCCGATCTCGACGATCCGGCCGAGGTACATGACGCCGACCCGGTCGGAGATGTGCCGCACGATCGAGAGGTCGTGGGCGATGAACACGTACGAGAGGGAGAACTCGGACTGGAGACGGTCCAGGAGGTTGACGACCTGCGCCTGGACGGAGACGTCGAGGGCCGAGACCGGTTCGTCGGCCACGATGATCTCGGGCTGGAGGGCCAGGCCCCGGGCGATGCCGATGCGCTGGCGCTGACCGCCGGAGAACTGGTGCGGATAGCGGTTGATGTACTCGGGGTTGAGGCCGACGACGTCCAGGAGGTCCTGGACCTTCTGGCGTCGGGAGCCCTTGGGGGCGACCTCGGGGTGGATCTCGTACGGCTCGCCGATGATGTCGCCGACCGTCATACGCGGGTTGAGCGAGGTGTACGGGTCCTGGAACACCATCTGGATGTTGCGGCGGACGGCCTTGAGGGCGCGGGGGGACAGCTTGGTGATGTCCTCGCCCTTGTAGCGGATCTCCCCGGAGGTCGGCCGCTCCAGGTTGACCAGCATCTTCGCGACGGTCGACTTGCCGCAGCCGGACTCGCCGACGATGCCGAGGGTCTCGCCGGCGGAGAGGTCGAAGTCGACGCCGTCGACGGCCCTGACGGCGCCGATCTGCTTCTTGAAGAGGATGCCCTGGGTCAGCGGGTAGTGCTTGTGCAGGTCCCGGACTTCGAGAATCGCCTCAGCCATGGAGGCACTCCTTCCAGAAGTGGCAGGCGCTGGAGCGGGGCACCGGGGACTCGGTCACGTCGTACAGCGGGGGTACGTCGGTCCGGCAGACGTCCTGGGCCATGGGGCAGCGGGGGTTGAAGGCGCAGCCGGGCGGGATGTTGAGGAGGTTGGGCGGCAGGCCCTTGATCGCGTACAGCTCCTGGCCCTTCTGGTCCAGGCGCGGGATCGATTCGAGGAGGCCCTTGGTGTAGGGGTGGGCGGGGGCCTTGTAGATCTCGTGGACGGGGGCCCGTTCGACGATCCGGCCCGCGTACATGACGGCGATCTTGTCGGCGACGTCGGCGACGACGCCGAGGTCGTGGGTGATGAGGATGAGGCCCATGTGGAGTTCGCGCTGCAGCTCGGCGAGGAGGTCCATGACCTGGGCCTGGACGGTGACGTCGAGGGCGGTGGTCGGCTCGTCGGCGATGATCAGCTCGGGTTCGAGGGCGAGCGCCATCGCGATCATGATGCGCTGGCGCATACCGCCGGAGAACTGGTGCGGGTACTGGCCGACGCGTTCCTTGGCGGCGGGGATGCGGACCCGGTCCATCAGTTCGACGGCCTTGGCCTTGGAGTCCTTCCTCGACATCCCCTTGTGGACCTGGAACATCTCGCCGAGCTGGTCGCCGACGCTGACGACGGGGTTGAGCGAGGAGAGCGCGTCCTGGAAGACCATCGCCATCTTGGCGCCCCGGATCTTGCGCCGCTCCTCCTCCTTGAGCTTCAGGAGGTCCTGGCCCTGGAAGAGGATCTCGCCCTGGGTGATCTTTCCCGGGGGCATGTCGAGGATGCCCATGACCGCCTGGGCGGTGACGGACTTGCCGGAGCCGGACTCGCCGAGGACGGCGAGGGTCTCCCCGGCGTCGACGGAGTAGTCGACGCCGTTGACGGCCTTGGCGACCCCGTCGCGGGTGTGGAACTCCACGTGCAGGTCGCGCACTTCGAGCAGCATGGGCGCTACCTCAGCTTCGGGTCGAGGGCGTCGCGCACCGCGTCGCCGAGCATGATGAAGGCGAGCACGGTGACGGCGAGCGCGCCGGCCGGCCAGAGCAGCATGTGCGGGGCGTTGCGGATGTTCTGCGACGCCGCGGAGATGTCGATGCCCCAGCTGACGGTCGGCGGCCGCAGGCCGACGCCGAGGTACGACAGCGTGGCCTCCAGCGAGATGTACGTGCCGAGGGCGATGGTCGCCACCACGATGACGGGCGCGATGGCGTTGGGCGTCACGTGGCGCAGCATCATCCGGGTGTTGGAGGCGCCGAGGGCGCGTGCCGCCTGGACGTAGTCGTGTTGTTTGGCCGTGATGACGGAGCCGCGCGCGATGCGGGAGATCTGTGGCCAGCCGAGCAGGACCATGAAGCCGATGACCGGCCAGACGGTGTTGCTGGTGATGACCGACAGCAGCACCAGGCCGCCCAGGATCACGGGGATGGCGAAGAAGATGTCCGTGGCCCGGGACAGGAACGCGTCCCACGCGCCGCCGAAGAACCCGGCGAGACCGCCGAGCAGGCCGCCGAGGAGCGCCACACCGAGGGTGGAGCACACGCCGACGGTGATGGAGGTCCGGGCGCCGTAGACGGTACGGGTGTACACGTCGCAGCCCTGGGAGTCGTAGCCGAACGGGTGGCCCGGCTGGGATCCCTCCTGGGCCTTGGAGAGATCGCAGTCGAGGGGGTCTCCGGAGGCGATCAGGGACGGCCAGATGGAGATGACCACCAGGAAGGCGATGATCAGCGCGGAGATGATGAAGACCGGGTTGCGCCGCAGGTCTCGCCAGGCGTCCGACCACAGGCTGCGGGGCTTCTCCTTGGGGCCGACGCCCTGCCCCAGGGGGCCGTCGGGCTCGTGGCCCACCTCGATCGCCTCGCTCGAGGCGAGGTCCATGGTGGCGCCGGCGCCTGTCCCCGCGATGGCGCCCTGGTTCTCGAACGGGTCGGGCTCAGGCATAGCGGATCCTGGGGTCGAGGACGGAGTACAGGAGGTCGACGATCAGGTTCGCCACCAGGAAGACGATCACGAGGATCGTGGCGAAGCCGACGACCGTCTGCGTGCTCTGCCGGAGGATTCCCTGGTAGAGCTGGTACCCCACCCCGTGGATGTTGAAGATCCGCTCGGTGACGATCGCCCCGCCCATGAGCGCGCCGATGTCGGTGCCGATGAAGGTCACCACCGGGATCAGCGAGTTGCGGAGCAGGTGTCGCGTGACGACACGGTGGCGCGGCAGCCCCTTGGCCACGGCCGTGCGGACGTAGTCGGCGCGGGCGTTCTCGGCGACCGAGGTGCGGGTCAGCCTCGTCACGTAGGCCAGGGAGACGGAGGCGAGGACGATCCCGGGGAGGATCAGCTCGTTGAAGGGGGCGTCCGCGGAGACGGTCGGGCTGACCCAGCCCCATTTGACGCCGAACAGGTACTGGAGCACGTAGCCCGTCACGAACGTCGGGATGGAGATCACGACGAGCGTCGTCACGAGCACGCCGGTGTCCACCGCGCGGCCCCGGCGAAGTCCGCTGACCACACCGAGCGTGATGCCCACGATGATCTCGAAGAGGATCGCCACGATCGTCAGGCGGAGGGTGACCGGGTAGGCCTCGGCGAGGAGCTCCGTGACCTCCTGGCCGTTGAAGGCGGTGCCGAAGTCACCGGTGAACACGTGCCCCATGTACGTCAGGTACTGCTGCCACACCGGCTTGTCGAGCCCGTACTCCTCGCGCAGCTGGGCGGCGGTCGCGGGGTCGCACGCCCGGTCGCCGCAGAGGCCGGCGATCGGGTCGCCCATCACGTTGACCATGAGGAACAGCAGCAGGGTCGCCCCGAAGAACACGGGGATCATCTGTAGCAGCCGTCGAATCACATACCGGCCCACATCTCCTCCGTCCTTAAAGTCATCTCGTCCTAATAGAACGCACTTGGACTAACCACGCACCTTTAGAGGCCAATAGAGGTGAATGCGCATCAGATCCCGCTATGTTCGGCGTGTTCGCCGTGTCGATCACACGAAAGGCTCCTGGGATGACGGTTCCGAAGCGCCGGAGAACGGCACTGGGTCTGGCCGCGCTGGCGGTCCTGCCCCTTCTGGCGGCGGCGGCGCCCGCCGAGGACGGTGACCCGTGGCGCTGCACCCACGGCAGCAGCCCCAGTTCGCGCGGCCAGGGAAGCCGCGACGCGTACGTCACCCACACGGACCCCGACAACGGCGACCGCGTGGGCATGAACTTCACCGCGGCCGACCAGCGCATCACGCAGTGGAACCGCAGCGACGACACCGCCGACTACTTCGGCCGCTTCTACGCGGGGAACCGGATCGTGACGACCTGGCGCTGGAACCTGGAGGGCCGGCAACCCGACTACACCCACCGCTTCGACCAGCCGCGCGGGCAGAAGGTCCAGCTCGAAGTGACCCTCTGGCAGCCCTCGAAGGGCGGCTGCGTGGACAACGGGGGCGTCACCTGAGAGGGCCTCGACGGGCCTGCCGGCTGGCGGCGGCGCTGCTGCTGGCCGGCGCCGCGGGGGGATGCGCCGCCGGCCCCGGGCCTCAGGGCCGCGAGACCGGCCGGGCGGCCTCCGCGTGCGATCCGGTCTTCGACTGGACCACGGACAGGCGCTGGGACCTCGCGGTGCTGGACGGCCCGGCCTCCGTCGTACCGGGCGGTGTCCTGCGCACCGGGGCCGCTCCGTACCGTCCTCGTACCGCCGCCGTCACCGTCCCGGCCCTCCACGGCGCACCCACCGCCGCGGAGGTGATGGACTCCCTGAGCCGGGCCGTGCGCGCGCCCCTCGCGGGACCGGGCCGCGAGACCTCCGAGGTGGCCCGGGACACGGACATCCGGTTCGAGTCCGCCGCACGGCCCGTGTACTACGCCGGGCTGCGCTTCGTGACCGCCTCGTTCCGCTACCGCTGCGCCGGGGACCGGACGGTCCGGGGCGAGGGCGGTGTCCTGACCTGGGAGACGGACTCCCTCACGGTCGGTCTCGTCGACTGCGCCGGGCCCCGGGACCACGACCCGGACAGCGAGCCGGCCCGGCGGGCGGCGTCGCTGCGCTGCCCTCCGGGCCGACCGGCCCCCACGAACGGCGTCAGTTGACCTTGATCTGGTCGTAGACCGGGACGCTGAAGGGGTTCAGCGACACGTTGGACACCTTGTCCGAGTAGCCGGCGCTGCCGTTCTGGTACCAGAGCGGGATGGCGCCCATGTCGTCGCGGAGGACTTCCTCGGCCTGCTGGAAGAGCCCGACGGCCTTCGCGGTGTCGGCCTCGGCGTTGGCCTGGTCGACCAGCTTGTCGAACTGCGGGTCGGTGTACTTGCCGTCGTTGGACGAGGCGTTGGTGTAGTACAGCGGCTGCAGGAAGTTCTGGATGAGCGGGTAGTCCATCTGCCAGCCGGCCCGGAAGGGGCCCTCGAGCTTCTGGGTGGTGACCTGGTTGCGGTAGTCGGCGAAGGTGCCGACCGGGTTGCCGACACAGGCGTTGTTGTTGCCGAGGGCGCGGTTGATGGAGTTGCACACGGCGTCCACCCACTCCTTGTGGGAGCCGGTGTCGGCGTTGTACGAGATCTTCATGGTGCCGCCGGGGATGCCGCCGCCCTCGGCGACCAGCTTCTTCGCCTCGGTGGGGTTGTACGTGCAGGCGTCGCCGCAGATGTCCTTGTAGCCGCCCTCCTCGCCGAGGACCGGGGAGGTCCAGTCCTTGGCCGGGGTGCGGGTCTTCTGGAAGATCGTCTCGGTGATCTGGTCCCGGTCGATCGCCATGGAGATGCCCGTACGGAGCTTCTCCTGGCCCGGCTTGTTCCATTCGGGGTCGTAGAACGGGAACGACAGGGTCTGGATGATGCCGGCGGGGACGTTGATGTACCGGTCGCCGAGGTCGGCGGAGACGTTCTTCAGCTGGGCGGCGGGGATGTCGTCGACGAGGTCGAGGTTTCCGGCCGTCAGGTCGGTGTAGGCGGTGTTGTTGTCGGTGTAGACCTTCAGGGTCACGCCGCCGTTCTGTGCCTTGTCGGTGCCCGGGTAGGCGTCCCACCGCTTGAGGGCCATCTCGGAGCCCTTGGCGTAGGAGTCGACGGTGTACGGGCCGTTGCCGACGGGCTTCGAGAGCCAGGCGGCGTGGTCGTCGTAGAAGGCCTGGGGAAGCGGCGAGAAGGCCGCGTAGCCCAGGGTGATGGGCCAGGTGGAGAACTTCTGGGTGAGCTTGACCGTGAAGGTCTGGCCGCCGGTGACCTTGAGGCCGGACATGGTCTCGGCGGTGGGCTCGCCCTTCTCGGGGTGGACCTGGTCGTATCCCTCGATCTGACCGAAGAAGTACGCGTTCTTCTGGTTGTTCTTCAGATGGGCGCCGTAGTTCCAGGCGTCGACGAAGGACTTGGCGGTGACCTTCTCGCCGTTGGAGAAGGTCCAGCCGTCCTTGACCGTGATGGTGAAGTTGGTCGAGTCGGTGGTCTCGATCTTCTCGGCGAGCATGTCCTTGGCCTCGCCGGTCTTGGGGTCGTACTCCTTGAGCCCCCGGAAGATCATGGAGAGGACCTTGCCGCCCTGCACCTCGTTGGTGTTGGCGGGCTCCAGTGGGTTCTGCGGGTCTCCCCACGAGGAGGTCACGATGCCGTCGGCCCCTCCGCCTCCGCCGCCACTGTCGTCGCCGCCGCCACAGGCAGTCGCCGCGAGGGCTACTGCGGTGGCCAGAGCGGCCCACTTGGCGTGCGTGGCTCCGCGCATGGAGTGCCTCCCATATGTCCCTAAGTGTGACTTAGAGCCCAATATGACCCGGAAACAGGAGGCATGCATGTTGTCGGCACCCGAAGGGGGGACGAGGGTACGGGAACGGCCGGTCCCCGGCGCCTGATGGCGCCGGGGACCGGCCGTGTGCGTCGGACGGTGCGTCAGTGCACCGGGACGACCTGCTTCTCCTCGGCGAAGTGGCACGCCGAGAAGTGGGCGGCCGGGGTGTCCTGGCCCTTGAAGCGCTCCGGGATCGCGAGGATCGGAGCCTCCTGGGAGCACTTCTCCTGCGCCTTCCAGCAACGGGTGCGGAAGCTGCAGCCCGACGGCGGGTTCGCCGGCGAGGGGACGTCACCGGTGAGGATGATCCGCTCGCGGTTGGCGCGGGCCTGCGGGTCCGGCACCGGCACCGCGGAGAGCAGCGCCTGCGTGTACGGGTGCGTCGGGTGCTCGTAGATCTGCTCGTCCGTACCGATCTCGGCCATCTTGCCGAGGTACATGACGCCGACGCGGTCCGAGATGTGCCGGACGATCGACAGGTCGTGCGCGATGAAGAGGTAGGAGAGGTTGAACTCGTCCTGGAGCTTCCCCATCAGGTTGATGACCTGCGCCTGGACGGAGACGTCCAGGGCCGAGACCGGCTCGTCGCAGATGATGATCTCCGGGTTGAGCGCGAGGCCTCGGGCGATGCCGATGCGCTGGCGCTGACCGCCGGAGAACTGGTGCGGGTACCGGTTGATGTACTCGGGGTTCAGACCGACGACATCGAGGAGCTCCTGCACCTTGGCGCGTCGGTCACCCTTCGGAGCCACCTCGGGGTGGATGTCGAAGGGCTCGCCGATGATGTCGCCGACCGTCATCCGCGGGTTGAGCGAGGTGTACGGGTCCTGGAACACCATCTGGATGTTGCGGCGGACGACCTTCAGCGCGCGCCCGGACAGCTTGGTGATGTCCTGGCCCTTGTAGAAGACCTCGCCGGCGGTGGCCCGCTCCAGGTTCATCAGGAGCTTGGCGACCGTGGACTTGCCACAGCCGGACTCGCCCACGATGCCGAGGGTCTCGCCCTGGTAGAGGTCGAAGGAGACCCCGTCCACGGCCTTGACCGCGCCGACCTGCTTCTTGAAGAGGATGCCCTGCGTCAGCGGGAAGTGCTTCTTCAGGTTGCGCACCTGGAGGATCGGCTCGCCGCGGCCCGCGGGGGCCTCGAAGGCGGCCACGGCCTCGTCGTTGTTGCTGAGGTCAGCCATGGATCGTCTCCTTCCAGAAGTGGCAGGCGCTCTTACGGCCCGGGAGATCCGAGCCGTCCTGCTCGGTGACCGGCGCCAGGGCCGGGATCTCCGTACGGCAGATGTCGTCGGCCTTCGGGCAGCGCGGGTTGAAGGCGCAACCGCTCGGCACGCGGAGCAGGTTGGGCGGCAGGCCCTTGATCGCGTAGAGCTCCTGGCCCTTCTGGTCCAGACGCGGGATCGAGTCCAGGAGGCCACGGGTGTACGGGTGCGCGGGGCGGCCGTACAGCTCGTGCACCGGAGCCTGCTCGACGATCCGGCCGGCGTACATCACGGCGATCTTGTCCGCGACGTCGGCGACGACGCCGAGGTCGTGGGTGATCAGGATCAGACCCATGTTGTATTCCTGCTGGAGCTCCGCGAGGAGGTCCATGACCTGGGCCTGGACGGTCACGTCGAGAGCCGTGGTCGGCTCGTCGGCGATGATCAGGTCCGGCTCCAGGGCGAGCGCCATGGCGATCATGATGCGCTGGCGCATACCGCCGGAGAACTGGTGGGGGTAGTCGGAGATCCGCGCCTTGGCGGCGGGGATCTTGACCTTGTCCATCAGCTCGATGGCCTTGACCTTGGCGTCCTTCTTGGACATGCCGTGGTGCACGCGGTACATCTCGCCGAGCTGGTAGCCGACGGTCAGGACCGGGTTGAGGGAGGACAGCGCGTCCTGGAAGATCATGGCGATCTTCCGGCCGCGGATCTTGCGGCGCTCCTCCTCGGACATCTTCAGCATGTCCTCGCCGCGGAACAGGATCTCGCCCTGCGGGATCTTGCCCGGCGGCATGTCGAGGATGCCCATGATGGCCTGCGCGGTGACGGACTTGCCGGAGCCGGACTCGCCGAGGACGGCGAGGGTCTCGCCGGCGTTCACCGAGTAGTTGACACCGTTGACCGCCTTGGCCACACCGTCACGGGTGTGGAACTCGACGTGCAGGTCACGTACTTCGAGCAGCGGACCGTTGAAGTCGGCTCCGTCGCGCGGCGCGGGGACGGCCGCGGTCTTGTCGATGATGCTCATCTTTTACGCCCTCCTCAGCGCAGCTTGGGGTCGAGGGCGTTGCGGACGGCTTCGCCGAGCATGATGAACGCCAGAACGGTGATGCTCAGCATGATCGAGGGCCAGAGCAGGACGTGCGGGGCCACTCGGATCTGGGCGACACCCGCGGAGATGTCCACACCCCACGAGACGGTCGGGGCGGCGAGGCCCAGACCGAGGTAGGACAGGGTGGCCTCGGCCGAGATGTAGCCGCCAAGCGCGATGGTCGCGACGACGATCACGGGGGCCATGGCGTTGGGCAGGATGTGCCGGAAGAGGATCCGGGTCGTACCCGCGCCGAGGGCCTTGGCCGCGTGGACGTAGTCGGCCTGCTTGACCGTGATCACGGAACCGCGCATGACGCGGGTGATCTGGGTCCAGCCGAGGAACGCGAGGGCGAAGACGACGACCCAGACGGTCCGCTCGACGAACGCCTGCAGGACGACCATGGCGCCGAGCAGGAAGGGGATACCGAAGAAGATGTCGGTGACCCGGGAGAGGACCGCGTCGATCTTGCCGCCGAAGTAGCCGGAGATCATGCCCATGATGCCGCCGAGGACGGTGACGATCGCGGTGACGCAGACGCCGACGATGATCGAGGCACGGGTGCCGTGGATCAGTCGGGCGTAGACGGAGCGGCCCTGCTGGTCGTAGCCCAGCCAGTCCGGCGAACCTATGCTGCCCAGCTCGGGCTTGCTCAGGAAGTGGTGGACCAGGTCACCGACGGTCGGGGACGCGCTGGTGAAGAGGGTCGGCCACGCCGAGATCAGCAGCAGGACCGAGATCAGCACCGACGAGACGATGAAGTACGGGTTGCGGCGGAGGTCGGCCCAGGCGTCGCCCCAGAGGCTGCGGGCCTTCTCCTGCTGCGCCGCGGGAGCGGGCGCGTCCACCGAGGGGGTGGCGACGGCCTCCTCCACTGCGGCAGCGGTCTTGGTCACGTCAGGCATACCGGATCCTCGGGTCCAGGACCGCGTACAGCAGGTCGATGAGCAGGCTGGTGACGAGGTAGACGATCACCAGGATGGTGACGAGGCCGACCAGGGTTGCGCCTTCACGACGGGAGATCGACTCGGCGATGACACCACCGACACCCTTGATGTTGAAGATCGACTCGGTGACGATCGCACCGCCCATGAGCGCACCGATGTCGGTGCCGAGGAAGGTGATCACGGGGATCATCGAGTTGCGCATCAGGTGGACGCCGATGACGCGGCGCCGCGGGAGGCCCTTGGCGACGGCCGTACGCATGTAGTCGGCGCGCAGGTTCTCCGCCATGGACGTACGGGTCAGACGCGCCACGTACGCGAGGGAGAGACCACCGAGCACGATGGCCGGCGCGATCAGCTCGTCCCACGCGGGGACGGGGCTGACGTTCGGCTTGATCCAGCCCAGGTTGAAGGCGAAGACCATCTTGATGATGAAGCCGAGGACGAACACCGGGATCGAGATGATCAGCAGGGTGAAGACCAGGATCATGTTGTCGGCCATACGGCCGGCGCGCAGACCGCCGATGATGCCAAGGCCGATACCGAAGATCAGCTCGATGGCGAACGCCAGGGCGGCCAGCTGGAGGGTGATGGGGAACGCGTCGCCCAGCACCTCGGTGACCGGAAGTCCGTTGCGGATCTGGGTGCCGAAGTCCGCGTGCAGGAGCATGTCCCGCATATAGAGCAGGTATTGCTGCCATTCCGGCTTGTCGAGACCCAGTTCATGGCGCTTCGCGGCGATGGTCGCCGGGTCGGCGCCCTTGTCGCCGAACATCGCCAGCACGGGGTCACCGGGCAGGCTGTGCACCATGAGGAAGATCAGCAGGGTCGTCCCGAGGAATACCGGGATCATCTGGAGCAGTCGTCGTGCGACATAACGCCCCATCATGCCTCCGTTGAGATGTGACAGCGGCAACCGACGGGCCCTCCCCCGCACCGCATGCCCGGATATCGAGCATGGCGATGTCGTGGAAGGGCCCCCCGGCCGCTGCGTAAGGCACCGAGACGGGACTGACGTTCCGTCAGTCCCGAGACGGCGTGCGGACTACGCTTGGGTGATTACTTCTTGACCTCGACGGTGTCCAGGATCGGGTCGCCGTCCTGGCCGTACGTCACGCCGGAGACCTTCTCCGAGTAGCCCGCGTTGACCTTGTAGTACCAGAGCGGGATCGACGGCATGTACTTGACCAGTTCCTTCTCAACGGCCTGGTACTGCTTCACCGACTGCTCCAGCGAGGCGGCGGAGTCCGCGGCCTCGATCTTCGCGTCCAGCTCCTTGACGGAGAAGTCGCCCTGGTTGCCGGCCGCGTTGGTGTGGAACAGGTCCTTGATGAAGTTCGAGTTCACCGGGTAGTCGAGCGACCAGGCGGACCGGTACAGGGACTTGACCTGCTTCTCCTTGCGGGCCGTGAGGTCCGCCTGGAAGTCGGTCTTGCTGTCGCCGACACACGCGACGCTGGTGGCCTGGGTGATGCTGTTGCAGACAGCGTCGACCCATTCCTTGTGGCCACCATCGGCGTTGAACTGGATGAAGATCTTGTTACCGGGGACGCCGCCGCCGGCCTTGATCAGGTCCTTGGCCTTGGCCGGGTCGTACTTGGTGACGTCGCCCGCGGCGTTCTCCTGGTAGCCCAGGATGCCCTTGGGGACCCAACCGGTCGCCGGCTCACGGGTGCCCTGGAGCACCGTCTTCGTGATGGTGGCGCGGTCGATCGCCATCGAGAGGCCCTGGATGACGCGAACGTCGACCTTCTTGGGCTTCTTCCACTGCTCCGCGTAGAACGCGACACCGATGGACTGGATGGCGGCGTGGTCGGCGTCGACGGCGCGGTCGCCCAGGTCGTCGTGGTAGACCGGGAGGTCCTTCGGACCGATCTGGCGGATGACGTCGAGGTTGCCCGACTTCAGGTCCTCGTACGCGGTCTCGAGGGTGGTGTAGTTCTTGAAGATCACACCACCGTTCTTCGCCTTGTTCGGGCCCTTGTAGGCGTCGAAGCGAACGATCTCGATCTGCTTCTTGTGGTCCCAGCTCTTGAACTTGTAGGGACCGTTGCCGACCGGCTTCTCGGCGGCGGCCTTCGGGTTCGCGTAGAAGGACGCGGCGAGCGGCGCGAACGGCGTGTACGCGAGCTTGTGGCCGAAGTACGGAACCGGCTGGGTCAGCTCGATGGTGAAGGTGGTGTCGTCGACGACCTTCAGACCGGCCAGCGTCTCGGCGGTCTGCTTGGCGCCTTCGGCGTCCGGGTGCACCTTGTCGTAACCGACGATGTCGGAGAACCACGAGGAGAGACCCATGGCGTTCTTGAGGCTCGCGTTCCAGTTCCACGCGTCCACGTAGGACTTCGAGGTCACCGGGGTGCCGTCGTGGAAGGTCCAGCCGGCCTTCAGCTTGACGGTCCACTTCTTCGAGTCCGTCGTGGTGAGCGACTCGGCGTTGAGCATCTCCAGCGAACCATCGGCCTTGTAGCCGACGAGGTTCGAGTAGACGGCCTTCATCACGCCGGCGCCGTTCGACTCCATCGTGTCGCCGGTGTAAAGAAGCTTCTCCGGCTCGCCGAGGTCCGTGGTGAAGATCCCGTTCGGGTCCACGGCACCGGCACCGCCGGCGTTGTCGTCCTTACCCCCGCCACAGGCGGTCGCAGCCAGGGCGACGATGATCGCGCCCGTTACCCACTTGGCGCTCTTGGCACCGCGCATGGGTTCCTCCTCATGAGTCCACTTTGTCACTACAAGAGAGGTATCCCGAGTGTCGCCGACACCCCTGACGGCGTTTCACTCACGTACCCCGAGTGTGCTCGCGAGTCGGCACTCCCCACAGTGCGTGACCCATTGACCCGAGCTCAATGGAGCCAACTATTAAGTACGTCCGGGCTGTAAACCACACTTAAGCGGTCTCGTTTTGACAACATCACCGGCGCCCGAGATACCGAAATCCGGACAAAGTGAGTCCAGACAGACACCCCCGAAACGGACTGTTAATACACGTTCCGGAGAGCGATGCCCGGTATCCGGACGTCGGGCTGTCGTATTCGACTTGACGGAGGACTCGCCGGCCACGTTCACCTGACGGAGTGTCGGACGTCACACCGGGCACCATACGGGACGTCAGGTCGGACGTCACACGGGCGTCACGCGAACGTCACACCGGACGCCACGGGAACGCCACACCGGACGCCACACCGACGCCACGGGAACGTCACACCGGACGCCACACGGACCCCACATCGGCCGGAAGCCCGGCACCCGGACGCGACCGAGCCCCGCCGAAGCTTCGGCGGGGCTCGGTCACACTAGCGGGGCCTTGATCACCGAGCGACGACTTCGGGGAAACCCGACGTCACTCGGCGCTCGTCAGTCGGCGCGCGTCAGTTGTTCTTGGCGCGGGAGGCGGTGCGGCCACGCTGGTTCTGGTCCAGGACGACCTTGCGGATACGCACGGCCTCCGGGGTGACCTCGACGCACTCGTCGTCGCGGCAGAACTCCAGGGACTGCTCCAGGGAGAGCTTCCGCGGCGGGACGATCGCCTCGAAGGAGTCGGCGGAGGCGGAGCGCATGTTGGTGAGCTTCTTCTCCTTGGTGATGTTCACGTCCATGTCGTCGGAGCGGGAGTTCTCGCCGACGATCATGCCCTCGTACACCTCGGTGCCGGGGTCGGTGAACAGGACGCCGCGCTCCTGGAGGTTCGTCATCGCGAAGGCGGTGACGGCACCGGCGCGGTCGGCGACCAGCGAACCGTTGTTACGGGTCGTCAGCGTGCCGAACCACGGCTCGTGGCCCTCGTGGATCGAGTGGGCGATGCCCGTACCACGGGTGTTGGTCAGGAACTCCGTACGGAAGCCGATGAGGCCACGGGACGGAACGACGAACTCCATGCGGACCCAGCCGGAGCCGTGGTTCGACATGTTGTCCATGCGGCCCTTGCGGACACCCATGAGCTGCGTGACGGCGCCCATGTGCTCCTCGGGCACGTCGACCGTGAGGCGCTCGACGGGCTCGTGCGTCTTGCCGTCGACCTCCTTGGTGACGACCTGCGGCTTGCCGATGGTGAGCTCGAAGCCCTCGCGGCGCATCTGCTCGACCAGGATGGCGAGCGCGAGCTCACCACGGCCCTGGACCTCCCAGGCGTCGGGGCGCTCGGTGTCGAGGACGCGGAGCGAGACGTTACCGATCAGCTCGCGGTCCAGACGGTCCTTGACCTGGCGGGCGGTGACCTTGCGCTGCTTGACCGCGGACTTGGCCTCCGCGCCCTTGCCGGTGCCACCACGGCCGACGAGCGGCGAGGTGTTCGTACCGATGGTCATGGAGATGGCCGGCTGGTCGACCGTGATCAGCGGCAGCGCGATCGGGTTCTCCGGGTCCGCCAGGGTCTCGCCGATCATGATGTCGGGGATACCGGCGACGGCGCAGATGTCACCGGGGCCGGCGACCTCGGCGGGCTTGCGGGTGAGCGCCTCGGTCATCATCAGCTCGGTGATGCGGACGTTGGAGATCGTGCCGTCCCGCTTGATCCACGCGACCGTCTGGCCCTTGCGCAGCTCGCCCTGCTCGACGCGGAGGAGCGCGATGCGGCCGAGGAAGTTGTCGGCGTCCAGGTTGGTGACGTGGGCCTGGAGCGGGGCCTCCTCGTCGTACACCGGGGCCGGGACGTGCTCCAGGATGGCGGAGAAGAACGGCTCCAGGCTGTCGCTGTCCGCGGGAACGGTGCCGTTCTCCGGCTTGGTCAGCGAGGCGATGCCGTCACGGCCGCAGGCGTAGACGATCGGGAACTCGATCTGGTCCTCGTCGGCGTCCAGGTCCAGGAAGAGGTCGTAGGTCTCGTTGACGACCTCGTCGATCCGGGAGTCCGGGCGGTCCGTCTTGTTGATGCAGAGGATGACGGGCTTGCGCTGCTGGAGGGCCTTGCGCAGCACGAAGCGGGTCTGCGGGAGCGGACCCTCGGAGGCGTCCACGAGGAGGACGACCGCGTCCACCATCGACAGACCGCGCTCGACCTCGCCACCGAAGTCGGCGTGGCCGGGGGTGTCGATGATGTTGATCGTGATCGGGGCCCCGCCGTCCTTGGGGTGATACTTCACCGCCGTGTTCTTGGCGAGGATCGTGATGCCCTTCTCACGTTCCAGGTCGTTCGAGTCCATCATGCGGTCGTCGAGCTGCTGGTGGGCGGCGAAGGCACCGGCCTGCTTGAGCATGGCGTCGACGATGGTCGTCTTGCCATGGTCGACGTGGGCGACGATGGCGACGTTACGGATGTCGTGGCGCGTGGGCATGGGTGCTTGCGCTTCTCTCGGATCGTGGGATGCGGCGTCAGTTCCTCGTACGCCCACCGGGCGGACGCGCCACGGCTACCTCCCATGGTACGGGGCTGCCACGCAAGGGGCTTCCCCGCCCGCGATCCGGGAGGTCTACTAAGGGATTTCGGGGTGCGGCGGGGGTGCGCTGGGGGCGCGGTACGGCTGCGGTGCGACTGCGGTGTGACAGTGGACGGGCCGGGTCAAGCGGCCGTCGCGATCCTGCCCGCCGGGATCACCGGCGGGCAAGGAACTTGAGCTGCTTCTGAGGTTGTGACCTGCGGTTTCGGAGACTTTGGAGCTTTCAGCTGTTTCGCTCTGCTCCCTTGGAGGATTCGGGCTTCCTGAAGCCGATGTCCTGGTAGCGGGGAGCAGCGAGGCCCCAGGCCCCCGCGTTCACGAGATCGGCCTTGGCGGCGACGAGCTGGGGGCGCTGGTAGAGGGGGATGGAGCCGGCGGCGGCCCAGATGCGGGCGTCGGCCTGGCGGACCAGTTCGCGGGCCTCCTCCTCGTCGAGCGTCCCCGCCGCCTGATCGAACAACTGGTCGATTCGGTCGGTGCCGACCCGCGAGTAGTTCTGCTCGACCAGGAGTGAGCCGTCCGAGGCGGGCTCGGGCTTGGCGAAGATCGGCCGGGCGTCGGTCGCCGGGAAGGCGGAGGCCGGCCAGGAGTAGAGGGCCAGGTCGTAGTCGCCGGCGGCGACGTGGTCCTTGAAGAAGCTGTCGTCGGAGACCTTGGTGACCTCCGTACGGATCCCCACGGCGTCGAGCATCCGGACGATCCGGTCGCCGACCGCCCGCAGCGACTCGGAGCCGGGCCCGGACGGCAGGACGAAGCGGAGGCTGAGCGGCTTGCCGTCCTTGCCGAGGGCCCGCGCGGCCTCGGGCACGGTCACGGGGGCCGCGGTGCCGCGCGGGGCGTAGGCCCCGGCCACGCCCTGGTCCGGCTTGGCGACCGACTGGGCGGCCCGGGCGCCGGAGCCCGTGCCGTTGTCGAGCGCCTCGGCCCGGGCGAGGAGCGCGGCGCTCTGGCCCGCGGCGGCCGCGGCCGGGGCGAGGACGTCGGTGCCGTTCTCGGGGCCCGCGGCGCCGATGACGGGGACGGGAACGGCCCTGCGGTCGCCCGGCTTGTCGTCGCCGACGATGTAGAGGCCCTCGTCGGAGGCGGTGTCGCCGGCCCTCTTCTTGGCGTCGGTGGAGGAGCTGTCGGCCTTGCCGACGGACCGCTTCCCGGCCTTGTCGGCCTCGCCACCGGCCTTGGTGGCCTCCTTCGCGCCGGCCGGCTTCCGGAGCGCCCCGCCCGGGACCCAGCCCGCGTCGGCGAGGAGTGCCCGCGCCTCCTTGGTGTCCTGCTCGCCGAGCGCGTCGCTGCTGTCCGCGTACGCCGCCTGGCCGGCGAGGGCCAGGTGGCTGCCGGGGGGCGACGCCGGGAGGCCGAGCGGCTTGAGTACGGATTCGGCCAGCTCCTGGCGGTTGATGGCACGGGCCACCGCGCGTCGCACCCGCTCGTCGGCGAGTGCGCCGGACTCGCCGTTCAGCGAGAGCTGGGTGTAGGCGGGCTCCAGGGACTTGCGGACCGCGAAGCCGGCGAGGCCGTCCTGCTGGCGCGCGTACCGGGCGACGGCTTCCTTGTTCTTCTTGCGTGCGGCCTGGACCTCCTCCGCCTTCTCCTCGTCGGAGCCGTACGCGAGGGCCCAGGACTTCAGGGCCTTGGAGGGGGTGATCGCGGAGCCGGGCCCGTGGGCGAGGGCGGCCTGCGCGCCGTTCCGGCCGGCGCGGGCGTCCCGGAGCGCGACGGCGATCCGTTCGGCCGTGGACCGGTCGATCTCGGCCAGGTCGAGCGTGCCCGCGGCGAGGGCGGCGGACCGCTCGGCCCGCGGGACGGCCTTGAGGACGATGCTGTCGAGCTTGGCGGGCTGACCCCACCAGCGGGGGTTGCGGACGAGGGTGACGTCGCCGGTCTTCCGGTCGGCCGACTTCAGCAGGAACGGTCCTGCGGTGGCCTTGAGGGTGGTGCGCGCCCCGTCGTTGAAGGCGTTCGGGGACCCCATCACCTGCTTCGGGTAGAGCGGGGTGAAGAGGGACTGCCAGTCGGCGTACGGCTTGGAGAAGGTGACCCGCACCTCCAGGTCGTTCCTGCCCCGCTCGATCTTCTCGATCCGCTCGTAGCCGGAGTTCCGGGCGGTCCAGTACGCGGTGTCGCGGCCGCTCAGCGCCCGCCACTGCGCCACGAAGTCGGAGGCCCCGATCTCGCGCCCGTCGCTCCACACCGCCTGCTGGTTGAGCTTGTAGAGGACGACCTGCTTGGGCTCGGTCTCGACGACCTGCGAGGACTCCAGGTAGTCCGGGTTCCGCTGCGGCCGGCCCCGCTCGTCGATCGTGTAGAGCGAGGGGAGTACGGCCCCGGCGACGCGGGCGGTGGTGGCGTCGGCGTCGGCCTGGAAGCTGTTGAGGGTGGTGGGCGCCGCGTCGACGGCCCAGCGCAGGGTGCCTCCGTCGGCGACGTCGTCGCGCGCGGCCGGGGCGTTGTCCTGGGCGGCGGCCTGGGCCTGGCCGGTTTCGTCGTCGGAACTGCAGCCCGCGAGCACGGTGACGGCGAGGACCGCACTCGTGAGGGTGGCGACGGAGCGGAGCGTGCGGGAGCGGGGGCTCCTGGAGCATGTCCTCCCGCGAGGGGCGCCGAACTGGGACATGACTTGTACCCCTTCGTCCAGATTCATTCCATTTGGAGATGATCACACCTATTGCTCATACACTGAAAAGGACGGAGCGGATCCGGCCACGGCGACACGGCGGCACGTCCGGGAAACCCCACTCGTGCGGCCCAACCCCCGGAAGCGGAGCGCTCCGGACGGGTGGAATCCCTGCGGAATCCCGTACGCACGGCTTCCCAAGCGCTATGTGACGCGCGACACTCTCCGGTGTTCGCCCACGGAAGTCGCCCAGGAAGTCACTCGCGGAAGTGAGGGCAACCCATGTCCGTTCAGGACGATCTGGCAGCCGTCAAGCACTGCCTCGAAGACCTGGTCCGCACGGTCGGGCAGCTGGAGCGCAGCATCACCGGAGAGCGGGGCGCGCCCACGACCACCGGCCGCGCCGAGAGCATGGTGACCGTCCCCGACGCCCCGTACGACAGCGGGCTGTGGAAGGACGTGGACGACGAGGGACTGGGAGCACGCGACCGCCACGCGCCGTGACCGGTGGCAAGGGCGGCAGCCGACCGTAGAGCCGACCGCAGGAGGCCCTGTTGGCCACAGGCACAGAACCCCCGACGAGCCACGGATCGGCGACGGGGGTGCGCTCCCCGGGGCGCGCCGCCATCGCCGACCGCCATCTGCGCACCGACCGCTGGTGGCTCTCCCCCGCGGTCACCGCGGCCGGGCTGATCGCCTTCGTCGCGTACTCGACCTGGCGGGCGTTCGCCGCCGCCGACTACTACGCCGCCCCCTACGTCTCGCCGTTCTACTCGCCCTGCCTGGCGTCGAACTGCGTCCCCATGGAGGGCGGCCCGAACTGGGCGCTCTTCGGCAGTTGGTGGGGCCTCTCCCCCGCCCTGCTGATCCTGGTCTTCCCGCTCGGCTTCCGGCTGACCTGCTACTACTACCGCAAGGCGTACTACCGGGGCTTCTGGGCGTCTCCCCCGGCCTGCGCGGTCGCCGAGCCCCACCGTACGTACACGGGCGAGACCCGCTTCCCGCTCATCCTGCAGAACGTCCACCGGTACTTCTTCTACGCGGCGCTGCCGGTCGCCGGGATCCTCACGTACGACACCGTGCTGACCTTCCGCGACGCCTCGTACGCCTGGGGGCACGCGGGGCTCGGGACGCTCGTCTTCCTCGTGAACATCGTCCTCATCTGGGCGTACACCCTCTCCTGCCACTCCTGCCGGCACATCGTCGGCGGGCGGCTGCGGCACTTCTCGAAGCACCCCGTCCGCTACCGGCTGTGGACCTGGACCGGACGGCTGAACCGATGGCACATGCAGCTCGCGTGGGCCTCGCTGATCAGCGTCGCCGTCTGTGACCTGTACGTGTACCTGCTCGCGACCGGCACCTTCGACGACCCGAGGTTCTTCTGAGATGGCAGTGGTGGAGCGGCAACGGTGGGACGTGGTCGTGGTCGGCGCCGGCGGGGCCGGGCTGCGGGCCGCGATCGAGGCGCGCCGGGCGGGCGCGCGGACCGCAGTGATCTGCAAGTCCCTGTTCGGCAAGGCCCACACCGTCATGGCCGAGGGCGGCATCGCCGCCTCGATGGCCAACGCCAACGAGCACGACGACTGGAAGGTGCACTTCCGCGACACCATGCGCGGCGGGAAGTTCCTCAACCAGTGGCGGATGGCCGAGCTGCACGCCCAGGAGGCCCCCGAGCGGGTCTGGGAGCTGGAGACCTGGGGCGCCCTCTTCGACCGCACCCCGGACGGCCGGATCTCGCAGCGCAACTTCGGCGGCCACGAGTACCCGCGGCTCGCGCACGTCGGCGACCGGACCGGCCTCGAACTCCTCCGGACCCTGCAGCAGAAGATCGTCGGCCTCCAGCAGGAGGACCACCGCGAGACCGGTGACCACGAGGCACGGCTGAAGGTCTTCCAGGAGTTCACGGTCACCCGGATCCTGAAGGACCGGGACGGGCAGGTCGCCGGGGTCTTCTGTTACGAGCGGGAGAGCGGGCGCTTCCTCGTTCTGGAGGCGCCCGCGGTCGTCCTCGCGACCGGCGGCATCGGCAAGTCCTTCAAGGTGACCTCGAACTCGTGGGAGTACACGGGCGACGGGCAGGCGCTGGCCCTGCTCGCGGGGGCGCCGCTGGTGAACATGGAGTTCGTGCAGTTCCATCCGACCGGGATGGTCTGGCCACCCTCGGTGAAGGGGATCCTCGTCACCGAGTCCGTGCGCGGCGACGGCGGGGTCCTGCGGAACTCCGAGGGCCGGCGGTTCATGTTCGACTACGTCCCCGACGTCTTCAAGGAGAAGTACGCGCAGACGGAGGAGGAGGGCGACCGCTGGTACGAGGATCCCGACCGCAACCGGCGCCCTCCCGAGCTGCTGCCGCGCGACGAGGTGGCGCGGGCCATCAACTCCGAGGTGAAGGCGGGCCGCGGCTCCCCGCACGGCGGGGTGTTCCTCGACGTGTCGACGCGGATGCCGGCGGAGGTGATCCGGCGGCGGCTCCCCTCGATGTACCACCAGTTCAAGGAGCTGGCCGACGTCGACATCACGGCGGAGGCGATGGAGGTCGGGCCGACCTGTCACTACGTGATGGGCGGGATCGCCGTCGACTCGGAGACGGCGGCGACGGTCGGCGTGCCCGGACTCTTCGCGGCCGGCGAGGTCGCGGGCGGTATGCACGGCTCCAACCGGCTCGGCGGCAACTCGCTCTCCGACCTGCTCGTCTTCGGCCGGCGGGCCGGTCTGTACGCGGCGCAGTACGCGGTGTCCGGGGCGGGCGGCGGAGTCGTACCGTCCGAGGTCGAGGCCGCGGAGGCGGAGGCGCTGGCGCCGTTCGGCGGCGCGGCCCCGAGCGCCGGCTCGGACGGGACGCCGCCGGAGAACCCGTACACGCTCCACCAGGAACTGCAGCAGACGATGAACGACCTCGTCGGGATCATCCGGCGGGAGGGCGAGATGGCCGAGGCCCTGGAGCGGATCGCCGCACTGCGGGAGCGGGCCCGCCGGGTCACGGTCGAGGGGCACCGGCAGTTCAATCCCGGCTGGCACCTCGCCCTCGACCTGCGGAACATGCTGCTCGTCGGCGAGTGCGTGGCCCGGGCGGCCCTGGAGCGCACCGAGTCCCGGGGCGGGCACACCCGCGAGGACCACCCGACGATGGTGCGGGAGTGGCGGCCGGTGAACCTGCTGTGTCACGTGGAGAGCGGGTGCGAGGGCATCGCGCTCGAACGGATCCGTACCGAGCCCGTCCGCCCGGATCTCCTCGCGCTCTTCGAGCGGGAGGAGCTGGCCAAGTACCTCGCCGACGGCGAGCTGGAGCTGGACGGGGAGCTGGGCTCATGAGTACCTACGACGCGCGGTTCCGGGTGTGGCGGGGCGACACCGACGGCGGCGCGCTGACCGACTACACGGTCGAGGTGCACGACGGGGAGGTCGTCCTCGACGTCGTGCACCGTCTGCAGGCCACCCAGGCGCCGGACCTCGCGGTGCGCTGGAACTGCAAGGCGGGCAAGTGCGGCTCGTGCTCGGCCGAGATCAACGGACGGCCACGGCTGCTCTGCATGACCCGGATGTCGGTCTTCGCGCGGGACGAGGTGATCACCGTGACCCCGATGCGCGCCTTCCCGATCGTCCGCGACCTGGTCACGGACGTCTCCTTCAACTACGCGAAGGCCCGGGAGATCCCGGCCTTCGTCCCGCCGGAGGGCGTCGGCCCCGGCGAGTACCGGATGCGGCAGGAGGACGTGGACCGCTCCCAGGAGTTCAGGAAGTGCATCGAGTGCTTCCTGTGCCAGGACACCTGCCATGTGGTGCGCGACCACGAGGAGAACAAGGAGGCCTTCGCCGGGCCCCGCTTCCTCATGCGGATCGCGGAGCTCGACATGCACCCGCTCGACGCGGCGGAGGAGGCCGGGATCGACCGGCGGCGGAGCGCGCAGGAGCAGCACGGGCTCGGCTACTGCAACATCACCAAGTGCTGTACGGAGGTGTGTCCCGAGTCCATCCGGATCACCGACAACGCGCTGATCCCGCTGAAGGAGCGGGTCGTGGACCGGAAGTACGACCCGCTGGTCTGGCTCGGCAACACCATCAGGCGGCGGAAGGGGTAGCGGCGGGCGGCAGGGGTGCCGCGCCCGCGCTCCACCGGCCGAGGACGGGCTCGGCGAGGGTGCGGGCGGGGCGGCACAGTGTCTGGCCGTGACGCGCGAACAGGTCGTCGCGCGAGTCGAAGCGGCCGAGGTCCGTACGGAGGTGGGCGGAGAGGTCGCAGGAGGCGACGGAGCCCGCGCACGCGGCCGGCGCGTCCCAGTCCACCGAGGTGCGGGCCACGGCCTCGAAGAGCGTCTCCGGGCCGGAATTGGTGAAGCCGCCGCGCGGGACATCGGCCGTACGGGAGCCTCCGGCCGGGTCCGTACGGGCGCCCGCCGCGTCCGTACGAGCGCCTTCGCCCGCGTCCGTACGAGTGCCCTCGGCCGCGTCCGTACGAGTGCCCTCGGCCGCGTCCGTACGCGTGGCCCGGCTCCCGTCCGTGCGCGTGCCCTCGTCGGCGAAGAGGTCCGCCACCGGCACCCAGGCGCCGTCGAGCAGGAACTCCGGCCAGGCCAGCAGCACCTCCTCGGGCACGAACGGGCGCAGCTTCGGGAAGCGCGGGTACCAGAAGGAGCCGTCGACGAGCAGGCCCCGCACCCGGGTCGGCACGCCGAGCGAACGGGCCACCGATTCCAGGACCGCCATGCGCTGGCTGCACGAGCCGCGGCCGAGCCGCAGGGTCCGGGAGACGCGGCGCCGGTCCTCCACGGAGTACACGGGCCGGACGGTCGGGACGATGATCCCGTGGGCCGTCCGGAGCCGGTCGCGGTCCGTCACCGCGCCCCGCTCGTCCGCCTCCCGCAGGACCCTCGCGACGAACGCGACGACCCGCGGGTGCTCCAGGTCCAGGATCGGGGTGGGCCGGGTGGACCCGGCGGCCTCCGATGACGGCGCGGGGCCCGTGCCCGCGGTCCTGACGGGCATCAGCAGGCGGCTGGTCATGACGTACTCCCCCTCGGTACGTCGGCGCGTGGGCCGACCGCCCCATCCTCCTCCGCGGCGGGCGGCCCCGCGCGCCCGGGGCACGGCCGTCGCCGGCGCGCGCCCTGAGCCCCGGTGCTCAGTGCCAGCCCTCCCGGTAGGCCGCCCAGTCCCCCTCCTCCGCGGCGAAGTCGACGTACAGCGCGACCCCGAACCGCTCGCGGTCGTGGTCCGTACGCCCGAGGCCGAGTCTCGTGCCGCGGATCGCCGCGGCGACGGTCTCCGCGTTCTCGTGGTGGCCGAGGTCGTCCTCGTGGAAGAAGGGCAGCCCCATCAGCAGGTCGGTGGACTCGGGCGTCACTTCGAGGGCGAGGCTGGTCTGCTGGGCGACATAGCCGCCGTACATGCCTTCCAGTGGCATCCACGTGTCGTACGACATGACGGCGATCTGGTCGACGCGGCGGGCGACCTGTCCGAAGAACTCCTGCGACCACCACTTCTCGCTGCCGCTGAGCGCGCCGTTCACCGAGTGCGCGGCCGGCACCGGGTCGATCTGGTGGGCGGCGACCGACAGCGGCACCTTCCGGGCCCGGGTCAGCTCCCCGAGGTCGTCGAGGAGCGACAGGTAGTTCGTGTCGTCGGAGAGCAGCGGCTCCAGGTCGAAGTGGACCCCGTCGAAACCGGCGTCCAGGATCTGCCGGGCCGAGGTGACCACCGCCGCCCGGGACTCGGCCTTGTCCAGGCGCAGCCCGTCGGGGCCCTCGGTGGCGAGGACGTCGCCCAGCCAGGCCTGCACCCGTATCCCGGGCATCGTGCGGTGCACCCCGTCGATCAGCCACTTCGCCCGGGGGTACTTGGCCGCAGGCAGGGTGCCGTCGTGCCTCAGCGGTCCGGCGTGGACGTACAGGTCGCGTATCCCGGTGCCCTTGATCCGGGCGGCGAAGGCCGCGAGGTCGGCGTCCTTCTTCCGCCCGTCGACCCAGGCGTGTCCGAGCCAGATGGCGTCCTTGCCCCGGGTCCGCGCGTCCTCCCTGACGTCGCCCGTGTAGGTGAGGCGCAGCGCGACCGCTCCGGTGAGCAGGGGCACGACGAGCGCCAGGACCAGCCCGAGGACGAACCAGCGCCCCCGCCTCCACATGCCTCTCAGCCGTCCGTTCACCCGAGCCCCCCATGAGCCGTCGTGCCACTGGTGCCACCGTAAAGGTGGCCACTGACAGTGACGCCGAACGCCCTCGAACGGTTTCCGGACGGCATCGGTCCGGTCGCGGAGCCGCATACCCGGACATAGCCTCCACTTTGTGACGCGAACAGCCACCCGATCCCTTCTCGCGATACTGGTGGCGGCGTGGTGGCTTCTCGTGCCCGCCGCTCACGGCGCCCACGCCGACGACCCCGTCGTGCTGTCCCGCGAGGGACAGATCACCGACCGGGTCGGAGCCCTCGGCGACCGCCGCGCCTCGGTGACCCAGGCCCTCGACCGCCTCTACGACGACCGGCGGGTGCAGCTCTTCGTCGTCTACGTACGGGACTTCTCCGGCCGTTCCGCGCAGAGCTGGGCCGACGCCACCGCGGAGCGCAACGGTCTCGGAGTCGACGACCTGCTGCTCGCCGTCGCCACCCACGACCGGCAGTACGGCTACTCCGCCGACCCGGCCTCCCCCTTCACCCAGGACCAGCTCGACGAGGTGGCCCGGACCGCGATCGAACCCGCGCTGCGGCAGAACGACTGGGCCGGAGCCGCCATCGGCGCGGCGAACGGCTACAACGCCGTCCTCGCCGGCCTGCCCGTCCCCGTCCCGGCGATCACCCCCGGTCCCGCCGACCCCGGCGCCTCGGCCGACGACGGCACCTCGGCGACCGACCTGCTCCTGCCGGTGGTGCTGGTCGGCGGCGCGGGAGCCGTGGCGGCGTACGCGTACAGCAAGCGGCGCCGGCGGAACGAGACCCGCACCACCCCGCAGGGCGGCCAGGGCTGGGGCGCGCCGAAGGAGCCCGCGCCGCCGTCCCTGGACGAGCTCGACGGGCAGGCCCGGCTGACGCTGGTCGCCACCGACGACGCCGTCCGCACCAGCCAGGAGGAGCTCGGCTTCGCGTCCGCCCAGTTCGGCGAGGAGGCGGCACGGCCCTTCACCGAGGCGATCGCCTTCGCCAAAGAGCAGCTGACGGCCTCGTTCCGGCTGCGCCAGAAGCTCGACGACTCCTTTCCCGAGGACGACGCGACCCGGCGGGCCATGCTCGACGAGATCCTCCGCCGCTGCGCCGAGGCCGACGCGCGCCTCGACGCCGAGAGCGAGGACTTCGACCGGCTCCGGGCCCTGGAGCGGACCGCTCCCGAGGCGCTGGCCACGGTCGAGACCGCCTTCCGGGAGCAGACCGGGCGCATGGGTATGGCCGAGGCCGCGCTGACCGCGATGCGCGAGCGGTACGCGGACTCGGCCTCCTCCCCCGTCGCGGGCGACGTCGAGCAGGCGAAGGACCGGCTCGTGTTCGCGACGACCCACATCAACCAGGCCCGCCAGCAGATCGACGACGGGGACAACGGCGGGGCCGCCGTGCACATCCGGGCGGCCGAGGGCGCCGTGGACCAGGCGGCCCGGCTCGTCGAGGCCGTGGACCGGCGGGCGCAGGACCTGGCCGAGGCGGTGGGCAAACTGCCGGGCGCGCTCTCCGAGACGGACGCGGACCTCGCGGAGGCCCGCGGCCTGTTGAAGGGGACGGCCGAGGGCGTCTCCACGGCCGACCTCCAGGGCCGGATCGCCCGCGCCGAGTCCGTGGTCGCGGAGGTCCGGCGCGGGGTGGAGGCGGGGCGGTACGACCCGATCGACGCGCTGCGCCGGGTCGAGGAGGCCGATGCGGCGCTCGACGAGGCTCTGGAGGGTGCGCGGGAGCGCGAATCGGGCAGTCGGCGCGCCCGTGCGCTCCTCGATCAGGCGATGCTGACGGCCCGCTCGGCGATCGGCGCGGCCTCGGACTACATCACCACCCACCGGGGCGCCGTGGGAAGCGAGGCCCGGACGCGTCTGGCCGAGGCCCAGCGGCGCTGGGAGAAGGCGCGCGCGCTGGCCGAGGCCGACGACCCGCAGGCCGCCCTCGCGGAGGCCCAGCAGGCGGACGCCCTCGCCCGGCGTGCGCAGGACCTCGCCGAGCAGGACGTCCGGACGTATGGGAACCCGAACGGCCTGGGCGGTGTAACAGGGGTAGGAGGAAGCGGTGGTGGCGGGCTCGGCGGGGCCGTGCTCGGCGGCATCATCCTCGGCGGACTGTTCGGCGGGGGAAGGGGAGGCGGACATGGGGGATTCGGTGGGGGTTCCGGTGGGGGTGGCGGTTTCGGGGGCGGAGGCTTCGGCGGCGGGCCCGGCAGCTTCGGCGGCAGCGGGACGCGCGGCCGGCGGGGCGGCGGCGGCCGGTTCTGAGGACCGCACGGTCCGTGTCCCTTTTTCTGTCCCTCTCAAGGAGAAGAGCCATGAGCAAGCAGACCATCCTCGGCCGGGTCACCCAGCTGGCGAAGGCCAACATCAACGCGCTGCTGGACCAGGCGGAGGATCCGCAGAAGATGCTGGACCAGCTGATCCGCGACTACTCGTCCAACATCTCGGAGGCGGAGGAGGCGGTGGCCGCGACCATCGGCAACCTCCGGCTGATGGAGCAGGACCACCAGGAGGACGTGGACGCGGCGAAGGAGTGGGGCGGCAAGGCGCTGGCCGCCAGCCGGAAGGCGGACGAACTGCGGGCCGGCGGGCAGGCGGCGGAGGCGGACCGCTTCGACAACCTGGCGAAGGTGGCGCTGGGCCGCCAGCTCCAGTCGGAGAAGGAGGCGCGGACGGCGGAGCCGACGATCGCCTCGCAGACCGAGGTGGTGGACAAGCTCAGGACCGGCCTCGACCAGATGAAGGGCAAGCTCGGCGAGTTGCGGGCGAAGCGCGACGAGCTGGTCGCGCGGGCCAAGTCGGCGCAGGCGCAGAACCGCATGATGGACGCGGTGAAGGGCATCGACGTGCTCGACCCGACCAGCGAGCTGAGCCGCTTCGAGGACAAGGTGCGCCGCGAGGAGGCGAAGGCGCTGGGCAAGCAGGAGCTCGCCGCCTCCTCGCTGGACGCCCAGTTCGAGCAGTTGGACGCCCTGGGCGACAGCGCGGAGATCGAGGCCAGGCTGGCCGCGCTCAAGGGCTGAGCGGGTCCTGGCTCGCGCGCTTGGTCCTGGCCGGGCTCCGGTGGTCGGTTCTCGGCGGGTGGCGGCGGTCAGAACATGCTGAGGAGCTGTTCCACCGTGGGTTCCGCCGTCCCCTCGCCGTCCGGCAGGGCCAGTTCGAACCAGACGGTCTTGCCGCGCGGGGTGCGGCGGGATCCCCAGGAGGAGCTGAGCAGCCCGACCAGTTGGAGGCCCCGTCCTCCCTCGTCGGTGTCCCGGGCACGTCGGCGCCGGGGCTGGACCAGGCCCGCGTCCCAGACCTCGCAGACGAGGGTGCGGTCGCGCAGCAGGCGCAGCCGGATCTCTCCCTCGCCGTAGCGCAGCGCGTTGGTGACGAGCTCGCTGACGAGGAGTTCGACGGTGTCGACGAGCGGTTCGAGGTCCCACTCCTTCAGCTGGGTGCGGGCCAGTTCGCGGGCCTTGCCGACCGAGCGGGGCTCCCTGGGCAGCCGCCAGTCGCCCACGGCCTCGCTGGGCAGGCCCTGGATCCTGGCCATGAGGAGGGCGATGTCGTCCTCGCCGTGTCCGGTGTCCAGGCTGGTCAGGACCCGGTCGCAGACGTCTTCGAGCGGGCGCGCCGGATCGGTGAGGGCGCGCCGGAAGGCGCTGAGCCCCTCGTCCAGGGGATGGTCGCGGGATTCGACGAGCCCGTCGGTGTAGAGGGCGAGGAGGGCGCCCTCGGGGAGTTCGACCTCGACCTCCTCGAAGGGTTCGCCGCCGACCCCGAGCGGCATCCCGGGGGGTACGTCGAGCAGCAGGGCCTCCTCGCCGGGTTCGACGAGGACGGGCGGGAGGTGGCCCGCGTTGGCGAAGGTGCAGCGGCGGGTGACCGGGTCGTACACCGCGTAGACGCAGGTGGCGAGGTAGACCTCGGAGAGTTCGGGGCCGCGGGACTTGTGCGTGCGGGACTGCTGGGTGCCGATGGGGGCGCCGAGGCCGCGGGCGATCTCGTCGAGGTGGGAGAGGACCTCGGCCGGCTCCAGGTCGAGTTGGGCGAGGGTGCGGACGGCGGTGCGCAGTTCACCCATGGCGACGGCGGCGCGCAGGCCGCGCCCCATGACGTCCCCGATGACGAGGGCGGTGCGGTGCCCGGGCAGTTCGATGACGTCGAACCAGTCGCCGCCGACCTCGGTGGCGGCGGCGCCGGGGAGGTAGCGGCAGGCGATGTCGAGGCCCGCGGCCTCGGGGTCGCCGGGCGGGAGCAGGCTGCGCTGGAGGATGAGGGCCCGCTCGTGCTCGCGGCGGTAGAGGCGTGCGTTGTCGATGCAGACGGCGGCGCGGGCCGCGAGTTCGACGGCGAGGGCCCGGTCCCGCTCTCCGAAGGGCTCGCTGCCCTTGGTGCGGGAGAACTGGACGAGGCCGACGACGGTGTCGTGGGCGACCATCGGGACGACCAGGGTGGATCGGACGAGCTCGCCCTCGGCGCCCGGCACCGTCCGGATGCGGCCGGTCCGCAGGGCCCCGGCGCACGGCGAGTTGAAGGGGTAGCGGTGGACGGCCCCGACCTCGATCGGTACGGGTCCGCAACAGCCGCCGCCCGGCGCGTGCCCCTCGTCGGTTCTGAGGGGGGTGTCCGAGACGGCGCTGGCGAAGGCGACCCTGCGGAGCTCGGCGCTGCCCGCCCCGTAGCCGACGTCGTGGGAGTTCCCCCAGCGGCCGGGCGGTGCCTCGTCGCCGGTCAGCAGGCCTTGGTAGAGGTCGACGGAGGCGAGGTCGCAGAAGCCGGGGACGGCGACGTCGAGGAGCTCGCGGGCGGTGGCCTCCAGGTCGAGGGAGTTGCCGATGCGGGCGCCGGCCTCGTTGAGGAGGGCGAGGTTGCGGCGGGCGCTGGCTGCTTCGCGGGCCGCGTTGTGGCGGCGGGTGACGTCGATGCCGAGGCCCGCGACGCCGATCGGGCGGCCCGTTCCGCTGTGCACCCGGTAGAGGTTGATCGACCAGTGACGGCGGTCCCTGGCGCCGGGCGCGGCGCCGACGATCTGGAGGTCGGTGACGGACTCCCCGGTCTCCAGTACCCGCCGGAGGGCGGCGGTCATCCGGTCGGCCTCGGACCGGGCGAGGTAGTCGTGGACGGTCCGGCCCCGGTGGTCGTCGGCGGTGCCGCCGAAGACGGTGGCGAAGCGCTGATTGGCCCGCTGCACGGTGAGATCGGTGCCGAAGAGGAGAAAGCCGAAGGGAGATTGACCGAAAATCGCCTGCGAGGCGGCGAGGTCGGTCTCGATCCGGCGGAGGGCGCGCACATCGACGACGATGCACAGCGCGGCCCGCTCCCCGGACTCGGTCTCGCTCGGCATGACGTACATCTCGGCGACGCCGCGGGGCTGCTCCTCGCCCGGCATTCGGAAGGGGACGAGGCCCGTCCATTCCTTGCCGTCGAGGATCTCCCTGACCCGCCGGTGACCGCGCTCTCGCAGGTCGGCGGGCATGAAGGCCTCGACCGGGTCCTTGCCCCTGGCCTCCTCGGCGGTGACGCCGAAGAGGTCGACGGCCCGCCTGCTCCACTGCTCGACGAGGCCGTCGGGCCCGATCGAGAAGGACGCGACCCGGATGTAGTCATAGAGGGAGCCGGGCGGGCTGCTCTGCCACACGACGCCGCTCGCCGTCTCGGATATCTCGCTCACGCGACCGTCCCCTCCAGCTCACCGCACCGGACCGGCCATGCCCGCAGTATTCAATACGGCAGGCCCCGACGGCACGACGTTCCCGATCACAGGGTGGTCTCGTTCGTTGCGGCCCGAGTACCGGTGATCGTTGTCCCACCCTGTTTACTCACCAGGGAGAGCCAGCTCGAACCATACGGTTTTGCCCGTACTTCCTTTACGGGTCCCCCAGCGCCGTGCAGAACAGGCCACGAGACCGAGTCCGCGCCCCCCTTCGTCCTCCGGTCCCGCGGGCCTCTCCGTCGGAGGATCCGGAAGCGGATCCGAAACCTCCACGAGCAGCGCCGGGTGCGGGACGGGGGCGGCGCCGTCGCGGCGGGGGCGGACCAGGCGGACGCCGATGGGCCCGGAGGCGTACCGCAGGGAGTTGGTCACCAGCTCGCTGACCAGCAGGACGGTCACATCGACGAGGGCGGCGTCGAGCTCCCAGACCCTCAGGGTCTCGCG
Source organism: Streptomyces sp. NBC_00094 (assembly GCF_026343125.1). Lineage (NCBI taxonomy): Bacteria > Bacillati > Actinomycetota > Actinomycetes > Kitasatosporales > Streptomycetaceae > Streptomyces > Streptomyces sp. NBC_00094. Next base: position 5,268,131 of record NZ_JAPEMB010000001.1, on the reverse strand, counting down.
CACCGCGTGGCGGGCGGCGCGCACGGCATTGGCCTCTGCCGGGAAGTTCCACTCGGCACAGTCGCCGTCGGTGTCGATCACACCCGATCACTTCCCCAGCCGTGTGAAAGCAGGAAGGCGCACGTCCCCTTCCAGGGGCACAATCAGGACATACCCGATAATTGGCGCGGGATATCGTGTCGGGCGCAGCAGCGGGCGCACGGTGGCGCGAACGGCGTAGAGACTCAGCCGCGCGCTCCGTCGGCGGGCGCCGCCGGCAGCCTCAGCGCGGCCTCGGCGACGGCGGGGCGGTCCTGATCGAGCCAGTCGACCGAGTCCAGCTCGTGCCGGGAGAGCCAGCGGAGTTCGTCGTGGTCCTCCAGGGGGCGCGGCTCGCCGGAGAGCAGCCGGACGGTCCACACCCGGAGCACGTACCCGGGCTTCAATGGCCACTCGCCGGGGATGCGCTCCCCCGGTTCGGCCTCGACGCCGAGCTCCTCGCGCAACTCTCTGACCAGGGCCTCTTCGGGGATCTCGCCCGGTTCGAGCTTGCCGCCGGGCAGCTCCCAGCGGCCGGCGAGCTCGACGGGGGCGCTGCGGCGCGCGGCAAGCAGGCGCCCCCGGTCGTACACGGCTCCCGCGACGACGACCACGACACCGGGGTCGTCGGCGTGGTGGTGCTCGTGGGGTGCGGTGGGGTCGGTGGTGCGTTCCGTCATGGGCGCGAGCGTAGTCCGCGCCGGGCGGTGCCCACCGGGCTCAGAGGGCCGGGCTGCCGACGCGCTCGATCCAGTAGAGCTGCTGGTGACCGCTGTCGTCGAGGCTGTCCGCGATCTTCTGGGCCTCGTCCCTGGTCGCGTACCGCCCCACGCGGTAGCGGTTGCCGTTGTCGTCCTGCCGTATGACAAGCCAGGGAAGAACGGCGCCGCTGTCGCTCATCAGGCTTCTCCCTCCGCCGGTCCGGGCGTCTCCAACGCTCTCCGGGAAACCGCAATCCGCATATGCCGGAGCTTACGCCTGACCTTTACACAGCGGATATGTGTTTTCACAAAGAGATACGGATCGGCCGGTAACCGACGGAGGGAGGCCGAAGCTCACGCCCCGGGCAGGGCCTCGGAGACAGCCTTGGGGGTGGCCTTGGGGACGGTCGGCAGCGGCATCAGGACGGGGGCGCCGGCACCGCGGGGGTCCTTGCGGCAGACGTCGCCGCAGTCGGCGTCGAGCGAGCAGCAGAGGGAGCAGACGGGCCCGGACCGCACCGGGCAGTCGGCGATGTCGGGCAGCTCGTACGCCGTCTCGCACTCCGCGCAGGTGTGGGTCGCCCGCTCGTCGACCACATCCGCTCCGGGTCCGGTGACCGGGTTCGGGCGGGCGAGGTAGTAGCGGCCCTTGGTCGCCCAGGCGATCAGCGGGCAGAGGACGAGGGCGAGACCGGCGGCGATGAAGGTGGAGAACGCCTCCGCGTATCTGCCGAAGAGACCGAAGAAGGCGAGGATCGAGACGACCGAGGCGATGGCCATGGCCCCGAAGCCGGCCGGGTTCACGGCGTACAGGTAGGCGCGCTTGAACTCGATGTACGGGGGGCTCCAGCCGGCCCGCTTGTTGATGACGAGGTCGGCGGCGACGGCCACGATCCAGGCGATGCCGACGTTGGAGTAGAACCCGAGCAGCTTGTTGAGGGCCGCGAACATGTTCATCTCCATCAACGTCAGCGCGATGGCGAGGTTGAGGAAGATGTACCAGACGCGGCCGGGGTGGCGGTGGGTGACGCGGGAGAAGAAGTTCGACCAGGACAGCGAGCCGCTGTAGGCGTTGGTGACGTTGATCTTCACCTGGGAGACGATCACGAAGAGCGCGGCGGCGGGCAGGGCGAACGTGCCCAGCCAGGGCTTGAGCGCCTCGATCTGCGGAGCGATCGGCTCCAGGGCGTGGGTCTTGCCGACGGCCTCCAGGGCGACGAAGGCGAGGAAGGCGCCGCCGAGCTGCTTGGCCGCGCCGATGACGACCCAGCCGGGGCCGGCGGCGAGCACGGCGAGGTTCCATCGGCGCCTGGTGGCCTCCGTCTTCGCGGGCATGAAGCGCAGGTAGTCGGCCTGCTCGCCGATCTGTGCGATCAGGGAGAGCGCGACGCCCGTGCCGAGCCCGAAGCCGATCCACGAGAAGCCCGCGCCGGCACCCTCCGTACCGCCGAAGGAGCCGAAGGCGCCCCAGGCATCGGGGGCCTCGAAGGCGAGGACGACGAAGGGCAGCACCATGCCGACGATCCAGACCGGCTGCGTCCAGGCCTGCACCTTGGCCAGCGCGCCCATCCCGCGGAAGACGATCGGGATGACGATCAGCGTCGTGACCAGGTAGCCGACCTCGACCGGGAGGCCGACGGCCTGGTGCATGGCCTGGGCCATGATCGAGCCTTCGAGCGCGAAGAAGATGAAGGTGAAGGAGGCGTAGATCAGGGAGGTCAGAGTGGAGCCGAAGTAGCCGAAGCCGGCGCCCCGCGTGATCAGGTCCATGTCCAGGCCGTACGTCGCGCAGGCCCGGGCGATGGGGATGCCGGTGAGGAAGATGATCGCGGCGGCGGTGAGGATCGAGGCGAGGCCGCTGCCGAAGCCGTAGGTGAAGACGATCGAGGCGCCGATCGCGAAGTCCGCGAGGTAGGCGATACCACCGAGGGCGGTACCGGCCACGGTGCCGGGCGACCAGCGCCGGAAGGAGTGCGGCGCGTAGCGCAGCGAGTAGTCCTCGCGGCTCTCGTCCGCGGCCAGCTTGGCGTAGCTTCGCCGGGGCCCGGGCGGCGCTGCGACCTCCCCCGGGGCCGCGAGGGCCTGGGAGGTGTCCCCACCCGGCTCCGGGGTGGGCGTGGTGACCGTGTCCGTCATGAGGGTTCCTGTCGTCCGACCTGATCGCGGGTACGGACCAGGAAGGTAGGAGCCGGGCATGACGTCCCGTCGCGGCCCGCGATTGCCGGGCGGTTACACGGCCTGACGCGCCGTTAACTCGCGGTCACACCGCCCGGACGGCCGGACCCGCTCACCGGTCGGGGCACGCCCCGGGGCCCGGGGAACGCGGCACCGCCCAGGGCGGGGCCGTGGACACCGTCAGGGGCACGGACAGGGCTACGACCCGGGGCACGGGCCCGACGGCCGCCGGACCGGCGCGTGATGCGCCGTCAGGGACACCGTCCGGGGCTCGGCCCGTCGGTCACCGGACCGGCAGGTGGTACGCGATGCGGTACCGGTCGGCCGGAACCACCACGTCCGCCGTCTCGACGGCCCGCCCCGAGGCGTAGTACGTCCGCTCGACGACCATGACCACATGACCCGGCACCCCGCCGAGCGCCAGGAGCTCCTCGGCGAGCCCGGGGCGGGCGCCGACCTCCTCCACCACGTTGTCCACGACGACGTCGATGGCCGCCATCCGCTCGACGACACCGCAGCCGCCCAACGGGCCCTCCTCGGGCAGCATCACGGGCGTCCGGCCGGTGATCGTGAGGGGCTCCCAGGAGGTGGAGACCATCATGGGCTCGCCGCCGTCCCGGTACACGTACCTCGTGCGCATCACGCGCTCACCCGGCTCGATGTCCAGCCGGGCGGCCACCTCGGCGCTCGCCGGCTCCTGCTCGCTGCTCGACTCCCAGGTCCCCCGGGCCCCTTCGGCCGCCTGCTCCTGCCGGAACGGGGTGGCGCCGGACACCGGGCGATACCCGGAGCGGGCGATCCTGCGCGGCACCGGGCGCTCCCGCACGTACGTCCCCGAGCCGGACCGGCCCTCCACGAGCCCCTCGGCCATGAGCACCTTGCGGGCCTCCAGCGCGACGGTGTCCGAGACCCCGTACTCCTCGCGGATGCGAGCCTGCGACGGGAGACGGGTGTGCGGCGGAAGCGAGCCGTTGGCGATCTTCTCCCGCAGATCGCTCGCCACGCGCAAATAGGCGGGCTGCTCACCGAATGTCACTGGACACTCCCCTCAGGTTGACTGACAGCTACAGAGTGACAACCGAGGGTCGCGCTCCGCAAGCGTAGGCCAAAGTTTCACCCGAAGTGATGACAGGCCGGTGGCAGGGCTTGCTACCCACGGTCACCCCGAGTAGACGGCGCCGCACCCCTTGACCTCTATTGGTCCAGACCAATACGTTCCTGCGTGCACGCGCTCCATCGCGTACGCGCTCCACCCCGCACGCTCCACCTCGCACGCTCCACCTCGCACGCGCCATCCCGCCTCGCACAGGAACGAGCCCATGCGCCCCAGAGCCCTGACCAAGCTGACCTTCGGCGCCGCCGCCGCGGCCACCCTCGGCCTCCTCGCCACCCTGGCCCCCACCGCCGACGCCCACCAGCCCCCCGCCCCCTCCCCCACCAAGACCCACGCCCTGAAGCGCATCGGGTACTTCACCCAATGGGGCATCTACGGACGGGACTTCCAGGTCAAGGACCTGGAGACGAGCGGCACGGCAGGCAAGCTCAGTCACATCAACTACGCCTTCGGGACCGTCGGTTCGAACGGCAAGTGCCTCATGGGCAACGTGCCGGGCTCCGACCCGTGGGCCGACTACGCGCGCCCCGTCGACGCGGCCGACTCGGTGGACGGCGTCGCCGACACCGCCGAGCAGCCCCTCGCCGGAAACTTCAACCAGCTGCGCGAACTGAAGGCGGCGAACCCCGGCCTCAAAGTCATGATCTCGCTGGGTGGTTGGAGCGGTTCGGCCCACTTCTCCGACGCCGTGCGCACCGACGCCGGCCGCAAGACCCTGGTCGCCTCCTGCATCGACACGTACATCAAGGGCGACCTCCCCGCCGACGGCGCCCGCGGCGGCGCCGGAGCCGCCGCGGGGATCTTCGACGGCATCGACCTGGACTGGGAGTGGCCCGGCTCGGACGGCGCCCCCGGGAACGTGATCCGCCCCGAGGACAAGCCCAACTTCACCAAGCTCGTACGGGAGTTCCGCACGCAGCTCGACGCCTACGGCCGCTCGCTGCCCCAGCGCAAGCGCTACGACCTCAGCGCGTACGTGCCCACCGCCCCCGCCAAGATCGACGCGGGCTTCGAAGTCCCCGCGATCATGCGGGACTTCGACTTCGTGAACCTCCAGGGCTACGACTTCCACGTCTCCGGCGAGACGACGACCGCCCAGCAGTCCGCGCTCTTCGCCAAGAACGACTGGAGCGTCGACGGGACCGTGAAGTCCTGGCTGCGGCGCGGGGCCCCGGCGCACAAGCTCGTGGTCGGCATGCCGTTCTACGGACAGGGCTGGACCGGCGTCACCGGCGGCGGCGACGGCCTCGGACAGCCGGCGGCGGCCCCCGCGCCCGCCACCTGGGCGGCCGGCTCCGAGGACTACAAGCACCTCAAGAAGCTCGCCGACTCCGGCACGTACACGCTCCACCGCGGCCACAAGAACGGCCATGCCTGGCTCTTCGACGGCACCACGCTCTGGACCTACGACGACCCCACCGTGCTGCGCACCAAGGCGAACTACGTCCGCCAGCGGGGCCTCGGCGGCGCCATGGTCTGGTCCCTCGACGGCGACACCCCCGACGGTGAGCTGATCACCGCGATCGACCGGGGCCTGACCCGGCGCTGAGGCGCCCCACCGAGCGCGGTAGCGCCCCACCCGGCGCCGAGGCGCTCCTGACCCGCGGACCGGCCCCCGCCGCCCGTGGTGCGCCCTGGGCGCGGCGGCCGGTCACGGGCCGCCGCTCCCGGGCCACCGCGTCCGGTCCGCGCACGACGGGGCCGGGCCTCCCTCAGGAGACCCGGCCCCGTTCCCGTACACCGGCCCCGTTCCCGTACACCCGGCCCCGTTCCCGTACAGCTGGCCCCGTTCCCGTACAGCCAGCTACTCGCGCCCTCCGGCCCGCGGCTCAGACCGAGCCGCTCGCGTCCTCGCCCACCGGCGGCGTGTCCGTCAGGTCGAGCGCGGTGCGCGCGTCCGCGCCCAGGTCCTCGGGCAGGGCCTCCCAGGCCACGTCGTACGCCTCCCAGTAGGCCTCCGCGTCGGCCGCCCCGGCCAGCTTCCGCCACTGCTTCGAGGCCGCGTCGAGCTGCTTGACGAGCGCCGCGACCGGGGCCTTCGTGACGCCGGTCCACGGGTCCCTGCCCAGCTCCGCCCGCGCCTCGTCGACCGCCGCCAGCATCTCCACGGCCCACGCCTGGTTGGCCGCGAAGTCCTCGTCCGGGTCCTCGTCCGGCTCCCGGTAGCTGACCGTCTCGATCGGGTTGACGGCCTCCAGGAAGCGCTCCTGGTCGGCGGTCAGCATGGGCGCGTCGGACCGCACCGAACCGGAGAAGGTCCGGTCCTCACTGGCGAACGCACAGGTCACGGTCCGGTCGTCGCCGCGCCAGCTCTGGCTGCTCGGCATGTAGTAGAAGACCCAGACGTCCACCGGGACGGCCCAGGTGTCCAGCGCGTACGCGGAGTTGATCGCGTCGCAGCGCTTCTCCGCGAGCTCGTCGATCGCGGACTCGCCGGGCCACTTGGCGATGCCGGTGAGCTCGAAGCTGCCGGTGACCTCGCCGTCGTGCGGCTTCGCGCAGTCGACGATCTCGACGTCCGTCGCGTACTCCTCCAGCTTGCCGTCGTCGAGGAAGCACTGTCCCGTACGCAGCGAGAACGGGGACTTCGTGCGCGCCGCCTCGTCCATGCCCTCCTTGAAGCCGTTCACGACCGAGCCGAAACCACCGGTGACGAAGCCGATGAGGACCAGCAGGCAGCTGGTGACGGAGAGGATGATGCCGGCGATCGCGAGCCCCTTGCCCGCCTGGTCCTTCTTCCTGATCTGCGGCAGGGCGATCAGGCCGAGGACGAGGCCGAGGGGCGGGAGGCAGCAGACGATGCCGGAGACGAGCGAGCCGATGGCGAGCCCGTTGGTCGAGCGGATCGGCTGCCCGTACGGGCCGACGCCGGGCGCGCCGGGCGGGCCGTAGGGACCGGCCGCGTACGGCATCCCTGGGGAGGTGTACGGGCCGGGGGCGGGCCAGCCCTGCTGCTGCGGGGCCCCCTGAGGTGTCGGGGGCGGCTGGGGCGGCTGGGTCGGCTCCACGGGTGAGGTGCTCCTGTTGGGGCGGGCGATGCGAACGGGCGAACGAGCGCGCATCGTACGTGGTCGACCCCCGCGCCCTGCGCCCCGGGGTACGGGGCACGAGGTGCGCGGCACGGGGCGCGGCGTACGCCGAAGGGGCGGCCGCCCGAAGGCGACCGCCCCTCACCGTTCGGCTACCGGGGGCTGCTCAGAACTGCAGGGCCCAGGTGTCGATCTTGCCGATGTCGGCGTTCGCGTTGTCCGTGACCCGCAGCTTCCACGTGCCGTTGGCGACCTCCGAGGAGGCGTTCACGGTGTACGTGGTGTTGATGTTGTCCGCGCTGCCGCCGGTGCCGAAGGCCTTCAGCGTGTACGCCGAGCCGTCGGGGGCGATCAGCTGGACCTGGAGGTCACCGATGTAGGTGTGGACGATGTTCACCGGCACCTGGAGGGCGGAGGGGGCGTTGCCCGTGACGCCGCTGACGGTGACCGGGGACTCGACGGTCGCGTTGTCGGCGATGGCGTAGTCCGCGGTGTTCTCGAACTTCGGGCCGGTCGGCGGCGGGGTGGTGCCGCCGCCGACGAAGAGCAGCCGGTTCGGGGAGCCGGTGCCGGGGCTGGTGACGACGTTCGGGGTGGCGGCGGTCGTCAGGGCCGTGGAGACCTGCGCCGGGGTGGCCGTCGGGTTGCCGGCGAGGTAGACGGCCGCGGCGCCCGCGACGTGCGGGGTCGCCATCGACGTACCGGAGATGGTGTTGGTGGCGGTGTCGCTGGTGTTCCAGGACGACTTGATGGAGGAGCCCGGGGCGAAGATGTCCAGGACCGTGCCGTAGTTGGAGAAGCTGGAGCGGGCGTCGGTGCTGGTCGTGGAGCCGACCGTGATGGCCTCGGAGACGCGCGCCGGCGAGTAGTTGGACGCGTTGGAGTTGTCGTTGCCCGCGGCCACGGCGTACGTGACGCCGGAGGCGATCGAGTTCCGGACGGCCTGGTCGAGGACGGTGTCGACCCCGCCGCCGAGGCTCATGTTGGCGACGGCCGGCTTGACGGCGTTCTGCGTCACCCAGTCGATGCCCGCGACGACCTGCTCGGTCGTGCCGGAACCGGAGTTGTCGAGGACGCGGACGCCGACGATCTTCGCCTTCTTGGCGACGCCGTAGGACGTGCCGGCGACGGTGCCGGCGACGTGGGTGCCGTGGCCGTGGCCGTCCTGCGCGGTGTTGTCGTTGTCGATGGCGTCGTAGCCGTTGAAGGCGCGGCCGCCGAAGTCGCTGTGGCTGATGCGGACACCGGTGTCGATGATGTACGCGGTGACACCCTGGCCCGCGGTGTCCGGGTAGCTGTAACTCTGGTTCAGCGGGAGGGCCTTCTGGTCGATCCGGTCGAGGCCCCAGGACGGCGGGGAGGGCTGCGTACCGTCGATCGTGAAGGTCCGGTTCTGCACGACGGACTTCACGGCGGGGTCGGCCGCGAGCTTCTTCGCCTGCGCCTCGGAGAGTTCGACGGAGTAGCCGTTGATCGCCGAGGTGTAGGTCCGCTTGATCTTCGCGCCGAATCTGGCGGCGACCGCCCGGCCCTCGGCGGTCTCCGCCTGGGCGGACTCGTCGAGGGTGACGATGTAGCTGCCCGCGATGGCGCCTTCGGCTCCGGCGTTCTCGATGACGCCCTCGGGTGCGGCCGGTGAGGCGGCGGCCGGGAGGGTGGAGGCGGAGCCGAGGGCGAGGGCGGCGACGGCGATGGCCGCGGCGGTGGCTATTCGGCGACGTGAGTCACGCATCACTGACATGTGAGGGGTCCTCCTCATTGGTGGTGCGTTGCTGTGGGGGTACGGCATGGACATGACAAGGCGACACGAGACCTCCGCGCCGTTCCCATGTCCGGCTGCCGAGCGAAAGATTGGCGGATCCATAGGAATCACACAAGGGTCACGACGGAGCCGACACACCCGTGTCACACGGCTGACATGCTGACCCTCATGACCGCCTACGTGTGCTCCCGTTGCCAGGTCCACTCGCCCACGTCCGCGCTCACCTGGTGTTGTCCGACGTGCCGCGGCCCCTGGGACCTGGAGTTCACCCCGGCCCCGTCGTCACTCCCGTCACTCACGGCCCTCGCGTCACGTGTGAATTCCTTGTGGCGGTACGAGGAGATGCTGCCGCCGATGCCGTACGGGCCCGAGGTGACCCTCGGCGAGGGCCGCACGCCCCTCGTACCCCTCACCGACACGGTCTCGGCCAAACTCGACTTCCTCATGCCGACGCTCTCCTTCAAGGACCGGGGCGCGGTGATGCTCGCCGCCCACGCCCTGCGACTGGCCCGCGCCGGGACCCTCGACCGGGTCGTGGCCGACAGCAGCGGCAACGCGGGCACGGCGATCGCCGCGTACGGCGCCCGGGCCGGGCTCGACACCCTCGTGTACGTACCCGAGGGCACGTCCCCGAAGAAGCTGGAGCAGATCCGGGCGCACGGGGCCCGCGTCGTCGAGGTGCCCGGCGACCGTGAGGCCACCGCCCGGGCGGCCCGGGAGGCGGCCGACGCGCCCGGCACCTTCTACGCCTCGCACGTGTACAACCCGTACTTCCTGCACGGCACCAAGACGTACGCGTACGAGCTCTGGGAGGAGCTCGGCGGCAGGCTCCCCGACACGATCGTCGTCCCCGTCGGCAACGGCACGCTGCTCCTCGGCGCCGCCCTCGCGATCGACGAACTCCACCGGCAGGGCCTCGTCGACACCCGGCCCGCCCTCGTCGCCGTCCAGGCCGAGGCCGTCTCCCCGCTGGCCGCCGCCTTCCACGCGGGCGCGGACGACATCGGGGCCCCCGCCCCCGCCCGCGCCACCCTCGCCGAGGGCATCGCGATCACCGCGCCGCCCCGCGCCCGCCGGATCCTCCGGGCGGTACGCGAGACGGGCGGCACGTTCCTGACCGTGACCGAGGACCAGATCCGGACCGCCCAGCGGGACCTGGCGGGCCGCGGCCTCTTCGTGGAGCCGACCGGGGTGGCCTGCTGGGCGGCGGTCCGCACGGCCCCACCGCGCCCGGGCCTCACGGTGGTGCCGCTGTGCGGAGCGGGGGCGAAGACGGGCTTGGCGCGATAGGGCCCGTCCGGCGCTGATCGGCCGGACGGGCCCTGGGGCCTGTCCGGCCTCGATCCGCAGGCCCGGCGCCCTAGAGGGCCTGTTCTGTGGATCAGAACTCGTCGGCGCCGTTGCGCAGTTCGTGCGTCCAGTAGCCCGTCTTGGCGGCGGCCTCGTCGACCGCGAGGCCGCCCGCGGGGGCGTCGACGACGATGCTGCCCTCGGCCGGGCCGTCGGCGGCGAAGAGGTTGACGTTGAAGCTCTTCACGACCTTGTTCTCCTCGTCGACACCGCCGAGCGCGACGCGCACGTTGGCGTACGCCGGGGTGCCGGGCTGCAGGACGACCGGGGCGGCCGGCTTGCTCTTCGCGACGGCCGGGACGTCCTTGGCGGTCTGGATGTCGCCGAAGGCGATCAGCGGGTACTGCAGGAGGGTGCAGGAGCCGCCGGAGGTGTTGGTGGCGGTGAGGACGATGTGCTCGGTGGGGACCTCGTCCGCCTTCGCCGCGGTGATCTTGATGTCGCCGTGGGCACAGGCCGGGGCCTCGGCGGAGGCCTTGCCGCCGGAGGAACCGGTGGTGCCGGTCTCGCCGGCGCCACCGGACGTGGAGCCGCCCGTGGTCGAACCCTTCGCCGAGGCCTGGCCCGCCGAACCGGCGGTGTCACCCGAACCGGCTTCGCCGCCGGTCGCGCCCGTGTCCGTACCCGTGGTCGTGTCCGCCGTGCCGGCGGCCTGCTGCGAGCTGCTCGCGCTCCCCGCGTCCTTGGCGCCGGTGCCGGTCTCGCCGCCGCAGGCGGTCAGGCCCAGCGAGAGGGCGGTGAGGGCGGCGGCGGCCAGGACGGTGGTCTTGTGGTGCGTACGCATGGTGATTCTCCCCCGTGAAGCTGTCGGTCGACGCGGTACGCAGATCCGTACCGTGTGCTGTATCCAGCTTCCGGCTCCGCGCTGCCGTCCCGCTTGCGTACCGCTAACGATCCGCTGACAGCCGCGAGAGCCGCTCCGCGGCGCGGGCCGAACCCTCGGTGAACCCGGCGGCCTCGGCCGCCACGATCGCCCGTTTGAGCTGGTCAGTCGCCTCTTCCAGGCGGCCTATGCCGGCCAGCGCCTCGCCCCGGACGATCTGCAGCTGGGCCTGGACGACGACCGCGTCGGGGGCGACCAGTTCCCCGGCGCGAACAGTGTGCGCGAGCGCCTCGTCGTACGCCTCCGCCTTCAGGAGGTGCGTCGCGAGGTGGTGGAGGGTCAGCACCTGGGTGGACGGATGGCCGGTGCGGTCGGCTAGCGAGACCGCGTGGACCATGAGCAGGCCGGCGCGCTCGTGCTCGCCGACCGCGTCGAGTACGGCGGCGTAGTTGACGTACGCGATGGCCTCGCTGACCGCGTCCCCGGCCCGGGCGGCGAGGATCGGCGCCTTCTCCAGGTGGACGAGCGCCTCGGCGTCCCGCCCCTCCTCGTGCAGCACCCAGCCGAGGAGCGCCCGGGTCCGCGACTGCGCGTCGAGGTCGCCCACGTGCTCCGCCGAGGCCAGACCGGCCTCCAGGAGCGGCGTCCAGCCGTCGCCGATCCGCATGAGCATCAGCGGCCACTGCACGAGGGCGAGCCGCCAGGCCCGGTCGTGGAGGCCGAGTGACGCGGCGGCGGCCACCGCGCCCTCCAGGGCGGAGCGCTCGGCGGCGTACCAGTCGAGTGCGGCCGTGCGGTCCTCGAACTCCCGCGTGGCGGCGGGCCGTCGGGCGTCGGAAGGCAGCGAGTAGCAGGGCTGGGAGCCCGGTTCGGCGGCGGCGTCGGCCGCGAGCCCCGTGTAGAGGTAGTGGTCCAGGAGGCGGGGCAGGCCTTCGGGGTCGGCCTCCGGAGCGAGGTGCCGGGCGTACAGCCGCACCAGGTCGTGCGGGGTCCAGCGGCCGGGGGCGGGCTCGGCGAGGAGGTGGGCGGCGGCGAGCCGGTCCAGGTCCGCGGAGGCGTGCGCGGGGGACGTGCCGACGAGCGCGCCCGCCGCGAAGCGGTCCAGGTCGGAGCCGGTGTGCAGACCCAGCGAGCGGAACATCCGGGCGGCGGACTCGGGCAGTTGCTGCACGGTGAGCCGCAACGCGGCGGACACCCCGACGTCCTCGACGTCGAGGAGCGTCAACCGGATCTGTTCGTCGGCGAGTTCACCGACCATCGCGTCGAGCGTCCACTGCGGCCGCTCGGCGAGCCGGGCCGCCGTGACGCGCAGCGCGAGCGGCAGCCCGTCGCAGAGCCCGGCGAGGCGCTCGGCGGCCTCGGGTTCGGCGGCGACCCGCCGCTCGCCGAGCACGGTGGCGAGCAGGGCGGCGGAGTCGGCGGGCGGCAGCTGCCCGAGGGGCAGCGGCCGGGCGGCGTCGGAGGCGATGAGGCCGCTGAGCCGGTCACGGCTGGTGACGACCGTCGCGCAGAGGTCGCCGCCCGGCAGCAGCGGCCTGACCTGCTCGGAGGAGCGCGCGTTGTCGAGGACGACGAGCAGCCGGCGGGCCGCGGTGAGCGAGCGGAACAGTGCGCCGCGCGCGTCGGCGGCTTCCGGGATCCGTAGCGCCGGGACGCCGAGTGCGAGAAGGAAGTCGCGGAGTACGGTGGCGGTCTCGGGCGCCGGGGTGTCGCTGAAGCCGCGCAGATCGGCGAAAAGTCGCCCGTCGGGGAAGCTCGTGCGGCGCTCGTACGCCCAGTGCACGGCGAAGGCCGACTTGCCCACGCCGGCGGGCCCGGTGACGAGACAGACGGGGGCGTCCGCACCGCCGACGACCCGGTCCAGCGCGACCAGTTCGGGCCCGCGACCGGTGAAGCCGCGTGGTGCGCGCGGCAGTTGCTCGGGCACCACGACCGCGACGGAGGCCTCGACCGGGAGGGCGGGGCGGGGGACGCGGGCGGCGGGCTCGGCGGAGCGGAGGAGCGTCGCGTACGCCTCGGAGAGGGCCTCGCCGGGGTCCACCCCGAGCTCCTCGGCGAGCAGCCGCCGGGTCCGGTGGTACCAGTCGATGGCGTCCGACTGGCGCCCCGCACGGCCGAGCGCCAGCATCAGCGCGGCGGCCAGGGACTCGCGCAGGGGGTGCGCGACGGCCTCGGTACGCAGCACGGCGGCGGCCCGCCCGTGCTCACCGAGCGCTCCGTACGCCGCGGCCAGGGCCTCCACCGACGACAACCGCAGCTCTTCGAGGCCCCCGGCGGCGGCCTCCAGCGGCCGGCTGTGCACGGTCCCGGTGAGCGCGGGCCCCTGCCAGTACGACAGCGCCTCGCGCAGCATCCGCACGGCGTCGCCGGGATGGCGCTGCACCCCGGCGAGCCCGACGAGCTCCTCGAAGCGGTGGGCGTCGACCAGCGACTCCGGGATGCGCAGCACGTACGCCGAACCCTGGGTGGCGAGCTCGACCCCGTACGCCTCGGCCCCGTGCTCGGCGAGCAGCGCCCGCAGCCGCGAGACGTGCCCCTGGAGAACGGTCTTGGCGTGCGTGGGTGGTTCGTCCTCCCACAGGGCGTCGATCAGTTGCCCCACGTTCACGGCGCCGTTGGGCCGCAGGAGGAGCATGGCGAGCAGACTGGACCGCTTGGCGGGCCCCAGGGCTACGTCGCCGTCCTCCGTCACGAGCGCAACGGAGCCGAGCAGCCGGAACTCCACCTGATACCTCCGCGATCCCTTGTCCCCCCGTCCCCCACTCCCCAGCAGTCGAGGATACGTGGGGTAAGAGGGACGACCGCGACGTGGAGTTCCCCGATCCCACCCTCGTCGTCCGAATCTGCACACGATCGTCGACCCACGGCTTGCGCACGCCTCCGTGACGACGATCGGCCCGAAGCATGTCGGCCGCCGCTAGGGTTGATTCATGACCGCACTGCCCGACTGGATGCGCCCGCCGCGCGCGGAAGGCTGGTTCGCGGAGGACCTCGACCGCCTCCCCGAGGCGCCCCGCCATACCGAGCTGATCGACGGAGCGCTGGTTTTCATGATGTCGCCGCAGCGTTGGTGGCACGGAGAGATCGTCACCGACCTCACGCTGGCGCTCAGGACCCACGCCCCCACGGGTTACAGGGTCGGCCGAGAGATGACCATCCGCCTGGACGCGCGCAACCGCCCCGAACCCGATCTCGTGGTGACCACGGCCGCCTATGACCCGGACTGCACCTGGTTCGCGCCCGAGGACGTCCAGCTCGTCATCGAGGTCGTCTCCCCCGAATCCGCCCATCGGGATCGCACAGTAAAGCTCCGCAAGTACGCGGAGGCAGGCATCCCGCACTACTGGTGCGTCGAGGACGAGGACGGGGCCCCCGTCGTCCGCGTCTACGAGCTCGACGGACCCACCGGCGCCTACGCACCCGCCGGCATCTTCCGCGGCACCCTCCAGCGCCCGGTCCCCTTCGAGATCAACCTGGATCTCGACACGCTCACACCGGCCCGCAGCGCCTGAAGGGCGCCCCGGGCACACGGAAGGGGCCGGACTCGTCGGAGTCCGGCCCCTTCCGCGGTCGATCAGACGTTGAAGCGGAACTCCACCACGTCGCCGTCCTGCATGACGTACTCCTTGCCCTCCATGCGGGCCTTGCCCTTCGCGCGGGCCTCGGCGACCGAGCCGCATTCGACGAGGTCGGCGAAGGAGATGATCTCCGCCTTGATGAAGCCGCGCTGGAAGTCGGTGTGGATGACGCCGGCGGCCTCGGGGGCGGTGGCGCCCTTCTTGATCGTCCAGGCGCGGGTTTCCTTCGGGCCTGCCGTCAGGTAGGTCTGGAGGCCCAGGGTCGCGAAGCCGACGCGGCCCAGGGTGGCCATGCCCGGCTCTTCCTGGCCGACCGACTGGAGAAGCTCGAGGGCCTCGTCGTCCTCCAGCTCGATGAGCTCCTGCTCCAGCTTCGCGTTCAGGAAGATGGCCTCGGCGGGGGCGACCAGGGCGCGCTGCTCCTCCTTGAAGGCCTCGTCCGTCAGCTCGTCCTCGTCCACGTTGAAGACGTAGAGGAAGGGCTTCGTGGTGAGGAGGTGCAGTTCGTGGAGGAGGTCGCCCTGCTCCGTGCCCTTGGCGATGCCCTTCGAGAAGAGGGTGTCGCCCGCTTCGAGGATCTTCTTGGCCTCGAGGACGGCCGCGAGGACCGCGACCTTCTCCTTCTGGAGGCGGGACTCCTTCGTCAGGCGGGGCTCCGCCTTCTCGATCGACTGGAGGTCCGCGAGGATCAGCTCCGTGTTGATCGTCTCGATGTCGTCCTTCGGCGAGACCTTGCCGTCGACGTGGACGACGTTCTCGTCCTTGAAGGCGCGGATGACCTGGCAGATCGCGTCCGACTCGCGGATGTTCGCGAGGAACTTGTTGCCGAGGCCCTCGCCCTCCGAGGCACCGCGCACGATGCCGGCGATGTCGACGAAGTCCACCGTCGCGGGGAGGATCTTCTGCGAGCCGAAGATGCCCGCGAGGACCGCCAGGCGGGCGTCGGGGACACCGACGACTCCGACGTTGGGCTCGATCGTGGCGAACGGGTAGTTGGCCGCCAGCACGTCGTTCTTGGTCAGGGCGTTGAACAGGGTCGACTTGCCGACATTCGGCAGACCGACGATTCCGATCGTGAGCGACACGGTGGCGACTTCCTGAAGTGTGGATGGGGGGCCGATCCCCCAGTTTACGGGCGGGGCGAACCGGCCAGTGACGCCGACCTTCGGTCGATCTCGGGGGCAAGGTCACCCAAAGGGCGTGTCCCGGACCTGGTTCCCGCCCCCTCCCGACCTACGTTGGTCGTGTGGAGCAGCACAGGACAAGTCAGCCGCAAGGCCGCCGACGGCCGCAGAACCCCGCCACGCCGCCGTCCGTGGCACCGCCCGGCGCGCTCGTGGAGGGCGCGGTCGTGGAGGGCGCGGCCGTGTACCGCGTGAACGGCAGGGCCGGGCGGGGAGCCGGTGGCGCGCGCGTGGAGCGGGCCGGCGTCGTGGGCGCCGCCGCTCCCGGGCGGCCGCCGGGCGCACGCCCCGTACCGCCCGTCGTCCTCGCCCTGCGGCGGCTCCCCTCGCCCCGGCTCACCGGACTCGGCGCCGGGCTCTTCGCCGCCGCCGCGATGCTGGTGATCGGATTCCTCGACCGGCTGATCCTCGACGGCTCCCCGCTCGCTTTCGGGCTGCTGTTCCTGCCGGTCAGCGCCCTGACCGCGCTCTGGGTCCGGGCCGCCGACCTCGTGACCGCGCCGATCAGCGTGCCCATCGCCTTCGCCGTCGGTGTCGTCCCCATCGCGGGCGGTACGGGAGGGCTCGGCGGCCAGGCCATGGCCGTCGTGACCGCGCTCGCCGTGCACGCCGGGTGGCTCTACGGCGGCACCCTCGTCGCCGGGCTCATCACGAGCGTGCGGAAGGTGCGGGACATGGGGAGGCGGCAGCAGCGTGCGGCGACCGCCCCCGGGGGCCGGGTGGCCCCGGGCGAGAAGGCGGGCGGGCGCCCCTCGGCACCGGGACGCCGACCGGTCGCCTGACGCACCGGCCCGTCCCCTCGCCTGAGGCACCGGCCCGTCCCCTCGCCTGACGCACCGGCCCGACCGGTCCTGTGGCCTGACGCACCGGCCCGACCGGTCCTGTCGCCTGAAGCGCCGCCCCGTTCCGGCTGGGGAGCCCGTCGCCCGAAGGCGCCCCGCCCGTCGCCCGAAACCCCATTCCTCAGGCCTCGCCCGCCGCCATCGCCGCGCCCACGATGCCCGCGTTGTTCTGGAGCTCCGCCGGGACGATCTCCGCGCGGATGCCCTCGACGAACGGGAGGAACTTGTCCGCCTTGCGGCTCACCCCGCCGCCGATGATGAACAGCTCCGGCGAGAACAGCATCTCCACGTGCGCGAGGTACTTCGTCAGCCGGCGCTTCGCCCAGTGCTCCCAGCTGAGGTCCTCGTCCTCCTTGGCCTTCGTCGAGGCCCGCGTCTCCGCGTCGTGGCCCTTCAGCTCCAGGTGGCCCAGCTCCGTGTTCGGGACGAGCCGGCCGTCGACGAAGAGGGCCGAGCCGATGCCCGTACCGAGGGTCAGCAGGATCACCGTGCCCTTGCGGCCCCGGCCCGCGCCGAAGGTCATCTCCGCGACCCCGGCCGCGTCCGCGTCGTTCAGGACGGTCACCGGGAGGCCGCCGAGCCGCTCGCTCAGCAGCGTGCCCGCGTCGACGCCGATCCAGGCCTTGTCGACGTTGGCGGCGGTACGGACCGTGGAGCCCGTCACCACGCCCGGGAAGGTCACCCCGACCGGTCCCGTCCAGCCGAAGTGCTCCACGACCTCCACGACGCAGCCCGCCACACCGTCGGGTGTGGCGGGCTGCGGGGTCAGTACCTTGTGGCGCTCCTCGGCAAGCGTGCCGCGCTCCAGATCCACGGGGGCGCCCTTGATGCCCGAGCCGCCGATGTCCACTCCGAAGACGTTCATGAACCCACGGTAAGGGCTGTGGCGCGGACTGACTCCTTGTGGAGTTACTCCGTGGCGGAGGCGACCGAAGCGCCGGGAGCGCTCGCCGCCAGCTGCTCCGCCACGGCCCGCAGGTCCTTGTTGCGGAGCTCCTTGGGGAGCGAGAACGTCAGGGACTCGTCCGCCGTCTTGACGATCTCGACGTCCGCGTAGCCGCGCTCGCCCAGCCATTCCAGGACCTCCTGGACCAGGATGTCCGGGACGGAGGCGCCGGAGGAGAGGCCGACGCTGGTCACGCCCTCCAGCCAGGCCTCGTCGATCTCGCTCGCGAAGTCGACCAGGTACGCGGCGGGGACGCCGGCCTGCTTGGCGACCTCGACCATGCGGATCGAGTTCGAGGAGTTCTTCGAGCCGACGACGATCACCAGCTCGGCCTGGCCGGCGAGCTCCTTGATCGCGATCTGACGGTTCTGCGTGGCGTAGCAGATGTCGTCGGACGGCGGGGAGATCAGCTGCGGGAACTTCTCCTTCAGCGCGTCGACCGTCTCCATCGTCTCGTCGACCGAGAGCGTGGTCTGGGAGAGCCAGACGACCCGGGAGGGGTCGCGGACCTCGATCTTGGCGACGTCCCCGGGGCCGTCGACCAGCTGGATGTGGTCGGGGGCCTCGCCGGAGGTGCCGATGACCTCCTCGTGACCCTCGTGGCCGATGAGGAGGATGTCGAAGTCCTCGTTGGCGAAGCGGACGGCTTCCTTGTGGACCTTGGTGACCAGCGGGCAGGTCGCGTCGATCGTCGCGAGCCGGCCCTGGCGGGCCTCCTCGTGGACGGTCGGGGCGACGCCGTGCGCGGAGAACATCACGATGTTGCCCGGCGGCACCTCGGTCGCCTGGTCGACGAAGATCGCGCCCTTCCGCTCCAGCGTCTGGACCACGTACTTGTTGTGGACGATCTCGTGGCGTACGTAGATCGGCGCCCCGTACTGCTCCAGGGCCTTCTCCACCGCGATCACGGCACGGTCCACGCCCGCGCAGTAACCGCGGGGAGCGGCGAGCAGGACACGCTTCGGGCGGTTCGTCGCGGGGGCGGACTCGGGCGTCGACGCGGGCGTTGCAGTCATGCGTCCCATCGTAAGGCCGCGTCGGTCAGCGCTTTGATCCGCACGGTGTCCGAGACTGACCGCATGGCCGAGGAATCACAGGTGGCTGCGCGCGAGGGACATGCGGATCTCCGTCGGAGCCTCGGCTTCCGCGACCTGGTCGTGTACGGGCTCCTCTTCATCGCGCCCATGGCGCCGGTCGGTGTCTTCGGCACGCTCGACGCCAAGTCCCACGGGGCCGTCGCACTGGTGTACGTCGTGGCCACCGTCGCCATGGCGTTCACGGCCTTCAGTTACGCCCAGATGGTGCGGGTCGCACCGCAGGCCGGCTCCGTCTTCACGTACGCCCGCAAGGGGCTGGGCGAGGGGCCCGGGTTCGTCGCCGGGTGGATGGCGCTGCTCGACTACCTGCTGATCCCCGCCGTCGCCTATCTCTTCGCGGGCATCGCGATGGAGGCGCTGGTCCCGGAGGTGGACCGGTGGGTGTGGACGGGGATCGCCGTGGTGCTCACCACCCTCCTCAACCTGTGGGGCGTCCGGGCGGCGGCCCGGGTCGGCTTCGCCGTGCTGACCATGGAGATCGTCGTCCTGCTGGTCTTCGTCGTGTCGGCGGTGGTGGTGCTCGTACGGGACGGGGCGCAGCGCGACTGGTGGTCGCCGCTCACCGGGGACGGCGGGTTCTCGGCCGCGGCGGTGCTCGGCGCCGTGTCGGTGGCCGTCCTCTCCTACCTGGGCTTCGACGCGATCGCCTCCTTCGCGGAGGAGGTCACGGGCGGTTCGGCGAAGGTCGCGCGGGCGCTGCTGTTCTGTCTGGCGCTCGCGGGCGCGCTGTTCGTGGCGCAGACCTGGCTGGTGGCCCTGCTGGAACCGGTCTCGTCGGCCGAGCTCGCGGCGGATCCCGCAAGGCAGGGCTCCGCCTTCTACGACGCCGTGGAAGTCTCCGTCGGGAGCTGGCTGCACGATCTGGTGGCCGTCTCGAAGGCGATCGGCGCGGCCTTCGCCGCCCTCGCGGGGCAGGCGGCAGGCGGCCGCCTGCTCTTCGCGATGGGCCGCGAGCGGCGGCTGCCGCACGTGCTCGCCCGGACGGACTCGGGCGTGCCGCGGGTGGCGCTTCTCGTGTCGGCGACGGTGACGATGGTCGCGGCGCTGTGGGCGGCGCGGCGGGACGACGGGCTCGACCACCTGGTGTCGGTGGTCGACGTCGGCGCGCTGACGGCGTTCGTCCTGCTGCACGCGAGCGTGGTGGGCTGGTTCGCGGTACGGAGGGCGGAGGGGCCGCCGAACTGGCTGAAGCACGTCGTGATGCCGGTGACCGGGGCGGCGATCCTCGTCGCGGTGATCGTGGAGGCCTCGGTCGCGGCGCAGGTCGTGGGCGTGGTGTGGCTGGGTGTCGGGCTCGTCGTCCTGGCCCTCCAGGGCACGACGCGGACCCCCGCGCGGCCCTGACGTTGTCGTACCGCGCCGTTACGCTCAGTCCATGGCTCTGACTACGTCCGCCGAAGCACCGATTCCCGTCGGTGAGGTTTCCCGTCTGATCGGGGGCTGGATCGACCGGCTCGGGGCGATCTGGGTCGAGGGGCAGATCACGCAGCTGTCGCGGCGGCCCGGCGCCGGGGTCGTCTTCCTGACGCTGCGGGATCCCTCGTACGACATCTCGATCGGCGTCACCTGCTACCGCCAGGTCTTCGACTCGGTCGCCGACCTGGTGTCCGAGGGCGCCCGGGTCGTCGTGCACGCCAAGCCCGAGTGGTACGCGCCGCGCGGGCAGCTGTCGCTGCGGGCCGTGGAGATCAAGCCGGTCGGGATCGGCGAGCTGCTGGCCCGGCTGGAGCAGCTGAAGCGGAGCCTGGCGGCCGAGGGGCTCTTCGCGCTCGACCGGAAGAAGCCGCTGCCGTTCCTGCCACGTCTCGTCGGTCTCGTCTGCGGACGCGCCTCGGCGGCGGAGCGTGACGTCCTGGAGAACGCGCGTCGCCGCTGGCCGGCCGTCCGCTTCGAGGTGCGGAACGTGCCGGTGCAGGGCGTGAAGGCGGTCCCGCAGGTGATCCAGGCGGTGCAGGAGCTCGACGCCCACGAGGACGTGGACGTGATCATCGTCGCCCGGGGCGGCGGCAGCGTCGAGGACCTGCTGCCGTTCTCGGACGAGCAGCTCGTCCGGGCCGTCGCCGACTGCCGTACGCCGGTGGTCTCCGCGATCGGGCACGAGCCGGACTCGCCCCTCCTCGACCTGGTGGCGGACCTGCGGGCCTCGACGCCGACGGACGCGGCGAAGAAGGTCGTCCCGGACGTCGGGGAGGAGCTCGACCGGGTGCGCGGGCTGCGCGACCGGGCCCTGCGGACCGTTCGGGGACTCCTGGAGCGGGAGGAGCGCGGCCTCGCGCACACCCTCGCGCGGCCCGTCATGGAGCATCCGCAGCGGATGGTCGAGGTCCGCGAGGCCGAGATCGAGGCGCTGCTGGCGCGGAGCAGACGGGTCCTGGGGCACCTCCTGGACCGCGCGGACTCCGAGCTGTCGCACACCCGGGCGCGAGTCCGGGCGCTGTCGCCGGCGGCGACGATGGAGCGGGGGTACGCGGTGCTCCAGCGGGCGGACGGCGCGGTGGTCCGCTCCCCCGAGGAGGTCGCGGAGGGCGAGGAGCTGCGGGCCCGGGTCGCCGAGGGCGAGTTCGCGGTGCGGCGCGTGGCCGACCCGGCCTGAGGCCGTCGGCTGTCGGCCGTCGGCCGTCGGAGAGAACGAGAGAGAAGCGGACACGAAGGGTGGAGCAGATGGCAGCAGGCACGGAGGAAGAGGCGGCGCTCGGGTACGAGCAGGCGCGGGACGAGCTGATCGAGGTCGTTCGGCGGCTCGAAGCGGGCGGGACGTCCCTGGAGGAGTCCCTCGCGCTCTGGGAGCGCGGCGAGGAGCTGGCGAAGGTCTGCCGGCGGCGGCTGGAAGGGGCGCGGGCCCGGCTGGACGCCTCGCTGGCGGCGGACGGGGAGGAGTAGTCCCGATTCGGCCCCGTGGCGCCGGGGCCTGGCGTAGACTCCGAGTGAAGCGGATCACTATCCGGATGGATTGGTTGAACTTTCACCAATCATCGGCGTACTGTCGTGACATCGCTTGAACCCCGTACGAGCGACCCCCTCGTGCAGTCCGGAAGGTACGCAGCATGTCTCTCGCCCTTGACCCCGCCGCCCAGGACCTCCTTTTCCGTGAGGCCCGCACCGCCAACACGTTCACCGACGAGCCGGTGACCGACGAGCAGGTCCAGGCGATCTACGACCTGATGCAGTACGGTCCGACCGCCTTCAACCAGACCCCGCTCCGCATCACCCTGGTCCGCTCCCCCGAGGCCCGCGAGCGCCTGGTCAAGCACATGGCCGAGGGCAACCAGGCGAAGACCGCCGCCGCCCCGCTGGTCGCGATCCTCTCCGCGGACAACGAGTTCCACGAGGAGCTCCCGGTCCTGTTCCCGCACTTCCCGCAGGCCAAGGAGATCTTCTTCTCCGAGCGCCCGGTCCGCGAGCAGGCCGCCACGGTGAACGCCTCCCTCCAGGCCGGCTACTTCATCATGGGCATCCGCGCCGCCGGCCTCGCCGCCGGCCCGATGACCGGTATCGACTTCGCCGGCATCCAGAAGGAGTTCCTGGACGCCGACCACACCCCGCTGATGGTCATCAACATCGGCAAGCCCGGCGAGAACGCGTGGTTCCCGCGCTCCCCGCGCCTGTCCTACGACGAGGTCGTCGCGACCGTCTGAGCCCGACGGTCCACGGCTGACGCCCGATGACTGACGGCTGACGGCTGACGGCGCGCCCGTGACACCCGCGCATACGAGAAGGGCCCCGCACTCATGGAGTGCGGGGCCCTTCTCGTACGACCTCAGGCCTTCTGCGACCGGAGCGAGCCCGCCATCTCGGCCAGCCGCTCGAAGGAGGCCGTGCCGGTCACGACGGTCGTCGCGCCGCCCTCCGTCCGGACGAGCGCGTCGTACTTCGGTCCCTCCCAGCGGTGCCAGACCTGGCCGCCCACCGTCTGGGTCTTCCCTGTGTCCTTCGCCTCATGGGTGACCTCGGGCACGTACTTGCCCGGCGCCGCCGTCGACTGGTGGATCGCCACGTACTGCGTGTCCGGGGAGAGGAAACCGAGCTGCCAGGCGTCGGCCTTCTCGCGCTTGTACGAGACGACCGTCGCCTTCCAGTCCGCGCCGAGACCCTCGGGGGCCAGCACCGGATACGGTGCCGCCCGCTGGGCCGTCAGGAGCTCGACGCGGTAGTCCTTCGCCTTGACCGGCGCCGCGTCCTCGTCGTGCGGGATGAAGAGATACATCACTCCCGCAGCGACCATGATCACCCCGAGGGACTGGAACATCCCTCGTACCGTCTGCCTACCTCGCATACCTGCCACGCCCCACATGGTCGCATCATGGTGTCGCGCTCAAACGTGGGCCCCTCTGCTCATTTTGTCGACGTACCGATAGAGTCGGATCACCCTCGTTTTTCCGGCCGTCGCCGTTCCCGGCCGTCGCCGTACAGAAAGGTGCGCTTCGATGACCGAGAGCCATCACCTGCCGCCCGAGCTCGTCGTCTCCCCCGAGGCCCCCGACCGCAACCTCGCCCTTGAGCTGGTACGCGTCACCGAGGCCGCCGCCATGGCCGCCGGCCGCTGGGTCGGTCGCGGCGACAAGATCGGCGCGGACGGCGCGGCGGTCAACGCCATGCGGACCCTGATCTCCACCGTCTCGATGAACGGCGTCGTCGTCATCGGCGAGGGCGAGAAGGACGAAGCCCCGATGCTCTTCAACGGGGAGCGGGT
This sequence comes from Streptomyces sp. NBC_00094, assembly GCF_026343125.1. Lineage (NCBI taxonomy): Bacteria > Bacillati > Actinomycetota > Actinomycetes > Kitasatosporales > Streptomycetaceae > Streptomyces > Streptomyces sp. NBC_00094. The sequence goes on along the minus strand of NZ_JAPEMB010000001.1, from coordinate 5,244,822 downwards.
CGGCGACGGCACCGGCGCCGAGGTCGACATCGCGGTCGACCCGATCGACGGCACCACGCTCAACGCCAAGGGCATGCCGAACGCGATCGCCGTCCTGGCCGCCGCCGACCGCGGCACCATGTTCGACCCGTCCGCGGTGTTCTACATGGACAAGCTGGTCACCGGCCCCGAGGCCGCCGACTTCGTCGACATCAACGCCCCCGTCTCGGTCAACATCCGCCGGGTCGCCAAGGCGAAGAACTCCTCGCCCGAGGACATCACGGTCATGATCCTGGACCGCCCCCGTCACGAGGGCATCGTCAAGGAGATCCGCGAGACCGGGGCCCGGATCAAGTTCATCTCGGACGGCGACGTCGCCGGTTCGATCATGGCCGTCCGCGAGGGCACCGGCGTCGACATGCTCATGGGCGTCGGCGGCACGCCCGAGGGCATCATCTCCGCCTGCGCCATCAAGTGCCTCGGCGGTGTGATCCAGGGCAAGCTGTGGCCGAAGGACGAGGCCGAGCGGCAGAAGGCGCTCGACGCGGGCCACGACCTGGACCGGGTGCTCTCCACGAACGACCTGGTCAGCGGCGACAACGTGTTCTTCGTCGCGACCGGCATCACCGACGGCGAGCTGCTGCGCGGGGTGCGCTACCGCGCCGAGACGGCGACCACGCAGTCGCTGGTCATGCGCTCGAAGTCCGGCACGATCCGCCAGATCGACTCCACGCACCGGCTCTCGAAGCTGCGCGCGTACAGCAAGATCGACTTCGACCGCGCCAAGTAGGCCGCGTGAACCGAGCGGTGTGAACCGGGCGGTGTGAACCGGGCGGTGTGAACCGAAGGGTTCGAAGCCGAACGGTACGACGCCGAGCGGTACGACGCCGAGCGGCGGCACGAGGCTGAACGGTACGAAGAGGGGCGCCCCCATGTGCGGTGGGGGCGCCCCTTCCCGTACGGGTCGCGACGGCGTCCGCTCCCCCGTCAGCCGGCCTGGGCGATCCGATCGGTCGCGGACGCCTTCTTCAGCTCCACCTCACGGCGCCGGCGGCGGGCCAGGACCACACGGCGCTCCGCGGCGGTGAGTCCGCCCCACACCCCGTACGGCTCGGGCTGCAGCAGCGCGTGCTCCCGGCACTCGACCATCACGGGACAGCGGGCGCAGACCCGCTTGGCCGCCTCCTCCCGGGCGAGCCGCGCGGCGGTCGGCTCCTTGGAGGGGGCGAAGAACAACCCGGCCTCGTCCCGGCGGCACACCGCCTCCGCGTGCCAGGGGCCGGCCTCGTCCTCCCGAGCAGGGGTGCGCTGAGGGGGAACGGCGGCGACCTGGAGGGGCTGATGCGGCAGTTGCAGCACGGTCTACTCCTGACGACGGCTTCGCGAGCGAGCGGCGATGGAGCAGCCCTACCCGCTGTGCGCGCGCCTATGCACTGCGTGCCGTCCCGTTCCGCACTGCGGATACCCGAGGGCGAATTCCGGTCAGCGCGCGGCCTCGGTGATCACCGAGGCACCGGGAGCGGCACCGGAGGCGGCACCGGAGGTCAGTGGCCGAGGTGTTTGCGCAGCTTGCCCTGGAGGTCGGTGATCCACTTCCCGCGCTTGGGTCTCGCCTCGACGTTGCCGAAGACCGAGTAGCCGTTGACGACGACGACCGGGGCCTGCGGATCGACGCCTTCCAGGGTCACGACCTCGAAGTTGCCGAAGACTCCGCTGCCGTTGCCGCGCAGCGTGATGTTCTCCGGGACCCGCACCTCGACGTTCCCGAAGATCGAGGTCGCGTTGATGGTGGTCAGCCGCTGCGCGAAGATCGCCTCGGTCAGGTCGATCTCGATGTTGCCGAAGAGCGCGAAGGCGTTCGTCCGGCGGCTCACCCTCCAGCGGCCCTTGCGGGTGGTGCTGGAGAAGATCGCGACGAGGCTGTCCGCGACGCCCTCGGGGTCGTCGTCCGGCACGGGCACGTACGCCGGCTCGGGCTCGCGGCGGGTCCGGGAACCCGGCAGGTCACTGACGATCGGCTCCAGCTCCCCGACCGTCTTGGCCCGGTAGACCGCGTCGATCCGGTCCGAGTGCTCCTCGGGATCGATCCGCCCCTCGGCCAGGGCGTCCCCCAGGATGTCCGCGATCCGGTCCCGGTCCGCGTCGGACGCCCGCAACGAGCCCTGCGGGTCGGCGAACACGGTCTCGGCCGGCGTCCGCGGCTGCTTTTCGGGTTCGGGCTGCTTTTCGAGGTCCACGGCGTCAGCCTAGCGAAACGCGATAGATCGCGACTAGGGGGAAGGGGTGGGCCTGTGGAAAACCAGACGAACGCGCATACGGAAATGGCCGGTTGACGCCGGGGCGGGAAACCGCCTCCCTTCGGACGCCCGGCACACCGGACCTTCCGCGAGGAACCCGGGAGCGGAAACCCGCCACATCGGCGCGGTCCCGGTCGCCAGTGAGCCTTACCTCACAGGATCGGCGCCGCGCCGTCGCTCTACGCTGGAGGGCGCGCGGCCAATGGAGGCGGCGTCGCTGTCTGCCGAGTAAGGAATGGCTGCCGTCATGCCAGAGTTTGCGTACTCCGATCTGCTCCCCCTGGGAGAGGACACCACGCCCTACCGCCTGGTGACCTCCGAAGGTGTCTCCACCTTCGAGGCCGACGGCCGTACGTTCCTCAAGGTCGAGCCCGAGGCGCTGCGCACGCTCGCCGCCGAGGCGATCCACGACATCCAGCACTTCCTGCGCCCGGCCCACCTGGCCCAGCTGCGCCGGATCATCGACGACCCCGAGGCGTCGAGCAACGACAAGTTCGTCGCGCTCGACCTCCTGAAGAACGCGAACATCGCCGCCGCCGGCGTCCTGCCCATGTGCCAGGACACCGGCACCGCGATCGTCATGGGCAAGCGCGGCCAGAACGTGCTGACCCCGGGCCGCGACGAGGAGGCCCTGTCCAAGGGCATCTACGACGCGTACACCAAGCTCAACCTGCGGTACTCGCAGATGGCCCCCGTCACCATGTGGGAGGAGAAGAACACCGGCTCGAACCTGCCCGCGCAGATCGAGCTGTACGCGACCGACGGCGGCGCGTACAAGTTCCTCTTCATGGCCAAGGGCGGCGGCTCCGCCAACAAGTCCTTCCTCTACCAGGAGACGAAGGCCGTCCTCAACGAGGCGAGCATGATGAAGTTCCTGGAGGAGAAGATCCGCTCGCTCGGCACGGCCGCCTGCCCGCCGTACCACCTGGCGATCGTCGTCGGCGGCACGAGCGCCGAGTTCGCGCTCAAGACCGCGAAGTACGCCTCCGCGCACTACCTGGACGAGCTGCCCACCGAGGGCTCGGCCGTGACCGGCCACGGCTTCCGCGACAAGGAGCTGGAGGAGAAGGTCTTCGAGCTGACGCAGAAGATCGGCATCGGCGCGCAGTTCGGCGGCAAGTACTTCTGCCACGACGTCCGCGTCGTCCGCCTCCCCCGCCACGGCGCCTCGCTGCCCGTCGCGATCGCCGTCTCCTGCTCGGCCGACCGCCAGGCCGTCGCGAAGATCACCGCCGAGGGCGTGTTCCTGGAGCAGCTGGAGACCGACCCGGCGCGCTTCCTGCCGGACACCACGGACGAGCACCTCTCCGAGGAGAGCGACGTCGTCACCATCGACCTGAACCAGCCGATGGACGACATCCTCGCCGAGCTGACCAAGTACCCGGTCAAGACCCGCCTCTCCCTCAACGGCCCGCTGGTCGTGGCGCGCGACATCGCGCACGCCAAGATCAAGGAGCGGCTCGACGCGGGCGAGGAGATGCCGCAGTACCTGAAGGACCACCCGGTCTACTACGCGGGTCCGGCGAAGACCCCCGAGGGGTACGCCTCCGGTTCCTTCGGCCCGACGACGGCCGGCCGCATGGACTCGTACGTGGAGCAGTTCCAGGCGGCGGGCGGCTCGAAGGTCATGCTGGCCAAGGGCAACCGCTCGCAGCAGGTCACGAACGCGTGCGGCAGCCACGGCGGCTTCTACCTCGGCTCGATCGGCGGCCCGGCGGCCCGTCTCGCACAGGACTGCATCAAGAAGGTCGAGGTCGTCGAGTACGAGGAGCTCGGCATGGAGGCGGTCTGGAAGATCGAGGTCGAGGACTTCCCGGCGTTCATCGTCGTGGACGACAAGGGCAACGACTTCTTCACTTCGCAGGAACCCGTTCAGCCGACCTTCACCACCATCCCGGTTCGGGGCCCTGGTCTCGCCTGAGACGCCCCTGATCCCTCCAGAGCCCCCGGCCAACGTCGGGGGCTCTCCCCCTTGCCACAGAGGGCGGAGGACGCCCGCGAGGCCCCGACGCGCCCCCGCCGATCACCGGGCGGTCGGCAGCAGTGCCACCGGTCTACCCGACTACACGAATATTCGCGTGACCGCGTAGACCCATAGCGTGCACGTCCGTACCGTCGTCCCCGAAGGTCCCAACAGGGGCCAGACACAAGGGGGTTTCAGCATGGCGCGCGAGGAACTGACCCGACTCACCGGCAACGGAAACGGCAACTGCGGGAAGGACGACTGCCCGAACGTCTACCGGACCGCATCCGGTTCGTTCGTGGTCCAGGGCGACGTATCCAACGCCTTCACGCCGCCGGACGGCGAAGGGCTCGTTGAGATCCCCGAGCACATCCTGAGGGAGGCCATTCGTGCTCTTGGCTGGTGAATCGTGGGCGGCTCGATTTGAGAGCTTCCGGCGGGAAGCATGGCGTCTCGAAACTCTTCCTCAATACCTTATGCCGCAAGAGGTCGAGGAAATCGAGGCGTGGCGCAATGGTGCCCGCGTAGACCCCCACACGGTGTCGAACGAATACACCGAAAGGCTTCGCCGGCAGGCAGCCGAGGGGCGCACGCAGGGCCGCGTACACATCGTCAAACGGCCACTCTCCGAGTATCTGCGATTCGAGTTCCACCAGTACTACGCGGCACATTCCCTGGCAGGGGAGAAAATCAGAATTCTTGACGTGACCGAGCGAACGAACCCACTGGAAGGAGTTCAAGACTTCTGGATGTTCGACCGAACCGAAGTGGTTCTCATGAACTACCACGCGGATGGGGGGCAGATCAGCCGCGAGGTATACGAGGGAGACGTTTCCCCCTTCATCGAGTACCAGCGGATCGCCGTAGAGGAATCGGTACCCTTCGAGGAGTACGTGAAGGGCCTTGACGTTTGAGCCTGAGAGGCTAGGTCAGTCCAGATCAGACCTAGCGGAAGCACTTCGCAGGGAGCGGAAGCGAGCCGGGAAGACGCAAACCTGGCTCGCCCGCCGCTGCAACATGTCACAAACCAAGATCAGCAACATCGAGGGCGGGAAGCTCACGCCCGCCGTGGTCGATATAGAGTTGATCCTAGAAGCACTTGAAGCTACGGGCCCTGAAGCCGAAAAGCTCCTAGCTTTGGCCCGTACGGCAAACACTGAGTGGCAAGACCACTGGTCATCTCGCCGCAGAGGCTTGGACAAGAAACAGAATGAGCTAGCGAGACTCGAAGCAGTTTCCACAGAATTCCGCTTCTTCCTGCTTTCGATGATTACCGGACTCCTGGCTACACCTGAATATGTGCGTGCAAGCATCGCCGATGTTCCCGGAGATCAGTCGAAGACCATCGCGAGAAAGCTAGAACGGCAACAGGTTCTCTACGACGCCACGAAGTCATTTACCTTCATTCTTACCGAGCAGGCAGCACGATGGCCGCTGCTTCCCCCCATGGCAATGGCTATGCAGCTTGACCGGCTTGTGTCCGTCTCTCGCCTGCCCAATGTTCGCCTAGGTGCAATTCCCCTAAGTGGGTATGTGCCGGAGAGACCATTGAGCATTTTCAGCGTTGACGCTCAAGGGTGAGGATGGCTGCGGCGATGGCGGTCATGCGGTTGGGGCTGCAGCGGGCCCGGCGGAAGATTCGCCAGGACTTCAGCCTTGCGATGCTTCGTTCGACCGGCGCCCGTGCCGCCGACAGGGCCCGGTTGATCGTCTGCTGGGTCGTGGTGAGGTCCCGGCCGGGAAGCCGTCTGATCGGTGTGGTCACCCAGGGGCCGGCGCCGATGTAGGCGCGGTCGGCGAGGACGGGGACGCCCTGGCGTTCGCAGATCCGGATGATGCGGTGGGTACGGGCCGCGGTCAGGTCGTGCGTGCGGCCGGGCAGCGCGGGCGAGATCCACAGCAGCTTGCCCGCGGCATCCGCCACGACCTGCACGTTCACGCCGTGACGGCGGTGCTTCTGCGAGAAGTCCGCCCGGCTGTCGCCGACCCGGTCACACTCAGCGAGCGTCCCGTCGAGCAGGACGTAGTCCGGATCGGCCTCGCGCAGGACCCGCAGGAGACCGGGCGCCCGGCCGGACAGATGCTCGACGACGGCCGTGACGTAGGCGTGGGCGGTGCCGACGGATATGCCGAAGCCGGCGGCGATCTGCGCGAGCGTGTCGTGCCGGCGAAGGTAGACCAGGCCCACAAGAGCACGCTGGTGGGGCGGCAGCTTGCAGCGGCGGTCACCCTCACGGGTGACGATGAGCATGGATACCCACTCGACCAGAGCATGAGGCAGGTCGAGTGCGGCAGGATAGGGAACCAACGAGGCTCCTGCGCTGATGAGTTGAGACGTCGAACACCTCTCTCAACGGCACAGGAGCCTCGTGCGTTGCGGGACGCTGGCCCGTCACCCGATCAGTGGCCACTCTGAAAGAGCTCATTGAACACATTCACGGTCTACGACAGGCGACTCGCCACTGTCGAGACCGGGACGGGCGCATTGATCCTTCGAGATCACCGCGATGTGACTGCTTACCGGGAAGACTTCGATCGATACGAGGAACACGCGCTCTTCGGTGACGAGTGTCGAACGCTCCTCGCCGAGTGGTCAGCCGCATTTACCCGACCACACCAATAATCCTCGCCCTTCAGCCCAACCCTTCGGCACCCTGACACGACCGTCACGGAGCCGAGGGGCGATCGATGCTTGAACGTAAGCCGCACGCTGAATCAGGGACCGGGCTGGTAACCCAGAGCGGGTTGGAACCGGTCGGCGTCGAGGGGTGCATGACGTGCGCCGCTCTCACCCAATCCCGCGAGACGGCCCGTGAAGCGGGCGTTCCTCAGGCCGTGGCGGGCGCGAATCGGGAGATCAGCAATCACCCGCACTGCGTCGCGGGAAAGGGCCGCAGACTCCCGGCCACGGCCGTGTGGGGGGTGGTCGTGTGAGCACCCAACAGCGTTACCCGGAACCGCCCATCGATCTGCCCATAGACGGATGGCTGTACGAAGCTAAACCCGCCCCAGGCTGCTCCCAATGCGCCCACGCCATGGGCGAGTTGAACCGCGCAAAGGAGGCCGGCGACGCCACCAAGCGGTTTGAAGCCTCCCGCAAGGTTCGCGCTCACCCGCACCGGGCGGACCAGTGACGAGGGCCCCCGATCGCCCGAAGAAACGGGCGGGCCGTACCGGCTTCACCGACTTCGGACGACCGGGGTTAGTCGAATGGCTGAACGACATCTCTACGGTCTGCGGAACCTGCTTCGGCCACCGCTCCGTTTGGTGCGCCGAATGCCTCGGCTTCAAGGGATGCGAAGAGTGCAAGCACACGGGAAAGGTGTCATGTCCGCAGTGCGTGACCGGAAAGGTAAAGGCCGTCGGATGGTAAACACTCCTGGCAAAAGCTTGTCGGCGGTCGCTGCCTGGTCGGCGCGGCCGCCGTGTCGGCTCACTGCGACTGCCGCCAGCGCGGCAACGCCCTCAGCCCAACGTCGCCCGCGTGCACAGCCTCGACCTTGCGACATGACCAGACCACCCCTAGGACGGTCCTGAGCTGCCCAGACATCATCTTCTGGAACAGGCTTTAGGCTTCGCCTCAAACGGAAGAGCGAGGGGAAGGCAGGACAGTGGGCGGCAATAGTTGGTGGCAGACGGGACCGTACGACAGCGACCTAGAGGTCGCGTTCCGCCGAGCCCAAGAGGCGGAACTGGCCAAGGACGATCACGGCTTCCCGGGCCGCACCGTCGCGGAGCTTTGGGAGAGCGAGGACTGGGCCGAGTACATCTTCACCGGTGGCACCGCCACCATCCTGGACCAGATCCACACGGTCGATGCGACGGAACCCGAACACGGCCCCTACATGCGCCCGGTGACGGAGGAAGAGCTTCGCACCTGGTGTCCTCACGGCAAGCCCACTTTCGCAGAGTGGGAGGCGGCCCTTCACGCCGACCACGAACTCTTCCCCCGTCGCGGCCTCGGCCGCTGCACGGTCCTCTACGAGAACGGCGAGCCGTCGGAGATCGGCTACTGGGGGGTGACAGCGGACTAGGGACCGTTTGGCCTGATCGACAAGAAACGACCTGGGCGGCCACGGCTCTCACAAGTCCTGAGACTCCCGCCCCCTGCCTGAATTCCCCTCGCGCCGATGGGGAGTTCGTCGGTGAGGCAGGGGACGGGCACTACGGCACGGAACCTCCCCGATCGGCCCCGGCTGTCTGCTTCCCCCGTGGCAGATAGCCGGGGCCTTCTCATGCCCCATGGAGGGAAATGCGAAAAGGCCCCCGCTCCCCTTTCGGGGGCGGGGGCATAAGCTCAGCCGGCCTTAGCTGACAGCGGCTCGGATTACCTGTACAGCGGCCGGAGAATCCACGGCGAGGCCGCCCACGCGATAGGTAGCGCGGAAAGCCGTGGCGTCCTCGTCGAAGGCGTAGTCCTCGGAGACCGCCACGCGCACATCAGATCGCAGGCCGATGTGAATTGGGGACGTTCACTTTGCAGCGACATGGGGCCGACGCTGCTTTTCCGCGTTCGCCATATACCGGAGCTTGCGCGTTGCCATGCGCGCCACCGACTTGCAGCGAGCGTCGCAGTACCGCCGGGGGCGCCCCGGCCCGTACTCTGTGCTGAATTCCTTGTAACAAGCCCAGCATCGAAGCGTGACAGCTTCGTTCATGTTTTCCATTCCCTTCGCTCATTGAAGAGAGCCAGTGTTGCCCCGAAGCGAGAGAGATGAGCCCCCATGGCCTTTGGAGTGGGACCATGGGGGCTATCGCCCTCAGCAACACCGCCCGTGCCGCTCTCTTCGATCCCGACCCGAAGGGAACCGAAGTTTTCGTTTCTACATCCCCTATAGACGCGTTATTCGCGAGATTCCCCCACCAAAACGATAGTGACGACGGTCACTATCGGGGTCGAGCCTCGGCAGAGTTTCGGTCCCACGACTTTGGGCTAACCCCCGCGCGCTCACGTAGAGGGAAGACGGCGGGTGCGGAGAAGGGCGCCCGGATAGTTTGAACTTCCCCCTCCCCTCGGTCGGGGCATGCCTGGGCTGAGAGAAAGCCCTGAGCGGCGCCGTGAACACCGAACGGGAGATCGGGGCCCCTCGAAGCCTAAAGGGCTGATAGCGGCCTTCCTGGGCCGCTCTGTTGCCTTGGCTGGTTGAAACTCCGTGGTCGGCTGTCGCCGGCCTCGGATAGCAGGTAGAGAGAAGAAGGCCACCGAAGCGCGGCCTAAGGTCCCGCTTCTATAAAGGCACCCTCACTCGGGTGCCTTCCATGAGCCTGTCTCTCCTCGGCTTTCAGCATCGGCCAAGGATGGCTAAGAACGCTCCGGCCGTAAGAGCCGGAGCGAGCAAGGTTCTACTACTGACCTCAATAGCCCTGGCTCGACCGCCAGGGCGTGATGTTGCTACGTCTCTGCCTGGCCTCCCGTTGTTCGGCCAGGGGATGACTAAAAGAGATAGAGAGGGAGCGAAGGTATCCGCAGGTCAGAGAAGGATCGGTAATCCCGCCAGGGGTACGCGGTGACCCGGACAGGGTTACGCGGCAGTACGTAGGGCGTGCACTCGGCAGGATGCGGAGCCTGCCCCGTTCTTCTGGAAGTGCTGCTGTGGCAGAACCAGGCAGCGCGCCCCAGAGTCGGCCGCGACCAACCCCAGGGCCTTGGCGGCCGTCACGCCCTTCTGTACGGCCTGTCTGGTCAGTGGGGCACCTCGGCGCCCAGGATGGACGCTAGGGCGCCCTCGGCGAACTCAGCGTGCCCCAGGCGGTTTCCCCATCCGAGGGCAGCGAAGTAGACCCGGAACGCCAAGGGGCGCATCCGGGGGTCTCGGGCTTTCGCCCGGCAGTCGAGCTGAGAGACCGCCCCCCATGGGGCGCCGGGGCCAAAGCCAATCAATCAATGTCCTTAAGGTCGTCACTTTCGTTTCCTGTCTACAGCCGAGCCCCTGGCGGTTTCAAGAAGAGCGTTTAAACGCTTCCCTGTATCCGAAATATGGCTGGATGAAATTCGAAGGCTGACATGAAAATGCCCCCACTGTGCACTCACGCAGTGGGGACATTACTTGACTCGGCTCAAGTTCTACTTTCGCGTATAGCTAATTCGCGCCGGGAAGGTGTATTCGGAAATGGGCTCAGTCCACACGTACCCCTCAGGAACGTGAAGTCCGGTTTCCTCGGCGATCTCCGCCAACTCAGGCATTTTGCAAGTAACTCGACGGCTTCCATCCTCAGCGATTCCGACGGTAATCGTCATCCCATGTCGCTGCACGAACACGCGCTTCTGCTCATCATCCTTAGCCGCCCACTCCTCGGCATAGGACCGCCCAGTTTCCTTCCAGGCCGGGGCAGACTCGGCGGCCTTGATTTCCTCCCTCAAGCGCTCCACCTTGGCCGACTGGAATTCGTGCTGACTCCAGTACCGTTCGATCTGAACATCAGTCTTGAATCGCCCGGCCAGGTAATCCGCTTCCAGCCTGTCTAGCGTGGCCTCGGATTCGGCAAGCTCGGTCTTGGCCTGGCTGATCGAATTCCCCACCCGTTCCATGACGGGCAATGGACCGAGAGTCACGTTCACGAACTGATTAACGGCCATGTCCAGAAGGTCCCGCCGAATACGGCTGGGATAGGGACACGTACCCATGTTCACGTTGTTACAGCTGTAGTAATGATGCACTTGCCCGTTGGTCTTGATCTTCTTGTTCGACGACATGCGGCCACCGCAGTTATTACAGATGGCTACACCTCCCAGCATGGACCGCGACGGCGTAGCCCGTCGCACAGGGCGGTCGCTCTTCAGAGCGGCCACGAATTCCGACCACTCCGCAAAATCCATCAGGGGGCGGTCGGTGATCCGGACGTGCTCGCCGTTCTCGTCGACGACGTTCTCACCCTTGTGCGTGTAGATGCCGGCGACCGTGGGGTTCATGATGATGGCTCGAATGGCATTGGCGGTCCAAGAAACTCCCCTCGGTTCTTCTCCCTTCACGATCCGAAGGTGATCCCGCCACGTCGGAACTCCGCGCTTATTGAGATCAATCGCGATCTTGTAGGCCGTCCAGTCGCCCTTCAGACGCTCGATGATTTCCCGGAAGAGCTCCGCATAGGTGTCGTCCTGAACGAGCTTCTTACCGCCGTTTTCCTGCCGCTCGAAGTGGTAGCCGTACGGCTCCACTCCGCCGATCCACACCCCCTTCGCCTTGCGCGCGGCCGACCCGGAGAGCGCGCGGGCGCGGATGGTGTCCAACTCGCCTTCGGCGAAGGCCGCGATGATCTGGGCGAACATCTTCCCCATAGGGGTGGACATGTCGATGCCCTCGGTCACAGACACGATGGTCTTGCCGTGCTTCTGGCACCACTCGAAGACCTCGGCGAAGTGCCCGGCTTTCCTGCTGAGGCGGTCCAGCTTCCACACCGCCAATACGTCCCACTCGTCTGCACGCTCGTTGAACCAGGGGCCGAGACCGGGGCGCTTGAAGGGGTGCATCGCTCCGGACACGTCCAGGTCTTCCGCCCAGCCCACGATCCGCCCGCCGACGGCGGGGCCAACCGTCCAGTGCTCCACGGCGTGACGCTGCTTCTCGGGGCTGGTCGTGTCGTCCTTCAGGATCGACAGTCGGACGGCACCCAGGACCCTCGGGTTAGAGATCATGCGCCGGATCGTACGAGGGTCCCTGTTAGATGAACAAGTCGAACGACTTCTTCCAGAACCCGGCGCCCGAGCCGACCTTCACGCACATCCCGGTGCGGGGTCCCGGCCTCGGCTGATCCGTCCGGCTCTTCCGGCAGCGCCCCCGGTCCGTACCTTCGCGGTACGGACCGGGGGCGTTGTCGATCTCCGATCAGAAACTCGCTACCGACCGGTAGACCTCCCGTTACCTACCGGTCAGTATTGGCCGCGAGCATGTCAACCAAGAGCCGGTAGACCACTCGGGAGCCCCCCATGCCCTCCGCACCCCCCACCTCCTCCACCTCCTCCACCTCTTCCTCCACGCCCGCCCGCCGTCGTGCCGTCGCCGGCACCACGGCCGCGCTGGCACTGACGGCCTTCCTCGTCGTCGGCCCCGCGCCCGCCGCCCTCGCCGCCGACCCGGACACCCACAGCACCTCGGCCGCCGCCCTCGCGGACGTGGACTACACGACCTGGCTCAAGGACGTCGCCGCCGTCGTCGCCGAGGCCCGGCCGTACGTCGAGGAGCGCGCGAAGGACGCCGGCCGCGAGAAGCAGGCGATCGTGCTCGACATCGACAACTCCTCCCTGGAGACCGACTTCCACCCGTTCTGGGAGCTGCCGACCCCGGCGATCGCGGACGTACGGGAGCTGGTCCGGGACGCCCACGACAAGGGAGTGGCGGTCTTCTTCGTCACCGCCCGGCCGGGGATCATCCACTCCCTGACGGACTGGAACCTGAAGCGGGCCGGATACCCGGTCGACGGCCTGTACGTGCGGTCGCTGCCCGACCTGTTCGTCGAGGTCAGCACGTACAAGACGGAGAAGCGCGCGGAGATCGAGGCCAAGGGCTACACGATCATCGCGAACATCGGCAACAACACCACCGACATCGTCGGCGGCCACGCCGAGCGCGCCTTCAAGCTGCCGGACTACGACGGCAAGCTGTCCTGACGCCGATCCGCCCGATCCACCCGATCCGTGCGATCCCTGCGATCCGTGCGATCCCTGCGGTCCCTGCGATCCGCGCGATCCGCACTATCGGCGCGATCAGCGCGTGAGGTGGAACTCCATCCGTGAGAAGTCCCCGTCCGGGGTCGAGCGGATGTAGCCGCGCACGTCCTTGAAGTCGCCGGTCCCGCCGGTGACGGCGATGTCGAACGCGGCGGGCTGCTCGTCCGTCGGGTCGACCGAGAGGAGCGTCTGACCGGCGATCTGCCCGCCCGGGCCGCCGGTCAGGGCGAAGGTGCCCACGCACTGCAGGTCGCCCGGGTTTCCGGCGCGCACCACGGTGCAGGTCACCCCGTCCCGGCCGACCTTGTCGCCGCCCTTGGAGCGGAACAGGTCGTCGGCGAAGGCGAAGGATTCCCCGACCTCGGGTGCGGGGGCGCTCTCGTCGCCCTGCTCGCCGGGGATCTCCTTGGCGTAGAGGGTGAACTCGAGGTCGACGGCCCTGGTGGTGTCGGCGGCGACCGGGGCGGCCGCGCCGAAGGCGACGACCGCGACCGTGCAGGCGCCGAGCGCACCGATCCTCCTGAAGCTTCGGGACATGTCCTGCCTCCTTGTGGGTGGTGGATCTCCCCCTCGGCTCGCTTCATTGTCCGACGGCCACCCCGGATTCGCCCGTTCGGCGGAACCCCGGCCGGTACTACGCTCACGCACATGGAACACCCGATACGGATCATGGTCCCGGCCGCCGCACTCCTGGTGGGCGGCCTGCTGACCGGCTGCGGGGGCCCCGAGCCGCTGCCCGAGGTCACCGGGGGCGCACGGCCCACGGCCACCCCGCCGACCACGGCCGCGGCCGGCGCCGAGGCCACGGCGGCCGCCTCGGGCGCGAGGCTCGGCGGGCCGGGGACGGCCTGTGCGCTGCCCGTCTCCTTCGCGCTGGCGGAGGAGTGGGAGCCGGAGGCGATCAAGGATCCCGAGGACCCCGAGTTCGCGGCGCTGACGCGGCAGGGGCCGGCCACGGTCCGCTGCGAGGTGGACGCCAAGCCGGCCGGGCACGTCGGCTACCTGCGGGTCTGGACGACGGCCGGGAAGGGTTCCGCACGGGCCGCGCTCGAAGGTTTCGTCACGGCGGAGAAGGAGACCTCGGCCGTCTCCTACCGGGAGACGAAGGCCGGTGCGCTGTCCGCCACCGAGGTGTCGTACACGGTCCACAACAAGCTGATGGAGGAGTCCAAGGAGGAGCGGGCCTTCGCCGTCGCCACCCCGAAGGGGACGGTGATCGTCCACCTCGGCGGGCTCGACACGGAGGAGCACCGGGCGATGCTCCCGGCGTACGAGCTGGCCAGGACGACACTGAAGGTGGGCTGAGCCTCCCGGCCGGAGCCGTGACCGCTACCGGAGCCGTGACGCTGCCGGAGCCGTGACCGCTGCCAAAGCCGTGACCGCTGCCAAAGCCGTGGCCCCCGCCCCGCACCGGACGGGGGCCACGGCGTTCCTGGTGGGGGTACGGCTACACGAACTTCTGGTTCGCGGAGCCGTTGCAGCTCTGGAGCCTGACCGGCTCCCTCGCCGCGCCCTGGGTGAGGCAGAGGCCGGTCGCGGCGGCGGGCCGGATCGTGGCGCCGTCGCGGACGAACTTCTGGTTGGCGCCGCCGTGGCAGTTCCAGAGGACGAGCGCCTTGCCCGCCTGGTAGACGGAGGCGGGCACGTCCAGGCAGCGGTCCTGGGTGAGCTGGGTGTGGACGGTCCGGCGGGTGGAGTCGTACCACCAGCCCTGGTTACGGCCGCCGTGGCAGTCCCAGCCGAGGACGCCGGTGCCGTTGGACGAGGTGGCCGCCTCGACGTCCAGGCAGTTGCCGGTCGCCTCGTTCCTCAGCGGCCCGTACGCGTCGTCCCAGGCGAGCGGGAAGAGGGTCGGCGTGCCCGAGGAGTCGACGTCGGAGCAGCCGGCCTCGCGGAGCCCGGAGCCGTAGATCTGCGTGAGGCAGGAGGCGAAGGCGGCGTGGCCGCGCGCGTTGGGGTGGAAGGACTGCCGGACCGAGTTCTCGTCCGGGGTGCCGGGCTTGGAGAGGTCGATGTAGAGCCCGCGGGCCCAGGTGTCCTCCATGCAGACCTCGTGGCCGTGGAAGAGCCGCGAGTTGTCGAGGTAGACGGCCCCGGTCGAGGCGGCGGCCTTGCGCATGCCGCGCTCGAAGGCGGGGACGGCGGTGTTACGGCCCCAGACGGTGTCGGAGTCGTAGCCGAGTCCGCCGCACGACAGCTTCCCGGGGAAGTCGGGGTTGTCGTGGAAGTCGGGGCCGATGGGGCTGGGGTAGCCCATGACGACGAGCTTGTAGTCGGTGTCGGCGTACCCGGCGTCGCGCATGACGGTCTTCAGGTCGCGGACGGTCTGCTCGACCTTGGGGACGAGTCCGTCGACGCGGGCCTGCCAGCCGGGGGCGTACTTGGGCTCGCAGGTGCCCTGGAGCAGCAGGTAGCGCTGGACGCAGTCGGTCATGACCGGACCGAACTGCAGGTCGTCGTTGGCCCCGGCGACGAGCAGGACCATCTTGATGCGGGTGTTGCGGGCCTTCACGGCGAGGTTGTCGCTCTGGACGAGTTCGTCGGCGTACTGCTTCGAGCCGCCGATCCGGATGTTGCCGGTGTACGCGCCGGAGCAGGCCACGTTGAAGGTGAGGTCCGCGGGGATGCCGGTGCGGTGGATGGCGGCGTCCGGCGAGCGGTGGCACCAGTTGGTCGGGCCGTTGGTGGGGGACTCGTAGCTGCCGACGCCCTCGCCGGAGATCTCGCTGTCGCCGAGGGAGATCAGGCCGGTCTTGCGCTGGGCGAGCGGGCGCTCGGCCGGATCACCGTAGATCCTGGTGGCCTCGGCTGCCCGGATCGCCTCCAGCTCGGGCGGGAGCGGTACGGAAGCGGTGACCGTCGTCGTGAGGGTGTCGGCGGCTGCTCCGGCGGGGGCCGCCGCGGTCATCGTGCCGAGCGCGGCGGCGGCCGCGGCGACGGCCGCGATGGGCCAGCGGAGTCTGTACCTGGTGCGCGTCATTGCGCCTCCTGGAAGTGGGGTTACCCACGGTTTTTACTGGTCGGTACGCCGGTTGGGAATACATCGAACAAGACAAGTGCTCATCTTTACTGGGAGGTTGACGATGATGAACGAGGCCGAGGCATACCGGATCGAGCACGACTCCATGGGTGAGGTGCGGGTTCCCGCGCACGCCAAGTGGCGGGCGCAGACCCAGCGGGCGGTGGAGAACTTCCCGGTCTCGGGGCAGCGTCTGGAGCGCGCCCACATCGAGGCCCTGGCCCGGATCAAGGCCGCCGCGGCCACGGTCAACGCCGAACTCGGGGTGATCGAGGCGGACCGCGCCGGGGCGATCGTCTCGGCGGCGGAGGAGGTCGCCGAGGGGCGCTGGGACGAGCACTTCCCCGTGGACGTCTTCCAGACCGGCTCCGGCACCTCGTCCAACATGAACGCCAACGAGGTGATCGCCACCCTCGCCGGCGAGCGGCTCCCCGAGGGCCGGGACGTCCACCCCAACGACCACGTGAACGCCTCGCAGTCCTCCAACGACGTCTTCCCCTCCTCCATCCACATCGCGGCCACCGGCGCCGTGACCCACGACCTGATCCCCGCGCTCGAACATCTGGCCACCGCCCTGGAGCGAAAATCGGCCGAATTCGCGACGGTGGTGAAGTCCGGCCGCACGCATCTGATGGACGCCACCCCGGTCACCCTCGGCCAGGAGTTCGGCGGCTACGCGGCCCAGGTCCGGTACGGCGTCGAGCGGCTCCGCTCCGCACTCCCCCGGCTCGCCGAACTCCCCCTCGGCGGTACGGCGGTGGGCACCGGCATCAACACCCCGGCCGGCTTCTCGGCGGCCGTCATCGCGGAGGTCGCGCGGGCGACGGGACTGCCGCTGACCGAGGCCCGCGACCACTTCGAGGCGCAGGGCGCCCGCGACGCCCTCGTGGAGACGTCCGGACAGCTCAGGACCGTCGCCGTCTCCCTCACCAAGATCGCCAACGATCTGCGCTGGATGGCCAGCGGCCCGCGCACGGGCCTTGCGGAGATCAACCTCCCCGACCTCCAGCCCGGCTCGTCGATCATGCCGGGCAAGGTGAACCCGGTGGTCCCCGAGGCCGTCCTGATGGTCGCCGCGCAGGTGACCGGAAACGACACGACGGTCGCGGTGGCGGGCGCAGCGGGGAACTTCGAGCTCAACGTGATGCTGCCGGTGATGGCCAAGAACCTCCTGGAGTCGGTACGGCTGCTCGCCAACGCCTCCCGGCTGCTCGCGGACCGCACGGTCGACGGGATCACCGCCAACGTCGAGCGCGCCCGCGAGTACGCCGAGTCCTCGCCGTCCGTGGTCACCCCGCTGAACAAGTACATCGGCTACGAGGAGGCCGCCAAGGTGGCCAAGAAGTCCCTCGCGGAGCGCAAGACCATCCGCGAGGTGGTGCTCGCCTCCGGCTACGTCGAGCGCGGCGACCTCACGGTCGAACAGCTGGACGAGGCGCTCGACGTCCTGCGGATGACCCACCCGTAGCCGCGGTGTGCCGTCGTACGCGGCTGACTCATCCGTGACCCGTACCGCAGCGGTCGTGGGAGCGCGCCCCTAGGGCCTGTCCGGCGGATCAGGGTCGGATAGGTCGCGGGGTCTGGTGCGGTGCATCGCAAGGCGCCGGAGCGCCCTCATAACGGAGTTATGGGGGCGTTTCGGCAACGCGGCGAGGTGCCGTGCCAGGCCCCGCGACCCCGGCCATGATCCGCCGGACAGGCCCTAGGATCTGCGCATGACAGACTCGGGCGGCCCTCAGCACTGGGCGCCGGGGGACCAGGTCCTCTGGCGCTACCGCGACAACGGCACCGGAGCCGTGCACATCTGCCGGCCGGTGACCGTCGTCCAGGACACCCCCGAGCTGCTCGCGGTCTGGATGGCGCCCGGCACCGAGTGCGTACGGCCCGTGCTCGTCGACGGCACGTCCGTGCACGAGGAGCCGCTCGCCACCCGGTACACCGCGCCGCGCACCACGGAACGCTCCCAGTGGTTCGGCAGCGGGGTGCTCAAGCTGGCCCGGCCGGGCGATCCCTGGTCGGTGTGGCTGTTCTGGGAGCGCGGCTGGCGCTTCCGCAGCTGGTACGTGAACCTGGAGGAGCCGCGGACCCGCTGGTCCGGCGGCGTCGATTCGGAGGACCATTTCCTCGACATCTCCGTCTACCCCGACCGGAGCTGGCTGTGGCGGGACGAGGACGAGTTCGCGCAGGCCCAGCGGTCCGGACTGATGGGCCCCGAGCAGGCCGCGCGGGTGCGGGCCGCAGGGCAGCGGGCGGTGGAGCAGATCCACTCCTGGGGGACGCCGTTCGCGGACGGCTGGGAGGACTGGCGGCCCGATCCGGGCTGGCCGGTACCGGAACTGCCCCTGGACTGGGACCGCACTCCGGTGCACACGGCCCCGTGAGACCCTTGATGCGCCCCCGGGGTTCAAACGTAGGATCGTCCTCCGCACGGCAGAAGCGGAACGGACACCACGTCAGACCGATCGGACAGCACGTCAAAGACCGAGCACAGCACAGGACCTGACCAGAAGTCATCCACGAGGGGGAGAGCAGTGCCGGACCTGCGCCCGGGTGTTCCGACCCCTGCCGTGGCCGCCGCTCGCGGAGTCTCCGCATCCGCTGCATACGAGGGGTTTATCCCTGCCGAAGGCGCGGCATCGGCGAGAAGAGCGAGTGCATCGCACCACCGGCCCGGACGGACGGAACCCCACGCGTGACGGAGCATCCCACCTCCCACGAAGGCCGACAGCCGCTGGCTGCCCGGCCGCAGGAACGCGCGCGCCCTCGCCAGGAGGCGGCGGCGGCCGCCGGCCTGCCCTCCGACGTACCCGCCCAGCAGGGCGGCCCGGCGGGCAAGGCGGCCTCCGCCAAGGACACGCCCGCAGGGGCTGACACCCCGGGCGCCACGGGCGGTACGGGCGGTACGGCCGGCCCCGGCGGCTCGGGCGGCGCGCCACCCGGAGCCGTGGCCGTCGCCGTGGCCGCGCAGAGCCCCGGCGGCGGCCGGGGCGGTCCCGAGGGCGCCGCGCGGCGCGAGGGCGAGCGACTGCGGTTCGTCGGGGCCGCGACCCGCCGGATCGCGCGCGGGCTCGACCTCGACGAGATCGTGCTCGGCCTGTGCCGGGCCACCGTGCCCACCTTCTCCGACGAGATCCTGGTCTACCTCCGTGATCCGCTGCCGGTGGGCGACGAGCGCCCGGTGGCGCCGTTCATGCTGCGGCTGCGCCGCACCGACCGGCTCCGGTTAAGCGAACTGGAGGGCGAGGAGCTCGTCCTCGTACCCGATCCGGATCCGACCCCCGCGGCCGAACTCTGCGAGGTGCGGTCCGGTGGGGCGCTCGCCGAGGTGCTGCGCGGCGTGCGGCCGGTGTTCGGCGACTCCGCCGCCGCCAAGACCGCGCTGACCGAGCTCCTCGGCTCCGACCATCCACTGCCGGGCGGGCTGCGGGCAATACTCGCCCCGCTGCGCGGCCGGCGCCGGGTGATCGGCGCGGCCGTCTTCCTGCGCCGCCCCGAGCGGGCCGGTTTCGAGCCGAACGACCTCCTCGTCGCGGCGCAGCTGGCCACGCACACCGCGCTCGGCATCGACAAGGCCGTCCTGTACGGGCGTGAGGCGTACATCGCGGACGAGCTCCAGCGGACGATGCTGCCGGACTCCCTCCCGCAGCCGACCGGCGTCCGGCTCGCCTCGCGCTACCTCCCGGCCGCCGAGACGGCCCGGGTCGGCGGCGACTGGTACGACGCGATCCCGCTGCCCGGCAGCAGGGTCGCCCTGGTCGTCGGCGACGTCATGGGCCACTCCATGACCTCGGCGGCGATCATGGGCCAGCTGCGCACCACCGCCCAGACCCTGGCCGGCCTCGACCTGCCGCCGCAGGAGGTCCTGCACCACCTGGACGAGCAGGCGCAGCGGCTCGGCGAGAACCGGATGGCCACGTGCATGTACGCGGTGTACGACCCGGTCTCGCACCGGATCACCGTGGCCAACGCCGGCCATCCGCCGCCGATACTGCTCCACCTCGGCGGTCGCGCCGAGGTGCTGCGGGTGCCGCCCGGCGCCCCGATCGGGGTCGGCGGGGTCGACTTCGAGGCGGTGGAGCTGGACGCCCCGGCCGGCGCGACGCTGCTGCTCTACACGGACGGCCTGGTGGAGTCCCGGCTGCGGGACGTGTGGACGGGGATCGAGCAGCTGCGGGAGCGCCTCGCGGCGACCGCGCAGCTGACCGGTCCGGACCACTCGCCGCCCCTTGAGGCGCTCTGCGACGACGTCCTCGACATGCTGGGTCCCGGCGACCGGGACGACGACATCGCGCTGCTCGCGGCCCGCTTCGAGGGGATCGCGCCGAGCGACGTGGCGTACTGGTTCCTGGAGCCGGAGGACGCGGCCCCCGGGCGGGCCCGGCGGCTCGCCCGGCGGGCGCTGGCCCGCTGGGACCTGGAGGAGCTGACGGACTCGGTCGAGCTGCTGATCAGCGAGGTCGTGACGAACGCCGTGCGGTACGCGGAGCGGCCGGTGACCCTGCGGCTGCTCAAGACGGACGTGCTGCGCTGCGAGGTCGGCGACGACTCGCCTCAGCTGCCCCGGCAGCGGCGGGCGCGCGACACGGACGAGGGCGGGCGCGGCCTGTTCCTGGTGAACCGGCTGGCCCGCCGGTGGGGCGCGACCCGGCTCTCGGGCGGCAAGGTGGTCTGGTTCGAGCTGTCCACGCCCGGCTGAGCACGACGGTGACATGACGATGGCCGGACCCCCGCGGGGTCCGGCCATCGTCATGTCACGGCCTCACGGCCTCACCGTCTCAGGGCCTCACGGCCTCACGGCCTCACCGATCGACTCGCCGGGTGTCGGTGTCACCGGTCTGCCCCGGGTCCGGGTCGGTCGCCGGGTCGGTCGTCGGGAGGATGTCCGGCGGCTGGATCGAGGGCGGCGGGGACGGCTCCTCGGTCGGCGGCGTCGGCTCCCGGGTGGGCTCCGGCGGCGTGGTGACCGGGTCCCGGGTCGGCTCCGGCGGCGTGGTGGCCGTGGAGGCCGGCGGGGGCGTCGGGTCCGGGGAGCGCGTGGTCGGCTCCTCGGTCGGCTCCTCCGAGGTCTCGGTGGTCCCGCTGGGCTCGGGGGACGTGTCGACCGGGGCCGAGCTGTCGGTCTCCAGGTCGAAGCGGGCGTCGGAGCCGCCGTCGAGGGCGCCTTCGGTGTAGTCGCCCCAGATCTGGGCGGGGGTGCGGCCACCGTTGGCGCGGCCGGGGTTGATGGTGTCGGTCAGGGTGACCTGGTTGCCCTTGGCGTCCTCGCCGAAGAGGCCGACGGCGGTGACGAGTTCGGGGGTGTAGCCCACGAACCAGGCGGAACGGTTGTTCTCGGAGGTGCCGGTCTTGCCGGCGGCCTCGTAGTCACCGGCGGCGCGGAAGCCGGAACCGTTCTGCACGACGCCGGTCATGGCCTTGGTGGCGGTGTCGGCGGCCTCGCGGCTGATGACCTGGTCGCCGATCGGCTTCACGGTCTCGACCTTGCGGTCCTTGTGCGAGGCGGCCTTCACGAGGGTCGGGGTGACCTTCTTGCCGTGGTTGTCGAGCGTGGCGTAGACACCGGCCATGTCCAGGGTCGAGGCGCCCATGGTGCCGAGGGACATGGCGGGGCTCAGACCGAAGTCCTGGCCGTCCTTCATGCCGAGGGCGAGGGCGGTTTTCTTGGTCTCGGCCTCGCCGACGTCGACGATCATCTGGGCGAAGACCGAGTTGATGGACTTGTTGGTGGCCGTCTGGACGGTGACGGGGCCGTAACTGCGGTCGTCCTCGTTCTCCGGCGCGAAGGCGATGTCGCTGCCGACGACCTCACGCTGGCTGGTGCCGTCGTAGATCGTGCCGAGGCCGATCCGCCGCCCGTCCTGGGTGACCGTCCGGTTGTCGATGGCGGAGGCCAGGACGATCGGCTTGAAGGTCGAGGCGGGCTGGTAGTCGCGGCGGGTCGCGTTGGACATCCAGTGCTCGGTGGCGCCGACGCCGCCGTACATGGCGACGACCGCGCCGGTCTTCGGGTCGACGGAGGTGGCGCCGGCCTGGACGGTGGCGTCCTTCTTGTCGCCCTTGCGGTCGAGCTTGGCCTCCAGCTGCCGGTCGACGGCCTTGACGAGGTCCTTCTGCCGCTTCTCGTCGATGTTGAGGGTGATCGTCCAGCCGCCGGCCTTGATGTCCTCCTCGCTGACGCCCTGGCGCATCAGCTCCTGGTTGGCGGCCTCGACGATGTATCCGGTCTGGCCCTCCATGCCGGGGGCGGGCTTGGGCTTCTGGGGCACGGGGAACTTCAGGCCGGCGCGCTCGGTGGACGAGAGCCAGCCCTCGCCGACCATGTTGTCGAGGACGTAGTTCCAGCGCTCCTCGACGAGCTTGCGGCCGGTGGTGCTGGCGGACGTCCAGTCGTACTGGTTGGGCGCCTGGAGCAGCGAGGCGAGGTAGGCGCCCTGGGCGGTGGTGAGCTGGGTGGCGTCGACGCCGTAGTACGAGCGGGCGGCGGCCTGTATGCCGTAGGCGCTGCGGCCGTAGTAGCTCGTGTTCATGTACCCGGCGAGGATCTCGCTCTTGCTGGTCTGCCGGTCGACCTTGACGGCGATGACCATTTCCTTGAGCTTGCGGGTCGCCGTCTGGTCCTGGCTCAGGTAGAAGTTCTTGACGTACTGCTGGGTGATGGTCGAACCACCCTGCTTGCCCTGGCCGGTGAGCGTCGACCAGGCGGCGCGCGTGGTGCCCTTGATGTCGACGCCGTTGTCCCTGTAGAAGCTCTTGTTCTCGGCGGCGACGAAGGCCTTCTGGACCGGCTCGGGGATCTTCTCCAGGCCGACGATCTCGCGGTTGATCTCGCCGGTGCGCGCGAGGATCTTGCCGTTGGCGTACTTGTAGATGTTGCTCTGCATGGTCGCCTCGGCGTTGGCCGTCGGCACGGGGACCATGAGGTAGACGACGTACAGGGCGCCCATGGCGAGCAGGCAGAACACGAAGAAGGTGCCCAGGAGCTTCTTCCAGGAGAAGAAGCGGCGTATGCCGCGTTTCTTCGCCTTGCTCTTGTCCGGTCGGCCCATGGGTCCTGTCGCTCCACTCGTCGTGTGTCTCGGCGCCTCGGCGCTGTCTCCGTCCACGCCGGATCAGCTCAGCAAGCTAACACCGACGATGCAGACAAACGGCAACCGATCACGCCTTTTCAGGACGTGAGAATCAGCACCCACCCCCAGAGGAACCGACGCTCGAACGGGCCCGATGGTTGCGCTGCCGGGGCCGGTTGGCGAGACAGGGGCGGGGGTCCCGTCCCCGGTCGGGTCACTATTCACCCCGGGTATACACCCCGTGTACAGTGACGCGCATGTCCATCGGTCACACCCTTCTGGGGCTCCTGGAATCCGGACCGCGCCACGGCTACGACCTCAAGCGCGCGTTCGACGAACGGTTCGGCCACGACCGGCCCCTGCACTACGGGCAGGTCTACTCGACCATGTCCAGGCTCCTGAAGAACGGCCTGGTCGTCGTCGACGGCATCGAGGCCGGCGGCGGACCCGAGCGGAAGCGGTACGCGATCACCGAGGCCGGCATCACCGATGTCGCCCAGTGGCTCGCCACCCCCGAGAAGCCGGAGCCGTACCTCCAGTCCACGCTCTACACCAAGGTCGTCCTGGCCCTGCTGACCGGCCGCGGCGCCGACGAGCTCCTGGACACCCAGCGCGCCGAACACCTGCGGCTGATGCGCGAGCTGACCCGGCGCAAGAAGGACGGCGACCTCGCCGACCAGCTCATCTGCGACCACGCCCTCTTCCACCTGGAGGCGGACCTGCGCTGGCTGGAACTGACCGCCGCCCGCCTCGACGGCCTCGCCGCGGAGGTCCGCCGATGAACCCCGCCCCGCTCCTCCGGGCCACCGGCCTCGGCAAGGCCTACGGGCCGACCCCGGCGCTCGCGGGCGCCGACTTCTCCCTCCGGGCCGGCGAGGTCGTCGCCGTCATGGGCCCCTCCGGCTCCGGCAAGTCCACACTGCTGCACTGCCTGGCCGGAATCGTGCGCCCCGACGCGGGCACGATCACCTACGACGGACGCGAGCTCACCGCGCTCTCCGACGGCGCGCGCAGCGCCCTGCGCCGTACCGACTTCGGCTTCGTCTTCCAGTTCGGCCAGCTCGTCCCCGAGCTGACCTGCGTCGAGAACGTCGCCCTCCCGCTCCGCCTCAACGGCGAGCGGCGGAAGTCCGCCGAGGCCAGGGCCGCGGAGTGGCTGGCCCGTCTGGAGGTCGACACCGTCGCGGGCCAGCGCCCCGGCGAGATATCCGGCGGTCAGGGCCAGCGCGTCGCCGTCGCCCGCGCGCTCGTCACCGCGCCCCGGGTGATCTTCGCCGACGAGCCGACCGGCGCCCTCGACTCCCTCAACGGCGAGCGGGTCATGAGCCTGCTCACCGACGCCTCCCGGGACACCGGCGCCGCCGTCGTCCTCGTCACCCACGAGGCCCGCGTCGCCGCCTACTCCGACCGGGAGATCGTCGTACGGGACGGCTCGGTACGGGACGCGGAGTGGGCGGCATGAGCCTCGCCGGCTGGACCCGCGACCTGGCGCTCGGCGCCCGGTTCGCGGTCGCCGGCGGCCGCGCCGGACTGTTCCGCACGCTCCTGACCGCGACGGGCGTCGGCTTCGGGGTGGCGCTGCTCCTGGTCGCCTCGTCCCTGCCGAACATGCTCTTCCAGCGGGAGGTACGGGAGTCGGTCCGCGCCGTCGACGGCAGCGAGCAGATCGACGCGCCCCGGCCCGACTCCTTCCTCCACCTCGGCCGGACCACCGTCTACCGGGACGACGTCGTCAGCGGCACGCTGCTGCGCCCCGAAGGCGACGCGCCCCCGGTCCCCCCGGGCGCGGACGCGTTCCCCGCGCTCGGCGAGATGCTGGTCTCCCCCGCGCTCCGCGAGCTGCTCGACTCCCCCGACGGAGCCCTGCTCAAGGAACGGCTCCCCTACAAGGTGGCCGGGACGATCGGGCAGGCCGGACTCATCGGCCCGGCCGAGCTGCGGTACGTCGCCCACGTCGACTTCCTCACCACCGAGAACCTCGACGGGCGCGGGACGCGCTACGGCTGGTCCGTGCCCGAGGAACCGATGAACGCGTTCCTCATCCTCCTCGTCGTCGTCGCCTGCGTCGTCCTGCTCCTGCCCGTGCTCGTCTTCATCGCGACCGCCGTCCGCTTCGGCGGCGAACAGCGTGACCGGCGGCTCGCCGCGCTCCGGCTCGTCGGCGCCGACACCGCCATGACCCGGCGGATCGCGGCCGGCGAGTCCCTCGCGGGCGCACTCCTCGGCCTCCTGATGGGCGTCGGACTCTTCGCCGCGGCACGGCAGTTCGCCGGCTCCTTCACCATCTGGGACGTCAACGCCTATCCGTCCGACGTCGTGCCGATGTCCGCGCTCGCCGTGCTCGTCCTCGTCGCCGTCCCCGTCTCCTCGGTCGTCGTCACCCTCTTCGCGCTGCGCGGGGTCGCGATCGAACCGCTCGGCGTCGTCCGGACCTCCGTGCCGCGGCGCCGCCGGCTGTGGTGGCGTCTCCTGCTCCTCGCCGCCGGCTCGGCCCTCCTCGTCCCGCTCATGGGCGAGGTCCGGGTGGCCGAGACCAGCATCGACACCCTGGGAGTCGCGACCGGCACCACCCTCGCCCTGATCGGCCTCACCACTCTCCTGCCGTGGCTCGTCGAGGCCGGTGTGAAGCGGCTGCACGCCGGTCCGGTGGCCTGGCAGCTCGCCGTCCGCAGGCTCCAGCTGAGCAGCGGCACGGCCGCCCGCGCGGTCAGCGGCATCGTCGTCGCGGCGACCGGGGCGATCGCGCTCCAGATGCTCTTCCAGGCCATGGAGAACGACTTCACGGAGCTCACGGGCGAGGACACGTCCCGCGCCCAGATCGCGATCGGCGCCCATGCCAGGACCGCCGACGAAGCCCGCGGGATGATCGCCCGTGTCGAGCGGACCGAGGGCGTCACCGGCGTGATCGGCACCGTCGAATCGCAGGTGTGGCGGCCCGGGCCCCTGAAGGGAGGCGAGGAGTTCTCCCCGACGGCCTCGATCAGGGTCGGCGACTGCGCCTCCCTCAAGGAGTTCGCCACACTGCCCTCCTGCGCGGACGGCGACGTGTTCGTCTTCCTCGCGCACGGCGCGCAGGGCAACCCGGACGACTCCTTCGTCACCAGGACGGCACGACCCGGCGCCACGGTCGCCCTGCGCGACCCGTCTCCGCACCCGAGCGCGCCGCAGCCCCCCAAGGGCGCCCCGCTGCCGCAGTGGCGCGTTCCCACCACCGCCCGCGTCGTGGACTCCCGCCCCGACCCGACGGGCATGTACCAGTACGGCATCCTCGCCACCCCGTCGGCGATCGACGCCGCCCGGCTCGACGATCCCGACGCGCAGGCCATGGTCCGGCTCGACCCTGCGGTGCCGGACGCCGCCGACCACGTACGGAACACGGCGGCGGCCATCGATCCGACGTCCTGGGTCCGCGACCTGAAGGACACCCAGCGGGACGCGGCGTTCAGCAGCGTCCGCACCGGCATCCTGGTCGGCTCGACCCTGACGATGCTGCTGGTGGCGGCCTCGCTCCTGGTCACGACCCTGGAGCAGCTCAGGGACCGCAAGCGGCTGCTCTCCTCGCTGGTCGCCTTCGGCACCCGGCGCTCCACCCTGAGCTGGTCGGTGCTGTGGCAGACGGCGGTGCCGATCGCCGTCGGTCTCGCCCTCTCCGTGGCGGGCGGGCTCGGCCTCGGGGTCGTCCTGCTGAGGATGGGCGGGCAGCGCGTCCAGGACTGGTGGGTCTTCCTGCCCGTCGTCGGGATCGGAGCCGCGCTGATCGCGGCCGTGTCGCTGCTGAGCATGCCGGTCCTGTGGAGGCTGATGCGCGCGGACGGGCTGCGCACGGAGTAACCCGCCGAGCGGATGTACGAGGGGGGGTGGGCGCGGTTCCTGACGCCGGGGGGTTTCAGGAGCGGCGCCCCCTCCTCCGTACCCGCGTCAGGAACCGGTGCCGAGCACCCGTACCGGCAGCCCCTTCATCGCACCCCGCAGCGCCTCCGCCAGCTCCTCGAACTCGGCGTGCCGGGCCGCGCCCGTCCGCATCGCGAGGGCGATCCGCCGCGAGGGCGCCGGTTCGACGAACAGCCCTGTCCACAGGGCGCTGTTCCGGGCGGTCTCGACCGTCACGGCGGTGCGCGGCAGCAGGGTCACGCCGAGGCCGCCGGCCACGAGCTGGACCAGCGTGGAGAGCCCGGCGGCGGTGGTGGTGACCTCGGCGCCGTCGGTGCGGCCGGCCTCGCGGCAGATGTCGAGGGCCTGGTCGCGCAGGCAGTGCCCCTCGTCCAGGAGCAGCAGCCTGAGCTCCTTGAGGGCCTCGCGCGGGATGTCGTCGCGCCCGGCCAGCGGATGCCCCTGCGGGGTGACCAGGACGAAGTCCTCGTCGAAGAGGGGCAGTTCGGTGACGCCCGGCACCCCGAGCGGCACGGCCAGCAGCAGCAGGTCGAGCCGTCCGGCCGCGAGCCCCTCCAGGAGGGAGGAGGTCTGCTCCTCGTGGACCTGGAGGTCGAGGTCCGGGTAGCGGCGGTGGACCAGGCGCAGGACCGTGGGCAGCAGATACGGGGCGACGGTCGGGATCACGCCGAGCCGCAGCACCCCGGTGAACGGCGCCTGCGCCGCCTCCGCCTCCTCCATCAGCTCCGCGACCGCGTCGAGGACGGCCCGGGCGCGCACCGCGAGCCGCTCCCCGGCGGGCGAGAGCAGCACCTTTCTCGTCGTACGCTCGAGGAGCTGGACACCGAGTGCCTCTTCGAGAGCCGAAACCGCGCCCGAGAGCGCGGGCTGGCTCATGCCGATGGCCGCCGCCGCATCGCGGAAGTGCAGATGCTCGGCGACCGCAGCGAACGCTCTGAGCTGCGAAAGGCTCGGCTGCTTGCCTCGGTGCGGGCTGTACGGGGGGCTGTACGGGGACGCCACTGATAACCACCTTCGATCAACG
This sequence comes from Streptomyces sp. NBC_00094, assembly GCF_026343125.1. Classification (NCBI taxonomy): domain Bacteria; kingdom Bacillati; phylum Actinomycetota; class Actinomycetes; order Kitasatosporales; family Streptomycetaceae; genus Streptomyces; species Streptomyces sp. NBC_00094. The sequence continues at coordinate 5,216,917 of NZ_JAPEMB010000001.1, read as the reverse complement.
CGACCCACTCTAGCTATTTCACTGATCAATGCACTCCGTGCCATGCTGTGAACACGTCCAACCCCCACGGAAGACCTCAAAAGGGATCCTTCCCGTTTCGCTAGGAGAGCGCGTGCTCACTGTCGGTGACAAGTTCCCCACCTACGACCTGACCGCCTGCGTGTCGCTGGAGAGCGGCAAGGAGTTCGAGCAGATCGACCACAAGGCCTACGAGGGCAAGTGGCGCGTGGTGTTCTTCTGGCCGAAGGACTTCACCTTCGTCTGCCCGACCGAGATCGCCGCGTTCGGCAAGCTGAACGACGAGTTCGCGGACCGCGACGCCCAGATCCTCGGCGTCTCCGGCGACTCCGAGTTCGTGCACCACGCCTGGCGCAAGGACCACGCCGACCTGCGTGACCTGCCCTTCCCGATGCTCGCCGACTCGAAGCACGAGCTCATGAGCGACTGCGGCGTCCGGGGCGAGGACGGCTTCGCGCAGCGCGCCGTCTTCATCGTGGACCCGAACAACGAGATCCAGTTCACCATGGTGACCGCCGGCTCCGTCGGCCGTAACCCCAAGGAGGTCCTGCGGGTGCTCGACGCCCTGCAGACCGACGAGCTGTGCCCGTGCAACTGGAACAAGGGCGAGAACACCCTCGACGCGGCCTCGCTGCTCTCGGGCGAGTGATCTGAGATGGCTCTCGACGAACTCAAGGCCGCCATACCGGACTTCGCCAAGGACCTGAAGCTGAACCTCGGTTCGGTCATCGGCAACAGCGAGCTCCCGCAGCAGCAGCTCTGGGGCACCGTCCTCGCCTGCGCGATCGCCTCGCGCTCGCCGAAGGTCCTCAAGGAGCTGGAGCCCGAGGCCCAGGCCAACCTGAAGCCCGAGGCGTACCAGGCGGCCAAGTCCGCCGCCGCGATCATGGCGATGAACAACGTCTTCTACCGGACCCGGCACCTGCTGTCGGACCCCGAGTACGGGACGATGCGCGCCGGTCTGCGGATGAACGTCATCGGCAAGCCGGGCGTCGAGAAGGTCGACTTCGAGCTCTGGTCGCTGGCCGTCTCCGCGATCAACGGCTGCGGCCAGTGCCTGGACTCGCACGAGCAGGTCCTGCGCGAGGCCGGTGTCGACCGCGAGACGATCCAGGAGGCCGTGAAGATCGCCGCGGTGATCCAGGCGGTCGGCGTCACGCTGGACGCGGAGGCCGTACTCGCCGAGTAGGGCGTGTCCGTCGTACGAGAAGGGCCCCGGGGCTTCGTGCCCCGGGGCCCTTCCGTCATGCCGGTCCGGCTACTTCTTCAGCGCGGCCATGAGGGCGAGCATGTCCTGCGTCATCGGGACCTCGATCCCGGAGAGGTCGATCGGCTTGGTCTCCCGGATCGGCTCGCCGGCATCCTCGTTCCAACCGGCCATCCAGCTGATGCTGATCGAGATCTCCACCTGACCGTCGAGCACCATCAGCTCCGCCGCCTGGTCGTCGTAGACCTGGACGTACGCCTTCTCCCCCAGCCCCTCGTACGGCTCCACGTCGCCGTAGCGCCGCGCCCGCGCGCCGAACTCGGGCCCGGGATCGGTCACCAGATGCCGGGTGTACGTGACCTCCCCGCTGTAGCCGGTCGCCGGCGCCCCGAAGGTCAGCGAGCAGCTCTCGATGTCCAGAGCCGGATCCTTGGCTCCGTCCTCTCCGCCGTCCGCTCCACTGTCGGATCCGCTGTCGGATCCGCTGTCGGATCCGCTGTCGGATCCGCTGTCGGATCCGCTGTCCGCTCCACTGTCGGATCCGTTGTCCGATCCGCTGTCCGACGAACGCTTCCCGAGGACCCCGACGAGTGCCTTCAGCTCCGCCGCCTCGCAGACGTTCTCCACGCTCTTGTACCCGAGCATGTCCGGACCCCGGTCCTGGCGCTTCTCGTACGCGTAGAGCCCCCCGCCCCACACCGCCGACGCCACCACCGCGCCGCCGAGCGCCCACAGCCAGGGGCGGCGGGCGCGGGGCGGGCGGGGCGGCGGGGTCTCGGTGAGGACCTCGGAGGTGACGAAGACGTCCCCGCCGTCCAGTTCCGGCTCTGAAATCACGAGCTGATCTCCCCCTTGACGGCCGCCGAGCCCGGTGCCGGGGTCGGGGCCACTTCGAACGCGGTCGCGCCGCGCGGTTCCGGTGTGCTGCGCAAGGCCTGTTCGGTGCTGTACGCGCGGAGGTAGCCGACCACCGTGTTGGACACGGCCACCAGCGGGACGGCGACCACGGCGCCGCCGATGCCCGCGGTCAGACCGCCGGCCGCGACCGCGAGGACGACGGCCAGCGGGTGGACGCGTACCGCCCGGCCGAGGATGAACGGCTGCAGCACATGGCCCTCGATCTGCTGCACGGCCAGCACGACGACGAGCACCATGAGCGCGGTGAACAGGCCGTTGGTGACGAGCGCGACGACGACCGCCAGGGCGCCGGAGATGACGGCGCCGACCAGCGGGATGAAGGCGAACAGGAAGATGAAGACGGCGAGCGGGACGGCCATCGGCACGTCGAGGAAGTAGAGGCCCAGGCCGATGAAGACCGCGTCGATCAGGGCGACGAGCACCGTGCCGCGCACATAGGCGGTGAGGGTGCGCCAGGCGCGCGGGCCGGCGCCGGCGACGCCCGGCCGGGCCTGGGCGGGGACCAGCTTGAGCGTCCACTCCCAGACCTTCTTCCCGTCGTAGAGCAGGAAGAGCGTCGAGAACATGGAGAGCAGGATGCCGGTCATCGCCTCGACGACGACGGTCACGCCCTGGAGGCCGACGGAGGTGATCTGCTCGGCGTTGGCGCCGATGGAGTCGCTGAGGTTCTTCGCGATCCCGTTGATCTGCTGCTCGGTCACGTGGAAGGGGCTGTTGAGGAGGCCCCGCTTGAGCTCCTCGATGCCGTCCCTGACCTGGTCGGACAGGTTGTCGATGTTGTCCATGACCTGCCAGACCACGAACCAGCCGACCAGGCCCATCACGACGAAGCCGGAGACGGCGGTGACGGCGGTGGCGAGCCCGCGCGGCAGGCCCATCACCCGGAGCCGGGCGACGGTGGGCTGGAGCAGGGCGGTGACGAGGAGCGCGGCGACGAAGGCGAGGACGACCAGCTGGACGGAGCTGATCACCTTCATCAGCACCCAGACCGTGCCGGCGAAGACGAGGAGCCGCCAACTCGCCTCCGCCGCGACGCGCATGCCCCAGGGGATCGCGGCGACGGGATCGGGGCGGGCGGCCACGGCCGGGGCGTACGAGGGGGGTGCGGGGACGGAACGGCCGTGCCCGTCCGGGGCCTCCTCGGCCGCGGCGGCGGTCGGGTCGTACGGGAGGGACGCGACGGGGCCGGCGAGCCGCTCGGGAGCCGGGGCGATCACGCCCTGGTGAGGGGCGGCGTCCTGCCCTCCGGAACCGGCCACACGGCCTCCGTTGCCGGAGGGATCCGTTCCGTCGACCGTCTCACGACCGACCGGGCTGCCGGCGGGCCGGCCGAGCGGGCGGTCGACCTCGCGGTCGTCCTCGCTCTCGTACGGAGGTCCGAGCGGATCCTCTCGCTCCGCCTCGGCCCTGCGCTCGTCCAGGCGTTCGCCCATGCGGCTCAGGCTCTCGCCCAGCCGTCCCAGCCATCCCGGCAGTCTCGACATCGCTTCCTCGTCCCCCCGTTCGTTCTTCGGCCCGTCCGCTCCCCCGGAGACTCCTGGGCCTTCGCAACCTACACGCGGGAGCCCCCCACCGTAGGACGGTGAGGGGCTCCCGGAGGTTGAGCACGCCGGTACTAGTACCAGCGGTTGGCCTGCCAGAACGACCAGGCGTCGCAGGGGCTGCCGTAGCGCTCGTTCATGTAGCTGAGGCCCCACTTGATCTGGGTGGCGGGGTTGGTCTGCCAGTCGGCGCCGGCCGAGCTCATCTTGTAGCCGGGCAGGGCCTGCATGAGGCCGTAGGCGCCCGAAGACTGGTTGACCGCGCGGTAGTTCCAGCCGGACTCGTGGTCCACGATCGTGCTGAAGCACTGGAACTGCGAGGACGGCACCATCTGGCGGGCGATCGCCTTGACGTCGGAGATGCTGTACGACCCCTGGGCGGAGAAGGTGGAGGCGTCGCGCACGGAGGACCGGCTGGCGCGCTCGGCCTCTTCCTTCTCGCGCTCCTTGCGCTCCTCCTCGGCCTTGGCCTCGGCGGCGGCCTTGTCGGCCGCTTCCTTCTTGGCCTCGGCGTCCTTGGCGGCGCGGTAGCGGGCGTTCTCCTCCGCGGTCTTGCGCAGGGTGGCGTCCGCGGCGGCGGCCTGGACGTCGGCCTGCTCCACGAGCGAGGAGACCTGTACCTGGGCCTGCTCGCCCGCGGGGATGTCCGCGAGCAGCGTGGTGTCCGCCGCGGTGGCCTCGAAGTTGTCATCCGAAGCCTGGACGGCGTTGCCTGAGGCAACGCCGACGACGGCGCCGACGGTGGTGACCGCAGTGGCCGAAGCCACCGCGAATCCCCGGACCGAGATCCGGCTCACACGGTTTCCTTCCAGCATCGCCCGCATAGGTGACCACGCGGGCGAAATCGTGCCCCTGGCGCTGGTCTCCGACGTACTGGGTCACTGAAGACACGGGCCCGTGGTGCTGTGGGCGGCATACGGCTGACGGCTGTTGAGTTGTGCGTGGGTTGCGCACCCCTGAGGGTGCACGTGTGCCGTATGCGGGGCCTGACGGAAGCAAGACTTTGCCGGACGGCGATACCGCAAGGCAATTCCGTCCTACGTGTGAAAGCTCACACCTCTGCAGTCACAGGTGTTTTGGAAGATACGGCGGACAGCAGGGCGCCGCCCGGCTAAGCTCCTGCGCTTCGCCGGGCGGCGCCAACTGCCGTACGGGTGCAGACCCGTACCAATCGGGTCAGATCTGACCGTCCTCCAGCATCTCCGTCACGAGCGCGGCAATCTGGGAGCGCTCGGAGCGGGTGAGGGTGACATGGGCGAAGAGCGGATGCCCCTTCAGCTTCTCGACCACGGCGACGACTCCGTCGTACCGGCCGACCCGGAGGTTGTCGCGCTGGGCGACGTCATGGGTCAGCACGACCCGTGAATTCGCCCCGATCCGGGACAGAACGGTCAACAGGACGTTCCGCTCCAGGGACTGGGCCTCGTCCACGATGACGAAGGCGTCATGGAGGGAGCGGCCCCGGATGTGGGTGAGCGGCAGGACCTCCAGCATCCCGCGCCCGAGCACCTCCTCGATGACCTCGCGGCTCGCGACCGAGGACAGCGTGTCGAAGACCGCCTGAGCCCAGGGGCTCATCTTCTCCGCCTCGCTGCCCGGCAGGTAGCCGAGCTCCTGGCCGCCGACCGCGTACAGCGGACGGAAGACCATCACCTTCTGGTGCTGCCGGCGCTCCAGGACCGCCTCCAGGCCCGCGCAGAGCGCCAGCGCGGACTTGCCCGTACCGGCCCGGCCGCCCATCGAGATGATGCCGACGTCCGGATCGAGCAGCAGATCGAGCGCGATCCGCTGCTCGGCGCTGCGGCCGCGGAGCCCGAAGGCCTCCCGGTCGCCGCGGACCAGCCGGACGTTGCCCTCGGAGGTGACCCGGCCGAGCGCCTTGCCCCGCTCGGACTGGAGCACCAGGCCCGTGTGGACCGGGAGCGCGGCGGCCTCCGGCACGTACAGCGAGTCCTGGTCGTAGAGCAGGTCGACCTGCTCCCCGGAGAGCGCCAGTTCGGACATCCCGGTCCAGCCGTTGGCGTCCGTGATGGCCAGCTCGGCGCGGTACTCCTCCGCCAGGAGACCGACCGAGGAGGCCTTGATGCGCAGCGGCAGGTCCTTGGAGACGACCGTGACGTCGTACCCCTCCGCCTGGAGGTTGCGCGCGACCGCGAGGATCCGTGAGTCGTTGTCCCCCAACCTGTAGCCGGCGGGCAGTACGCCGGGGTCGGAATGGTTGAGTTCGACACGCAGGGTGCCGCCGAGCTCCCCGATGGGGAGCGGGGCGTCGAGGCGTCCGTACGTGACCCGGAAGTCGTCCAGCAGGCGCAGGGCCTGCCGGGCGAAGTAGCCGAGCTCGGGGTGATGCCGCTTGGCCTCCAACTCGGTGACCACGACGATCGGGAGCACGACTTCGTGCTCGTCGAACCGGGACATCGCGTTGGGGTCGGCCAGCAGGACGCTGGTGTCGAGAACATAGGTGCGCCGGTCGTTAAGTCGGCGCTTCGTGCTGGTCACCACGGAAGGACAGACCCCCTCTGAAGACCCCTGTGAGGTCGGGGCGCGACGGAACCGGTGTCGCTACGGAATGGGACCGGGCTCAGGCCGCGATGCACGGGCCGAACCACGGCCCTCCGCTTCTCCCGTACGTGTCCCGCACGGTCGTCCTGGTGCAAGGGGCCTCCCGGGTGGCGGTCTCCGTGCCGCTCACTTCACCAGGGATATGCCCTCGAACACCGCTTGCCATGCCATGGCATATGACGACGTGTTCATGAACACGAGATGATCGGTTCCGTCAGGCGCTCCCGGCGGAGCGCCGGGGTCCGTCAGGTGCCGTAGCGCCGGTGCCGCGCCGCGTAGTCGCGCAGCGCCCGCAGGAAGTCGACCTTGCGGAAGGCCGGCCAGTGGACCTCGCAGAAGTAGTACTCGGAATGGGCGCTCTGCCACAGCATGAATCCGGACAGCCGCTGCTCGCCGCTCGTACGGATCACCAGGTCCGGGTCGGGCTGGCCGCGCGTGTACAGGTGCTCCGAGATGTGCTCGACGTCGACGATCTCGGCGAGCTCCTCGAAGCTCGTCCCCCGCTCCGCGTGCTCCAGGAGCAGCGAGCGGACCGCGTCCGCGATCTCCTGCCGGCCGCCGTAGCCCACCGCCACGTTCACGAGTATCCCCGTGTTGGCGCGGGTGGACTGCTCGGCCTCCTTCAGCACGGACTGCGTACGGTCGGGCAGCAGGTCCATCGTGCCGACGTGGTTGACCCGCCAGCGGCCGTCGGCGGCGAGCGCGCGCACGGCGTTCTCGATGATGCCGAGCAGCGGGACGAGCTGTTCCTCGGGCCGGTTCAGGTTGTCCGTGGAGAGCATCCAGAGCGTGACGACCTCGACGTCGGTCTCGGCGCACCAGCCGAGCAGCTCCTGGATCTTGTCCGCGCCCGCCTTGTGCCCCTGCTCGGGGGTCCCGCCGGACGCCTTCGCCCAGCGCCGGTTCCCGTCGAGGATGACACCGATGTGCTTGGGCACCTGGGCATGGTCGAGGCGGCCTTCCACCCGGCGTGCGTAGAGCCCGTACACCAGGTCGCGCAGGTTCACTGTTCTTTACCTCTCCATGCAGCGGCGGGTCCGCCCGGCAGCGGCGGTCCGCAAGCCGCCACACTACTGCGCACGGGCGACAGGCTCCCAGCCCGGGACTGTCACAAGTCCGTGATAAGCAGAGATACGTGACTGATTCCCCCCTGTACCGCGCCTCCGCGGACCGCTATGACGCCATGGAGTACCGCCGCTCGGGCCGCAGCGGCCTCAAGCTCCCGGCGGTCTCCCTCGGCCTGTGGCACAACTTCGGCGACGACCGCGCGCTCGACTCGCAGCGCGCGATCCTGCGCCGCGCCTTCGACCTCGGCGTCACCCACTTCGACCTGGCGAACAACTACGGGCCGCCGCCCGGCTCCGCCGAGCTGAACTTCGGCAAGCTCTTCGCCCAGGACTTCGCGCCCTACCGGGACGAGCTGATCGTCTCCACCAAGGCCGGCTACGAGATGCACCCCGGCCCGTACGGCGAGTGGGGCTCCCGCAAGTACCTGATGTCCTCGCTCGACGCCTCCCTCAAGCGGATGGGCCTCGACTACGTCGACATCTTCTACTCGCACCGCTTCGACCCGGACACCCCGCTGGAGGAGACGATGGGGGCCCTGGCCTCCGCCGTGCAGCAGGGCAAGGCGCTGTACGTCGGCGTCTCCTCGTACACCGCGGAGCAGACCGCCGAGGCGGCCCGGATCCTGCGCGAGATGGGCGTCCCGGCCCTGATCCACCAGCCCTCGTACTCCATGATCAACCGCTGGACGGAGGACGACGGCCTCCTCGACACGCTGGAGGCGGCCGGCATGGGCTGCATCTCCTTCGTGCCGCTGGCGCAGGGGCTGCTCACCAACAAGTACCTGAAGGGCATCCCGGAGGGCTCGCGGGCCACCCAGGGCAAGTCCCTCGACCCGAACCTGCTCTCCGACGAGGTCCTGCGTCGCCTGCGCGGCCTCGCGGGCATCGCGGAGCGGCGCGGGCAGTCGCTGGCGCAGCTGGCGCTGTCGTGGGTGCTGCGCGACGAGCGGATGACGTCGGCGCTGATCGGCGCGTCCAGCGTCGCCCAGCTGGAGGAGAACGTGGCCGCGCTCGCGGGCGCTCCGCTGACCGACCAGGAGCTCAAGGAGATCGACTCGTTCGCCGTCGACACGGAGGGCGTGAACATCTGGGCCGGTCGGGGCTGACGCCTGCTTTCCGGATCGCACAGCGGCCCGGAAAGTACCCGGAGGGAAACCCGGAAAGAAAAAACGGGCCGGTCCGTGGGGGGGGGGATACGGACCGGCCCGAGGGGGGGTTTCCACCATAACCCTTCGTTAGTCGTGTTGCGCGCCACGTGCAGGGAACGGACCCCCCTGAATCCATGGGATCCCTGACGGGACAAGGGGTGGAGGGCCCTGTGGCGGGTTTGTGCCCCGGCGTGGCGGCGGAGTTCCGTCCCTCCCAAGGGGGACCTGCCGGCCGAGGCGCGGCGTTGACGTACGGAGGCCGCCGATCCGGGCCCGGGGTGATGCGGGGGCGCTTGCGGGGGCGCTTCAGGGGGCGCTTCAGGGGAGTGCGGAGAACGCGCCCAGGAGAAGCCCGATCAGGGCTCCGGCCAGCATGAACGGTCCGAAGGGGATCGCCGAGGAGCGGCCCGCGCGGCGCAGCAGGACGAGCCCGAGGCCGTACACCGCGCCGAGGAGGAAGCCCGCGAAGGCCCCGGTGAAGAGGATTCCCCAGCCGTACCAGCCGAGGGCGGCGCCCAGCGGGAGCGCCAGCTTGACGTCGCCGAAGCCGAGACCGGCCGGGTTGACCAGGAACAGGACCAGATAGGACCCGCCGAGCGCGAGCGCGCCGAGCAGCGCGTGGATCCAGGAGCCCGCGTCGTACGGCAGGAGCTCGGCGCCGCCGAGGAGCAGCGGGACGCCGACGGCGAGCGGCAGGGTGAGCCCGTCCGGCAGCCGGTGGACGCGGGCGTCGACGCAGGCCAGGAGGACGGCGAAGGGTGCGCCGAGCAGCCAGACCGCCAGCTCGGGCCGGGGCCCGCCGGTCGCGGCGGCGAGCGCGGCGCAGGTCAGGGCGGTGAGCAGCGGTGCGGCGAGCGGGGTGGGGGTGGTCGCGCAGGCCTGCCGCCCGGGCCCGCCGACCCAGCCGCGCGCGGGGCCCGCGAGGGGGTGCCCGACGGGGCAGAGGTCCCGCCACGGCTCCTCGGCCGGCACGGAGAGCCGGTACGCGGCGCGCGGTACGAGCAGTCCGGCGACGGCCCCCCACAGAGCGGCGACGGTGATCAGCGTGGCGTACACGGACCCGACCCTAGAGGGCCGTACCGCTACGGTCTGGCGCATGGGGAAATGGGTGGACGGGACGGGGACGGTGGCGCTGCCGGACGGGGTCGTCGTGCCCCTGGAGGTGGCGGCGTCGTACCGGGCGCGGCGGCGGGGGCTGCTCGGCCGGGACGGGATCGCGGGGGCGATGCTGATCACCCCGACGAACAGCGTGCACACCTTCGGCATGCGGTTCGCGATCGACGTGGCCTACCTGGACCGCGAGCTCCGGGTCCTGTCCGTGGTGACGATGCGGCCGGGGCGCCTCGGCATGGTCAGGCCGCGCGGCCGGCACGTCCTGGAGGCGGAGGCGGGCGCGATGGCGGGGTGGGGGCTGCGGCGGGGTGTCCGGGTGGACGTGCGTCCGGACGTCACGGCGGGCCCGAGCCGAGCAGGGTGAACGCCCCGTACACGGCGGAGGCGAGCGCGAGTCCCGCGAGGACCGGCACGGCGGCACGCGTGCGCAGGCGCGCGAGGGCCACGGCGGGCGGCAGGAGCAGACCGAAGGCGGGCATCATCAGGCGCGGCCGGGAGCCGAAGTAGGCGGCGCCGACGAGGGAGACGAAGACGACGCCGATCGTGTAGACGAGCAGGGGCAGCGGCTGCTTCTGCCGTACGCAGAGGGCGACGAGCCAGCCGAGGAGCGCGAGCGCCGCGCACAGCCCGAGGGCGGCGGGCCAGGGCAGGCCCAGGATGAACCGGGCGAGGGCGACGCCGCCGTCGATGGAGTTGCCCCAGGCGGCCTGGACGTCGAAGTAGGCGGTCGGGCCGCCCTCGCGGACCCCGACGTAGGCGACGTACGCGAGCCAGCCCAGCGGTGCGAGCAGCACCCCGGCCACCGTCCGCAGGGGCAGCCTCCGATCCCGTACGAGCGTCACGAGGGCCGTGATCCCGAGGGCGGCGATCAGCGCGGCGGCCGTCGGCCGGGTGAGCCCGGCGACGGCGCACAGGAGACCGGCGAGGATCCACCGCCCGCGCAGGACGGCGTACAGCGACCAGGCGGCGAGGGCGGTGAACAGCGTCTCCGTGTACGCCATCGACTGGACGAACGCGGTCGGGTACACGCCCCAGAGGACCGCGAGCAGCACGCCCGCGCGCTCCCCCGCGACATGGGCGCCGCACCGGTAGATGCCCCAGGCGGCGGCGAGCGCGGCGGTCCAGGAGACGAGCAGCCCGGCGGTCGCCGCGTCGACGGGGAGGACGGTCGCCAGGCCCCGCTCCAGGGCCGGGAGGAGCGGGAAGAAGGCCAGGTCGGAGTGGACGTCGCCGTTCGGCAGGGTGACCTCGTACCCGTAACCGTGCTCGGCGACGCGGACGTACCAGACGGAGTCCCAGCGTCCCTTGAGCCGGTGCAGCCCGTCCTTGCCGGTCGCGGCGGCGGCGATCGCGAGGACGGCGAGGCCGATGAGGCGGGTGGCGGCGTAACCGCCGAGGGCGGTGAGGGTGGGGCGCGTGAGGCTGAGGGGGCGGCGGGGCGGGGGCATGCGCTCGATTATCCCGGCGCCCCCACCCCCCTCACCCGAGGGGCCTTATGCGGACGAACTTCGCGGACAGGACGGGACCGAGCTGGTGGACGATGGCGTGGCCGGGCTCCTGCGGGGAGGGCAGGTCACCGAGGAACGAGGTGATGATGACCTCGTCGATGCCGATGACTCCACGACAGCACTGCTCCTCCAGGAAGTCGAGCGTGCGGCGCCAGTCGGCGGCGGACGGGTCCTCGCCGAGGAAGGAGCGGACGGTGCCCTGGACGACGTCCCAGAAGAAGACGTGCGGCAGGACACCGCCCTGGGTGAAGACATGGGTCTCGTACACGCCCCGGAACTCGGGAATCCGGGTGACGAGATCACTGACCAGCTGGACACTCGGCGTCGACGTCATCAGCAGCCCACTTCGAAACGGTCCCTGCGGTGTCGGGTACTCCGCTCCAGAATGCTCCTCGCCGGCGCAGACGTCCCGTCACTTTTGCACTTTCCTGACGCCGACTTTCGCCAGGTTTTCCACAGGGGGTGCGAACTGTCCCTCTTCCGTGGATCGTTGGGCGTATGTACGAGTTGGCGATCCTCGCGAGGGGCGGGGTACTCCTGACGGTCTGGGCGGTCGCGGCGGGCTGGTCCCGGGGCCGGCTGGCGGGCTGCCTGCGCCGGGACGGCTGGCAGGGGATCTGCCGGGGCGCGTGGGCGGCCCCGGGGAAGGACGTGGACTGGCGGGTGCGGGCGACGGCGCTGCAGTTCCTGCGCCCGGAGCTGGTCTGCAGCCACGGGACGGCGGCGCGGCTGCACCGCATCGAGCTCCTGGGCGGGGCCGTCGACGAGGGGTTCCTCGACTTCACGGCGCCGGCGACGTCCCGTTCGACACACGACGCCCTGATACGGATCCGCTCCACGTCCTCCCTCACGGACGGGGACCGGTCCGTACGACGAGGGCTGCGGGTGACCACCCCGGCGCGGACGGTCGGCGACCTCATACGGAGCTGCGGCAGCCGGGAGGAGGCGGTCGTGGCGGCGGACTCGGCGCTGGCGCGGAGAGCGGTCGGGGGCGTACGGCGCGAGGCCCTCGTCCGGTACGAGGAACTGGCCGCCGAACTCGCCGCGCCCCGGCCCGGCGCGCCCCGGGCCCGGGCCTGGCTACCGCTGACCGAGGCGGCCTCGGGCTCCCCGGCGGAGTCGGTGGCCCGGCTCCGGATGCGGGACGCCGGCCTGTTCCCCGAGTCGCAGCCGCCGCTCCGGACGGCGGAGGGCCGGACGCTGCGCCCCGACTTCCTCTTCCGCGAGGCGGGCCTGGCGGTGGAGGTGGAGGGCTATGCCTTCCACGGCACGCGCCGGGCCCACGAACGGGACGTCACCCGCTTCAACGCGCTCCAGTCCTGCCCGGAGGTCCGCCGCGTCCTCCGCTTCACGGCCCGGGACGTCTTCGCCCGCCCGGATCACGTGATCGCGACGATCCGGGCGGCCCTGGCCCTGCAGGTCAGGGCGAGGGCGGGATGACCGTCGTCCGGGGGAAGGACACCTCGACGCGCCGGTTCTTCTTCCGGCCCTCCTCGGTGGCGTTGTCCGCGATCGGGTAGTCCTCGCTGTAGCCCCGGATGTCGAAGGCCGTACCGGGGTCGAGCCCCCGGGCGAGGACCTGCTGCACGGCGACGGCGCGCTCCTTCGAGAGCTTGAGCCCGTGCTCGTACGTCCCGAGGTTGTCGGTGAACCCGAAGACCCGGACCCGTCCGGAACCGAGCTTGTTGACCTCGGCGGCGATGGCGGCGATGCGGGAGGTGGCAGCGGGGCTCAGCTTGGCGCTGTTCTTCGGGAACAGCACCTCGGCCTGGAGCGCGAACGTCACGTCCACGTTGGTGTCCTGCCGCCGCTGCTCGCCGCCCTCCTCCTCGACGATCTGCTTGATGTCGAGGACCTTCGCGGGCGCGAGGGTGGCCCCGTCCGGAAGCATGAGGCCGGGCGCGTTGGCGTCGATGGCGGGGGGCGGGGATGCGGAGCCGGCGGAGCCGGGCGGGTCGTCGGCGTGCGCGGTGGGCACGGTGAGCGGCCACATGGCCACGGAGACGAGGGCCAGGGCGGCCAGGCGGCGGTTCGTCGTCGTCATGGCGTCGCCTCAGGAGAGTTTGAGGGTGGCGGGTTCGAAGGTGGGGAGCTGGAAGGAGACCTCGGTGGTGGAGGTGGGGGGGGCGGGGAATTGCATGAAGACGGCGGTCGACTTGCCGGGCCCGAGGCTGTCGAGCGCGGAGGTGGTGAGCGGTCGACCGTCCGTGTCCCGTAGGACGTAGTACCGCTTCTTGCCGACGGAGTCGACCAGCGCTGCACCTCCCAGCGAGTTGCCGTGCTTTACGACCTCGGTCTCATTGCCACTCATCTGCGCGGGGATGATGCTGGCCGTTTCGGACGTGTTCCTGAGACGACCCTTGACGGTAATGAATCCGCCCGCATCTCGCTCCACCGAGTTGATCACGAGCTCCAGACCCTTCTGCCCCTTGAGGGTCGCCAACGTCTCCGTGGGCTCCTCCGCAGCTGGCTGCTCCTGAGTGCCTTGTGTCTCCTGAGGGGCAACCGTGGTCGTGGCAGCCGGCTTGTCCGTCTTGGGCTTCTCCTCTGCTGCGCAGCCGACCGCGAGGAGACCCATTGCCGCGACCACGAGGGAGGCCAACCCCCTGCGTGCCTGATGAACGTTCATGGAGCGCGCTTCCTTTACTCGTCGTCGCAGGTCATTCGGACAGTCGGACCGCAAAAAGGTCGACGGCGTCGGGCAAGGTCGGGTTCTCCGGGTCAATCTCCCAGGCGCCCCCGTCGCACATGAGCCCCACGATCGGGCTCTCTTCCTCCTCTTCACCCTCGCCGGATGGCGTCGGCGTAGGTGGGGGCGGCTCCGAGGTGGGCTCCTGCCCTTTGAACTGACAGAGCGGTTCGATCACTGCTGAAGCAGACGCCGTCGCAGGATGCGACTCCGTGCCATTCGTACGCACCGTCACACGGAAACCCCACGAGTCGAGACGCTCACAGCCGCCCCCCGCGAGCACTGCCTGGTTCCGGGACGCGAACTCGCCGGCCTGCAGACACGGGGACAGGTCGACGTAGGCTGCACCTTGAAGGAATCCATCCCACTGTTCAGGGTCGAGGATCACTTCGAGCCAGTCCTCTCGCAGCTGCTCCCGCGCATCCTGCGCAGCCGCTAGAGCCGCTGCATCCGCCGCCGTCTGTGCGCTGTTCCGAGTGAATGCGGCCTGCCCCACCGCAAAGTAGGCGAAGGCTAGAAACAAGAGGCCCGCCACGATGGCGACATAGATGGGAAAAGCCTGCCCCTCGTCTCCCCAACGACGATGAGCGCCTACTCGCCACCGCCTCCGGTGAGTTCGGTGATCTTCTGAGCGATCGCATTCTTGATCGACTGACCGATATCCGTACCCGTGATCGCCACCACGATCGCCACCACCACCACGATGATCCCCAGGTACTCCACCGCCGTCTGCCCGCGGTCCCTCGAAGACCTTGCCGTCCAACTCCATGCCCGTACCTTGGCCTTGGTCATGGCCTTCAGCATCGCGTCGTTCATCGTCGTCCCCTCCGCGTTCAGACGCCTGCGCACCGGCACGGTAGGCCGGTGGTCGTGTCGGCTCACAGGGCCCGGAGGGCCGTCTGTGGGTGCCGGTCATCGGGTCGGCCTGGTGCCCAGCCAGGAGGCTATGGCCTCGGCGCGCGTGGTGGGGTGGAGTTGGGCGAAGACGCGGTCGACGTGACCCGTGACCGTCTTCTCGGTGATGGAGCAAGTCGCGGCAATCTGCCGGTCGTTCAGGCCAGCGGCGCTCAGGTCCATCACTCCCACCTCTCTCACACCCAGTCCGCACTCTGTCACATGCGGTTGCGCGCGCGAAGCGGGATCGTCAACCTGCGGTGAGATTGAGACAGTTGCCGCCACCGGGGTCTACTCCCCCGTGACCGAGCCGAAGTCGGTGCCCGTGCCCAGGAAGAGGCCCGCACCGAGGAGGATCATCGTCGCCGGGACCATCAGCGTCGTGATGACCATGGTGGCCTTCGGGACCGCCTTGGCGGCCTTGCGGCGGGCGTTCTGGGCGTCCGTTCGCCGCATGTCGTTGGCGATCTGGATGAGCGTGTCCACGATCGGGGCGCCCAGCTCCTCGCCCTGCTGGAGCGCCGTGACGAACTGGGCCACCTGCTCGGAGTCGTTGCGGCGGCGCAGTTCGTCGAAGGCCTGGCGGCGGCTGACGCCCATGTCCATCTGGCGCAGGGTGATGCGGAGCTCGTCGGACCAGGGGCCCGCGTACTGCTCCGCGACCCGTTCCAGGGCCTGGCGGAAGCCGAGGCCGGCCGAGACGACGACGGCCAGGACGTCGAGGAAGTCGGGGAGGGTGCGTTCGATCTGGTCCTTGCGGATGCGGACGGCCGACCAGATGCCGACCTCCGTCCAGAACGCGCCGAACGCGAAGAGGAGCAGCGCGACGAGGACCGAGCCCTTGCCCAGCATGAGCAGGCCGCCGAGGACACCGAGGAAGCCGTAGACGGCCCGCCTCGCCCCGTACCGGTCGATGGTGAGTCCGCCGGGGTTTCCGGCGAGGTCGATGCGGCGGCGTACGGCGTTGACCCGCTTGGGGCCCATGAGGCGCAGGACGGCGGGTGACCACCGCATACCGAGCCGGTCGACGGCGGAGTCGACGGCGCCGGTACGGGTGGCGCCGACCTCCAGGGCCAGCTTGAGGTCGTCGGGGAGGCGGGCGTCGGCCCGGTAGAGGCGCAGGCCGTAGGCGATGCCGGCGACGGCGAGGCCGGCGAGGAGTGCGAGGAGGAGGTCCATGGCGCAGCGCCGTCCTATACGTCGATCTTGGAGAAGCGGCGGATGGCGGCGAAGCCGACCACGTACAGGGCGCAGGCGGCGACCACCGCGAACTGTCCGATGGTCGAGCTGGTCATGCGGTCGAGGGCGCCGGGCTGCATGTTGTCGATGAGCAGGAGGGAGCCGACGCCGATGACGGGGACGGCGTACGCGGTCATGCTCACCTGGGAGAGCTGGGTGCGGACCTCGCGCCGGGTCTCCTTGCGTTCCTCCAGGGTCTCGGTGAGGTTCCGGAGGGAGGAGACGACGGTGCCGCCCGCCCGGTTGGCGAGGACGAGGGTGGTGACGAGGACGACGAGTTCGCGGGAGGGGAGGCGTTCGGCGAGCTCTCCGAGCGCGTCGTCGAGGGAGGTGCCGACGGCCAGCTGCTGCGCCACCTTCTCCAGTTCGTCTCCGGCCGGGGACTCCAGCTCGTCGGCGGCGAGGCTCAGCGCCATGCGCAGGGCGAGTCCGGCCTGCGTGGCGTTGGCCAGGATGCGGGAGAGTTCGGGGAGTTGGTTGATGAACTTCTCGATGCGCTTCTGGCGCTGCCAGCCGAGGAACCCCAACGCCACCCACACGCCGAGGAGTCCGCAGATCGGGCCGAAGAACGGGGAGAGCGCCGACTGCCCCACCGCCCACAGGACGGCCACGGTCGCCGCGAGGGCGACGGTGAACTCGCCCGGGGTGACGTCGAGTCCGGTCGCCGCGATGCGCAGTTCCAGCTTCCGGCCGAGGGACGTCCGGCGGACGCGCCGGTCGATGCCGCGGAAGTGACGTCTGCGTCGGCCGGTGGTCTCGGGCTCACCCGTCTCGTCGAGCCGGGCGATCAGCGCCGCGTGGCGGCGGGCCCCGCTCGCGTACACCTGGAGGCCCGTCACGGCGAGGACGCAGCAGAGCAGCGCCACGCCGAGCGTCAGCCACACGGGATCGGTCATGGACCTCTGCACCTCTGCTTCTAGTTCGCTTCTCGGGTGGCGAGTCCGGCGTCGGTCGCGGCCACGCCGAAGGCCTGCGGGATCGGCTGACCTGCCATGTAGAGCCGCTCCGCGACCCGCCGGGGCAGCGGGTGGTACGTGAACTGCCCGTACACCCGGCCGTCGGCGGCGACCGGCTGCGCCTGGAAGCGGCAGATCGTGGCGAGGAGGAACCGCTCGCGCCCGTGGGAGGCGAGGACGGCGATCTCGGTGATCCGACGGGTGCCGTCCGGGTGCCGGGTCAGCTGGACGAGGACGTCGACCGCGCTGTTGATCTGGTCGCGGAGCGCCTCGAAGGGCACCTTCACCTCGGACATCGAGGCGAGCGTCTGGAGGCGCATCAGCGCGTCCTCGGCGGAGTTGGCGTGGACGGTGGCGAGCGAGCCGTCGTGGCCGGTGGACATCGCCTGGAGCATGTCGAGCGTCTCACCGCCGCGGACCTCTCCCACGATGATCCGGTCAGGGCGCATGCGCAGGGAGTTGCGGACGAGGTCGCGGATGGAGATCTGGCCGCGGCCCTCGATGTTCGGCGGGCGGGCTTCGAGGCGGATGACGTGGGCCTGCTGGAGCTGGAGCTCCGCCGAGTCCTCGATGGTGATGATCCGCTCGCCCTCCGGGACGAGCCCGGAGAGGGCGTTGAGGAGGGTGGTCTTCCCGGTGCCGGTGGCGCCGGAGACGATCAGGTTGAACTTGGCCTGTACGAGACCGGAGAGCAGGAGCAGCATCTGCTCGTCGAGCGAGCCGAGGCCGATCATCTCGTGGAGCGTGTACGCACGGGGGAAGCGGCGGATGGTGAGCGTCGCCCCGGTGAGGGAGAGCGGCGGGATGATGACGTTGACGCGCTCGCCGGACGGGAGCCGGGCGTCGACCATCGGGTTCGACTCGTCGACGCGACGGTTGACCGTCGAGACGATCCGCTCGATGGTCTGCATCAGCTGGTCGTGGGAGGCGAAGCGGAGCGGCAGGAGTTCGACGCGGCCGGCGCGCTCGATGAAGATCTGGTCGGGTCCGTTGACCATGATCTCGGTGATCGAGGCGTCTTCGAGGAGCGGTTCGAGGACGCCGAGACCGAGCGCCTCGTCGACGACGCGGCGGATCAGCTGGCCGCGCTCGGCGGTGGAGAGCACGGGGCCCTCGCGGCTGATGATGTGGCCGAGGACGCGCTCCAGGCGGGCGCGCCGTTCGGCGGCCGCGAGCGCGGACATCTCGGTGAGGTCGATCTCCTCCAGGAGCTTGGCGCGGAAGGCGGCGACGAGATGGCCGTCCTCCCTGCCTGCTCCGGCGCCCTTGTCCTCGGGGGCGTTGATCCGGGCACGCAGACTCATGACGTGTCGTCCCTCCTTCTCATTCGTCGTCCTCGGTGGGCGGGGTGCGGGGCATGGTGGCGGTCTTCACGACGGGGTCGAAGCTCCAGAAGGGGATGACCTGGGGGATGCGTACGGTGACCGTGACGGTGACCGCCTCGTCGCTGACCTGGGATGTGGCGGCGGGGTTGATCCAGCCGCTCACGGCCGCGTCGGCCGCCGCCTGGTAGTCGGGCGCGTCCTCCTCGTCGGTGGTCGCCGCCCGGGCGGCGGCGCGGGCCGCCGTGCCCGCCTGCTGGGCCGCGTACGCGGCGATGCCGAGCTGGAGGCCGGCGAAGCCGACGATGAGCAGGATGGGGAGGAAGCCGAGGTACTCGATGGCGGCCTGGCCCCGGTCGCGGGCCCTCGTACGGATCCTCACGGCTTGAGGCCCTCCTCCGAGATCGCGCCCGCCGTGGCCGACACCGGGAAGAGGCCGAAGGTGCCCGGGGCGATGGCGGGGACCTGGACCGTCACGGTCAGGGTCGCCATGCCGCCGCTCGGGGAGCAGCCGCCCACCGTCGTGCCGCCCCTCCACGCCCCGTCCAGGTGCCGTAGCGCGGCTTCGCTGTAGTCGCCGTCGACCGCGCACGCGCGCGCCCCCTCGTCCGCCGCGTTCGCGGCGAGGGTGTACGTGTAGCCGACCAGGACGACCTGCCAGAGCAGGGCCAGGGTGAGCAGGATGAGCGGGACCATGCCGAGGAACTCGATGGCCACCTGTCCGCTGTCACCCCGCCCCCTGTCGTCGTCCCGGTACGCCGCCCGCATGGCTCAGCGTCCTCCGGTGCGGCGGCGCAGCCCGAGCGAGCCGCGGTCGCCGGCCCGGGCGAGCTGCTTGCCGGGCTTGCCGGTCCTGCCCTGCTGCCCGGGCACGGCGGCGGGCTGGACCAGGCCCAGTTCGCCCGCGAGGGACCACAGGGCCTGCTTGACCGTCGACTTGGCGTCGAGGTCGTGCAGCCGTCCCGCGTCGACGACGGCCTGGAGCTCCTTGAAGTTGGCGGGGACGGAGACGCCCGCCGTACGGGTGCCGGTGATCTTCTGGACGAGCGGCGGCTGGATCTCGGTGGACCGGTGGTGGCGGTTGACCAGGGCGATCGTCTCCTCGGCCTTCCGGACCTGGAGGCGTTCCCACATCCGTACGGTGCGCTTGGCGGCCCGTACCGCGACCACGTCCGGGGTGGTGACGAGCAGCGCGGTGTCGGCCATCTCGATCGCGGCGGCGTTGGCCCCGGTGAGCTGGGAGCCGCAGTCGACGACGACGACCTCGTGGCGGGCGCGCAGGGCGCTGACGATCTGGCGGGCGGCGCGGTCGGTGACCTCCTCGCCGCGCTCGCCCTCCGCCGGTGCGAGGAGCAGCGCGAGGCCGGTCTCGTGGACGTACACGGCGTCCTGGAGGACGCGGGGCGAGATGTCGGTGATCGCCGCGAGGTCGGCGGCCGAGCGCCGGAACTGGACGTCGAGGTAGGAGGCGATGTCGCCGCCCTGGAGGTCGAGGTCGAGGAGGGCGACGGTCCGGCCGGAGGCGCGGGCGGCGAGGGCGAGGTGGACGGCGGTGACGGTGGTGCCGACGCCGCCCTTGGCGCCGCTGACGGTGACGACGGTGCCGCCGGGACCGGTGGCGAGTTCGGCGCCGGCGCCGAGGTGACGGCGGACCCCGGCGGACCACTGGGCGGCGGCCTGGACGCGGCTGGCGAGCTCCTCGTACCCGAGGGGGAGGGTGACCAGACCGCGGGCGCCGGAGTCCATGGCGGCGGAGAAGAGGACGGGGCTGGCGTCGGCGGTGATGAGGACGACGCCGACGGCCGGGAAGCGGAGGGCGACCTCGCGGACGACGTCGAGCGCGGGGACGGGTCCGATGCGCTCGTGGACGAGGACGACCTCGGGGAGCTCGTCGAGGGATTCGGCGGCGAGCCGGGCGAGGGTGTCGACGAGCTGGGTGGAGTCGGTGACGGGCGCGGCGGGTTCGGCGTCGGGCAGCTGGCTGAGCAGGGTGACGACGGACCGGGCCGCGTCGGGGTCCCCGACGGCCGGCAGGATCCTGGTGGTCATACCGGCATCACCGGGTTCCTCCGAAGATGCCCCGGCCTGCAGGTCGGGGAGGAGTCGGGCTCCTGCGGAGCAGGGCGGGAGTAGGTGAATCGCCGTCAGGGCGATTCACCGCCCGACAGGGCTGCGTCGCGCTCGACCTCCAGCCGATGGATGATCTCGGAGTTGAGGGACCTGCGGGCGGACTTTGCTTCGCCTGCCAGCCACGCGTGGAGATCGGCAGGCAGGCGGAGAGTGATGCGCTTCTCTTCATCCATGACTCCACTGTAGATGCCACTTGACGGCTTGACGGTGGCATAATGACACCATGGCGACACTGCGGGGAACGGGCGTGGATGCCGGGCTCGCCCGGTACACCTACCGGCTCCGCGTGTCGTCGACCGCCCGCGCCGCACTGCTTGCGGAGTGGGCGCGGTGCCGGTGGATCTGGAACGAGTGCTGCGCCCGCTCGAAGAAGGCCTACGCCATCGGGGAAGCGTGCGGCCCGGCCGGGCTGGACAAGATGCTGACCGAGGCCCGCGGCTTGAACGCATGGCTGCGCGAGGGAAGTTCGGTACCTCAACAGCAGACCGTCCGCGACTTCGCCAAGGCTCGCGCGAAGGCGCTGAAGGACATCAAAGCCCTGGTGCCACAGCGCCAGCGCGCGGGGATGCCGAAGCACAAGAAGAAGCGCACCGCCGCTCCGTCGCTGAACTACACACAGCGCGG
This sequence comes from Streptomyces sp. NBC_00094, assembly GCF_026343125.1. Lineage (NCBI taxonomy): Bacteria > Bacillati > Actinomycetota > Actinomycetes > Kitasatosporales > Streptomycetaceae > Streptomyces > Streptomyces sp. NBC_00094. The sequence continues at coordinate 5,195,981 of NZ_JAPEMB010000001.1, read as the reverse complement.
GTTCCGACTGAACGACGGACGCCTGTGTCTCGCAGGCGGAATCAGCCTGACGGTGGTGTGGTCCCGCAAGCTGCCCAAGCCGCCGTCCTCCGTCCGCGTCTACCGCGACAGCCTCGGCCACTGGTATGCCTCGTTCGTCGTGGCGACAACCGTCGAGGCTCTGCCCACCACCGGGCGCGTGATCGGCATCGACTGGGGCGTCAGGGAAACCGCCACCACCACCTCGGACGCCCACGACCTCCCCCACGCACAGCACGGCAGGAACGCTGCGCAGCGCCTGGCCGGCTACCAGCGGATGATGGCCCGCCGTAAGCCCAAGCCCGGCCGGCCCGCGTCGAAGGGCTACCGGGAAGCCGGACGGCAGACCGCGAAGATCCACAAGAAGATCGCCCGACAGCGGCAGGACACCGGCCGCAAGTGGGCCAAGCGCGTGGTGACCGACCATGACGTCCTGGCCGTCGAGGACTTCCGGCCGAAGTTTCTCGCGAAGACGACCATGGCACGCAAGGCGGCGGACGCCGCGATCGGCGCCACCAAGACGGCCCTGATCGAGATGGGCCGCAAACACGGGCGGGACATCCGCCTCGTGCACCCCGCGCACACCACCATGGACTGCGCACGGTGCGGAGCGAGAACCAAGCACGCGCTACCTCTCTCGGAACGTACCTATACCTGCACCGCGTGTGGAGCCGTGTCCCCCAGGGACAAGAACTCCGCCCTCGTGATGCTGACCCGGGCTGGTCTCAACCCGGCTGGTGCTGATCGTGCAAGAGCTGCCGGACCGCCGGTCCGCAGCCAACGTGAGCCAGGAATCCCCTCCCTTTAGGGAGGGGAGGATTCAATTGTCCTTGTCGAGCGTGTAGGTGCGGTCGCGCTGGTCGGCCGGGGCGCCGCCCGTGGTCGGGGCGACGAGGGCGAGGCGTACGTGCTCGGCGAAGGACTCGGCGTACGCGACGCGCTGGGTGTCGAGGGTGGAGAGCGCGAAGCTGATCGGGACGGCCTCGGCGGCGGACCGGCCGGCGCGGCCGTTGCTGTCGCCGATGGGGGTGAGCTTGCCGACGGAGAGGACGCGGGCGCCGGCAACGATCATCCGTGACTGGGAGGGATCGCCCTTCTTCTCACCGGCGAAGGTGGCGTAGATGTTGACGGTGGCACCGGCGGTGATCTTTCCGGCGACGCCGGTGGCCGCGTCGATCATGATCGCGATCTCCTGCTCGCCGGGCTTGAGTTCCGGGCGCTGGACGATCATGTCGTTCTGGAGGAGGGAGCCGGCCTTCAGCCGGGTGACGGCGATCCTGCCCTCGATCTGGCGGAGATCGGTGACGGCGGTGGCGGAGAGCCAGCGCTTGGGCATGGAGATCTTCTCGAACTGGCCGGCGCTCAGGGGCTTGTAGGGAGCCACGTCCTCCTTGAGCCGGTACGCGGTGACCTCCGGGCCGACCTTCGAGTTCACGTCGCTGATGACCGTGAGGACGCCGGCGAAGGCGCCGAGGGCGCACAGGACGGAGAGCAGCAACAGGATCACGCCGCGGCGCTGGCGGGAGTTCATGGCCGGACTTCCTCGATCGGAGACGTGGGTCTGGTCGGACGGGGGCGGTACGAGGCTCCGCTCACGGGACGGCGCGCGGGTCGAGCGGGCCTGCGGGGTGGGGGGCTGCGGGGTTCGGGGCCGTGGGGTTCGGACCTGCGGGGTGCGGGCCCGTGGGGTTCGGACCTGCGGCGTGAGCGCCTGCGGGGTGCGGTCCGGCGCCCTGAGGGCCCGCGACCTGCAGGTCCGCGGCGTGCGTCGGTGCGGGGCCGAGGGCCCGCGTGATCCCGTGGGCCGGAGCCGGGCCCAGGGCGTGGGCACCGCCGTGGGCGTGGGCGCCGCCGTGGGCGTGGGCCGCGTCGAGCGCCGGGGTCGTACGGCGGGGCGCGGGCACGGGCGCCGGGGCCGCGAGCACCGTCAGCGGGGCCGCGCAGAAGCCGCAGCGGTCGCCGATGAGCTCCATGCCGCACCAGTGGCAGGTCTCGCGCCGTACGGAGGAGACGAGCTGGTAGAGGACGGGCAGATCGGGCAGGTGCGCGGCGAACTCGACGAGCTTGCCGGTGCCCCACCAGCCGGGCGACGCCTCGGGCAGCGCCGCCTCCTGGACGGCGCCCTGGATCCGCCACGCGGGGACGAGGGCGGTGGCGGGCCAGTCGGTCTGGAGCTGACCACGGGCGACGAGGAGCTGAGTGCCGAACTCCGGTCCGGTGAGGGGCTGTTCCGAGGATCCGCCGATCCGGACGATCTGCGGCGTGGGCCCGGCGAGGACCGCGAAGTGGGCCCCGGGCAGCCACCCCTTGAGGTGGGACGACAGGCTGACGGGTACGCGGTCGAGCCGGGAGACCGAGCCGAGTACGGCCCCCGCGTAGATGTAGTGGGCGAGCAGTCTGGCGGCGGAGGCGAGCACTCCGGGGCTGAAGTCGCAGGAGGCCAGCTGCCGTAACTGCCGGACGAGTACGGCCGCGCCGAGGGGCGGGAGGTCGGTCCTGACCACCGCGATCCGGTCGCTTTCGAGCAGGCCGCGGACCGCGTACAGGCGCTGCTCGACGGCGGCGGGTGCGGAGGCGGGGCAGACGACGACCACGCTCCCGTACCGCATGAGGAGCTGCTGCATGTCGGCGATCGAGGCTTCGAGGGACCGCGCCTCGGGGGGCAGGAGCACCGCGGCGTCCGGTGTTCGCGGGTCGGTCGGCGGCAGCACCAGGTCGGCGCTGGTGACCGCGATCGCTGTCGACACGTCAGACCCCCGTCCACTCCGGCCTCCGGAGCACCGGGGGTCGCAGATCACTTACCGCGCTCGCGGCGTCACCGCGGGCGCCGCCGCCTCTGCACTTTATCCACGTCCCCCGGGGTGGTGAACACACAATCCGCCAAGCTCCCGCCATTTCTTCGAGCCCGGCGACCGGCCCGGCGGCGAGCCCGGCGGTCGGCCTGGCGGCGGGCCCGGCGGTCGGCCTGGCGGCGGGCCCGGCGATCAGCCCGGAAGTCGGCCCGGCGACCGGCCACGCGGTCGACCCGACGGCCGAGTCCGGCGCTCGACCCGGCGGCCGGGTCCGACAACCGAACCCCCCGCCCCTCCCACCCCACCCTCACCCCGACTTCGACTCCGCCGAACGCCCCTTACTGCCAGAGGTCTTGACAACGCGATTGGTCTGGACCAACTTGTTCCGACAACGGTGGCCACCGTCCGCACCCCCGCATCAGCCTCGTACCCCCCGTACGAGCCCCTCCGTACGACGACGTACGGCACCTCCACATCCCCAACTCCCCCATCGGAGGATGCACGTGGACCGCACCACCACCCGCCCGCACGGACGTCGATGGCTCGGCGGAGCCCTCGCGCTCGCCGTCGGCTCCGGGCTCGTCCTCGTCGGCGGAGCCGGCACCGCCCAGGCGGCCGACGTCAACGTCGCCAAGAACGCCGGGTTCGAGAACGGCCTCACCAACTGGTCCTGTTCCGCGGGAAGCGGCGCCGCCGTCTCCTCGCCGGTACGCACCGGGGCCGGCGCCCTCAAGGCGACCCCGGCCGGTCTCGACAACGCCAAGTGTGTGCAGACCGTGGCCGTCAAGCCCAACTCCACGTACACGCTGAGCGCCTGGGTCCAGGGCGGGTACGCCTACCTCGGCGCGACCGGCACCGGGACGGGCTCCGGCTCGGTCTCCACCTGGACGCCGGACAGCGCCGCCTGGAAGCAGCTCACCACCACCTTCACGACCGGCGCGAGCACCACCTCGGTCCAGATCTACACCCACGGCTGGTACGGCACCTCCCCCTACCTCGTCGACGACGTGAGCGTCTTCGGGCCCGACGGGGGCGGCGGCCAGGACCCCGACCCGGTCGTCCCGGCCACCCCCGCGGGCCTCGCCGCCGGCACCGTCACCACGACGTCCGTCGCCCTCAACTGGGGCGCGGTCTCCGGCGCCACCGGCTACAAGGTGTACCGCGACGGCGCCAACCCCCAGACGGTGACCGGCACGTCGACCACGGTCACCGGCCTCACCGCCGACACCGCCTACCAGTTCCAGGTCTCCGCGACGAACTCCGCGGGCGAGTCCGCGAAGTCCACCGCCGTGTCGGCCCGCACCGCCAAGGCGACCGACCCGGGCCCCGGCCCGGCCGTGCCCAAGCACGCCCTGACCGGCTACTGGCAGAACTTCAACAACGGCGCGACCGTCCAGAAGCTGCGGGACGTCCAGGCGCAGTACGACATCATCGCCGTCTCCTTCGCCGACTCGACCGCCACGCCCGGCCAGATCGTCTTCAACCTCGACCCGGCCGTCGGCTACGCCTCCACCGCCGACTTCAAGGCCGACATCGCGGCCAAGAAGACGGCCGGCAAGTCCGTGATCATCTCGGTCGGCGGCGAGAAGGGCAACGTCACGATCAACAGTGACGCGAGCGCGACCGCCTTCGCCGACAGCGCGTACGCGCTGATGCAGGAGTACGGCTTCAGCGGGGTCGACATCGACCTGGAGCACGGCATCAACTCCACGTACCTGACCAAGGCGCTGCGCCAGCTCTCCGCCAAGGCCGGTTCGTCGATGGTCCTCACGATGGCCCCGCAGACCATCGACATGCAGAGCACCGGCACCGAGTACTTCAAGACGGCGCTCGCCGTGAAGGACATCCTCACGGTCGTCAACATGCAGTACTACAACAGCGGTTCGATGCTCGGCTGCGACGGCAAGGTCTACAGCCAGGGCTCGGTGGACTTCCTCACCGCGCTCGCCTGCATCCAGATCCAGGGCGGACTCGACCCGTCCCAGGTCGGCCTGGGCGTCCCGGCGTCCACGCGGGGCGCGGGCAGCGGATACGTCGACCCGCAGATCGTGAAGAACGCGCTCGACTGCCTGACCAAGCTCACCGGCTGCGGCACCTACAAGCCGGCCCAGGCCTGGCCGACGCTGCGCGGCGCCATGACCTGGTCCACCAACTGGGACGCGACGGCCGGCAACGCCTGGTCGAACGCGGTGGGCCCGCACGTGCACAACCTGCCGTAACGGCAGGCGAGTCGACCGCGCCGCGTCGCCGCTCCCCCGGCGGCGCGGCGCCGACGTGCGCGTGAGGAGACGGCACGGCGCCGTGTCCTCACGCGGGCAGGTACCGGGCGAGCACCGGGTCGAGCCGGAGGATCCACTCGTCGACCCGGGCGGCGCGGCGGCCGTCGACCTCGCAGTCGTAGACCGCCCCGTCGTGGAGGGTGACGGCGACGCGCAACACCCGGCCGCGCCGGACGCGCTCGTACCGCACGGCCCCGATCTCGGCCCAGACGAAGTCGGCCTCCTCGTCGAGGAAGTGCAAGGACACCCCGCTCGCGTCGACGACGATCCCGGAGCTCCGGTCGGCGGCGACGAAGTCCGGCGCGGGCAGCGGCGGCACGGAGGGCCGCGGGGGTACGAAGAGGGTGGCGGGGTGCGGTACGGGGGCGGGGACGGCGTCCTGGACGCCGGCCGTCTGCGTCGGCAGCGCATGGACGGGCGCCGGCACCGCGTCCACGGGCTCCGGCACCGCGTCGGCGGGCGTCACGGGGGGCGCAGGAACCGCCGCGGACACGGCCTCCCCGGCCTGCACGGACACCACCCCCGAGCCGGAACCCGACCCCGACCCCGACCCCGAGCCCAACGCCACTCCCGACCCCGACCCCAACGCATCCAGAACCTCGTCCGGCGTAGGCCGTTCGGCCGGGTCCTTGGCGAGGCAACGCCCCACCAGCCCCCGCAGCCCCTCCGGTACGGTGCCGAGGTCCGGGGCCTCGTGCACCGACCGGTACATCAGCCCCATCGGCGTGCCCTCGCCGAAGGGCCGCCCGCCGGCCGCGGCGACGAGCACGGCGCCGAGCGCGAAGACGTCCGCGGCGCCCGTCACCTCCTCGCCGAGCGCCTGCTCGGGGGCGAGGTAGCCGGGGGTGCCGAAGGCGGAACCGGTGGCGGTGAGCCGGGTCGACTCCAGGGCGCGGGCGATCCCGAAGTCCAGCACCCGCGGGCCATCGGGGGCCATGACGATGTTGCCGGGCTTGAGGTCCCGGTGGACGAGCCCGCAGGCGTGGATGGCCTCCAGGGCCTCCGCCAGCGCGGCCCCGAGCGTCCGCAGCCGCTCCTCGCCCATCGGGCCCTCGGCGGTGAGGAGTCCCGCGAGGGTCGGGCCCGGGATGTAGGCGGTGGCGAGCCACGGCGCCTCGGCATCGGGGTCGGCGTCCACGACCTGGGCGGTATGGAAGCCGCCGACCTGTCGGGCTGCCTCGACCTCGGCGCGGAAGCGCGCGCGGAAGGACGGGTCGGAGGCGAGTTCCGGCCGCGCGACTTTGACGGCGACGGCACGCCCGCCGCGGGATCGGGCCAGGTAGACGGTTCCCATGCCGCCTTCGCCTAGCTTGTGCTCGATGACGTATCTGCCGATGAGGGTCCCCACGCGGGACAGTATGGCCGAACTCACCATCTTGACCGGTCCATGACATGGCTTCACCATGTGGCCGGACACCCGCACGAGTTTGTCGCACTCCCCCACACTCCCCACCCAGGAGACACCATGCGACGTCCCACCCGCGGCAGAAGGTCCGCCACCCTCGCGGCCCTCGTGGCGCTCGCCCTCGCGGCGCCCCTCTCCGCACTCTCCTCACCCGCCGGGGCCGACCCGGCGCCGACCGCCGCCCGCATCGCCTCCGGCGCCGAGGAGGTGATCCGGCAGTACGAGATCGCCGGACCGTCCACCCAGGCGGCCCGCACCGCACTGACCGCCACCGGCGTCTCGATCGACGAGGTCGATGCCCGCTCGGTCGTCGTCAGCGCCAACACCGAGCAGCTCGCGCGCCTCAAGGCGCTCGGCTACAAGCCGGTGGCCCTCCCCGGGCCGCCGAACCGCAGCACCGCGGAGACCGCCGAGGGCCACACACACGACGCGGACGAGGGCCTGGCCGCCGGCCCGCTCGACTTCCCCTCCGCCGACGCGAAGTACCACAACTACGCGGAGATGAACGCGGAGATCGACCAGCGGCTCGCCGCCTACCCGTCGATCATGCGCAAGCAGGTCATCGGCAAGACCTACCAGGGCCGGGACATCGTCGCGATCAAGATCAGCGACAACGTCGCCACCGACGAGAACGAGCCCGAGGTCCTCTTCACCCACCACCAGCACGCCCGTGAACACCTCACGGTCGAGATGGCGCTCTACCTGCTGCGCGAGCTCGGTGCCGGATACGGCACGGACTCCCGCGTGACCAACGCCGTGAACGGGCGCGAGATCTGGATCATCCCGGACCTCAACCCGGACGGCGGCGAGTACGACATCGCCTCCGGCTCGTACCGCAGCTGGCGCAAGAACCGGCAGCCCAACTCCGGCTCCTCGTACATCGGTACGGACATGAACCGGAACTGGAACTACAAGTGGGGCTGCTGCGGCGGCTCTTCCGGTACCAAGAGCTCCGAGACGTACCGCGGCACGGCCCCCGAGTCCGCCCCCGAGGTGAAGGTCGTCGCCGACTTCGTCCGCTCGCGGATCGTCGGCGGCAAGCAGCAGATCACCGCGGCCATCGACTTCCACACCTACAGCGAGCTGGTCCTCTGGCCCTTCGGCTGGACCACCGCGAACACCGCCCCCGGCATGACCCAGGACGACCGCGACGCCTTCGCGACCGTCGGCGGGAAGATGGCCGCGAGCAACGGCTACACCCCCGAGCAGTCCAGCGACCTCTACATCACGGACGGCTCGATCGACGACTACCTGTGGGGCGTGCACCGGATCTTCGGGTACACCTTCGAGATGTACCCGGCATCGTCCGGCGGCGGCGGCTTCTACCCGCCCGACGAGGTCATCGAACGCGAGACGAGCCGCAACCGCGACGCCGTCCTCCAGCTCCTGGAGAACGCGGACTGCATGTACCGCTCGATCGGCAAGCAGTCCCAGTACTGCACGGCCTGACCCCGCAAACGACGGATGGGGCCGACGGGATCTCTCCCGCCGGCCCCGGAAGGTCCGACACATGACCCTGGTTCCACCGGACGGGAAACCGGTGGAACTCCTTACTACTCGGGGGAAAGGATCAGTCGGACACGACGTCCCAGCATTCGAGCACCGTAGAGAAATCCTGAGTCTGGATCACCGTCTGTGGCGGCCTCGGGTCGCCTGACAGGATGCGCTCGACGATTCCGCGCGCTTCCACCGATCCAAGCCCACCGGACACCGGCCAAACGTGCGGGACGTCACCACTCCCCCCAAATTCTGCACAGAGCACTGAGGCATCCGATCCCAGAATTGGCCAGAGCTCGAACAGCCTGTCATCAGAGTGAGAACTCTCCCGCCGTTCTGCGAAGAGTTTGAAATGCCAACACTCGTCGCCGTCCACGTATCGAAAGATTCCCTCCGTCGGCCCGTCGAGCCAGCCGAAGATGAGGAGGACATGCATCCGCCTCTGACTCAGATCCTCGTCCGAAGTCACCTTGTCCCCCGGCCAAAGGCAGTATTGAACGACTTTCGAACCGTCGCGTCCACCGGTTTCGGAAGGATCACGGTGTGATGCATGGGAATGTTCCTCGTCGGGGTGAACACAAGATTCATCCCTGCCGCCTCCAATTGCGCCCGGGTAGCTATCGACGCGCCCTCCACCGGACCATCAGCCGGACTCACCGAGACTCCGTGCCCAAACCCTCTCCCTTCCGCCTCTGCCGATTTGGCGGTGAGGCGGCCAGTGCTTTCGGGAGAGATACCGAACCGAGAGAATCCCTGATCAAGGCTGCACGTACAAGGCTCGCCAAACGGTGTACCTGGACCGCAGTTGTGAACGAGTACCGGCGTGGCGCCCGCGAGCACATAGTACGCGTGGATGTCCTTGACCGTGAGGTCATGCGTGCGCTGCTGCTTCGTGAAGTAGCTGATCGCCTTGATCTGCACCTGGGTGCCGGCACTGGTACGGAGCCACTGACCCGCACGGAGTTCGCCGGCCTCGAGCCATTCGCCCGCCGCAGGAACCCAGAAGGGGTGCGTGTTGGTGGCGACGATGCGGGCCGTGCCGGAGTCGGTCGCCACATCGATGTTGGTGAACTGCTTGTCGTACTCGGTCGTGAAGACCTCGAGGACCGGCTTCTTCTCGTTCTTCCCGGTCTCGGTGTCGGTCGTGAGAACGACGTCACCGAGCTCCACGTCCTCGATGCTCTTGGTGGAGCCGTCCGCCAGGAGTACCTGCGTCCCCGGCAGGAAGGAGTGACAGCCGATGAGCGCCTTACCGAGGCCCGCCGTCGCCACACCGGTGGCCGCACCCCACACAGCAGCTTCGCCCTGGCCGGCCAACTGACCGCTGAGGCTGTGGTCCGCGCCCGGGTCGAGCGCGTTGTTGACCGCCGCTCCGGCAGCCGCGGCCACCGCTCCACACCCTGCGACGGCGGCGAAGCCGACGCCTCCGGTGACGAAGCCGGCGGAGACGGCTGCGGAGCCACAGGCGAGTCCTGCGACGAGTTCGGTACCGAAGCTGACTATCTCGCGGTTCTCGACGAGGAAGTCACCCGTGGAGTCCCAGGCATCGCACAGGAAGCCGGCCCATCCGCAGTCGTTCCCGCCGCCACCGCCACCGCCACCGCCGCCGCCACCGCCGCCACCGCCGCCGCCGCCACCGCCACCGCTGTTGCCACCGTCGTCGCCACCGTCATCACCGTCATCGCCGTCACCGTTCGTGCCGTCGTTGTCGTTGTTGGTGGTCCGGTCGTTGTCGAGGTTCGCCGTGCCGTCGTTGTTCCAGTCGTCGGGGAAGCAGGCCCCTCCTGAAGCACCGCACATCTCCGCGAGACCCGTGGGGTCGGAGGAGGTGATGGGCGTGTTGCTGGCGTAGCTGTACCCGTTGAGAGACTGAGGGAAGTCCAGGCTCAGGATCGGGTCGACGCTGATGAACTGCCCCAGAGTGGGGTCGTAGTCGCGGGCTCCGATGTGGGTGAACCCGGTGGTGGCGTCGATGTCGCCGCCGACGAAGCCCTTCGTGCCCGGCCAGAAGGCGGGGGCGGCGCCGCGCTGCCCGCCGAAGGGCAGGGTCTTGCGGCGGTTGAAGGTGAGCGTGGTCGAGGAGAACGAGAGCGTGTTGGTGTTGTGGTGGTCGGCCACCAGCAGACGGACCTTGGCGTCGCTGCTGGTACGGATCGCCGAACCGCCGGGGACCGAGTAGTAGCGGGTTCCGTTCTTGATGCTGGCCGGGGTCGTCCCGGTCTTGCGGATCAGCTCGAGTTCCTGGCCGCCGGGCAGGTAGAGCGTGGTGTTGGCCGGCTCACGCTTGACGATCCGGGTGCCCTCGGCGTCGTACAGGAACGACGTCGTCTTGGCGGAGATCGTGGAGCTCTTGAGCTTGCCCTCTTCGGTCCAGGTCAGGTCCTGGACCGGGCCGGCGTTGGCCGGGGTCTTCTTCTGGAGGTTGCCGGTGTCGTCGTAGCTGTAGTTGTCGGTGCCGGTCACTCCGCCGGTCGCGGTCACCGAGGTGACGGCGTGCGGCCGGACCGCGCCGGCCGTGGTCGGGTAGGCGTAGGTACGGGTGGTGTTGGCCGTGATCGGGCCCGCCTTGTGGAGGGTCTCCGTCTTGCGCTGCCCGGTGTCCGTGAACGTCCAGCTCGTCCAGTACGGGTCGACCGTGCCCAGGTTCGGGGTGCCGGTGCCGTTGACGGGCTTGGTGGCGCAGGCGTCACCCGAGGTCCACGCCTCGGCCAGACGGCGGGCCCAGTCGTAGCCGAAGCACTGCTGGTCGACGACGGTGCCGTCGGTCTGCGCGTCCCGGATGGTGGTGATGTTGCCGGCCTGGTCGTAGCCGTAGGTGATGTTCGACGGTGTCGCCGGGCCCGTCGCCTCACGGTTGACCGTGTTCCCGAGCAGGCGCCGGGTCGACGCCTCGTAGGAGAGGGTCGAGGTCACGAGCTTGCCGATGTTGCCGAGCTGCGCCTGGGCGAGCTCGCCGAAGGGCGTGTAGCTGGCCCCGCGCAGGTAGGCGTGGTCCAGCGTGCCGTCGACGACGCCGAGCAGGTCCTGCGAGCCGTAGTGGTTCGTGACCGTCTCGCCGGGCAGGGCGGTGGTCGCGTTGAGGTTGCCGGTGCTGTACGTGCTCGTCTCCGGCAGACCGCTCACCGGCGTGGAGGTGGCGGCCACCGTGTACGTGCCGGCCAGCATCTCCTCACCCGGCACGCTCGGCACCGTCGCCTTGGTGCCGGTCGAACGGCCCGCGGTGTCGTAGCCCAGCGTCTCGGTGACGTAGGCGGCGCCCCCGTTGTCGAGGTCGTGGCGGATGGACTTGTGGGGCATGCCCTTGCCGCCGGTGGCGGTGTCGTAGGTCCACTCCGCCAGCAGCGCGCCGGACGTCGAACCGGCACGCAGGCTGGTCTTCCGTCCGAGCTCGTCGTAGGCGGTCACCAGCGCGCCCCGCGGGTCGGTGACCTGGTCGACGCGACCCTTGGTGTCGTAGCGGGTGGTGCTCTCGCCCTTGTCGGGGTCCTTCATCGTCACCTGGCGACCACGCAGGTCGTAGGTGTACGCCCAGGTGTTGCGGCCCGATGTGTCCGTCAGCGAGGCGAGCAGACCCGCGTCGTTGTACGTACGGGTGATCTTCTCGTACTGGGTCGGCGCCGCGCCGACGAGCGGGTTGCGGTCCTTGTACAACCGCTGCTCGACCGGGCGTCCGCGCGCGTCGGACACGCTCAGGGTCGCCGTGCCGCCGGCCGGCGGAACGACCGCGGACCAGTAGTCACCGTAGGTGGTGCTGGTCCGCCACTTCTCCACGTTCAGCGACAGCTGGATGCTCGCGGTGACCCGGCCACGGCCGTCGTACTGCGTCTCGACGGCCTGGGGGACCTGGTTCGGCGTGACCACGAACATGGTCGACGTCGACACCGCGCTGGCGTTGTGGAAGGGCGCGTTGGTGAGGTAGGCCCGACCGTGGCTGTCGTAGAACGTGTCACTGACGAGACGGCCGGTCGTGGCGATCGCGTCGGACTGCGTCTGACGCTCCCTCAACAAGGAGTCGAAGAAGGCGGTGCTGGTGCCCCAGGTCCCGTTCTCGTAGAGCTTCTTGGAGACGACGGTGGAGGGGACAGTGCCGGACAGGTTGTAGGTGAACGTCGCGTTCGGGTTCAGGGTCTTCGACCGGCCCGTGCTCCAGCCCTTCGTGAGGCGGCCGAGCGCGTCGTACTCGCTGGTCGCGGTCCGGCTGTTGGCATCGGTCGTGGTGAGAGCGAGGCCGCGCAGGCCGTCGAACGTCGTGGACGTCGCGTGGCCCTTGACGTTCGTGACGGTCACCTTCGTCGGCTGTGCATCGACGGCAGGTTCGTACGTCGTGGTGACCGGCTGGCCGTCCTGGCCCTTCACCGTCACCGCACGGCCGTACTGGTCGTACGTGGTCTGTGCGGTCGTCTCCCAGGTGGTACCGCCCTGGGTGCTGCTGGCCGAAGCCTGCTCGATCTTCGTCACGACGGCGGCACCGGGAACCGGGGCCTCGCCGAGCTGCTTGCCGTCGTAGTAACTCCGCGAACGGCTCGTGACGTTGTCCCCGAAGGTCGCGCAGCCGCCCTGACTGGTGGTGACGACCTCGCTCGGGTACTTGATGAGCCAGTTGACCGTGTCCGGCGTGACGTAGCTGGTGCAGGCGCTCCTGGCCTCCACGGTGCCGCCACCGTCGTCGGTCTCGCTGAGCACCAGACCGTAGGTGGTGTCGTATGCGCGGGTCGTGGTCAGGGTGCGCCAGGTGCCGCTGTCGAGGAGGGTGCTCGCCTCCTCCTCCACCGTGCCGGAGAGGTGGGCGGTCTTCGCCGGAAGCGTGGGCGCGGGGTCGTTCGGCTTGTCGGGGTCGGTGATGCCCTTGACCGCCTGAGTGGCCGTCGCGGCGGACTCCCAGGGGACGTAGGTGGCCTTCGCGACGATCTTTCCGCCGGTGCCGTCCTTGTCGTACGTGGCGCTGGAGGCGACGCGACCGGCGAAGTCCTCGCTGTCGGTCACCCCGTTGATCGCCATGCCGGGACGCGGGCTGCCGTCGGCGAGAGTATCCCCGGCCATACCGAGGTAGTACGTCTTCTCGGTCTTCACCCGGTTCGTCGAACCGACATACGTCCGCACGGTCCCGTAGCCACGGAAGCCGTTCCACGTGCGGTTCTTCTCAAGGGTGAACTCGCCGGTGTCACGGCGGTAGTGCGGACCGTTGGCGTACTCGTACGTCGTCACCTTCGACGGCGAACCGCTGCCGGCCGTGGTGTCGTTCTCGTCGATCCGCGTGACCAGGTACTTGTGGAACCAGTCCTTGACCGGCTCGACGTAGCCGTCCGGGGTCCACCAGGACGGGTAGCAGCGCTTGTTGTTCGTGTCCGGCGCCGCGGGCAGCGACGTCGACGTGCACTCCTTCGCGCTGTAGGTGACCAGCGTCTGACCGCCGGTCTCGTTCGTCACGGCGGTGATGCGCTTACGGTTCAGTGCCGGCCGGCCTTCGGCCGCGTCCACGCGGTTCGCCATCAGCTCACCGGAGAACACCGTCTTCGGCAGCGTGATGTCCGCCAGCGCACCGGCCTTGCCGGTGCGCTGCACCGAGTCCAGCCACATCGCGGGCGTCGAGGTGTCACCCGTCGCAGGGAACGACTGGGCCATCGCCCAGGTGTCGACCGGCTGCAGCGTCGTGCCGACGAGGGAGAAGGTGTTGACGCTGGTCAGACGCTGCTTCGACCAGTACGACGGCGATCCCTGGAGGCACTGGGTGCCCGCGGTGCAGTCGAGGTCGACCGGGGTGTCGGGCCAGTTGGTCGCGTTCGCCTCGGTGAACGCGCAGTCCGTGGCCGTGCAGCGGTTGCCGGTGGTGAAGGTGACCCGGCCGGCCGGGTTCGGCGTCGAGTACACGGCACCGGCGCGCAGACCGTAGTCGATCCGGTTCAGGTAGCCGCCGCGCGTGTACGGCTTGGAGTCGTCGAACTTGCCGTTCTGCGCGTAGTAGCCCTGCTCCTTCGTGTAGTAGAGGGCCATCGCGTTGCCGTGCGGGTCGACGACGTAGTCCAGGTTCCAGCGCCAGCCCTGCACCTCCGCGGAGGAGGCGTAGTCCGCGCCGTTCCCCTGCTCACCGGCGTGGTTGCCGTAGACAGGGACGGTGAAGACGGAGTTCGTCTCCGTCTTGCCGTCAACCCAGCCCGGAAGGTGGTTCTTGCCGAACCAGTACTGCGTACCGTCGAGAGTGGTGACCCTCCAGTACTCGGAGTCCTCGTCACCGGAGTTGTTGGGGGCGGTGTCGTAGATCCGCTCGATACGCGAGCCGTCGTCGCCCTCGAGCTTCCAGGTCTGCTTCGTCGCGTCCCAGACGAGCGTGCTGGAGGAACCGTTCAGCGACAGGGTCGCGTTCTCGGACTTCCAGCACATGTCGCCGGTCTTGGCGGTGTTGTTGCCGCCCTGCTTGTCGTTCTCGCACGAGGCGTAGCTGCGTTCGACGTAGCCGGGCGAGTACTCCCAACCCTCACCGATCCACGAGGACTGGTTGTTCGTGGAGGCCGTACGTCCGTCGATGGACGACGAGTTGTACGACAGCTCCACCTTGGGCACCAGACCGCCGGGAACCGTCGGGACCCCGAGGGGAACGTTCCAGCCGAACCCACCCGAGTTCCCGCCCGCCGACCACGAGCCCGACGGCGACAGCGACGTCGCCTTGAAGGAACCGTCGGCGCCCTCCGCGCCCGCCGTCGCCGCCAGTACCGTCGCACCCATGGCGCTCACGGCGAGCGAGGAGAGGGAAGAGGACGAGGCCTTCGCGCCGTCTGTCTTCAGCGGCGCCGCCGGAGCGGCCGTCGTGACGGTCGCGCTCAGCGTGCCGTCGGTGGTGTTGTTCTCCGTCGCCAGCGGCGTCTGCTTGCGGCACTCCGCCTTGTCGGGGGTCGTCAGCGCGCAGGCCGGGAGCGTCACCAGGCGGAGGCGCGAGGCCCAACCGGCTCCGAACGCACCGCGGATGGCGTTGTAGTCGACCTCGACGTCAAGCGGCGCACCGGAGGCGGTCGCGGCGTCCGTGGGGCGCAGGCTCAGCAGCAGGCCCTCGATGCCCGCCTTGCGGGCGGTGGCGCGGTCCTTGACCGCCACCTCCAGCCGGCCGGGGGCGGCCGCGGACTTGCGCGTACGCGAGGTGGGCACGGCGAGCTGGACAGGAACCCCGCCGACGTTCACGCCCTGTGCAGCGTCGGCCCGCAGGGCGACCTCTCGCGCGCTGGGCGCCGGCCATGTCACGGGGGGCGCCTGCCACGGCGGCGACTGCCTGGGCTTCTGCCGGAGGCCTCCCGGGAAGAAGTCCGTCCCGTCCACCGACTCCGTCTTCGGTACGGCCGGCGGGCCTGGAACCTTGACCTCCGCCTGCACCGCCCACGAGGGCGCCGACAGCAGCGAAACGCTCAGACCCGCGGCGAGAGCGCCGACGAGACCCGTCCGCGCACGCTTTGCCATTCGCCTCTGAGAAATTCTGAAAAATGGCATGGCAAAGCCACGGCCGGATCTCAATTAAATCCCCACCCCAATACGCACACGAAAACAGCTGAGCGCGCCCACCCAACACCCAGGCATATCCCCTTGGCAAGGAATGGCAGGTAAACGGAGGCAGGATCTGTCAGGTCGGGCCACCAAGCCGTGACGGCTGACCGCAAGTAGGACCAATGCCCCAACCAGGCCCGATGACACCCATCACGGGACATGATCCACTCTGCGTCGCCCTCTCTCGTCGCGGAGGAAAGAATTCCGCTTTCCGTCCCGGACGCGAACGGATCCGAGGGTGTGCAATTGCGCCACAAAGGGCTGTGCC
This sequence comes from Streptomyces sp. NBC_00094, assembly GCF_026343125.1. Taxonomy (NCBI): domain Bacteria; kingdom Bacillati; phylum Actinomycetota; class Actinomycetes; order Kitasatosporales; family Streptomycetaceae; genus Streptomyces; species Streptomyces sp. NBC_00094. The sequence continues at coordinate 5,180,195 of NZ_JAPEMB010000001.1, read as the reverse complement.
AACGAGCCGCCCGTCGAGATAGAGTCCGGCGCCAGGAGCGACCAGAATTCCGTTAACACTGAAAAGTCGCCTGCGTCCTCCGGAAAGGCATTCCAGAGCATGAGCACCAAGAGACCCAGACGCGGCCGGAGAGCAATCGCTCTGGCAATAGCCGCGTCCATGGCCCTGCCCCTCTCGGCGGTCCTGCCCGGCAGCGCGGCCGTGGCCGTCGCCGAGACGGCGGCGGCCGGCGTCCAGGAAGCGGGCCAGGAGCCCGGGGCCCGGTTCGAGAAGGCGGCGTTCGCGGAGGCCAAGCGGACCGGGAAGCGGGTGGAGATCCTCGACCGTCGCGAGGAGGCGGCCGAGTACTTCGCCAACCCGGACGGCACGACGACCCGCGCCACCTACGGCGAGCCCAAGTGGAGCCGGTCCGAGGGCCGGTGGCGTCTCGCCGACGCGCGGCTCGTCAAGCGGGCCGACGGCTCGGTGGCGCCGGCCGCCCCCACCTTCCCCATCGCCTTCTCCGGCGGCGGCGCCCAGCCGCTGGCCATGATGGTCAAGCAGGGCAAGAAGCTCGCCCTGACCTGGCCCACCGCCCTGCCGGCGCCGATCGTCGAGGGCGACACGGCCACGTACCCCTCGGTCCTCCCGGGCGTGGACCTGAAGCTGATCGCCGATGTCGACGGCTTCGCCCAGCACCTGGTCGTCAACAACGCCCAGGCCGCCGCCAACCCCGCCCTGCGCAGCATCAAGCTCGGCGTCAAGGCGGACGGCGTCACCCTCACCGAGGGTGCCGGCAACGAGCTCGTGGCCAAGGACAAGAGCGGCCGTACCGTCTTCAGCGCCCCCGGGCCGAAGATGTGGGAGCAGCCCGCGGTCGGTCCCGAGGAGAAGCGGAACGCCGGCACGAAGGCGAAGGGCAAGACGACGGCCTCGTCGTCCGCCGACACCGCCCCCGCCGCCGCGCAGCCCGACAGCGCCCCCGTCACCGCCGACGTCTCCGGCGACACGCTCACGCTCACGCCGGACGCGAGGCTCCTGGCGACGGCGGACCAGTTCCCGCTGGTCATCGACCCGATCTTCGGCGACGGCGACCGCGAGAAGTGGGCGGTCATCTACGACGCGACGCCGAACGCCGCCTACCCCGACGGTTCGGGCTGGAACTCGTCCAACCCGGCCGACGAGCCGCGGGTCGGCTACAACGGCGACGGCAACACCCGCTCGTTCTTCGCCATGAACACCGACGGGCTGAGCGGCGCCACCATCCTCGACGCCACCTTCGCCGTCATCGAGACCCACACCTGGACCTGCAACGCGACCGACGCCGGTCCGACCGAGCTGTGGTCCGCGGGCGGCATCGCCAACACCCCGACCTGGGGCAACCAGAGCGGCTACTGGGGCAGCAAGCTCGACTCCGACTCCTTCGCCGGTGGCAACGACACCTTCTGCCCCGGCGACCTCGGTCACGACTTCAAGAGCACGGCGCTGACGAACTTCGTCCAGCAGGCCGCCAACGGCGGCTGGGGGACCACGGTCTTCGGCCTGCGGACCCCGACCCTCGGCGACGTGAACACGTTCAAGAGGTTCCGCAACAACCCGAAGCTCGAAGTCACCTTCAACTACAAGCCGGTCGTGGACAGCCACGCCGCCTACGAGGGCACCTGGAACCCGTCCGGTGACGGCAACAAGCCCGTCCCCTGCGCCACGGCCATCGGCAACAGCGGCATCGCCCTGACCGCGAAGGTCCGGGACCCGGACGGCGGCAACGTCGACGCCATCTTCTCGATCAAGAACTCCAGCGGTACGGCGATCTCCTTCACGCCGAACAGCCACTGGAAGCGGGTCACAAGCGGCCAGTGGGCCTCGGTGACCATGCCCGCAAAGAACCTGCCCAACGGCACCTACACCTGGTCCGTCTACGCGGCCGACTACGAGGCCACCGGCAGCGCCTCGGCCCCGACCGCGGCCTGCTCCTTCACCGTCGACCGCATCGGCCCCAACCTCCCGGTCTCGGTCTTCGACGTGTCGGACGGCTCGGCGGCGGGCCAGGAGACGGACAAGTACACGGCCCGCAAGTCGGTCCAGCTCAAGTTCTCCAACACCGTCTCCGACGTGGTCGGTTACTGCTGGGCCATGGACCACTCGGTGTCCGTCTCCAGCACCCGTTGCGCCAACGGCACCTGGGTCAACGCCGGTTCGGACGCCGCCAACAGCGCCACCGTCACGGTGACGCCGTCCGGCTACCCGTCCAGCACCCTGTACGTCGTCGCCTACGACGCCGCCGACAACCACTCGCCAGTGGACGGCGGCGACGAGACCGTCGTGCTCTCCACGGTGAAGTCCGAGTTCGTCTACGACGCCGGCGTCACCCCGGTCACCGCGGGCACCTACCCGCAGGACCGCCGGGGCGACCTGAACGGTGACGGCTTCGCCGACTTCCTCGCCACCAACGCCGACGGCGAGCTGCTGGTCTACAAGGGCAACGGCACGCTCACGACGCCCGCCGCCGCCGTCAAGGTGGGCACCGGCGGCTGGGGCGGCGCGCTCGTCGGCCACCGCGGTGACCTCCAGGGCTTCGGCAGCCCGACGGCCACCCCGGACGGTTACGAGGACGTCCTCGTCCGCCTGTCGAACAACCGGCTCTACCTGTACCCCGGCAACGGTCTCGGCGCCCCGTGGGTCTACTCCCGCCAGGAGCTCGCCCACCCGTCCCAGGCGGACTGGAAGGGCCTGCGGCAGATCGTGATGCCCGGCAACATCGACGGCAAGTCCGGCAACGACCTGATCACCGTCGAGTGCATCTGGGACGCCTCGCAGAACTGCGTCAACGCCGAGCTGCTGCTCTACAGCGGCCGCGCCATCGCCGGCGGCGGTCAGGACCAGACCGAGCCGTTCGACTTCGCCAACCCGACCGTCATCGGCTCCGGCGGCTGGCGCGACTTCACCAACCTCGCCATGGACGACCTCAACGGCGACGGCGTCGGCGACCTCGTCGGCCGCTACCCCGGCGACGGGAAGCTCTACCTCTACCCGGGCTGCCTCAACAAGCCCGAGTGCCCGACCAGCTACGCGCTGGGCACGCGTTCGATCTACGGCTCCGGCGGCTGGAACGCCCGCCCGTACCTCACCTCCCCCGGCAACATCCAGGGCACCGTGAAGAGCACCTCGGTCACGGTGAACGACGAGGGAACGAACAAGACGTACAACTTCAAGCAGTTCGCGCCCACGCCCGGTGAGGAGTACGGCGACTGGTGGGCCACCACCAGCGCCGACGCCGACACCCCCGTCGACTACGTGGACGGGTCGGGCAACTGGACGAGCACCCTCTGCCCGACCGGCTGCCTCCTCACCTACCCCGGCGGCCCCGCGAGCGGGCGCCCGCCGCACCTCGCCGGCAACGCCGGCTGGGCCAACATCATCACCGGCATCTTCTGACGCCAAACGGCGCCTGACCGGTACGGCGCCGTGCGGCACGTCATGACGCACCGCACGGCACCGCACCACCGGCACCACCGGCACCACCGGCACCACCGGCACCACACAGCACAGCACCACACACAAGCGGGCCGCTCCTCTCCAGGGGCGGCCCGCTCCGTCGTGTTCCGGTCCGGAAACCAGGTCAGCCGAGGACGGCGAGCGCGTCGATCTCGATGAGGAGGCCGGCCGGGAGGCCGACGTACACGGTCGTCCGGGCGGAGGCGGGGGCCTTGAGGCCCTCCTCCTGGAAGTACTGGTTGTAGATCGCGTTCATCTCGGCGAAGTGGTCCACGTCGGTGAGGTAGACCCGCATCATCATGACGTCGTCCCAGCTCGCGCCGCCCTCCTCCAGGATCGCCTTGACGTTCGCGAAGGTCTGGAGGGTCTGCTCGCGCAGGGTCGGGCCCGCGACCGTCGGGGCCTGCCCCTCGACGGCGGGGAGGAAGCCGACCTGGCCTGCGACCTGGAGGATGTTGCCCTTCCGCACGCCGTGCGAGAACTTCGCGGGCGGGGTGGTGTGGGTGGCGGGGGTGAGGGCGGTCTTCTCGGTCATGCGCTGGCTTCCTTCGTCGGGGCGGTGCCGGAGTACTCCCGGCTGATGTCGTCCGCGGTGCGGCGCACCAGCGGGAGGAGGCCGAGGAGTTCCTCGGCCGTGACGACCACGTTGGGCGCCGAGACCGACATGGCGGCGACGACACGGCCGTCGGCGCCGCGGATCGGGGCGCCGACACAGTTGATGGACTCCTCATGGCCGCCGAGGTCCGTGGCCCAGCCCTGTTCGCGTACGGTCGCCAGCTCCTTGAGGAAGGCGGCGGCGTTCGGGGTCGAACGGGGCGTGTACGGGGGGTAGTCGAGCTTCGCGGCGATGGTACGGCGCTCCGCCTCGGGCAGGTCGGCGAGGAGCAGCTTGGCGACGGCGGCGACGGTGATCGCGACCGGCTTGCCGATGCGGGAGTACATGCGGACCGGGTAGCGGCTCTCGACCTTGTCGATGTAGAGGACCTCGCCCTCCTCGTACACGGCGAGGTGGACGGTGTGCCCGATCTGCTCGTTGAGGGCGGCGAGGTAGGGGTGGGCGATCTCGCGGACGTCGAGGTTCTCGACGGCCTCCTGGGCGAGGGCGAAGAGGCGGGCGCCGAGGCGGTAGCGCTGGTCCTGCTGCCGGTGGACGAGGCCGTGCTCGTGGAGGGTGCGCAGCAGGCGCAGGGCGGTCGACTTGTGGACACCGAGCCGGTCGGCGACCTGCCCGAGGTCGGCGGGGCCCTGTGCGAGCAGCGGCAGGATGCTGAGCGCCCGGTCGACGGTCTGGCTCATGGCGTACGTACCTCCTGGTCGTCCCCCGTCCAGCCGGGGCCGAGGTGAAGTGTCCCCCAGGCCCTGGCGTCGAGGGCGGCGAGCCGGTCCGCGTGGGCGCGGCGGGGAGGGACGGCGAGATCGCCGGGGACGGTGAGGGCGGCGGCGGCCATGAGGTGGCCGTGGCGGAGCCGCGCGGTCATGTCGAGCCCGCGGAGGGTGGCGGAGAGGAACCCGGCGGCGAAGGCGTCCCCGGCGCCGACGGTGGAGACGACGTCGACGCGGGGCGGCCGTACGAGGTGACTGACGCCGTCGGCATCCTCGATGTCCGCGAAGGACTCGGGCCGGCGGTCGACGGCGTGGGCGCCGCCCTTGCCGAGCTTGAGGACGAGGGTCTCGGGTCCGTCGATGAGTTCGGTGACGGTCCTGGTGCCCTTCAGGCCCCACAGCGTCTTCGCCTCGTCGGCGCCGACGAAGACGAGGTCGGCGCGGCGGGCGAGTTCGAGGAGCACCTCGGGGGCGCTGCCGTCGCGCCACAGGCCCGGCCGGTGGTTGACGTCGAAGGAGACGAGCGGGCGGCCGGGGCGCGGGGCGGTGAGTTTCCGCATGAGGGCCAGGCAGTCCTCGGAGAGCGCCGCGGTGATGCCGGTGAGGTGGAGGATGCGGGCGTCGGCGACGGAGGCGTACGGGACGGTGGCGGGCGACATGGCCGAGGCGGCCGATCCTGCCCGGTAGTAGACGACCTCGTGGGCGTCGGTGGCGCGGTCGTCGTCGGTGCGGAAGTAGACGCCGGTCGGCCGGTGTGGGTCGCGGCCGACGGCGGTGACGTCGACACCGTAGGCGCCGATGGCCTCGACCAGGTGGTCGCCGAAGCCGTCGCGGCCGACCCTGCCGACCCATCGGGTGCGGTGTCCCGCGGCGGCGAGGGCGCAGGCGACGTTGGACTCGGCGCCGCCGATCGCGCGGGCGAAGGAGGGGACGTCGGCGAGGCGGCCGGGCCGGGAGGGAAGAAAGGTGACCATGGACTCGCCGAGGCACACGACGTCCGGGGGCGCGTGTCCGCTCACTCTCGGGCTCCCTGTGACTGTGACGGGTCCATTGACCCGGCCTTGGCCCGGATGTTAGACAGCAATGAGCACAATGCGCAACGACTGTTGCAGATACTGCAACGCACGACGAGGAGGCCCCGTGCCCGACCTGGCGAACGAGCGAGTCGACCACCGTTTCAAGGGGCTGCCCCCGGACGCCGACGGCCTGACCGTCGGCGAGCTGGCGGCCGAGCGCCGCTCCCTCTTCACGGGAGGCTTCACCACCCCCGTCCTCGCGCTCTCCGCCGAGTCCGTCGAGCACAACCTCCGCCTCCTGGAGGTCTACGCCGAACGCCACGGCCTCGCCTTCGCCCCGCACGGCAAGACGTCCATGGCGCCCCGGCTCTTCGACCGCCAGCTGGAGCACGGCGCCTGGGGCATCACCGCCGCCGTGCCCCACCAGGCCCGCGTCTACCGCGCCCACGGCATCACCAGGATCTTCCTCGCCAACGAACTCGTCGACGCCGTCGCCCTGCGCTGGCTCGCCGCCGAACTCGACGCCGACCCGGAGTTCCGCTTCGTCTGCTACGTCGACTCGGTCCGTGGCGTCGAGCTGATGGACGAGGCGCTGCGCGCGGCGGGAGCCGCCCGCCCCGTGGACGTCGTCGTCGAGCTGGCCGCGGGCGCGACCGGTCGGACGGGCGTACGCACCGAGGCGGAGTGCGCGGCCGTCGCCGACGCGGTCGCGGCCGTCGCCACGCTGCGGCTCGTCGGCGTCGCCGGGTACGAGGGCACCATGCCCGGGGCCGACGGCGAGCGGGTCAGGAAGTGGCTGCACCGGCTGGTCGGGCTCGCGGCCGACTTCGACAAGGCCGGCCGCTTCGACACCGCCATCGGCGAGATCGTGGTGAGCGCGGGCGGAAGCGAGTGGTTCGACGCGGTCGCGGACGTCTTCGCGGAGATCCCCGCACTCTCCCTCCCCGTCCTGAAGCTGCTGCGCTCCGGCGCGTACGTCTCGCACGACGACGGGCAGTACCGCGAGAAGACCCCCTTCAACCGCGTCCCCGAGGAGGGCGCGCTCCAGCCCGCGTTCCGCCTCTGGTCGCAGGTCGTCTCCCGCCCCACCCCCGAGCAGGCCTTCACCAACGCCGGCAAGCGCGACGCCGCCCACGACCTGCACCTCCCCGAGGCGCAGGTGGTCCGTGACGCCCGCACCGGCGAGATCCGTCCCGCCGACGGCATGACCGTCACCGGCCTCTCCGACCAGCACGCCTGGGTACGGACGGAGGAGGGCGCCGATCTGGAGGTCGGGGACTGGATCGGCATGGGCCTGTCGCACCCCTGCACGTCCTTCGACAAGTGGCAGCTGATCCCGCTGGTCGAGGCGGACGGCACGGTGGTCGACTACATCCGCACGTTCTTCTAGAAGGAATCGGCATGGAACTCGTCTTCCGCGACGCGGACGTCGTCGACGGCAGCGGCGGCCCGTCCTACCGGGCCGACGTGGCGGTCGACGGCGGCCGGATCGCCGCGATCGTCAAGGAGGGCGCCGCCGCCGGCTGCCAACGCCCCTCCGCCCGCCGCGTCGTGGACGCCGAGGGCCTGGTGCTCTCCCCCGGCTTCGTCGACATGCACGCCCACAGCGACCTCGCGCTGCTCCGCGACCCGGACCACAGCGCGAAGGCCGCGCAGGGCGTGACGCTCGAAGTCCTGGGCCAGGACGGCCTGTCGTACGCGCCCGTCGACGACCGCACGCTCGCGGAGGTCCGGCGGGCGATCACCGGCTGGAACGGCGACGGATCCGACCTGGACCTCGACTGGCGCACGGTCGGCGCGTACCTGGACCGCCTCGACCACGCGCACGGCGGCCGGGGGATCGCGGTGAACGCGGCCTACCTGATCCCCCAGGGCACGGTCCGGATGTACGCGATGGGCTGGGAGAACCGGCCCGCCACCGACTCCGAGCTGAACCGGATGCGACAGCTCGTCGCCGAGGGCCTGGAACAGGGCGCGGTCGGCATGTCCTCCGGCCTGACCTACACCCCCGGCATGTACGCGCCGGACAGCGAACTCACCGAACTCTGCCGGGTCGTGGCGCGGTACGGGGGCTACTACTGCCCGCATCACCGCTCGTACGGCGCGGGTGCGCTCCAGGCGTACGAGGAGATGGTCGCCCTGACCCGCGAGGCCGGCTGCGCGCTCCATCTGGCCCACGCCACCATGAACTTCGGCGTGAACGAGGGCCGGGCGCCCGAGCTCCTGGCCCTCCTGGACGAGGCCCTCGCCGGAGGCGCGGACATCAGCCTCGACACGTACCCGTACACCCCCGGCAGTACGACGCTGCTCGCCGTCCTCCCGAGCTGGGCGAGCGAGGGCGGCCCGGAGGCGGTACTGACCCGCCTCGGGGACGCGGAGACGGCGGAGCGGATCCGCCACCACCTCGAAGAGGTCGGCTCGGACGGCTGCCACGGAGTGCCGGTCGACTGGAACACGATCGAGGTCGCGGGCGTGACCGACCCCCGCCTCACGGAGCTCGTGGGCCGCCGCCTCGACGGCTGGACGACGGCCCGGCGCCTCCTGCTCGACGACCGGCTCGGGACGACGATCCTCCAGCACGTGGGCCACGAGGAGAACGTCCGGACGATCATGCGGCACCGGGTGCACACGGGCGGCTCGGACGGCATCCTGCAGGGCCTCAAGCCGCACCCGCGCGCGTACGGCACGTTCCCGCACTATCTCGGCCGGTACGTACGCGAGCTCGGCGTCCTCTCCCTGGAGGAGTGCGTCGCCCATCTGACGTCCCGCCCGGCAGCCCGCCTCCGTCTCCCGGACCGCGGCCTGATCCGCGAGGGCTATGCGGCGGACCTGGTCCTCTTCGACCCGGAGACGGTCGCGGCGGGCGCGACGTACGCGTCCCCCCGCACGCTCCCGAGGGGCATCCCCCACGTCCTGATCGCCGGCGCCTTCGTCATGGAGGACGGACACCGCACGGACGCCTTGGCGGGCCGCGCCATCCGCCGGACCCCGGCACGCTGACCCACGCGGGCGCCCTCCGCGGGCGCGTCCGCTCCTACGCCCCCCGGCCCACCGGGTCGGCACCCCGGGCGGTGCCGGCGTCGTCGGGTACGGCCCCCGGCCACCGCTCCCGCCGCATCCACACCAGCCCCACGGCCAGCACGACGCCCGCCACCACGAACCCGTACCAGGGCGTACGTCCCGACGGCGCCGTTTCGTACACGAGCGCCGCCGACAGCACCACCAGCACCTGCCCCACCCGGCTCCGCCAGGCAACCGCCGCGACGACGACCGTCCCCCACAGCAGGTACCAGGGCTGCACCATCGGCGAGAGCGCCACGAGCGCGACCAGCGAAAGCCCGAGCCCGAGCACGGGATCCAGCACCCCGCGCCAGGACCGCCACGCGAGCGCCAGGATCACGCCGACGGCGACGACCAACCCCAGCTTCTGGACGACGCCCTTCACCGGATCGGGATCGTCCGCGACGAGCAGCCCGAGCCCGAGCCCGAGATCACTCGTCACCGACAGCGCCGTGTGAATGGCCCCGGCGACACTCTGCGTCCGCAGCCATCCGAACCCGGTCCCGGCCGCCAGAGTCGCCCCCACGGCGACCCCGGCCGCCACAAGACCGGGCAGCACGAGCCCCTTCACCACACCCCGGGCGCCGCCCCCGTCCCGGCGCGCGACCAGCACGCCGATGAACAGCAGGGCCACCGCCGCCGGAGACTTCACCATCATCGCGAGGCCGACGAGGACGCAGCCGAGCACCCATCGCCCGCGCACCGCGAGCAGCACGCCGCTCAGCATGAGGCCGATCATCAGCCCGTCGTTGTGCATGCCGCCGACGACATGGATCAGCAGCAGCGGGTTGAGCGCGGCCAGCCACAGAGCGCCGTCCCGGCCGCCGGGTCCGCCGCCCAGCCCCCGTACGGCCCGGACGATCAGCGCGAGCGCGCCCAGGGCGATCAGCCGCATCCCGAGCACGGCGGGCACGACCGCCCCGCCGGTCGCCTTCACGACCACCTCGGCGAGGAGCAGGAAGACCGGCCCGTACGGCGCGGGGGTGTCGGTCCAGTGGCCGCCGACGCTCGCCGCCGCGTCCGCCCCGAGGTCGCCGGGCCCGAGGACGGAGGGCCCGCCGCCGTAGACGTCGTGGCCTTCGAGGACCATCGCGCCCTGCGCGACGTAGCTGTAGACGTCGGCGCTGTAGAGCGGCGGAGCGAGGAGCAGCGGCACGGTCCAGAGGGCCAGGGTCGCGATCACCCTCTCCCGTACGCCCCGGGCGAGCAGCACCCCGTACCGCCACCACGCGGCCACGAGCAGGGTCAGACCGAGGTACGCGAGGACCGCGCCGGCCACGGTCAGCGAGGAGCCGCGCGGCTCCCACAGCCCCCAGCCGCCGCGTACGGGCAGCGTCCCGGCGGCCCACCCGCCCACGGCGACGGCGAGCGATCCGGCAGCACCCAGCCACCGGCATCCGGAGGCACTGAAAACCCACTTGGCTTCCTCTCCCCTCTGGAGAAGGGAGATTCTCACGGCTCGCGCCGCAGGGTTTTCTGCTTCGTCGTCGGCTGCCCGCCCGGAGTTCTCCGTTGGGGTCTTACGCCGGCTCCACAGACCGATACCGCCAGCCCGGCGGCCTTGAGGTTCTTCGCCGCGTTCACGTCCCGATCGTGGATCGTGCCGCAACCCTCGCACGTCCAGGTGCGGACGTGCAGCGGCATGCTCTGGGCGAGCTTGCCGCAGTGGGAGCACAGCTTGGAGGAGGGGAAGAAGCGGTCGACCGCGATCACTTCCCGTCCGTACCAGGAGGCCTTGTACTCCAGCATGCTCCGGAACTCCGACCACGCCGCATCACTGATGGCGCGCGCCAGGCTCCGGTTCTTGACCATGGTGCGCACGGTCAGGTCCTCGATCACGAGCGTTTGGTTCTCACGCACGAGTCGAGTCGTCAGCTTGTGCAGGCCATCACGCCGCCGGTCCGCGATGCGGGCATGGATCTTCGCGACCTTGCGCCGGGCCTTGGCCCGGTTGGCTCCGTTGCCCGGAGCCTTGCGGGCAAGGCACCGCTGGGCCCTGGCCAGAGCGGCACGGTCACGGCGCTCATGCCTCGGGTTGGCGATCTTCTCCCCCGTGGACAGGGTGAGGAGGTGGTCCAGGCCGACGTCGATGCCGACCGCCGAGTCCGTGGCGGGAAGCGGCTGTACGGACGGGTCCTCGCACAGCATCGAGACGAACCAGCGCCCCGCCGCATCCTGCGAGACCGTCACCGTCGACGGCTCCGCGCCCTTCGGAAGGGGCCGGGACCACACGATGTCCAGCGGCTCCGTCATCTTCGCCAGAGTCAGCCGACCGTCCCGGAACCGAAAACCGGACGTGGTGTACTCGGCGGACTTCCGCGACCTTTTGCGCGACTTGAACCGCGGATACTTGGCCCGCTTGCCGAAGAAATGGGTGAACGCGGACTGCAAGTGCCGCAGCGTCTGCTGCAACGGTACCGACGACACGTCGTTGAGGAACGCCAGCTCCTCGGTCTTCTTCCACGCGGTCAGCATCGCCGAGGTGGCGTTGTAGTTGACCCGCTCCTGACGCGCCCACGCCTCCGTACGTGCCGCGAGCGCCAGGTTGTAGACCTTCCGCACACACCCGAACGTGCGCGCCAGCTCAACTGCCTGCGCATCAGTCGGATGGAAGCGGAACTTGAACGCCCGCTTCACAGGGCTCAAAGGCATGCTCACAAACTAGCCCGACGGTCAGTGAAACCCAAACCGGCCGACCGGAGCGGCAGCCCGCCCTGGTGGCCGAAAGCCCCCCTCGCCCCGATCCGCAGACACCCGAAGCCCTACCGCGGCCGCTTGGTTGCGCCCCGCCCCTTGCCCGGCTTGGTCGACTGGCCGCCGCTGGGGGTTGCCTCCGTCGCGGCGCCGGCGTCCGTAGCGGCAGCCCCGGACCCGGACGGAGCAGCCGTCGGTTCCTTGGCGCCGGCCGTGGCGGACGGGCTCGTACGCCCCCCGGGGGACGCGGACGCGCCACCGCCGGCGCCCGCCGCGTCGGGCGGACCGGAGGAACCGGCCTCGCCGCCGTCGGGGGCCGACGGGCCGGAGGGGTCCGAGGGGTCCGCCTGGATCAGCGCGGGCGGCCCGTCGGAGCCGCCGCCGGGGGAACCCGTACCGCCCTTCGTGCCGGAGCCGCCCGAGAGCAGCGCGGCGGCGGCCCCGAGGACCACGACCCCGCCGGCGGCGATCAGCCACACCGGACCGCGCCCTCGGCGTGCGGGGGCGTGACGGCGGCGGGCGCGCCGGGGTCCGGCGGCTCCGGGGTCGTGCTGGCTCATGGGCCCGAATTGTAGGGAGCACGACACCGCGGGTGCGACGGGGGTCACATCAGGGTGTCCGACGTGTCCCAAAACACGAGGCGCCCCGCCTCACCCCGCCGTAAGCTCTCGTCATGCAGGTGATCCAGTCCACGAAGCTCGCCAACGTCTGTTACGAAATCCGGGGTCCGGTGCTCGAAGAGGCGATGCGGCTTGAGGCTGCGGGTCATCGCATCCTCAAGCTCAACACGGGCAACCCGGCCGCCTTCGGCTTCGAGTGCCCGCCCGCCATCCTCGAAGACGTGCTGCGCAACCTCTCCGAGGCGCACGGCTACGGCGACGCGAAGGGGCTGCTTTCGGCCCGCCGCGCGGTGATGAGCCACTACGAGACCAAGGGCATCCCGCTCTCCGTCGAGGACATCTACCTCGGCAACGGCGTCTCGGAGCTGATCCAGATGTCGATGCAGGCGCTGCTCGACGACGGCGACGAGGTCCTCGTCCCGGCCCCCGACTACCCCCTGTGGACCGCCTCGGTCTCGCTCGCGGGCGGTACGGCCGTGCACTACCGCTGCGACGAGCAGGCGGACTGGATGCCGGACCTCGCCGACATCGAGCGGAAGATCACCGACCGCACCAAGGCGATCGTGATCATCAACCCGAACAACCCGACGGGTGCGGTCTACGACGACGAGATGCTCCGCTCCCTGACGGAGATCGCCCGCCGCCACAACCTGGTCGTCTGCTCGGACGAGATCTACGACAAGATCCTCTACGACGGCACGACGCACACGCCGACCGCCGCGATCGCCCCCGACCTGCTCTGCCTCACCTTCAACGGGATGAGCAAGAACTACCGGGTGGCGGGCTTCCGCTCCGGCTGGCTCGCGGTCTGCGGTCCGAAGCACCACGCGACCTCGTACATCGAGGGCCTCACGATCCTCGCCAACATGCGCCTGTGCGCGAACATGCCGGCGCAGCACGCGGTGGCCGCCGCCCTCCAGGGCCGGCAGTCGATCGAGGACCTGGTCCTGCCGGGCGGGCGGCTCCTGGAGCAGCGGGACACGGCGTACGAGCTGCTGACCCAGATCCCGGGTGTGACGTGCGTGAAGCCGAAGGGCGCGCTGTACCTGTTCCCGCGGCTCGATCCGAACGTCTACAAGATCAAGGACGACCGGCAGATGGTCCTGGACCTGCTGCGGGCCGAGAAGATCATGGTCGTGCACGGTACGGGCTTCAACTGGCACGAGCCGGATCACTTCCGGATCGTCACGCTGCCGGCGGCGGCGGACCTGGCGGACGCGGTGACCCGGATCGGCCGGTTCCTGGACGGCTACAGCCAGCCCTGAGGCCCGACCCACCCCCCTATCTTGGCCGGACGTGGCTCAACTTTAGACCGAATCTAAGCTAGGATGGTTCCAGAGCACTCAGGAGGCCATCCCATGTACGAACCGATCCGCACCAAGTCGGTCCACCGGATGGCCGACGACGCCCACGCGTACCCGCACCGCTCCCGCGAGGAGGAGCTGGACATCCAGCTCGCCGGACACCTCTCCGCCCTGCTCGCCGTCACCGACGAGCTCGGCGACACGGAGGCGGGCGAGCTCATCGCCCGCCAGGTGGCACGGCTGCGCGGCGCACCGCCCGCCCGCCACGCCGGTCTGAGCGGCTCGTCCGCCCGGGAGCTGCACGGCAGGGCACACACCCTCGCGGGCCGCGCGCTGGTCGTCGCCGCCTCCCGGGCCGACACGGCCGCCGCGATCCTCGCCGCCGAGCGCATGGACGCGCACACCGCGGCGCTGGCCGGGGAACCCACCCTGGCGGCAGTCGGCGCCCCCTGACGGCCCCGGTCCGCGCGGCACGAACCGCGCGGACCGGGCGCCACCCACCGCGGACCGGGCACCAACCCACCGCGGGCAAGGCCGCCAACCCCCCACGGACCGGGCGCCACCCAACGCGGGCAAGGCCGCCAACCACCGCGGGGTCTCCGCCACCCACCGCGGGTCTCCGTCGCCCCCCGCAGGACCCCCATCCGGCACCCCCTGCTCCGGTTCGGTACCGGGATCGTCACTTCACCTCCCGTACACCCAACTCCCCCTGGAATGTGGGTTTCCGCGAGCACGCTGCCCGCGTGAGACGCATCCTGGGAATCGTCCTGGCCGTCCTGCTCCTCGGCGGCGTGGCCGCCGTCCTCGTGACGGGCGGCGACAAGGACACAGGCACGGCAACGAAGACCGTGCGAGGAGTCATCGGGTCGGAGAAGGCGGAGTTCTTCGCCGACCCGCAGGTGGTGAAGGCGCTGGCCGCCAAGGGGTTCACCGTGGGCACCGAGACCTCCGGGTCCTGGGACATGGACGAACTGCCCCTCGGGGGCTACGACTTCGCCTTCCCTTCCTCCAAGGGGCCCGCCGACGGGCTCCGCGCGAAGGCGACGGCGAAGGACAAGGCGACCACCGCCCCGCTGCGGCCCTTCTACTCGCCGCTCGTCGTCGTCGCCCACAGCGCCGCCGCCCGGATCCTGGCCGGCAACGGCCTCGCGACCCTCGGCGCGCGCGGGACGACCGGCACCCTGAAGATGGACGCCTACCTGGCCGCCGCCCGCGCGGACCGGACCTGGCAGCAACTGAAGGGCTCCGCAGGCCACGCGGAGCTGAGCGGCACCCTCTTCATCACCTCCACCGATCCGGTCGCCTCCAACTCCGGCGCCCTCTACCTGGCCGCCGCGAGCTACGTCGCCGACGGCGGACGGGTCGCGGGCGACACGGCCGCCGTGGCCCGCACCGCGCCCCTGATGCGCAAGCTGATCCAGGTGCAGGGCGCCCAACAGGCAGGCTCTGACGCCCCGTTCCGGGACTTCGTCAGCGGCGTCGGCAACCCGCTCGTCCTGGTGTACGAGTCCCAGGTCGCCGCCCAGCTCCTCGCCGGCCGGCCCATGGGAGACCTCGTCGTCCTCTACCCGGACACCACCGTCAACAGCGACCACACCCTCGTACCGCTCACCGAGAACGGCCGGGCGCTCGGCGAACTCCTCTCCACCGACCCCGAGTTGCGCAAGCTCGCGGTCCGCCACGGCTTCCGGCCGCAGGGCGCGGCGAACGAGTTCACCACCGCCACCGCCCAGCACACCGCCTACCTCAACCAGACACTGACCGGCGTCCGCCAGGCGCCCGTGCCCACCGGCAAGGTGCTGCACGAGATGGCGCTGCGGGCCCGCGACCAGGGGGACACCGCATGACCAGGCAGCCCGAGGACCCCAGAACGATGGCCCTGACACCGCCCGGGAACGACAGCCCGCTCGTCCTCACCCCGCCCGAGCCGGTGCCGCCCGTCCGCGCCGAGCAGGTCTCCGGCGTCGTCCCGCTGGACGAGGTCACCCGTACGGAGATGTCCCGGCGGGCCGTCGAGTACGTCGGCTCACTCGCCGGACTCGACCCGCGCTCCCCCGAGTTCTCGGGCCGCATCGGCGAGATCGCCGCGCTCGGCGCGGGCGAGATGCGCTCCGCCGCCAACCAGTCGAACCGGATGCTCGACCGCACGGTCCGCTCGCTCGGCAGCGGTACTCCCGGCGGCAGCGCCCAGAACCGGGTCGGCTCCTCGCTCGTCGAACTCCGGCGCACGGTCGAGGACCTGGACCCCCGGGACACCCCCGGCAAGGGCATCAAGGGACTGCTCGCCAAGCTCCCCGGCGGCAACAAGCTGCGCGACCACGTCGCCAAGTACGCCTCGTCCCAGGCCACTCTGAACCGGATCGTCGGCTCGCTGCGCGGCGGCCAGGACGAACTGGAGCGCGACAACGCCGCGTTGCTCACCGAGCGGGCCCGCCTGTGGGAGACCATGGGCAAGCTCCAGGAGTACGTGGTGCTCACCGAGGCCCTCGACGCGGCCGTCGAGGAGCGCGTCACCCTCACCCCGGACCAGGCCCAGGCGGACGCGCTGCGCGCCGACGTCCTCTTCCCGGTCCGGCAGAAGCACCAGGACCTGCTGACCCAACTCGCCGTCTGCGCGCAGGGGTACATGGCGATGGACGTGGTCCGCCGGAACAACGACGAGCTGATCAAGGGCGTGGAACGGGCGGCGACCACCACACTGTCGGCGCTGCGGATCTCCGTCATGCTCGCCACCGCCCTGGACCACCAGCGGACGGTCACGGAGCAGGTGAACGTGTTGCGGGCGACGACGGACCATCTGATCCGCACCAACGCCTCGATGCTGTCCGAGCAGGCCGTCGAGATCCAGCGGATCGCGGAGAACCCGGCGGTGGGCACGGAGGCGCTCCGGGCGGCGTTCCAGCAGATCTACTCGACCCTCGACGCCATCGACACGTACAAGGTCCAGGCCACGGAGTCGATGGCGGCCACGGTCCGGTCCCTGACCTCGGAACTCCAGCAGGCGAGCACGCATCTGGACCGCAGCCGCCGCACCGGCGCCCTGGAGGGTGGCGGCCTCGCATGACGACCCGCACGCGCACGACACCCGGCACCGCGCCCCGCACCGGCGCCCACCCCGGCACCCGCCTCCGCACCGCCGCCCACCGCCGCGCCCGTCTCCTGGCCCGGACGATCGCCGGTCTGGCCCTCACGCTGATCGTCACGGCGACCGGCAGCGCCTGCTCCACCATCGACAACAGCACCGTCGGCGGCCAGGGCGGCCCCGATCCCGACCGGTACGGCAAGGGGTACTGGTCCGGCACCCTCCGGGTCCTCGCCTCCTCCGAGCTGGCCGACATGGCCCCCGTACTGGAAGAGGCCCGCAAGGCGACCGGGGTCACCGTCCGTCCCACCTACGCCGGCACCCTCGACGCCGTCGAGCAGATCGCCTCGGGCGAGGCGGAGAAGGCGTACGACGCGATCTGGCTCTCCTCCAACGACTATCTGCGGCTCCGCCCGGACACGGCCGCGCGGATCACCGGCGAGACCCCGATCATGACCTCGCCGGTCGCTGTCGGCATACGGCCCGCCGCCGTCACCCGCCTGGGCTGGGATCCGGCGAAGGTCACCTGGTCGCAGCTGCACAAGGCGGTCGCCGAGAAGAAGCTGACGTACGGCATGACGGACCCGATGCGCTCCAACTCCGGTTTCTCCGCGCTGGTCTCGGTGGCCTCGGGGCTCTCCGGCGCCCAGTCCGCGCTCACCGCTCAGGACGTCACCCGGGCCACGCCCCGGCTGAAGGAATTCTTCGCGGGGCAGACGCTGACCTCCGGATCCTCCGGCTGGCTCGCCACCGCCTACGGCCGCCGCACCGACGTCGACGCGCTGGTCAACTACGAGTCGGTGCTGCTGTCGGCGCCCGGGAAGCTCACCGTGATCCGGCCGTCCGACGGGGTCGTGACCGCCGACTACCCGTTCACCCTGCTCACCTCGGCCCGCGCCGAGGCGAAGGAGGCGGCGGGCCGGCTCACCACCTATCTGCGCACCCCGGACGCCCAGCGGCGGATCACGGAGACGACCCTGCGCCGCCCGGTCGTCCCGGGCGTCCACCCGGCCGCCGCGCTCGCCCGGGACCAGCGGCGCGAGCTGCCGTTCCCCGGCAGCCGGGCCGTCGCGGACGGTCTGCTCGACGCGTACGACAACACCCTGCGCAGGCCCTCCCGCACGGTCTACGTCCTCGACACCTCCGGCTCCATGGCGGGCGGGCGCCTCGAACGGCTCAAGACGGCGCTCGCCGAGCTCACCGGCGACTTCCGGGACCGGGAGGAGGTCACCCTGATGCCCTTCGGCTCCACGGTGAAGCAGCACGAGGTCCGTACGCACACGGTCGACCCGGCCTCGCCCCGGGCGGCGCTCGACGCGATCCGGACCGACGCCGGAAAGCTCTCGGCGTCCGGCGGCACCGCGATCTACTCCAGCGTCCAGGAGGCGTACCGCTTCCTCGGCACGACCCCCGGTGACACGTTCACCTCGATCGTGCTGATGACGGACGGCGAGAACACCGACGGCGATCCGGCCTCCGCCTTCGACGCCTTCTACCGCTCGCTCCCCGCCGAGCAGCAGCGCACCCCGGTCTTCCCGATCCTCTTCGGGGACTCCGACCGCGGCGAGCTCGACCACATCGCGAGCCTGACCGGCGGCAAGCTCTTCGACGCCCAGCAGGGGTCGCTCGACGGCGCCTTCGAGGAGATCCGTGGCTACCAGTAACCGATTCCTGCGGTACGCCGAGTCCCGCAAGAACCTGACGGGCAGCGCCGCCGGCCTGGCCGGTCTCGCACTCACCCTCACCGGCGCCGCGGGCGCGCTGTGGCCGCTGGTGGTCGTCGGTCTGTACGCGGCGGGGGCGCTGATCGCCCCGCCCGAGCGCCCGGACACCCCGCACTTCCCGGACGCGGGCGAGCAGCTCGAAGCGCTGCGCACCGACTTCACGGCCCTGCGCGCGTACCTGGCCGAGGTGGAGCTGCCACCGGCCCCGCGCGAGCGGCTCACCGCGCTCGACGCCCTGGTCGAGGCGCTCCTCGAACCGGGCTGGGTGAGCGACCCGGACCACCTGCACGTCCTGGCCCGGGCGGTCCGCCAGGACATCCCGGAGTCCGTCGACACCTTCGTACGGACGCGGTGGTGGTCGCGGTTCACCGCGGGCGCCGAGGCGCCGGAGAGTCACCTCGAACGGCAGCTGGCCGCGCTCCACGAGGAGGCGACGCGGATCGCCACCGCCCTCCAGGAGGCGGAGGAGATCCGCCAGCACACCCACACGGAGTACGTGGAGGGCCGCGGCAACTGACGGGCACCGGCCCGGGACATGCGCCGGCCCCCGGAGCCTGAGGGGGCTCCGGGGGCCGGTTGCGTCGTGGTGGGCCGTCGTGACCCCACTGGTCAGGGCGGTGTTTCGGGGCAACCCACCACGAGTTTCAGGGGGGACTAGCCCAGGCGCTCCACGAGCGCGTTGTACTGGTCCCACAGTTCCTTCGGCGTGTGGTCGCCGAAGGTGTTCAGGTGGTCGGGGACGAGGGCGGCCTCTTCGCGCCACACGTCACGGTCGACCTTGAGGAGGAACTCCAGGTCCTCGGCCGGCAGGTCCAGGCCCTCGGTGTCGAGGGACTCCGGGGTCGGCAGGATGCCGATCGGGGTCTCGACGCCCTCGGCCTTGCCCTCCAGGCGCTCGACGATCCACTTCAGGACGCGGCTGTTCTCGCCGAAGCCGGGCCACACGAACTTGCCCGCGTCGTTCTTGCGGAACCAGTTCACGTAGTAGATCTTCGGGAGCTTCGCGGCGTCCGCGTTCGCGCCGACCTTGACCCAGTGGGCCATGTAGTCGCCCATGTTGTAGCCGCAGAACGGCAGCATGGCGAAGGGGTCGCGGCGCAGCTCGCCGACCTTGCCCTCGGCGGCGGCGGTCTTCTCGGAGGCGACGTTCGCACCGAGGAAGACGCCGTGGTTCCAGTCGAAGGACTCGGTCACCAGCGGGACGGCGGAGGCGCGGCGGCCACCGAAGAGGATCGCCGAGATCGGCACGCCCTTCGGGTCCTCCCACTCCGGCGCGATGATCGGGCACTGCCCGGCCGGGACGGTGAAGCGGGCGTTCGGGTGGGCGGCGGGCGTCTCGGACGCGGGCGTCCAGTCGTTGCCCTTCCAGTCCGTGAGGTGCGCGGGGGCCGTCTCGGTCATCCCCTCCCACCACACGTCGCCGTCGTCCGTGAGGGCGACGTTGGTGAAGACGGAGTTGCCCCACATGGTCTTCATGGCGTTGGCGTTGGTGTGCTCGCCGGTGCCGGGCGCGACGCCGAAGAAGCCGGCCTCGGGGTTGATCGCGTAGAGGCGGCCGTCCTCGCCGAAGCGCATCCAGGCGATGTCGTCGCCGATGGTCTCGACCGTCCAGCCGGAGATCGTGGGCTCCAGCATGGCGAGGTTGGTCTTGCCACAGGCGGACGGGAACGCGGCGGCGACGTACTTCGACTCGCCCTGCGGCGGGGTGAGCTTGAGGATCAGCATGTGCTCGGCGAGCCAGCCCTCGTCACGCGCCATGACGGAGGCGATGCGGAGCGCGTAGCACTTCTTGCCGAGCAGGGCGTTGCCGCCGTAGCCCGAGCCGTACGACCAGATCTCGCGGCTCTCGGGGAAGTGCGAGATGTACTTGGTGGTGTTGCAGGGCCACGGCACGTCCTCCTGGCCCTCCTCCAGCGGAGCGCCGAGGGTGTGGACGGCCTTGACGAAGAAGCCGTCGGTGCCGAGCTCGTCCAGGACGGCCTGTCCCATGCGGGTCATGGTGCGCATGGAGACGGCGACGTACGCGGAGTCCGTGATCTCGACGCCGATGGCGGAGAGCGGGGAGCCGACCGGGCCCATGCAGAAGGGCACGACGTACATGGTGCGGCCGCGCATGGAGCCGCGGAAGATGCCCTCGGAGCCCGCGAAGAGCTCCTTCATCTCGGCCGGGGCCTTCCAGTGGTTCGTCGGGCCCGCGTCCTCCTCCTTCTCGGAGCAGATGTACGTCCGGTCCTCGACACGCGCGACGTCGGAGGGGTCGGAGGCCGCGTAGTACGAGTTCGGGCGCTTGACCGGGTCGAGCTTCGTGAAGGTCCCCTTGGCGACGAGCTCCTCGCACAGGCGCTCGTACTCGGCCTCGGACCCGTCGCACCAGACGATGTTGTCCGGCTGGGTGATCTCGGCGATGTCGTTCACCCAGGAGACGAGCTCCTGGTGCTGGGTCGGGACGGTGGTGGGAGCCGCGTTGTCGCGCGCCACGATTGCTCCTTGTTGAGGGGTTTTTTTGGTGTATGCCCCGTGGGGGCCGCGACCCGGATGCTTCGTAGCTGCTCATCCGGTGCCGACCGCACTCATTTGATCATCCGATGTTAGCGCCCATATGTCCAGGGGGCCGCCCACGTGAGCATCGCCACTCGTATCCGGAACCTACGGGGGCGTAGGTACCATGCGGTCTCATGACTGCAGCCACACCGGAAGTGACCCCGATCGAGAATCCGCCGTCGATCGATAGCCCCTCGTCGCTCCCGCCGAAGCCGCGGCTCAGAGGATGGCTGCACGCCGGCATGTTCCCCGCCGTGATCGTCGCGGGCGTCGTCCTCGTGGCCCTCGCCGACTCGCCCCGCGCCCGGATCGCCTGCGGGATCTACGTCCTCACCGCCTGCCTGCTCTTCGGCATCAGCGCGCTCTACCACCGCGGCGAATGGGGACCGCGCGGCGAGGCCGTGCTGCGGCGCCTCGACCACGCCAACATCTTCCTGATCATCGCGGGCACCTACACCCCGCTGACCCTGCTCCTGCTCCCCGACTCGACGGCGAAGCCGCTCATGTGGGCGGTCTGGGCGGCAGCGACGGCCGGCATCGCCTTCCGCGTCTTCTGGGTCGGCGCGCCCCGCTGGCTGTACACGCCCTGCTACATCGCGATGGGCTGGGCAGCGGTCTTCTTCCTGCCGGACTTCATGCGCACCGGCGGCATCGCCGTCCTCGTGCTCGTCGTCGTCGGCGGTCTGCTCTACAGCGCGGGCGGCGTCATCTACGGCATGAAGCGCCCGAACCCCTCACCCCGCTGGTTCGGCTTCCACGAGGTCTTCCACTCGCTGACCCTCGCGGCCTTCATCGTCCACTACGTCGGCATCTCGCTGGTCGCCTACCAGCACGCCTGACGCTCGGCGGGCGCGGCGACCCGGAAGGCCGAGGGGGGCCTGTCGATCAGGCCGCCCTACCGGCTCGCCGCAGCCCCCAGCGCTCCCCGGACGATCCGCGCCGACTCCGGATTGTCCGCGCACTCCCACACCCCGTGCGGGCAGTAGTCCGTGACCGTCTGGTAGACCGGCCGGTGCGCCGCGAACCAGTCGAGCATCCCCCGCACGTACACCGGGTTGTCCCCGTTCCGGAAGAGCCCCCACTCCGGGTACGAGACCGGCTTCCCGTGCGTCGCCGCGAACCGCACGTGGTGTTCGAGCCCGTACTCCTCGGTCACCTGCTCCTCGAAGGAGAGCCCCGCCGGCTGGTCGTAGGCGTCCATCCCGATGATGTCGACGACGTCGTCACCCGGGTAGCAGAGCGGCCACGCCACGGCGTCGAGCCCCCGGCTCGGCGTGAAGTCGAAGCGGAACCGCTGCCCCCCCACCCCGCGCAGCACCTCCACGACCCGCCGCCAGTACGCCTTCCAGGCCGTCGGGTCCGGTCCACAGCGATGGCTGTACGTGGTGCCGTTCATCTCCCAGCCCAGCACCAGGACCGCGTCCCCCAGCCCGTGCTCCACCAGCCGCTCCCCCAGCACCCGGAAGTGCCCGTCGAAGGCACCGCCCGCGCCGCTCCGCAGCCCCGCCCGCACCTCCGCGTCCGGCAGCCCCGCCTCGTTGCGGTCGAGCAGCGGCACGTTCAGGACGAAGAGCCGCCCGGGCCGCTCCTCCTTCCACCGCGCCCAGGGCTCGAAGAGCGCCGGATGCCCCTCGATGTTGGACCAGCGGTCCCCCGGCAGGTAGGTGTGGCCGACGGTCAGTGTCTCGCCACCGAGCCAGGCCTGCACCTGCGCGATCCGCCGCACCCCGGCCTCGTCGGAGCCGGTGAAGAAGCCCGAGGGCACCCCGGGCAGCGGCTCCGGCAACGGCTGCCGCTCGGCCGTTCCCCCGCTCCCGGTATGGCGCCCGCCGGGCGCGAGCCGCTCGGGCGCCAGCAGGAACACGAGAACGGCCGCGAGCAGCACGGTCAGTGCGGCCCGCGGCCAGGAGAGCCGGGGAATCCCGACGGGAGGTCGGCTCACGTCAGCTCGTCCAGAAGTCCCACCAGCGGGTCAGGATCAGCATCCCGATGATCCCGATGTGCAGGACGGGCAGGGCGAAGGCGAACTCGCCGAGGAAGGTCCGCACCCCGGCCGGCGCGGGCAGCAGCCCGGCCCCGACGTTGTGCGCGGTCACGTGCCAGAACATGACGATGGTCGCGACCCAGGCCAGGCAGCACCACAGACAGAGCGAGTTGATCTCGTACAGCGACTGGTACATGAGCCAGGTGCAGAAGCCGACCCCGAAGAGCATCCCGGCGTTGAGGCCGAGCCAGAGCCAGCCCCGGTAACGGGCCCCGGCGAGGAGCCCGGCACCGACGGCGACGACGACGGCGTACGTCACGAGCCCGAGCATCGGATTAGGGAAGCCGAAGACCCCCGCCTGCTCGCTCTTCATGATGTTGCCGCAGGAGACGACCGGGTTCAGGCTGCACCCGGGCTGGAAGCCGGGGTCCTCCAGGAGCTTGAACTTGTCGATCGTGATCACCCAGCCGGAGAGCACGCCCGCCGCCCCGGTGATCATCAGCATCCAGGCGAAGGCCCGGCTCGCGCCGATCCCCGTCCCCGCGGCCCCCCGCGCGGACTCCTCCTGCCGCTGCCCCGGCACCCCGCCCCGTACGTCCACCGTCGCCATGCCGTGACCCCCTTCCGTTCTCCCGCTCAGCCCTGCAGGCGCCTGATCGGCATCAGGACGTGGGCGCTCTCCGCGAGCATCTCCTCGTCGGAGACGAAGGAGCGCAGCCGCGCCTCGTCGACCGGCCGGCCGGGGACCGCCTCGGGCCAGGGCCGGACGGAGCAGATGAGGTAGACCTGGCCGCGCTCGCGGGCGGCCGCCTGCCATTCGTCCGGCACCGGGCACTGCACCTTGAGGAAGGGCAGGTTGAGGACGGCGGAGCCGCCCTCCACGAGGAGCGTCGCGTTGATCCCCGCGTCCTTCTCCAGGTCGAAGAGCCGGTCGCCGACCGACAGCCCCATGGACTCCAGAGCCGTCCGCATCGCCTGCTGACCGGCCTCCGGGCCGTCCCGGCCGTCGCCGAGCGAATACGCCATCAGGAACGGCGTGCCGGCCGAGTCGGCGGAGGGCTCGCTGGACCACGGAATCACCGTGAGAGTTCCCAGCGGAGAGGCGCTGCGCGCCGAGGAAACGACATTGGAAGTGGTCATGAATACGGATGCTAGTGGCCCAACCACCCTTTCCCCGCGCCAATTTCACCCGAACGGTCGATATTCACGCCTCCGGCATTTCCGGCGCAACGAACCCGGGTTTTCATCGTTGTGCCCTGAGGGCAATTGCCGACCCGAGGAGATCACTCATGATCGTCCCGCGCCGCGTCGCACTGCGGTCCCTCTTCGCTCTGGCCGTCACCGCCTTCACCGGCGGTGCGCTCGGCCGCATCGCGACCCGCACCCCGCCGGGAGAGCCGTCCGGGACGGCGCGCGACCCGCTCGCCTTCGACGAGATGTACGGGGGCCGCCGCATCCGGGGCCTCTCCGGCCCCGACGGCGCCCCGGTGGCCCTCGTCGACGGCCGGCCGCTGCACCTGATGCGGTGCGCCGACGGCGGCTACGTATCGCCGATCGACCACTACGAGTCCTGCCCGACGCCGCTGGCGGCCACCCGCGCCGCCGTCGACGAGCTGGGGGCGGCGCCGCTGTCCCGGCTCGCCGCGGCCCACGGCGTCCACACCGACCCGACGGGAGGGAGCCCGCGTGGTGTACACGCGTAAGAACCAGCGCGACCTGACCGGCGCCGAGCGCCGGAAGTTCGTCGCCGCCGTCCTGGAGCTCAAGCGGACCGGCGCGTACGACGAGTTCGTCCGCACCCACATCGACCACTACACGGCCGACGGGGAGGGGCGGCTCAGGACGGCCCACATGGCCCCGAGCTTCCTGCCCTGGCACCGCAGGTTCCTGCTGGAGTTCGAGAAGGCGCTGCGCCGGCTCGATCCGACGGTCTCCGTCCCGTACTGGGACTGGACCCGGGACAACAGTCCGGCCTCCTCGATCTGGGGCGAGGACTTCCTGGGCGGCAACGGGCGCCGCGCCGACCTCCAGGTCATGACCGGCCCCTTCGCCCACTCCGCCGGGCGGTGGAACGTCACGTACGGGATGACCGAGACCCGCTTCCTGACCAGGGACTTCGGCCGGCCTCGCGACCCGATCGCGCTCCCCACCCAGGCCCAGCTGGACGAGGTGATGCGGGAGCGGGTGTACGACGTGGCGCCCTGGAACTCCACGAGCGTCTCCGGCTTCCGCAACCGGCTGGAGGGCTGGGCCCCGGGCCGGGGCAACGAGAGGTTCCGGATCCACAACCGGGTCCACCGCTGGGTCGGCGGGCTGATGCTCGGCGGCGGCTCCGTCAACGACCCGGTCTTCTGGCTGCACCACTCCTTCGTCGACCTGGTCTGGTCGCGGTGGCAGCAGCGCAACCCCGGTGCCGCGTACCTGCCGGCGGAGCCGCCGCCGCTCGGGGACGCGCAGTACCGCAAGGTCGTCGCCCGGCACCAGCCGATGGAGCCGTGGGGGGTCACCCCGGCGGAGCTGTTCGACCACAGCCGGATCTACCGGTACGCCTGACCCCGCACAGACGGGTGTCCCCCCGGCCTGGCGGGCCGGGGGGACACCCGAGCGAAACGGAGGGGGATCAGCCGCCGTAGCCGCCGTCACCGTTGTCGTGACCGTTGTCGTGACCGTCGGCGTTGACGCAGGTGTTGCCGAAGGCCGGGTTGAGCAGGCCGATGACGCTGACGGTGTTGCCGCAGAGGTTGACCGGGACGTGGACCGGGACCTGGACGACGTTGCCGGAGGCGACACCGGGCGAGTGGGCGGCGACGGCCTCGGCGCCCGAGTCGGCGACGGCCAGGCCGGCTCCGCTGAGGGCCACGGCACCCGTGCCGGCGAGAACAGCGGCAGCCTTCGCGATGCGAGACATCAAGAACTCCTTGGACGTGGAAAGCGACCGCAGGAATCACGGCCGACTCCCCTACAACGCCCGTCAACGGAGCTGGTCACGGTCATTGAGCCGAACGAGACGGGGAAAAACCGAAAAGATCCGAAAAGAATGGCCCGTGGACCGGAGGACGCCCGCCGCCGGTTACGGCGGGACGGGCCTCGGTCCACGGGCCGCGGCCATGCGACGAGCCTTCGCCTATAACGATCAACGATCCCCGGGGTGGCGGGGAAGAATCGTGTCTTCACCCGCCCGGGGTGCGCGGTCGCGTCAGTGCGAGGTCGGCGCCAGGCCCAGCTGGGGGTCGAGGGCTCCGCTGAGTACGGGGGTGAGGAGGCCGACCTGAGGCTTCGCCAGGTCCGGGAGGCCGGCGAGTCCGTTCCCGCGCGGGGCCTCCACCGGGTTGCCGACGACGGCGCCGGGCGTGGCCGCCCTCATCTCCGAGTGCGGGCTGCTGAGGAGGGCCCGGCCGGGGTCGCTGCCGTCCAGGAGCTCGGGCAGCGGCGCGTCCACGACGGTCTTCGGCAGGGTGCCGGCGAGCGGCACGCTGGGCAGGGTGACATCCGGCAGGGCACCGAGGCCCTTCTGGAAGCCGGTGGGTGCGCCGGGCATCGGGACGGGCACACCGGTGGCCACCGTCGGGGCGTCCATCGGGAGCACCGGCTCCAGGCCCTGGAGCGGGACGATCACCGGTGCCTCGACGGCGGAGGCCGGGGCGGCCAGGGCGGCGGAGGCGAGTGCGGTCATGAGGATTCCCATGCCGGCGTGAGAGCGCAGAGTCATGCTCTGGAGAACGAGGCGTTCGGGGGAAACGTGGCGGAATTCCCCTGTGTGCAGCAACGTCGGAGGCCCCCACCGGTGAAGGCGGGGGCCTTGATTGACGTTCCGTCAGCCTGTGGCGTCAGTGACGGCGGGAGATCCGTCCGCCTCGGAGGTAGACGACGGTGCCGCCGATGATCAGCGCGGCGCTGATCGCGGCCGCGCCCATGAGCGCGGGGTCGCTGCCGGTGTCGGGGAGTTCGGGGCCGCCCGGCGGGGTGGTCGGGTTGCTCGGCTCGTCCGGGTTGGTCGGAGGCGTCCACGGCGGGGAGGTGGGCGGAGTGGTCGGCGGAGTGGTCGGCTCCTCGCAACCGGGCTCCGGCTCCTCACCCGGGGCGGGCTCCTCGCACTCACCGGGCTCGTCCGGGTTGGTCGGCGGCGTCCACGGCGGGGACGTCGGCGGAGTGGTGGGCGGAGTCGTCGGCGGAGTGGTCGGCTCCTCACAACCGGGCTCCGGCTCCTCACCGGGAGCGGGGGCCTCGCACTCACCCGGCTCGTCCGGGTTGGTCGGCGGAGGGGTGGTGTGCGGCGGGGAAGTCGGCGGAGTGGTCGGCTCCTCACAACCGGGCTCCGGCTCCTCGCCCGGGGCGGGGGCCTCGCACTCACCGGGCTCATCCGGGTTGGTCGGAGGCGTCCACGGCGGGGACGTCGGCGGAGTGGTCGGCGGAGTCGTCGGCTCCTCACAACCCGGCTCCGGCTCCTCACCGGGGGCGGGGGCCTCGCACTCACCGGGCTCGTCCGGGTTGGTCGGCGGAGGGGTGGTGTGCGGCGGAGTGGTGGGCGGCTCTGTATGCGGCGGCGTCGTCGGCGGCTCTGTATGCGGCGGTGTCGTCGGCGGCTCGGTGTGCGGCGGATTCGTCGGGGGCTCGGTCGGCTCGCCCGGCTCGTCGCCGTAGCCGCCGGGTTCCCCCGCCTGGGCGCAGAGGTCGCCGACGGCCGCCGCGACGAGATCGCCGAGTTCCATGCTCTTGCCGCAGACATCGGCCGGCAGGGGCGCCTGCACATGACCTGCCGCACCGGGACCGGGTGAATCACCCGTACCGGCATGGGAGTTGGCGGCAATGGCGAATCCGCCGGTCAGCGACAGAATGCCGGTCGCTGCTGCTGCGGTGAGTACTTTCCTGCTGATGATGGACCGCATACCGCTCTTCCTCTGGAGAAAGGGAGAGACCGGCGAGGATCCCCCCTCGCTCCGACCGGCCAGTCCACGCCGACGTTCGCGTGGGATGGACCAGAGAGTAGGGAGCGAGGCCCCGCGTCGAGCGGGGGCCACACGGCGGCCGATCAGAAAATCATTCGATCAGCCGCCCAGCGGGCTACCGACCGGACCTGCGACCGGGAGGCCGCCGAGCAGCGCGGAGCCGCCCTTCCCGGCCTCGTTGAGCTGCCCCAGGGTGTCCGTGGCGGTCTTCACCGGAGAGCCGTCCGTGGTGCTGCTCAGGACGTCCGTCTTCAGTCCATTGGCGGCGATCGCCTCAAGCCCACCATTCAGACTGGTGGGGGTCAGCGCCTCCGTGGCCATGGCGGGCGCGGCGGCACCCAGCGCCACGAGCGAACCGGCGACGAGCGCGGCGACCTTGGTGGACTTCATGGGGAGAATCCTTCCTCTGAACTTTCAAGTCACGTGCCACACAGGGTTCTTGGCTGAATCCCGCGTGTTGTTCTGCCTTCTGTAACGAGAAGTGCGCTCCCCGGAAACTCCGGGAGGAAGGATTTCTCGACACTGCACCCGATCGAAGTCGACCGGTGCTATTTGTCGCGCGCGAAGGCCCGCACCGACTCGGCGGACGCCGGGCCGGTGCGGGCCTTCGCGGGGATTACCTGACGGGCAGCGGGGGCTTGACCGGCAGCTCGGGGACGTCGACGGGCGGCTTCACGGGCGGGTCGACCGGGAGCGCCGGCGGGTCGACGGGCAGCGCCGGCGGCTCGACGGGCAGCTCGGGCGGGTCGACGGGCAGCTCCGGCACGGCGACCGGGAGCGCCGGGAGCGCGGGCAGGCCGGCCAGGTCCGGTGCGGGCAGCCCGCTGCCGAGCACGGTGGCGACGGCCAGGTTGACCAGCGAGGTCAGGGTCGCGGTCACCTGCGGTACGACTCCGCCGGCGTCACCCGAGGTGACGGCGGCGAGCAGGCCGGCGACCGCCTTCTCGACCGTGGCGAGGGCGTCGTCCACGATGTCCGCGGGCGCGGCCCGGCCGGTGTCGGCGGCCTTCGCCCCGGCCGTGACGGGCAGGGTGACCGGCGGCTTCACGGGAAGGCCCACCGGCGTCTCGACCGCGGGCGGCGTGACAGGAAGGTCCGGCGCGGGAAGATCCGGGGCCGGGAGATCCGGCGCGGGAAGCTCGGGGGCCGGGAGATCCGGCGCGGGAAGGTCCGGCGCGGGAAGCTCGGGGGCGGGAAGCTCGGGGGCCGGGAGGTCCGGCGCGGGAAGATCCGGGGCCGGGAGGTCCGGGGCGGGTGTCTCCGGCAGGGGGGCCGGGGCCACGCCCTTGGCCTGCTCGACAGCGGCCGCGATCTTCGCCTTGAGGGCGTCGGCGTCGGCGGCGGGCAGCTGGCCCGCGTCGGCCTTGAGCGCGGCCGTGACGAGTTCGGTCACGGGGGTCGTCACGGCGCCGAGCCCGCCGAGCGCCTGAGCCTGAGTCAGCAGGGCGGCGGCTTCGGGGAGGGGGGCGCGGGCGGCCCGGTCGGCCGCGGAGGACGGATGGTGTTCGCCGGCGGCGGCGGGTCCCGCCGCGCCGAGGGTGATGACGGCGGATATCGCCAGGGCGGTGAGGCGGCGTGTAGCCAGGGGACGCATATGTGTTCCTTTTCCTTATGCGTCGGACAACTTCTCTCCCACCGTGCCTGCGGGTATAGCCCTCCGCAACCGGGGAACTACTGAGCGCCACGTCTCCGTTCGAGTGAATCCCCCGCCCCGACCTGCCCCCCGAAGGGGCGTACGCCGTTGCACCGAACGGCGCACGAGGGTGCGGCCGAACGAGTACCGCACCAGTCCCAGCAAGGAAAAAGCCGGTGCGCCCACCCCGTCGGGGATGGGCGCACCGGCTTCGGAAGGACCGATCCGCTGTGCGAGATCAGGCGTTGACGCAGGCGTTGCCGAAGGTCGGGTTCAGCGCGCCGATGACGCTGACGGTGTTGCCGCAGAGGTTGACCGGGATGTGGACCGGGACCTGGACGACGTTGCCGGAACCGACACCCGGGGACTTCACGGCCGCACCCTCGGCGATGGAGTCGGCGGCGGCGACACCGGCGGCACCGGCGACCGCGGCGGCGGCACCCACGGTCAGGACAACGGCCTTGGCGATACGGGACATGGAGAAGTACTCCTCGATCGAATTCATCCAACTCGGACTGCGCGGACTGTTCGGCCCGGCTCCCTCAACAACGCATCGACCTTTCATCGGTTGCTCTCCCGAACGGGTGACGTTCAACCGATCTTTGGGCCATAAGAGGGCCATTCGAGCGACTGGGCGTGGAATGGCGCAACACGCTCAACGAGGAACCTGCCGCACAGATACGGGAGTTAGCGTTTCCGGGCATCTAATGCTTACTATCGCCCCGCGTCGGGGTTATAACGTTCCCGAACGTTGCTTCCGGGCCGGCCGCGCGTTCACCCATTTCGTGCGGACGACACCTTCCCCTCTCCCGGCCTTCTCGGGTCTTCCCCTCCTCCTCTCATCAAAGCGGAGAACCTGTATGCGGAATTCAGCGTTTCCTGCTGTGCGTCGCAGCGTGTTGTGCGCCCTCTCGTGTGCGGCCCTGTCCGCCGCGCTGCCGGTCGCCTCCGCCGTCGCACCCCAGCCCGGTGAGGCCGCCCGCGTCCCCTTCCTCCCGCGCTACCAGGCCGAGCAGCACGGCGGGATCGTGCGGGCCGCCAACACCTCGGCGAAGGGCGTGGAGGGCACGGAGTCGGTCAACGACGGCTCCTCGATCACCTACGTCGACGTGGACAGCGACCCGAACACGTACAACTCCAGCCGCGCCGAGCTCCGGGTGCCCGAGGGTGCCCGGGTGAGCTGGGCCCGTCTCTACTGGGGCGGAAACCTGCGCGTGGGCGAGCAGAAGCCCCCGAAGGACAACGGGCGCGTCCTGATCGCCGAGCCCGGCGGGCAGTACAAGGCGCTCCTCGCCGACACCCTGATCGGCCACCGCACCGCCGTCGGCGCCGACGCCTTCCAGGCCTCCGCCGACGTCACCGAGCTGGTCCGCTCGGCCCGGTCGGGCCAGTGGACCGTCGCCCAGGTCAATGTGGCCATGGGGAGCTCGAGGGTCGGCGGCTGGGGAGGCTGGACGCTCGTCGCCGCGTACGAGAAGGACTCGGAACCACTGCGCCGACTGGGCGTCTGGGACGGTTTCGAAACGGTCGGACCGGGGGACGGTGAGCTGCGCGTGCCGGTCGACGAAAACAGTTATCCGAAGGACACGGGCGGGCAGCTCGGCGTGATCGCCTATGACGGCGACCGCGGTACTTCCGGTGATTACCTGGCAGTGGAAACGAGCAGCTCGAAGAGCATCCTCATGGCCGATTCCGCCAATTCCGCGGACGACGTGATGAACTCCAGCATCACCGAATTCGGCACCGGTCGGACCGTCCGTTTTCCCGATGGTACGAACACTCTGGGATACGACTCCGACGTCTTCGACCTGCGGGGGGCGCTGCGCGAGGGGGCCGATCGTGTCCACGTCCGGTTCGGCAGCCGGAAGGACACCGTCTGGCTCGGTGCGCTCTTCCTCCAGGCTGACGTCCGGCGCTGACGTGCGGCCGCCACGAGCATCGGAGGCGCCGGACCCCGTGTCCGCCGCCGTAGCCGTCCTGCACGCGGTCCAGCCCGGGGACGGCGGGGTCGCCCGCGTCGTCGTCGACCTGGTCCGCGCGCAACGCGCCGCCGGCCTGCGGGTCGCGGTCGCCTGCCCGCCCGGCACCGCCCTCTCCGCCGCTGTCCGCGCCGAGGGCGTGGAGACCCACGACTGGCATGCCGGCCGGGACCCCGGCCCCCGACTGGTCCGCGAGACGAGGGAGTTGGCCCGGGTGATCCGTACCGTCCGGCCCGCCCTCGTCCACGCGCACAGCGCCAAGGCCGGTCTGTGCGCCCGACTCGCCCTGAGGGGACGGGTTCCGACGGTGTATCAGCCGCACGCCTGGTCCTTCGAGGCGGTCACCGGGACGACCGCCTCGCTCGCCCGCCGCTGGGAGCGGTTCGGCGCCCGCTGGGCGGACCGGATCCTCTGTGTGAGCGAGGCCGAGCGGCGTACCGGTGAGGCCGCCGGGGTCGTGGCGCCGTGGTCCGTCGTCCACAACGGTGTGGACGTGGCCCGGTTCGCGACCGAGGGCCCGCCGGGCAACCCCGTACCCACCGTCGTCTGTGTGGGCCGGCTCTGCCGCCAGAAGGGACAGGACGTGCTGCTCGCGGCCTGGCCCGCCGTCCTCGCGGAGGTGCCCACGGCCCGGCTCGTCCTGGTCGGCGACGGCCCGGACGGCGAACGGCTGCGGGCGGCCGCGGGGCCCTCGGTGCGCTTCACCGGCGCCGTCGACGACACCGTCCCCTGGTACCGGGCCGCGGACGTCGTCGTCCTGCCGTCCCGCTGGGAGGGCATGGCGCTCGCGCCCCTCGAAGCCATGGCGAGCGGCCGGCCGGTCGTCGTCAGCGATGTGGACGGGGCCCGCGAGAGCCTGCCGCCCGCCCACCAACCCCTGTGCCTGGTCCCGCCCGAGGACCCGGCCGCGCTCGCCGCCGCTCTGGGCCGCCTCCTCGGCAGGCCGGAGCTGCGGCACCGCCTGGGCCGCGAGGCCCACGAGCACGTACTCAGCAGTTTCGATGTCCGGCGCACGGGCGCGGCCGTCGCGGACGTCTACCGCGAGCTGGCCGGCGTGCGGGAGGCCGAACACAGAGAGCCGATTGCGCAGTGACCACGGAAAGTACCAGCGTTCCCTCCTCGCCGGGCCCCTGGCCCACGGCGGGCCAGGCCTTCGGCCTCGCCTCCCTCGCGCCGCGCCGCGGCACGACCGACCGGCTCGCGCTGCCGCGCCGTCCCGCCCACCGGCGGTCCGGTACCGGCCCGCTCGTCGTCGTCGACTGCCTCGCGGTCCTGGCCGCCGCCTCGCTGCTCAGCGTGGTGCACCACGACGCCCGACTGCTGCTGCCGGTGGCGGCGCTCGTCCTCGTCCTCGACGGGCACGGCGGGCTGTACCGGCCGGCCGCGCACACCCGGGCGCTCGACGAGCTGCCGGCACTGGCCTCCCGCGCCGGGGTCGCCTGGTGTCTGGCGGCGGCCGGGGTCGCCGCGTACTCCCCCACCCTGGCGATCGGGCCACTGCGGCTCTGCGCCGCGTACGCCACGCACGTCGCCGTGGCGTGCCTGGTCCGCGCGCTGCTGCTGGCCCGCAGGCGGCGGGTGGCGCGGGAGCGTCCGCGCTCCGCGCTGGTCGTCGGCGGAGCGGGGGCCGCGCGCCGGTTCGCCGCCGCGGCCGCCCAGCACCCGGAGTACGGGGTGCGGCCGGTCGGGATCGTCGGCGTGCCGGAGCAGGGCGGTGCTCCCCGGCCCGTCGGGGAGGCCGCGATCCCGGTGCTCACGACGACCGAGGAGATCCACCGGGCCGTCATCCAGAACAGCGTGTGCGAGGCGGTGTTCCTCGACGACGACCCGGGTCTGGTGACGCTCTTCCAGCACTACGGCTGCACCACCTGGCGGGTGGGCGGCGAGCGGTCGGGCGGGCCGATGGGCGAGCACCTGTGGGGGTACGCCCGGCACCGGATCGTCCCGCTGGGCGAGCGGCGCGGGCTGACGGCCAAGCGGGCGCTCGACATCGCGCTCGCCGCGCCCGCGCTCGCGCTCGCGCTGCCGGTGCTGTTGCTCTGCGCGCTCGCCGTCCGTCTGTCGGACGGTCCGGGGGTGCTCTTCCGGCAGGAGCGGGTGGGCCAGCACGGCCGTCACTTCACGCTCCTCAAGTTCCGTACGCTGCGCCCGACCGACGACACCGAGTCGGCGACCCGCTGGAACGTGGCGGGCGACCGGCGGATGAGCGCGGCCGGCAGCTTCCTGCGCAAGAGCTCGCTGGACGAGCTGCCGCAGCTGTGGAACATCCTGCGCGGCGACATGAGCCTGGTCGGGCCGCGGCCCGAACGCCCGTACTTCGTCGCCCAGTTCAGCAAGATCCACGCCGGTTACGCGGCCCGGCACCGGATGCCGGTGGGACTCACCGGTCTGGCGCAGGTGCACGGGCTGCGCGGCGACACCTCGATCGAGGACCGCTGCCGCTTCGACAACCACTACATCGACCACTGGTCGCTCTGGCAGGACGTCTGCATCCTGCTGCGTACGGCGGCCGGGCTCGTCCGACCCACAGGGAGCTGAGGATGGCCACGGCCGTGACACCGGTGCCGGCGGTCGATCCGGACGTCGGGAACCGGGCCCGCGAGGACGTACGGGACCGGGTCGGCGAGGACGTACGGGACTGGGTCCGCAGGGCCGGGGCGCTGTCCCCGGTCCTCGTCGTGATCGCGCTGCTCCTCGTCCCCGGCGGCGGGGGCGCGCAGGGCGGCACCGGCGGTACGGGCACGGTCGCGGACGCGGCCTCCGGACTCCTCGTCGTCATCTGTCTCGTCCGGGTGCTGCGCGGCGCGGCCCGGCCGCTGACCCGGACGGCGGCCGTCGTCCTCGGCCTGCCCGTCCTCGGGATCTGCCTGGCCGCGATCACCTCGAACGACCCGGCGGCGAGCCTGCCGGGCGTCGCCCGCTACGTACAGATCTTCGTCCTCGTCCCGGCGGCCGTGCTCCTGATGATCCGCGACCGGCGGGACTTCGCCGTGGTCGCCTGGGGTCTCGTCGGGCTCGCGCTGCTCCAGGGCGCGGTGGGGGTGCTCCAGTACCTGACCGGGACGGGCGCCTCGTACATGGGGGAGGACATCCGGGCCGTCGGCACCTTCGGGCCCACGGACGTGATGGGCATGGCGACGGTCGTGTCGTACGGGCTCGTCGTCGTCACCGGGATCGCGCTCGGCAGCGGGCCGGGCCGGACCCGGACGGCGGCGCTGGTCTGCGCGGGCCTGCTCTTCCTGCCGCTGGTGCTGTCCTTCAGCCGGGGCGCGTGGATCGCGACCGTGCTGGCCTGTGGGATCCAGCTGCTGCTTTCGGGGCCGCGCCGGGCGGCCCGGGTGGCGCTCGCCGCGGGGGCGCTCGGGGTCGTCCTGGTCGGCGGTCTCGGCATCGGTTCGGCGATGGTGAAGGAGCGGGTCGCCAGCATCACGCAGGTGGCGGCCGCGCCGGACCAGTCGGTCACCGACCGGTACACGATGTGGGCGGCGGCCGGGCGGATGTGGAGCACGGAGCCGGTCACGGGCGTCGGGCTCAAGGGCTTCCCCGCGTACCGCGACTCGAACGCCTCGCTGGCGCTCTCCTCCGGCAGCGACACGGCGGGCGCGGGCGCCGCCTTCCAGCGGCAGCCGCTGCTGTCCCCGCACAA
Source organism: Streptomyces sp. NBC_00094 (assembly GCF_026343125.1). Taxonomy (NCBI): domain Bacteria; kingdom Bacillati; phylum Actinomycetota; class Actinomycetes; order Kitasatosporales; family Streptomycetaceae; genus Streptomyces; species Streptomyces sp. NBC_00094. Next base: position 5,145,169 of record NZ_JAPEMB010000001.1, on the reverse strand, counting down.
CATGTACCTCCTGGTCCTCAGCGAGCAGGGCCTCGTGGGGCTGCTCGCCCTGGCGGGCAGCTGGGTGGCGCTGCTCGTCGGCGCGCTGCGGCGGCGGCGCCTCGGCGCGGACTGCGCGTTCGTCGCGACGGGCCTGCTGGCCTGGCAGCTCATCGACTTCTTCTACGCGGACATCGGCGGCCCCTCGACGGTGCTGATGTCCGTCGTGCTCGGCCTGGCGGCCTGGTGGTCGCTGGCGGAGGTGCGGCGTGCGTGACCCGTGGGCCGGGGAGCCGGAGCCCACGGACACCCCGTGGCCCGGCGCCCCGCGCTCCGCGTCCCGGCCGCCCTGCGGCACCCCGCTCGCCGACCCCTGGCAGACCGCGCCTCCGGGCCCCACGGACTCTCCGTGGGCCCCGGAGGCCGCTGCGCTGCCGGGGGCGGGCGCGGGGACGACGTCGGCCGTGCGGGGTACGGAGACGGCCGTGCTGGGGACGGAGACGGCCGTACTGGGGACGGAGACCGCCGTACGGGGTGCGGAGACGGCCGTGTCGGCGGGCGGGGTGCGGACGCAGGCGCCCGCGAGCGCCGGCGTGTACGGCGGGGCTCCGCGGCCGGCCGGCCCGCGGCACGCCGCGAGCACCCCCCGTGCCGCCGGGCAGGCACCACGCGGCCGCCGGGCGCACGCCCGGGCGCGGATGCGGGCGGGCGCCGACCGGGTGCAGGGGCGGGGCTTCCTCGCGAGGGCCGCCGCCGTGACCGCCGGGCTCACCGCCGTCGGGGCCCTGCTCGGGCTCGTACGGGACCAGATCCTGGCCGGGTACTTCGGGGCCGGCGCCGAGACCGACGCGTTCCTGGTCGCGTGGACGGTGCCGGAGTTCGCCTCGACGCTGCTCATCGAGGACGCCCTGGCGCTGATCCTGGTGCCCGCCTTCTCCCGGGCCCTGGCCCGCCGTTCCGGCAGCCTGTTCGGGGATCCGGTGCGGGCCCTCGTGCGCGGCACGCTCCCCCGGCTGACCCTGGGCGTCGCCGTCGCCGCCGCCCTGCTCGTCCTCGCGGCACCGCTGCTCGTCTCCGCGCTCGCGCCCGGCCTGCCCGACCCGCAGCTGGCCGTCGACTGCACCCGGCTGACCGCGACCTGCGTGCTGTCCTTCGCCCTGGTGGGGTACTGCTCCGCCGCGCTCCGCGCCCATGGCTGCTTCCTGCCGCCGGCCGCGATCTACGTGGCGTACAACGTGGGCATCATCGGCACGATCCTGGTGCTGCGCGAGCCGTGGGGCGTGCGGTCCGCCGCGGCCGGGGTCGCGGTCGGCGGAGTCCTGATGGTGCTCGTACAGGCCCCTTCGCTCCTCCGTGAGCTGCGCGTCCGTCCGGTGCCGAAGGAGGAGCCGACGGCGCTCGCCCCCGAGGGCGGGCAGGAGGGCCGCATCCTGGTCCTCGGCCTGATCGCGCCCGTGGTCGCCTTCTCGCTCTGCCGCCAGTCGCAGACCCTGATCGAGCGGTTCCTCGCCTCGCCGCTGCCCGCCGGGGCCATCTCGCATCTGAACTACGCGCAGAAGGTCGCGCAGATGCCGATGATCCTCTCGCTGATGCTGTGCACGGTCAGCTTCCCGGTGGTCGCCCGGGCGCTCGCAGCGGGCGATACCGAGGCGGCCCGCCGCCGGGTGGAGCGGGACCTGCTGCTCGCCGCCGTCGTCGTACTCGTCGGTGCCTCGACGGTGATCGCCGCCGCCCCCAAGATCATCGAACTCCTCTTCGAGCGTGGTGAGTTCGACCGCACGGACACCGTCTCCACCGCCGCCGTCATGCGGGTCTACGCCCTCGGCCTGCTCGGCCAGACCATGGTCGGCGCCCTCGTCCGCTGCTACTTCTCCGCCGCCCGCCCGCTCTGGTACCCGGCCGCCGCCATGGCCGCGGGCCTCGCCACGACGACCGTCGCCGGCATCCCCGGCGCCCACTACTGGGGCGCCGTCGGCATCGCCGCGGCCAACGCCCTCGGCATCACCTGCAGCGCCGTCCTGCTGCTGCGCGGCGCCCACCGCCAGACCGTCCCCGTCCAGGTCGACCGGCTCGGCGAGGGCCTCCTCCGGCTCGCCACCGCCGGAGCCTGGGCCACCGGCGCCGGCTGGATCTGCTCGGTCGGCATCGACCACGCCGCCCTCTCCGTCGCCGTCGCGAGCCTGGTCGTCATCGGCATCTTCCTGATCTTCATCGCCTGCGCCGCCAAGGCGCCGGAGATTCCGCCCCTGCCCCGCTCCGCCTCCCGAAGGACCGACCATGCCCGCCCCCACCGCGCTGCGCCGACTGCTGCCGAAGCCGCCCCTGTGGGTGAAACCGCCCCTGTGGGTGGCGATGTACCACTCGATCACGGACCCCGGTGACGACCCGTACCACGTGACCGTCTCCCCCGTCCGCTTCGCCCGGCAACTGCACTGGCTCGGCGACCGTGGGCTGCGCGGGGTCTCGGTACGGGAGCTGCTGGCCGCCACCGCCGCCGGGCGCGCCAAAGGGCTCGTCGGCCTCACCTTCGACGACGGCTACGCCGACTTCCACGAATCGGCGCTGCCACTGCTGCGCCGCCACGGCTTCACGGCCACCGTCTACGTCCTGCCCGGCCGGCTCGGCGGCGAGAACGCCTGGGACACCGAAGGCCCGCGCAAACGGCTCCTCGACGAGGACGGCATCCTGCGGATCGCGGAGGCCGGCATGGAGATCGGCTCCCACGGCCTCACGCACGTCGCGCTCACCGAGGCCGACGACGCGGCGCTCGCCGACGAGACCCGGCGCAGCCGGGAGCTCCTGGAGGAGATCACCGGCGACACCGTGGACGGCTTCTGCTATCCGTACGGGAAGGTCGACCCGCGCGTGATCCACGCCGTGCGGAAGGCCGGCTACCGCCACGCCTGCGCCATCGACCCGGGCCCGCACACCGGCGCGTACGCCCTGCCCCGCGTCCACATCGGCGAGGACGACACCTCCTGGCGGCTCACCGCCAAGCGCGTCCTGCACCCGCTGCGCCGCCGCCACCCCGTCGACGTGTTCCCCTCGCAGGCCCAGGCCGGACCCGCCGTGGTCGGTGCGCCATGAGGGTCCTGCACGTCATCACCGGGCTCGGCATCGGCGGCGCCGAGCAACAGCTGCGGCTCCTGCTGCGCCATCTCCCCGTCCAGCACGGGGTGGTCACCCTCACCAACCCCGGCGCGGTCGCCGCGGGCATCGAGGCCGACGGCACCGCCGTCACCCATCTCGGCATGGCCGGCAACCGCGACCTCGGCGCGCTGCCCCGGCTCGCGCGGATCGTCCGCCAGGGCCGCTACGACCTCGTCCACACCCACCTCTACCGGGCGTGCGTGTACGGCAGGCTGGCGGCCCGGCTCGCCGGGGTCCGCCGGGTCATCGCCACCGAGCACTCGCTCGGCGAGGCCCAGATCGAGGGCCGCCCGCTCTCCGCGGGGACCCGTGCCCTGTACCTGGCGTCCGAGCGGCTCGGCACCTCCACGGTCGCCGTCTCCCCGAGCGTGGCCCGCCGGCTGGCCGACTGGGGAGTGCCCCCGGCCCGTATCAGGGTCGTGCCCAACGGCATCGAGACCGACCGGTTCACCTTCGACGCCCGCGCCCGCCGCCTCACCCGGGGCGTCCTCGGCATCCCCGAGGACGCCCATGTCGTCGGCGGGGTGGGGCGGCTCACGCCCGGGAAGCGGTTCGACCGGCTCGTCCGGGCCGTGGCCTCGGTGCCGGAGGCCCGGCTGCTCCTCGTCGGCGAGGGCGAGCACCGCGAGGAACTGCTGCGGGTCGCCCGGGAGTGCGGGGCCGTCGACCGGGTGCTGCTCGTCGGGGCCTGCGAGGACCCGCCGTCCGTCGCCTCCATCGGACCCTCGCTGCCCGAACTGCTCTCCGCCATGGACGTCTTCGTCTCGACCTCCCCCGACGAGACCTTCGGACTCGCGGTCGTCGAGGCGCTGGCCGCGGGCCTTCCCGTGCTGTACGTGGCCTGCCCGGCGATCGACGACCTGCCGCCGGACGCGGCCCCGGGTGCGCGCCGGATCGGCGAGTCCGTGCCCGAGCTGATCTCCGCGCTGCGCGGCATCCGGGACGCCCGGCTCACCCGGCTCCCCCAGCCGGCGGCCGCCCGCCGCTACGACATCGCGCACAGCGCGGGGCAGTTGATGTCCCTCTACGACCAGGCCGTCCACGGCACCCCCTCCCCCGCGAAGTGAGGCCCGCACCATGAACACCACCCCATCCCGCACCTTCCCGCCCGCCGGTCTGCGCCGCCCCGGCCGCTGGGCGGTGCTGCCCGCCGCCGTCCTCGCCGGGGCGGCCCTCGGCGGCGGATACGGAGCGCTGAAGACCCCGCAGTACGCGGCGATCAGCTACGTCATCGTCGTACCGGCCGAGAAGTCCGACCCCGCGGCGGCGCTCGGCTTCGCGCAGGCCTACGGGCGGGTCGCCACCGACATCGCGGTGACCGGCGACGCCCAGGTGTGGGCGGGCGTCACCGCCGACACCCTGCGCAGGAGCGTGCAGGCCGCGACCTCCCCGGACGCCCCGATGATCTCGATCACCGCCCGGGCCGAACAGCCCGCGAAGGCGGTGTCCATGGCCGACGGGGTGGCCCGCGCGCTCGTCCTCAACAGCACGCACGTCGCCGGCAGCACGGGCGTGAAGGTCGTCCAGTTCTCCCGCGCCACCAAGCCGGTCACCCCGGTCTCCCCCTCCGCGCCGCTCTCCGCGCTCGTCGGCGCCTGTGCCGGCGGGCTGCTCGGCGGCCTGGTCCTGCTGGTCCGCCCGAAGCGCTCCGCCGCGCGCGGCGAGGCCCGCCACTCCCGGCAGACCGCCGCACCGGCCTCCGGCGCCTCCACCCCGCCCGCCGCCGTGCCCGCCCCCGCGGCCGCCTCGCACCAGCCGGAACCGGAGGCGGTGTGACCCCGAGAGCCCTGCGGACCGAGATCTGCCGTGACGAGGAGCGGTTCGGGCGCCTGGCGGCCGAGTGGACGGCGCTGTACGGGCGCTGCTCCTCCGCGACCCCCTTCCAGTCCCACTCCTGGCTGCACTCCTGGTGGCTCTCGTACGGCCGCCCGGGTGCGCTGCGGGTGGTGCTCGTACGACGGGACAGCGGCGAACTCGTCGCCGCCGCACCCCTGATGCGGGCCCGCGGGCCGCTGCCCGTCCTCACCCAGCTCGGCGGCACGATCACCGACTTCACGGACGTGCTGCTCGACGACGACTGCCCCGAGGCGGCGCCCGCCCTGGCCCACGCGCTCGCCAGGGCGGCCCGGAGCGCGGTGATCGACCTGCGGGAGGTGCGGCCCGGGGCAGCCACCGAGCGGGTCCTCGCCCGCTGGCGCGGTCCGCGCCGACGGCTGCCCGACTCGCTGTGCCTGGAGCTGCCGGCCGTCCCCATGGAGGGGCTGCTCGAACGGATCCCCTCCGGGAAGGCCCAGCGGGTCCGCGCCAAGCTCCGCAAGCTCGACGCCCTCGGCATCGACTCGCACGTCGTCTCGGGGGACGAGGTCCCCGCCGCCCTCGACCGGCTCCTGAAGCTCCATCAACTCCAGTGGCAGGGACGGGGAGTGACCGCCGAGCACACGAGCCGGCGGTTCGCCCAGCACCTCGCGCGGGCGGTACGCCCCATGGTGGAGCGCGGGGACGCGATGGTCACCGAGTTCCGGCTCGCCGGGGACGTGGTGGCCGCCGACCTGACCCTGATGTCCCCCCGGCTCGCCGGCGGCTACCTGTACGGCGCCGACCCGGAGCTGCGGGCCCGCAAGGTCGACGTGGCGACGATGCTGCTGCGCCACGGGGCCCGCGAGACCAGCACCGGCGGGCGGGCCACGCTGAGCATGCTGCGCGGCACCGAGGCGTACAAGCAGCACTGGCGGCCCGAGACCGTCCGCAACCAGCGGCTGATGCTCGCGGGGCGCGCCACGGCCCCGCTCCTCTGGCTGCGCGCGGGCGCGGCCGACGGGCGCCGCTGGGTGGCCCGCCAGGCCCGGGAACGGGCCTGGGTCGGACGGGCACTCACCCGCCTCCCGGGCCGGACACCGAACGGCGGCGGTTGATCTCCGCCGCCGCCGTTCGGATCCGGTCCGGCCCGGGTCCGGTCAGAAGGGCCAGACGCCCTGCAGCGCGTCCTTCCAGTCGAGGTCGACCTCGTCCTTCCAGGAGTCCTTCGGGACACAGACGGGCCCGCCGATCCAACTCTCGACCCACGAACCGAGGTTCACGGTCCAGCAGTCGGGCTTGGGCACGGGTGTGGGCACGGGCTCGGGCTCGGGCTTCGGTTCCGGCTCGGGCTCGGGCTTCGGCTCGGGCTCGGGCTTCGGCTCGGGCTTCGGCTCAGGCTTCGGTTCCGGCTTCGGTTCCGGCTTCGGCTTCGGCTTCGGCTTCGGCTCAGGCTCGGGCTTCGGCTCAGGCTTCGGCTCAGGCTTCGGCTCAGGCTTCGGCTCAGGCTTCGGCTCGGGCTTCGGTTCCGGCTTGGGCTCAGGCTTCGGCTCGGGCTTCGGCTCGGGCTTCGGCTCGGGCTTCGGTTCGGGCTTGGGCACTGGGACCGTCGGGTCAACCGGATCCACCGGATCCACCGGATCCACGGGGTCGACAGGATCAACCGGGTCCACCGGGTCCACCGGGTCCACCGGGTCCACGGGGTCCACCGGGTCCACGGGGTCGACGGGATCCACCGGATCCACCGGATCCACCGGATCCACCGGATCCACCGGATCAACCGGATCAACCGGATCAACAGGATCCACCGGATCCACCGGATCCACCGGGTCGACAGGATCCACCGGGTCCACGGGATCCACCGGCACTTCCGGCACTTCCGGTTCCACCCCGAACAGCATCTGCCGGAACACCTGCGACGACCGCGGATTGTCGTCGCACTGCCAGACGCCGTGCGGACAGTAATCCGTGATCGTGTGGTACAGCGGCTTGTGCTGTTTCATCCACTCCAGCATGCGCTGCATGTAGACAGGATTGTCGCCGTTCCGGAAGAGCCCCCATTCGGGATAGGAGATCTGCTTTCCGTGCTCGGCGGCGAAATCGACCTGCTTCTGGAGCCCGTACGGCTCGCTCACGTGCTGGTCGAAACTCATTCCCGGCGGCTGGTCGTACGAGTCCATGCCGATGATGTCGACGACGTCGTCGCCCGGGTAGCACTCGGTCCACGGAACGGCGTCCCGGCCGCGGCTCGGGTTGAAGTCGAAGCGGAACTCCTGACCCGGCACGGAACGCATCGCGGTGACGATGCGGTTCCAGTACTTCTTCCAGGCAGTCGGGTCCGGCGCGCACCGGTGGGTGTACGTCGTGCCGTTCATCTCCCAGCCGAGGACGACGACGGTGTCGGTCGCCCGGAGCTCGACCAGGCGTTCGGCGAGGGTCTTGAAGTGGTGGTCGTAGTACCCGGCCGCGCCCAGCTGGAGCTGACGGCGGACCTCGTAGTCGGAGACGCCGGCCTCGTTCCGCTCCAGCATGGGGACGTTGAGGACGAAGAGCCGGTCGTCCTTCTCGTTGCGCCAGTCCGCCCAGGCGTCGAGGAAGCCGGGCGGGCCCTCGATGTTCTTCCAGAGGTCGCCCGGCAGGTAGGTGTGGCCGACGCGGAGTTCACGGCCACCGAGCCACCGCTGCAGCTGCCCGATGCGGGCGACCCCGAGCGCGCCCGAGTCGAGGAACGCGCCCATGGCGCTGGAGAGAGACGGCGCGGGGTCCTTCGTCGTTACGGAGTCGGTGGCATGCGCGGGGGACGAGAGAACGACTGAGCCCGAGGCGAGGAGACCGGCGGTGAACACCCCCAGCCATGTTCTCGATGTTCTCCGATGTGCAGCTGCCATGGCCGCTCCTTCGCGTCGTACACCTTTTGATGATCCGTCAATCCGATACTCCGAAAGTATTCCTAATGAGCCGACCGTGGACTCGGCTTCCCTCTGATCAGTAGTCCATTAGAGGATTTCATCGCCCAGTTGGGGCACCCGAGATGAAGGGCATGCCGTGCCGCGCCGTCAGAGTTTCGACACCCGCGTCCCCACCGTCCTCGTACGGCTCGACCGGAACCCCTTCCATCACGGCACTCTCGGCGCCGCGCGCTCGCTGGGAAGAGCGGGAATTCCGGTCCACGCCGTCATCGAATCGACCACCAGCCCGGTCTCCCGATCCCGATATCTCCGCTCGGCCCGCACGGGCCCGCCCACGCCGTCCTCCGTCGCGCTCACGGAACTGCTGGTCCGAATCGCCGACGAGATCAGCCACGACATCGACGGCCGGGTACCCGACGGGGCCTCACATCCCGTGCTGGCCATCCCTCTGGACGACGTCAGCGCCCTCGCGCTGGCCCGTCGGCGCGCCGAGCTCTCCCCCCGCTTCCTGCTGCCCGAGCAGACCGAGGAGCAGCTGCTGCGGGTCGCGGACAAGGCCGCGCTCTCCACCACCTGCGCGGCCCTGGGCCTGCCCCATCCGCGTACCGAACTCCCCACCGGCGCCGACGAGGCCGCCGCGATGGCCTGGTCGCTCGGCCTCCCGGTGGTCGCCAAGTGGAGCAGGCCCTGGCTGCTGCCGGCCGGCCGCGGACTGCGCAGCACCGCGATCGTGCGGTCCCTCGCCGAGGTGCGGGAGCTGTACGCCCGGACCCCGGAGGCCGGCAGCCGGCTGCTGCTCCAGGAACTCCTGCCCGCGGGACGGGACCTGGACTGGTTCTTCCACGGGTACGTGGACTCCGCCGGCCGCTGCGTGACCGGGGCCACCGGGCTGAAGGAGCGCTCCTGGCCCGACGGGGCGGGGCTCACCGCCGTGGGCCGCTGGACGGCGAACCCGGCCGTGGACCGCGCGGCGCGCGAGCTGCTCGACGCTCTCGGCTACCGGGGCGTGTGCGACCTGGACTTCCGGCTCGACCGGTCGACGGGCGCGTACCACCTGCTCGACTTCAACCCCCGGCCCGGCGCGCAGTTCCGGCTCTTCACCGATCCCGACGGTCTTGACGTCGTCCGGGCCATGCACCTGGACCTCACCGGCCGTCCCGTACCGCCGCACTCCCCCGCGTACGGCCGCCGGTTCGTCGTGGAGAACTACGCGGCGCTGTCGCTCCTCACCTCCCCGCGCCGCCGGTACACGGCCGGGCCGGACACCGTGTGGGAGCGGCGGACCGAGCGCGCCTGGTTCGCGGCCGACGACCCGGCGCCGGCGCTCGCGATGGGCCGCGTCTGGCTGGCGCACCTGCTGCGCAAGGCCCTCGGCGCGGCCGCCCGGCGGCTCGGGACCGGCCGGGTCCGGCACCCGGCCACCCTGCCGGCGCCGGCCCGCACCTCCCGCGACCAGCTCACCCAGCGATGCGAACGATGAAGACGAAGAAGGCGGAAGGCGCGATGTCGAAGTCGAAGTCGATGGACGACCTGGTGGTCGTCGGAGCCGGACCCTACGGCCTGTCCGTGGCCGCGCACGCGGCGGCCCACGGGCTGCGCCTGCGGACCTTCGGCCGCTCGATGGAGTCCTGGCACGCCATGCCCTCGGGCATGTTCCTCAAGTCGGAGCCGTGGGCCTCCCACCTCTCCGACCCGGAGGGGGCGTACGGACTCGACGCGTACGCCGTGACGAGGGGCGTCCGCGCCGAGCACGGCGTGCCCCTCCCGGTCGACTTCTTCGCCGCGTACGGCGACTGGTTCGCCCGCCAGGCGGTGCCCGACCTCGACGGACGCCTGATCGCCTCGGTCGCCCCCGCCACGGAGGGCTTCGAGCTGCTGACCGAGGACGGCGAGTGCCTCCGTGCCCGGACGGTGGCCCTCGCCGTCGGGGTCCTGCCCTTCATGGAGATCCCCGGACCTCTGCGGGGGCTGCCCCGGCGGTACGTCACGCACTCCAGCCACCACGGCGAGCTCGACCGCTTCGCCGGGCAGGACGTGACCGTCGTCGGAGCCGGTCAGGCGGCCCTGGAGACGGCCGTGCTCCTCACCGAGCAGGGCGCCGCCACCGTCCGGATCGTCGCCCGCGCGGACCGCCTGAACTGGAACACCCCGCCACCGGCCCTCGACCGCGGCCCGTGGCTCTCGCTGCGCGCCCCGCACACGGGCCTCGGCTGCGGCTGGCACAACAAGCTGTACGCGGACACCCCGGGGATCTTCCGGCGGCTGCCGGCCGCCACCCGCGAGCGGATCTTCGACTCGGCGCTGGGCCCGGCGGGCGCGTGGTGGCTACGGGAGCGGTTCGCGGCGGTCGGGGACGTACGGCTCGGGCAGCGGATCACCTCGGCGACCGTGACCGGGGACGGGCGGCTCCGGCTCGACGTCGCAGGCCCCGAGGGGACGACGGTCCTGGAGACCGACCACGTCGTCGCCGCCACCGGTTTCACCCCGGGCCTGGACCGGGCCGGGATGCTCGACCCGGCGCTGCGTGGTGCGCTGCGGACGGTCGGCGCGGTCGGCGCCCCGGAGGTCGACGGCCTCTTCGAGTCCTCCTGGCCCGGCCTCTTCCTCGCCGGGCTGCTCACGGCGCCGTCGTACGGGCCGTCGATGCGGTTCGTCCTCGGTGCCGAGTACACGGCGGGCCGGCTGGTGAAGGGAGTGCGGCAGCGGCTGCGGGCGGGCGCACGCGGCGGCACGGTGGGCAGGCCCCGTACGGGCGAGAAGGCCCCTGTCGGGGCATAGCCGAGGGCCGGCCCCGGGGAGCGGGTGCTCTCCGGGGCCGGCCCCTGCGCCTACGTGCCTCTGTAGACTCAGAAGTTGCCGCAGAAGTTGCCGACGGTCGGGTTCAGCACGCCGATGACGTTCACGCTGTTGCCGCAGGCGTTGATCGGGATGTGGATCGGGACCTGGACCACGTTGCCGGACAGGACGCCCGGCGAACCGATGGCCGCACCGTGCGCGTCCGCGTCCGCGAAGGCGGGCGACGCCACACCCATGGCCATGACGATTCCGGCGACGATGGCCGCAGCCTTCTTACAGTTCATTGCGTCTGGATCCTTTCCTCGGCGGAATACGTTTCCGCTGCACACCACACAACGAACACGCCTCACAAAGGAAACCGAAACAACGACGGCCTCTCCCATTTCACTCCATTGCCCGTACGCGGCAGGGCCGGAGAGAACGGGAACGTTCTCTCCGGCCCTGTCGTGCGCGGTGCGGATCAGCCGTTGTAGGCGCCGTTCCCGGAGAGGACCGGGATGTCCTCCAGGATGTGCGACAGCGGCTCGTCACCCTTGGCCTGGGTGGAGTTCTCCGCGCACTGCTGGTTCTGCGGGGAGGACAGCACGTTGACGTCCTGGACGGCGACGGGGACGAGGATGCCGACGACGGAACCCACGTTGCCCTTGACCGGGGCGCCGAGGCAGAGCTTGTTCAGCGAGCCCTGGACGGCCGAGAACTGGGGGCTCATGTCACCGGCGGTCTTGGAGTTGCCGAACGACTGGTGGGCGCCGTTGCCGCTCAGCGAGGTGGTGCCGCCGTCGTTGGCGATGGCGAGCGCCGGGGAGGCCGCCGCAGCGGAAGCGCCGACAACAGAGGCCGTAACAGCCGCAGCCGCCATAATCTTCTTGATCACGGTGATTCCGTTCCTGTTCCCACCAATCGACCTGATTGATGCGACGGGATCAACTGCGCCCGGGGGCTTTGGTTCCGGCCCTTCACTCGTTCGACTGGGACCTCGTTTCGCGCTGCCGAGTGCGCTCCGCCAAGGGGGTGACACGGCGGAACCCAAACGTCCGGGGCCAGTTGATCAGGGCGCTCCCTGCACGGAGCCGGTTCTAGAAGGGAACTCCCGTGATCAAGAAGGTTATGGCCACTGCGGCCGCAGCCGTCTCCATCGTCGGCGCGTCCGCCGCGGTGGCGACCCCGGCGCTCGCCATCGCCAACGACGGCGGCACCACCTCGCTGAGCGGCAACCACGCTCACCAGGAGTACGGAAACTCCGCCACGTACGGCAACATGAGCCCGCAGTTCGCGCTCGTCCAGGGCTCGCTGAACAAGCCGTGCATCGGCCTGCCGGCCAAGCTCAACGCCGGTTCGATCGTCGGCGCGATCCCGATCTCCGTCCAGGACATCAACGTGCTGTCCTCCCCGCAGAACCAGCAGTGCGTCGAGAACTCGACCCAGGCCAAGGGTGACGAGGCCCTGTCGCACATCCTCGACGACATCCCGGTCCTCTCGGGCAACGGCGTCGGCAACAACTGACGTCCCGCTCACACGTCAGGGGCCGCCCTCCGGGGCGGCCTCTTTCGTTTCGGTCCTACCTGTGCGGCCAGACGGGGGTGTTGACGAGCCGCTCCCACTCCCGGTCCGGCATTCCCGGCACCGTGCGCCCCGCCTGCACCCACTGCGTCACGAGTGCGGAATAGACCGGGAATGGCGTGCGGTCGGCGGGGGTCGGGTCACTTACATAACGGCTCTTCGGAATGAAGGCCATCCGTTCCCATTTCCCGGAATCCGGCGCCATCCTCGCTCCTTCCGCTGCGATTCACGCATCATTACACAGGCGCCGCAGGAGAGTGATTCGCTCTGCACATGTCGCGTCGCGGATCTGTGTACGAGAGAGGTCGAAATAGCGTGCGGGCATGAAATTCGCGCGCCCGAAGCGGCCCCGTCGGCCGCTGCTCGTCCCGGCGGCACTCGCCGCTCTCGCCGCTCTCGTTCCCGGTGCCCTCGCCGTCGCCGCGACCGCCGTCCCGACCGAACTCCCCTCCCCGGAGAAGGGGCTGAACCTCCTGGTGGTCGGCCTCGACACCCGCAAGGGCGTCACCGAGGAGGAGAAGGAGCGCTTCCGGCTCGGCGGGCAGGAGTGCGACTGCACGGACGTGATCATGCTGGTCCACGTCTCCGCGGAGAACGACCGCGTCGACGTCGTGGGGCTGCCGCGCGACTCGCTCACCGCCTTCCCCGCCGACCACCGCGACCGACGGACCGGCAAGGTCCACGGCGCCCATCCCGCGAAGATCAACAGCGCCTGGGCGGAGGGCGGTCCCTCCTTCGCCGTGGAGACCGTCGAGTCGATGACCGGCCTCCCGGTCCACCGCTATCTGGAGATCGACTTCCGGCGGTTCATGGACACCGTGGACCGTGTCGACGGTGGGGTCCCCGTCTGTACGGCGCAGCCGCTCAAGGACCCCGCCACCGGCATCGACCTGCAGCCCGGGACCAAGCGCGTCGGGGGCGGCGAGGCACTCCAGTACGTCCGCTCGCGAAAGGCGGACGGGCAGATGGACTTCGGCCGGATCCAGAAGCAGCAGAAGTTCGTCGTCAACACGCTGCGGCAGCTCCACGAAGGTGTCCTCGACGATCCGGCGCGGCTGAGGGAGTTCGCCGCGACCCTGCGCGGGACGGCGGAGGGCGAGCGCGCGATCTCGACGGCGGAGCTGCTGACCCTCGCCGCGCGGCTGCGGGAGCTGCCCCCGGACCGTACGGAGTTCGCGACCGTGCCCGTACGGGACTTCAACCCGGCCATCGAGGGCGTCGGGTCCACGGTCGCCTGGGACGAGGAGGGGGCGGCGGAGGTCTTCGGGCGGCTGCGGGAGGACCGGCCGCTGCCGGTCGCCGGGGACGTCGCGCCCAGCCTGATCCCGGCGGCCACGTACCGGCCCGCCACGGGGTCTTCGCTCATCTGCCCGTAGGCCGTCCGGTGGACTTCCCGGAACCTCCGGGCCTCTGACCAGTTGATCAGCACGGCTCGGCACTGAGCGAGCCAGTATCCGAAAGGCCTGAACAATGAAGAAGCTGTTGGCTACGGCTGCTGTGGCCGCGTCGGTCGTCGGCGCGACGGCGGCGGGTGCCGGACAGGCGCTCGCGATCGCCGACGACGGTGGCACCACCTCGCTGAGCGGCAACGGTGCCCACCAGGAGTTCGGCAACTCCGCCACGTACGGCAACATGAGCCCGCAGTTCGCGCTCGTCCAGGGTTCCCTGAACAAGCCGTGCGTCGGCCTGCCGGCCAAGGTCAACGCCGGTTCGATCGTCGGTCTCATCCCGATCGCGGTCCAGGACATCAACGTCCTGTCCTCCCCGCAGAACCAGCAGTGCGTCGAGAACTCCACCCAGGCCAAGGGTGACGAGCCGCTGTCGCACATCCTCAGCGACATCCCCGTGCTGTCCGGCAACGGCGCCGGCAACAGCTGAGCGACGACGCTCGGCGACGGCGGCCCCGCCGCCCCTCCTCGGAGGGGTGGCGGGGCCGTCCCCGTTCCGGCCGGGACTCAGCCGAGGAGCTGCTCGCCGAGCGCGGCCGGGTCGGTGACCGGGGCCTCGCACACGAAGTGACGGCAGACGTACGCTGCGGCCCCACCGGCCACCAGCGGCCGGTCCTTCAGGAGCGGGAACTCCTCGCTGTCGGGGGTGCCGGCCGCGAGCACCGCGCCGGGGGCGGCGGACAGGAGCGCGGTACGGCGCAGCTCCCGGAAGGTCTCGTCGCCGGGGGCGCCCACGACGGCGATCTCACGGGGTCCGTCGACGAGGGCCTCGGCGACCGCCAGGCCCCAGCCGATGAAGCGGGGCGCGCGCGGGCCGAGGGCCTTGACGACGCCGAGGGCCCCTTCGGCGGCGGCGCGGTGGGCCTCGGAGCCGGTGTGGGCGGCGTACGAGAGGAGTGCGCCGGCGGCGGCGGTCCAGCCCGAGGGGGTGGCGTTGTCGGTGGGGTCCTGCGGGCGGCGGATGAGGGCCTCGGCGTCGTGGGCGGTGTCGTAGAGCGCGCCGCCCTCGCCGGTGAAGCGGTCGAGGACGATGTCCAGGAGGAAGCCGGCGAACTCGAGCCAGGCGCCCTCGCCGGTGACGGAGGCGAGGGCGAGGAAGCCCTCGGCGACGTCGGCGTAGTCCTCCAGGACACCCGCGTTCGTGCCGGCCCGGCCGTCCTTGGAGGTGCGGGTCAGGCGGGCGGTCTCGTCCATGTGGACCCGGACGAGCAGGTCGGCCGCCTCGGTCGCGCGCTCGACGAGGTCGGGGCGGTCGAAGAGGGCGCCGGTCTCGGCCAGGGCGGCGATCGCGAGGCCGTTCCAGGCGGCGACGACCTTGTCGTCGCGGCCGGGGCGCTCGCGCTCCTCGCGGGCGGCGAGGAGGCGGGCCGCGATCGAGGCGATCCGGTCGGCGTCGGCGACTCCGCCGCCCTGCGGGAGCTGGAGGACGGAGCTGCCGTGCTCGAAGGTGCCGTCCTCGGTGACGCCGTAGTGGGCGGCGGCGAGGGCGGCGTCGTCCTCGCCGAGGACGGCGGCGAGCTGCTCCGGGGTCCAGACGTAGTAGGCGCCCTCCACGTGCCTGCCCGTGGAGTCGTCGCTGTCGGCGTCGAGGGCCGAGGCGAAGCCGCCCTCGGGGGTGCGCAGTTCGCGGACCATGAAGTCGGCGGTCTCCAGGGCGACCCGGCGGGCCAGGTCGCTGCCGGTGGCCTTCCACAGGTGTGCGTACACCCGGCACAACAGGGCGTTGTCGTACAGCATCTTCTCGAAGTGGGGCACGACCCAGGCGCGGTCGACGGCGTAGCGGGCGAAGCCGCCGCCGAGCTGGTCGTAGATGCCGCCGCGGGCCATGGCCTCGCAGGTGTCGGCGGCCATCTGGAGGGCGCCCTCGGAGCCCGTGCGGGCGTGGTGGCGGAGCAGGAACTCCAGGGCCATCGACGGCGGGAACTTGGGAGCGCCGCCGAAGCCGCCGCGGGTGGCGTCGTACTCGCGTACGAGACCGAGGAGTGCCTGAGCGAGTTCCTCCTGGCCGGGGACTCCGTCGCCGCCGTAGGCGAGGGAGCGGCCCGCGAGGTCCTTGACGATGCGGTCGGCGACCTCGCCGACCTCGTCGCGGCGGTCGGCCCAGGCGTCGCGGACGCCTTCCAGGACGTCGGAGAAGGAGGGCATGCCGTGGCGGGGCTCCGGCGGGAAGTACGTACCGAAGTAGAAGGGGGCGGCGTCCGGGGTGAGGAAGACGGTCATCGGCCAGCCGCCCTGGCCCGTGGCGGCCTGGACGGCCTCCATGTAGACGGCGTCGACGTCGGGGCGCTCCTCGCGGTCGACCTTGACGGCGACGAAGTGCTCGTTGACCAGGGCGGCGGTGGCGTCGTCCTCGAAGGACTCGTGCGCCATCACGTGGCACCAGTGGCAGGAGCTGTAGCCGACGCTGAGCAGCACCGGGACGCCGCGGCGGCGGGCCTCCTCGAAGGCCTCGGCCGACCAGGGCCACCAGTCGACCGGGTTGTCGGCGTGCTGAAGGAGGTACGGGGAGGTCTCGTGGGCCAGTCGGTTCGCCATGGGCCCATCCTGCCGCAGACGGCCCGCACCACGGGGGTGCGGGCCGTCGGGGCGTCGCGTGACCTGCCGGTCCGCCGCCCTGTGGCGGCTTTCCGGCTGCTTCCGGCCGCTCCGGCTACTTCCCGGCGGCGCCGGCCTTGGCGGCCGGGGTGTCCGGGGTGGCGTCCGGGTCCGGGGCCTCCTCGAAGGAGACCTTGCCCATGTGGCGGTTCATCGACTTCATCAGCAGCCAGACCGCGACGGCCAGGACCGCGAAGACGACGAAGCCGAGGACGCCGGGGGTCACCTTGTTCTTGTCCAGCTCTTCGGCGGCGAAGGGGACAAGCTGGGTCAGTGCCAGGTGTGCGCTCATGTCAGGCATTGTCGCGGATGCCCGCGAAGAGATCTTCCTCGGGGAGGGAGGTCGGGACCAGCGCCTTGCTGAGCTCGTACTCCTCCGTCGGCCAGACCTCCTTCTGGATCTCCATCGGGACCCGGAACCAGCCGCCGTCGGGGTCGATCTGGGTGCGGTGGGCGATCAGGGCCTTGTCGCGGGTCTCGAAGAAGTCGGCGCAGGGCACGAAGGTGGTCAGCGTCCGCTCCGAGCGCTGGAACTCCTTCCAGCGCTCCAGCCACTCGCCGTACGGGGACTCCATCCCGCGGGCGAGCAGCGCCTCGTGCAGGGCGACCGTGCGGGGACGGTTGAAGCCCTGGTTGTAGTAGAGCTTCAGGGGCTGCCACGACGGGCCGAACTCGGCCTCCGGGTACTTCTCGGTGTCCGTCGCGCCGTCGAAGGCCACCATCGTGATCTTGTGGGTCATGATGTGGTCGGGGTGCGGGTAGCCGCCGTTCTCGTCGTAGGTCGTGATGACCTGCGGACGGAAGGAGCGGATCTTCCGGACCAGCTCGCCGGCGGCCACGTCCACGTCCTGGAGGGCGAAGCAGCCCTCGGGGAGCGGAGGCAGCGGGTCGCCCTCGGGCAGACCCGAGTCGACGAAGCCCAGCCACTCCTGGGAGACGCCGAGGATCTCGCGGGCCTCGTCCATCTCCTTGCGGCGCACCTCGTGGATGTTCGCCTCGATGTAGGCGTCACCCTGGAGCTGGGGGTTGAGGACCGAGCCGCGCTCGCCGCCCGTGCACGTCACCACGATGACGTCCACCCCCTCGGACACGTACTTGGCCATCGTGGCCGCACCCTTGCTCGACTCGTCGTCGGGGTGGGCGTGAACGGCCATCAGGCGCAGCTGCTCAGTCAAGACTCGATCCTCAGTGATTCGACGCGGAGGGAGGCTTCTATAGTGACGGAATCGGGGGAGTGAAAATTCCGCCACCCCCGGCTTCGAGAGGATCCACCATGAGCGCGGTGCGAGAGCAGCTGCCCGAAGGGCGCTACGGGCGCTCCGCGGACGAGCGGGCCGACCGCAAGCTCAAGGTCACCGGAGCGGTGCTCGGGGTCCTCTTCCTCGGCATGATGGGCTGGTTCGGCTGGCACTACGTCGTCGACAGCAAGATCAGCGCCGAGATGATCAAGTTCGACGTCGTGAGCCCCACCGAGGTGCAGGTGCACCTGGAGATCCGCAAGGACGAGGGCGTCAAGGGCGTCTGCACGCTGCGCTCGCGCGCCGAGGACGGCGCCGAGGTGGCCCGCAAGGACGTCCGGATCGATGACCCCGCCGGCCGGGTCGACGACGTCTTCACGCTCCGTACGACCGCGCTCGCGACCAGTGCCGAGCTCGTGGGGTGTACGGCTCGGTAGCGGTGGGTAGGGACCGGGTGACGAGTCCCGGCGGGTCATGAGCGTGACCTGGGGTGACGCCATCTTCATGACTGATGTCCTCCCGCTTTTCGCCACTCATTGTTAGGCTCGTGGTTTCGCCCACCCGGGAAGCGCCTGCTTCCCGTGTAGGGCGATGCTTTGTATTCCCAGTACCTACGAGGAGCACCTGTGACCCAGACCAGCGACAACGTCACCTGGCTCACCCAGGAGGCGTACGACAAGCTCAAGGGAGAGCTTGAGTACCTGTCTGGTCCCGCGCGTACCGAGATCGCCACCAAGATCGCCGCCGCACGCGAAGAGGGCGATCTGCGCGAGAACGGCGGGTACCACGCGGCCAAGGAGGAGCAGGGCAAGCAGGAGCTCCGGGTCCGCCAGCTCACCCAGCTGCTCGAGCACGCCAAGGTCGGCGAGGCCCCGGCGGACGACGGCGTCGTCGAGCCCGGCATGGTCGTCACGATCGCCTTCGACGGCGACGAGGACGACACGCTGACCTTCCTGCTCGCCTCCCGCGAGTACGCGAGCGGTGACATCGAGATCTACTCGCCGCAGTCGCCGCTCGGCGTCGGCCTCAACGGCAAGAAGGCCGGTGACGACGCCGAGTACGAGCTGCCGAACGGCAAGAAGGCCGCGGTGAAGATCCTCAGCGCCAAGCCGTACACCGGCTGAGGCGCCGCTCACCCCGCCTTCGCGTGAAGGGCCGGACCCCCTCGGGGCCCGGCCCTTCGCCTTGCATGCACATGCAATGATGCGGCCCTGACGTTGCGTCATCAGGGGGGATGGGCACAGTGCTGGGACCGCTGCGTGAAGGCACGCCACGACGGATCGGACCCTATGAGGTGCTGGCCCGGCTCGGCGCCGGCGGCATGGGCGAGGTCTTCCTGGGACGGGGGGCCGGGGGCGGTTCGGGGGGTGACTCCCCGGGCGGTGACTCCTCGGGCGGTGATTCCCCGGAGGGCGGTTCCTCGGAGGGCGGCTCCCCGGAGGGCCGGGTCTCGGAGCGCGGTTCCTCGGAGCGCGGGGTCTTCGTGGCCGTGAAGACCGTGCGGCGTGATGTCGCGGGCGATCCCGCCTTCCGTGACCGGTTCCGCCGCGAGATCAAGGTCGCCGGGCTCGTCTCCAGCCCGTACGCCGTCGCGCCCGTCGGCGGCGACGCCGACGCCGAGGTGCCGTGGCTGGCCACCGCGTACGTCCCCGGACCCAGCCTCTCCCAGGCCGTGCGGCGCGGCGGCGCACTGCCCGTCGCCACGGTCCGCGCGGTCGGCGCCGGGATCGCCCGCGCCCTCGCCGACCTGCACGCGGCCGGGGTCCTGCACCGGGACCTCAAGCCCGGGAACGTCATGCTCTCCGTCGACGGGCCCCGCCTCATCGACTTCGGCATCGCCCGCAGCAGCGCCGCCACCACCATGACCGCCACCGGTCTCATGGTCGGCACGCCCTCCTTCATGTCGCCCGAGCACGTGGCGGGCGCCCGGCGCGTGACGGCCGCGTCCGACGTCTTCTGCCTCGGCTCGCTGCTCTGTTACGCGGCGACCGGCGAGGACCCGTTCGGCGACGGGCCCCTTGCCGCCGTCCTGTACCGCGTCTCGCAGGCCGAGGCCGATCTGAGCCGGGTGCCGGAGGAGCTGCGCGGGACCGTCGCCGCCTGCCTCGCCCTGGATCCCGCGGAGCGGCCCTCGCCCGAGCGGCTCGCGGAGCTGCTCGGCGGGGAGACGGGGAGGGTCTTCCCGTGGCCGGAGGGCATCCGGGACCACATCGGCGAGTACGGGACGGAGCTCGCCCAGCTCGTGGCCTCGGGCGGGCCGCTCCTGGAGGTCGCGCCCGCGGCCGATCCCCGGCGGCCCGTGGTCACCTCCGGGGTGCCGGGGCTGCACTCCGTACCGACGCAGGGGCCGGTCGCGCGGCCGGACGCCCCGCCCGCGCGCGGGCGCAGGCGGCGGGTGCTCGCCGCGGCGCTGGCCCTCGCGGTCGTGGCCGGCGGCCTCGGCGCGTACCTGCTGTGGCCGGAGGGCGTGGCGAAGGAGCCGCAGGCGCCGCCGAAGGCCGCCCCGCCCGCCGGGCCCCGCGTCCCGGGCGTCGACGACCGGGGCCTCGCCGACGCCTCGGGCGTCGTCCCGCAGAACACGGCCCAGCGGCCGGCCGGCTGGAAGTCCTGGAAGACGAAGCTGACCGCGCCGGCGCTCGGCTGCTCGGCCGGCGAGAAGGTGCTGGTCTGCCGGACGACGGACGGGCGCTACGAGGCGCTGGACCCGGCGAGCGGGACGAAGCTGTGGGACGTCCCGCGCGCCGAGGACACACCGCACGACACCTACACCACCTCCCACGGGTTCCCCCACACGGCCGGGAGCGCCACGCGCCCCACCGTCCACGACGGGAGCGTGGTCCTCGTCGCCGGGAGCTCCCTCCAGGTGCGCGACGCGCGCACGGGGGCCGTGCGCTGGGAGAAGCCGGCCCAGGGGCCGCAGGGCGGCTTCGAGACCCGGCCCGTCGTCGCCGACGGAACCGTCTTCGTGGCGACGAAGGTGACGGAGGACTCCATCCAGGTCCGGGCCGCCCTGACGGCGTTCGCCCTGGCCGACGGGCGGCAGCTCTGGTCCGAGGAGCTCACCAACGCGGAGATCTCCTTCGCCGAGCGCCAGGCGTACGAGCCCGTGGCCTACTCCCGGGGCGTCGTCTACGCCCTCAGCCAGGGCGGGCTCGTCGCGTACGACGGCAGGAAGGGCACCCAGCTCGGACAGGTCGACCAGGACGCCGAGGCCTGCAAGGAGCTCAAGATCGTGGGCGCGTCGGCGTACTGCGCCGACGCCTTGTACGGCACCGACACCGGAACCTCCCTGCACCTGCTCGACGCCCGCACCCTCGCCTCGAAGGCGTCGCTGCCCGGCGCGCTCGGCACCGCCGTCCCCACCGCGATCGGCCCGCGGTCCGTCCTGACCTGGGACAAGGGCCTGCGGATCCTCGACCCGCGCACCGGCGAGACGCTCGCCTCCTTCCCGCTCACGGCGGCTCCGGCCGGTCTGGCCCAGAGCTGGTCCGCGCCGCTGCTCGCGGGCGACCGGATCGTGTACGCCGACTACTCCTCGCTCCACACCGTGCGGCTCGGCGCCGACGGCACGCCGGGCACGCCCAGGGTCACGGCGGTGCCGGGGGCGCCCGGGCCGCGCGCCGAGGAGGAGTCCTACGACCCGGACTACGGTGAGTTGCAGTCCAGGAAGATCCGGCCGCCGGAGGTCCTGCCGGTGGGCGGGATCGCGTACGTCGTCTTCGACAAGGGTGTCGTCGCGTCGGTCGAACTCCCCAAGTGACGTTCCGGAAGGACCTGTTCGATGCTGGAAGCTCTGCCCCCGGGACAGCCCCCGCGGCTCGTCGGGCCCTACCGGCTGCTCGCCCGGATCGGCGCGGGCGGGATGGGCGAGGTGCATCTCGCCTGCCGGGCCGACGTGCCGACGGCCGATCCGCACCGGATGGTCGCGGTGAAGACCGTCCGGGAGGACCTGGAGGTCGACGGGGACTTCCGGACCCGGTTCCGGCGGGAGATCGCGGCGGCGCGGACCGTGGACGGGCCCGGTGTGGCGCGGCTCGTGGACGCCGACGCCGACGCGCCCTCGCCGTGGCTGGCGACGGAGTACGTGCCGGGGCCCTCGCTCGCCGAGGCCGTCGTACGGTCGGGGGCGCTGCCCGTCGCGGCCGTACGGGCCCTGGGGGGCGCGCTCGCCCGGGCGCTCGCGGACGTCCACGGGGTGGAGGTGCTGCACCGGGACCTGAAGCCCGCGAACGTCCTGCTCGGCGCGGCCGGGCCCAAGCTGATCGACTTCGGCATCGCCCAGGCCTTCGAGGCGACGGCCCTCACCTCGACCGGCCTGGTCGTCGGCTCCCCCGGGTTCATGTCGCCGGAGCACCTGGTGGGCAGCCGGGCGGTGGTCCCCGCGTCGGACGTGTTCTGCCTGGGCGCGGTGCTCGCGTTCGCGGCGAGCGGCCACGGGCCGTTCCACGACGAGGAGATGGCCGCGGTGATCTATCGGATCACCCGGGCCGACGCCGAACTGTCCGGGGTTCCGCCGGAGCTACGGCCCGTGGTGGAGCGCTGCCTGCGGCTCGACCCGACGGAGCGGCCCTCGGCCGGGGAGTTGGCGTCGCTGCTCGACGAGGGCGGTGAGCGGTCCGCCGTATTCCCTTGGCCCGGTGGGGTGTTGTCGCTGCTCGCCGAGTACGGGGAGGCCGCGCGGAGCGTCGGGGAGGCGGCGTCCTCCGGTGCGGGCGTCGCGGACCTGCCGACGCTCGGCCCGGTCGTGCCGTACTCCCCCACCGCGATGACGGACCGGCCTGCCGCTCCGGCCGCCGCGCCCGTGGAGCCGCGCCGTCGGCCGTGGGGCGCGGTCGTGGCGGGCGCGGTGGTGGTGGCCGTGCTCGCGACGGCGGGGGTGGTGCTGCTGAACCGGACCGACGATTCCGGTGGGTCCGGTGGGTCCGGTGGGTCCGGCGGGTCCGCGGGTGGGGTCGCGGGGGCGCCCACCACACCCGGCTCGTCGGAGGATCCGGCTCCGGCCACGCTGAGCCGGGTCGTCCTGCCGTACGGCGGCACGGGCCGTACCAACGACTTCGGCGCGGCCGGTACGGAGCGCTCCTCCCGGCCGGCGGGCTGGTCGCCCTGGACGGCCGAGGTGGAGACGGGCATCGGAACCTGCGCACTCTCCCCGAAGGTCCTCGTCTGCCCCGGGTCCGGCGGCGCGGTCACCGGGCTGAGCGCGGCGGACGGCAAGCAGCTGTGGAAGGTGCCGGGCCGGGGCGAGGGGCTGCGCAGCGGCGCCCAGTACCCGGCGGTCGTCGGCGACACCGCGTACGTGACGGGGCCGGACGGGGTCGTCTCGTACGGGCTCGGTGACGGGAAGGAGCGCGGCAGGATCCCGGGGCCCGGGGCCGACTGGGCCGTGAAGGGCACCGACCTGCTGGACGGGGTCCTCTACTCCTCGTACGTCAACATGCGCGACGAGCGGACGGGCCTGGTCACCGCCGTGCGGCTCGCCGACGGCGAGAAGCTGTGGCAGACCCCGCTCGACGCCCTGCCGGAGCAGCCGGTCGCGGCGGCGGGGCGGGTCTACGTCCCGCTCGGTGTCGTGCCGGTGGCCCTGGACGCCCGTACGGGCAAGGAGGCGGCGCGCGGCAAGGAGAGCTGCGGCGGGTTCGTCGTCCACGAGAAGAGCGGCAGCGTGCTCTGCACGCACCGGCAGGACGGCACCGTCGGCGTCCTCGACCCTGCGACGCTCCGGCTGCGCCGCACCCTGGGCACCGAGGTCTCGGCCGGGCCGGCCGTGAACGCGGACGGGCTGGTCGCCGTCGTCAGCGGGGGCGGCACGGTCGTCACGTACGACCTGGAGAGCGGGCGCGAGCGGTGGTGGGAGGCGGGAGAGTCCGCGGACCGCGTCTACCTCGTGGGCGACCGGGTCGTGACCAGCAGCAAGGAGCGCGTGGTCTCCTACCCGGCCTCCGGCCCCGGGGGCGGGGACGACGTGGAGGAGTACCGGCCCAATCTGCCCGACAGCGTCACGGCGCAGACGTCCGGAGACGCGCTGGCCGCCGGAGGGGCGGTCTTCCTCACCCTCCCCGACGGCCTGGTCGTCTCCGGCTATCTGCCGTGACCTCCGGCCGGTGTCAGCCGTCCGCCCGGCGGTACTTGCGGACCGAGAGCGTGCGGAAGAGCGCGACGATCAGGATCGAGTAGATCAGCGACGCCCAGACCGGGTTCTGCATCGGCCAGGCGTCCGACGGCGAGACGCCCGGGTCGCCGAAGAGCTTGCGGCACGCCTGGACGGTGGCGCTGAACGGGTTCCACTCGGCGATGGGCTGGAGCCAGGACGGCATCTGGCTGGAGTCCACGAAGGCGTTCGAGATGAACGTGACCGGGAAGAGCCAGATCAGACCGCCGGACGTCGCCGCCTCCGGGGTGCGGACCGAGAGGCCGATCAGCGCGCCGATCCAGGTGAAGGCGTAGCCGAGGAGCAGGAGCAGGCCGAAGCCGGCCATGACCTTGGCGAAGTTGGTCGGCTCCGCGTATCCCGGGCGCCAGCCGATGAGCAGCGCGACGATCGCGAGGACCATCAGGGTCAGCGCCGTCTGTACGAGGTCGGCGAGGGTACGGCCGGTGAGGACCGCGCCCCGGGCCATCGGCAGGGAGCGGAAGCGGTCGATGAGGCCCTTGTGCATGTCGTCCGCGATGCCCGCGCCCGCGCCGGCCGTGGCGAAGGTGACCGTCTGCGCGAAGATGCCCGCCATCAGGAAGTTCTTGTAGACGTCCGGGTCGGTGCTGCCGCCGATGCTCATGGAGCCGCCGAAGACGTACGTGAAGAGGACCACGAACATCACCGGCTGCACGAGCCCGAACAGGATCATCTCGGGAATCCTGGTCATGCGGATCAGGTTCCTGCGGGCGATGACCAGGGAATCGTTCATGCTGCTCACTTCGACACCTCCTTCGTACGCGTGCGGCCTCGGCCGTCCTTGTCGGCGGGTCCGCCGTTCTCCTCCTCCGTGAGCGCGGCCGCGTGGCCGGTCAGGGAGATGAAGACGTCGTCGAGGGTGGGGCGGCGCAGACCGATGTCGTCGATCTCGACGCCGACGGCGTCCAGGTCGCGGATGACCTCGGCGAGCAGCTTGGCGCCGCCGGTGACGGGGACGGTGAGCCTGCGGGTGTGCTGCTCGACGGAGACCTCGGCGACCCCTCTGCCGGCGATGCCGTAGCGGGCCAGGACGTCGCGCGCGCCCGTGATCATTCCGGGCTCGTGGACGACGACCTCGACGCGCTCGCCGCCCGTCTGGGCCTTGAGCTGGTCGGAGGTGCCGCGGGCGATGACCTTGCCGTGGTCGACGACGCAGATGTCGTGGGCGAGGTGGTCGGCCTCCTCCAGGTACTGGGTGGTGAGGAGCAGGGTCGTACCGCCCGCGACGAGTTCCTTGACGACCTCCCACAGGGCCTGCCGGTTGCGGGGGTCGAGACCGGTCGTCGGCTCGTCCATGAACATGACCGGCGGGGAGACGACGAGGGCCGCCGCGAGGTCGAGGCGGCGGCGCATGCCTCCCGAGTACGTCTTGGCGGTGCGGTCGGCGGCGTCCGCGAGGTTGAAGCGTTCGAGGAGTTCGCCGGCCCGTACCTTCGCCTCCCTGGCCTTCATCTGGTAGAGCTGACCGACCATCTGGAGGTTCTCGCGACCGGTGAGGTACTCGTCGACCGCGGCGAACTGGCCGGAGAGGCCGATCGAGCGGCGGACCTGTTCGGGATGCTTGAGGACGTCGACCCCGGCGACGACCGCTCGGCCGCTGTCGGGCTGGAGGAGGGTCGTCAGCACGCGCACGGCGGTGGTCTTCCCCGCGCCGTTCGGGCCGAGCAGGCCCAGGACCGTGCCTTCGGGTACGTCGAGGTCGACGCCGTCCAGAGCTCGTACGTCACCGAAGGTCTTCACCAGACCCTCGGCGTAGATCGCGCCTGGCATAGGGATTCTCCCGGAGAGATTCGGGCGTTTCCTACCGATCCTAGGTTTGTCGGGCGGGCCTCGCCCAGTGAATGTGTGACCCGCGCCACATGATCATGGGCGGGGTGGACGGTCCGCCCGGCTTCGGCGGCCGGTGTCCCGCGTGGCCGTGGGCCGGCGTCCCTGGGACGCGGGAGGGTGTCGGGAACACGTCGTCCCCCCTACCCTTCCGCCCGCCCGTTGGCGTTTCGTTGGAGCGCTGTTGGACCTCCGCGCGAGGCTGTGGTTCCTGGCAACGGGTACGACTGACGGGGGAGACGGGGATGGCTGCGAACGGTGACCTGGGGTACGTCGGCGGCGAGGCGACGCCGTGGGCGGAGCTGGCGGCCGAGATGCGCCGGATCAAGGTCGACACGGACCTCAGCTACGGCAAGCTCGCACAGCGCACGCACTACAGCCGCTCCTCCTGGGAACGGTTCCTCAACCAGAAGCAGTTGCCGACCCGGGTCGCGGTCGAGCAGTTCGCCGCGGCCTCCGGGCAGGACCCCCGTCCGCTCCTGCTCCGTCTGGAACACTCGCTCGCCCATGAGTCGGCCGGGACCGGGCGGGACGGCGTCCCGGCACCCGGCCCGCGCCACCCTGGGGCGGCGCGGAACCGCCGTGGGCCCGGGCGGGCGGACCTCGTCCCGCCGGGCCTCGTCCGGCCCCTCGTCCGGCCCCTCGTCCGGCCCCTCGTCCGGCCCCTCGGCCTGGTCGTGGCCGGCGCCCTGCTCGGCGGTCTGGGGGCCACGCTCGCCCGGGCGGTACGGCTCCACCAAGGCGGCGCGCGTCAGCCGAGGACCGTGTAGCCCGCGTCCCGCAGCGCCTCCTCCACCTCCCGGCAGTGCTCGGGTCCCTTCGTCTCCAGGTGCAGTTCGACCTCCGCCTCCGTCAGACCGAGGCGCGGATCCGTCCGCACATGGCTCACGTCGAGGACGTTCGCGTCGACGACCGTGAGGACCGCGAGGAGCGTCGCGAGCGCCCCCGGCCGGTCCGTCACCCGCAGCCGCAGGCTCAGATAGCGGCCCCCGGCGGCCATGCCGTGCCGCAGGATCCGCTGGAGGAGCAGCGGGTCGACGTTCCCGCCCGACAGGATCGCCACCACGGGCCCCTGGAAGGCCCTCGGGTCGGCGAGGATGGCCGCCACCGGGCTCGCGCCGGCCGGCTCGACGACCAGCTTCGCCCGTTCGAGGCAGAGCAGCAGCGCCGAGGACAGGTCGTCCTCGGAGACGGTACGGACCTCGTCGACGTACTCCCGGACCAGGGCGAACGGCACGTCGCCCGGACGCCCCACCTTGATCCCGTCCGCCATGGTCACCGGCGACTCGATCACCACCGGGTGTCCGGCCGCCAGCGAGGGCGGGTAGGCGGCCGCGCCCTCCGCCTGCACGCCGATCACCTTCACGTCCGGGCGCAGCGACTTCACCGCGAGCCCCACGCCGGCCGCGAGGCCACCGCCGCCGATGCCCACCAGGATCGTCCGGACCTCCGGGCACTGCTCCAGGATCTCCAGGCCGACCGTGCCCTGTCCGGCGATGATGTCGGGGTGGTCGAAGGGGTGGATGAAGACCGCGCCCGTCTCCCGCGCGTACTCCTCCGCCGCCGCCAGCGTCTCGTCGACGACATGGCCGTACATCCGGACCTCGGCGCCGTACTCCCGGGTCGCCGCGACCTTCGGCAGCGGGGCGCCGACCGGCATGAAGACCGTCGCGTGCACACCGAGCAGCTTCGAGGCGAGCGCGACGCCCTGCGCGTGGTTGCCCGCGGAGGCGGCGACGACCCCGGCGGCCCGCTCCTCGGGCCGCAGCCCGGCGATCCGGACGTACGCCCCGCGCAGCTTGAAGGAACCCGTCCGCTGGAGGTTCTCGCACTTGAGGTGGACCGGCGCCCCCACCAGCGACGACAGGTGACGGCTGCCCTCCATCGCGGTCACCCGGGCCACCCCGGACAGCATCTTCTGCGCCCCGCGCACGTCGTCCAGCATGAGGTGGTGCAAGGGGTCTCGCGTACGGAAGGTCATGACAGCAAGTCTCGCAGCTCACGGCCCTCGTGGCCGCTCGGCGAGCGGGCGTCGAACCCGGTTTGCGCAGCCCCGGTACGGACCCCGGCGGGGCCGCGTACTCTGTCCCCCACCAACCGACCCCCGCACGAGAGAGACCCACAGCCATGCCCACATCTCAGGACATGACGACTGAGCTCGACCCCGGTCTCCTCGATGCCCTCCAGCACCAGGTGGCCGTCTTCGCCCGCCGGGCCGAGCAGACCCGCCTCGGCGGCACGGGACAGCTGCGCAACTCCATGGACCGGGCCGCCTATCTCCTCCTCAACAGGCTCGACCAGGAAGGCCCGATGGGCGTCAAGGCGCTCGCGGCCGGCATGGGGATCGACTCGTCCACGGTCACGCGACAGGTCGCCCCGCTCGTCGACACCGGTCTGGTCAAGCGCACTTCGCACCCGGAGGACGGGCGCGCGGTCGTCCTCCAGCTGTCACCACGCGGCCTGGCCCGCCTGGAGGAGGTCCGCTCCTCGCGCCGCGAGCTGATGGCGGAGGTGACGGACGGCTGGACGCAGGACGAGCGCGAGTCCTTCTGCACCCTGCTCACCCGCTTCAACACCGCCCTGTCCGCACGGCAGTCGGCGCACGCGGGACATCCGGTGACAGCTTCCGGAGGCACGGCGACGGAGTCCGCGCCGACCTCTTGACCCCGGGCTCCCGCTGCCCTCCCATGAGGAGGTGCGAGAGCGTCGGATCGACTCAGGAAACGGCACGGGCAGCGGAGGCAGCGGACCGGGCAGCGGATCGGGTGGTGGACCGGGCGGTGAACACACCTACCGGGCCCGGGAGTTCGAGGCGTTCGTGGCCGGGGCGGCAGGACGGCTCCTGCATGCCGCGACCCTGCTGACCGCCGAGTCCCGTACCGCGAACCCGTACGCCCGGGCCCTGTTGACCGCAGCCCTCGCCCATACCTACGCGGTGTGGACGCGGTTGCGCGACGAGGACCCGTACGAGCTCACGCGCCGCGACCTCGCCGCCCGCTTCGCCCGCACGGCCTGGCGGTACCACGGCGGCCGGGGCCCGCTCGCCGCGCTCGGCCCGCAGGAACGCCTCGTGGTCGTGCTGCGGCTGTACGAAGGCGTGGCCGAGGAACAGGTCGCGGCGCTGCTCGGACTCTCCGAGGCGCGCGTCCGCGCGGTCTGCGCGCGCTCGGTCGCCGCGCTCCGGGCCTCGGCGCGCTCCACGGGGACCTCCCCGGGGCCCGGTCGGGCCCCGGGCCGGGAGCGCGCCGCGTGACCCGGCACGAGGACAAGGAGGCGGCGGTCCGGCGGATGATGGACACCCCGCACCCGCCGGTTCCCGCGGACCTCGCCGTACGGGCCGAGGCACTCGGGGCCCGGCGGGCCCGCCGCGACCGGGTGGCGCGCCGGGTGCTGTGGACCCTCTTCGTCCTCGCCGCGCTCGCGTTCACGGTGTGGGCGTCGGCGGAGCGGCCGTGGGAGGTCCCGCCCACGCGGACGACGCCACCGCTCGAAGGGTGGTGAAGTCCGGCCTAGCCTGGAGTGGGGGCCGACTGGAGGTCGACATGGCCAGGAAAGCAACCGACTGCCGGGACACCCCGAGCGTCTCGGGCTGTTCGCTCTACATCTCGGGCGAAGAGGAAGAGGTGGTCCGGGCGGCCGCCGAGCACATGGTCTCCGTCCACGAGCACACGGATTCACCCGAGCTCCGCGCGGAGGTACGGGCCGAGCTGAAGGACGCGCTGCCCGGGACCTGAGCGACGGAGGGCCCGGGCGCCACCCGCGTGCGGCGCCCGGGCCCTCCGACCGGTGGCGACTAGCCCAGGGCCTGGCGCAGGTCCGCGAGCAGGTCCTCGACGTTCTCGATGCCCACCGACAGACGGACCAGGTCGGCCGGGACCTCCAGGGCGGAGCCGACGACGCTCGCGTGCGTCATACGGCCCGGGTGCTCGATGAGGGACTCGACGCCGCCCAGCGACTCACCGAGGGTGAAGAGCTGCGCGCGGTTGCAGACCTCGACCGCCGCCTCCTCGCCGCCCTGCACGCGGAAGGAGATCATGCCGCCGAAGCCGCGCATCTGCTTGGCCGCGACCTCGTGCCCCGGGTGCTCCGGCAGGCCCGGGTAGAGGACCTGGGTGACCTTCGGGTGCTGGGTCAGCATCTCGACGATCTTCGACGCGTTCTCGCTGTGCCGGTCCATGCGCACCGCGAGGGTCTTGATGCCGCGCAGCACGATCCACGAGTCGAAGGGCCCGGCGACCGCGCCCATCGCGTTCTGGTGGTAGGCGAGCTCCTCGCCCAGCGCCTCGTCGGCCGTGACGAGGGCGCCGCCGACGACGTCCGAGTGCCCGCCCATGTACTTGGTGAGCGAGTGCACGACGACGTCCGCGCCGAGCGCCAGCGGCTGCTGGAGGTAGGGCGAGGCGAAGGTGTTGTCGACGACGAGCTTCACGCCGGCCTGGCGGGCGACGCCCGCGACCGCCTCGATGTCGGTGATGCCGAGGAGCGGGTTCGACGGGGTCTCGACCCAGATCAGCTTCGTACGGTCGTTGACGGCGTCCCGTACCGCGTCGACGTCGGAGGTGTCCGCCACCGAGAAGTCCACGCCCCAGCGCTGCACGACCTTGGCGAAGAGCCGGAACGTGCCGCCGTAGGCGTCGTTCGGGATGACCACGTGGTCGCCGGGCGCGAGGAGCGTGCGCAGCAGGCAGTCCTCGGCGGCCAGGCCGGAGGCGAAGGCGAGACCGCGCCGACCGCCCTCCAGGGCCGCCAGGTTCTCCTCAAGGGCCGTACGGGTCGGGTTGGCGCTGCGGCTGTACTCGTATCCGCCGCGCAGCCCGCCCACGCCGTCCTGCTTGTAGGTGGACACCTGGTAGATGGGCGGGACGACCGCGCCGGTCAGCGGGTCGGCGGTGTTGCCCGCGTGGATCGCGCGGGTCTCGAAGCTCTGGTGAGAGTGCTGGTCGCTCATGGGTCAGGAGCGTAGTACTGAGCGCCCCCCGCCGCCTCGTTGGTCTCACCGGGTGTCCTGGACAATGGACACATGGAGATTCTCTGGTTCCTGATCGCGCTGGGGCTGCTGTTCGGCGTCCTCGGCCCCTACGTGCTGCGCCGCCGCGGCGGCGGAGGGATCCGGCAGGTCGCGCCCGGCGCACCGGACGCGGCGGACCCGGAGGCGTACGGCTTCGCACGGCAGGAGGAGCAGGACGTACGGCTCCCCGGCGCCGACGACGACCTCCTCCACGTCCTGGACGTCGTCCAGGCCACCCAGGACTGGCGGGCGGCCTCGCGGCTGCTCGGCGACACCGACAAGGAGAGCGAGACGCGCTGGCAGCGCGTCCAGGCCTTCGCGGGCGCCGCCTCCCTCGAACTGCAGGAGCGGCCCGGCGTGGGCGGGGCGTGGCTGCGGGCCTGGCGGGCGGAGGCGCCGAAGGACCCGGGTGCCGCGGCCGTGCACGCCGAGTTCCTGGTGCAGCAGGCGTGGCGCTCGTCGTCGGCCGGGACCGACGACTTCCGGATCATCCTGGAGGAGGCCCGGAAGGTCACCGACGAGGCGGCGCTGCTCGCGCCCGGCGACCCCGTCCCGTACATCACGCAGCTGGCCGTGGCGCGCGGCCTCGGTTACAGCCACGAACAGTTCGACCAGGTGTGGGCGAAGGTCATCGACCGGGCGCCGCAGCACATGGGGGCGCATCTGGCGGCCCTGCACTACTGGTGCGAGAAGTGGCACGGTTCGCGCGAGGAGGCCGACCACTTCGCGACGACGGCCGCGGCGCGCGCCCCGCGGGGCTCGCTGCTCGCGGCGCTGCCCCTGTTCGCGGTGTACGAGCACGTGCCGGACGTGGTGCTGGTGCAGGACTTCTTCCGTACGGCCGTGGTGAGCAAGGCGACGGAGGGCGCGCTGTACGCGGTCCACTCGGCCCGGGCCGACGACCCGATGCTCGCGCACGTCCGCCACCTGCTGATCTGGTTCCTGGTGCGCGGCGAGCGGTGGGCCGAGGCCATGCACCAGCTCGTGCGGGTCGACGGGCACGTGGGCGCGGTGCCGTGGACGCTGAGCGCGGACCCGGCGGCGGAGTACACGGTCTTCCGGAACCTGGCGGTGGCGGGGTACGAGGCGAACGGCGGCAGCCCGGTGACGCTGCCGCGCTGAGGCCTGCGCGTCGGCTTTCGGGGCTCGGCTTTCGGAGCTCGGCATCGGTGCTCGGCATCGGGGAGGGCCGGGAGGGGGAATCCCTCCCGGCCCTCCCTTGTTGTGCGTAAGCGCCGACCGTCGAGGAGAGATGCAGCATGTTCCTGTCCCGCACCCCCGTCCTCCCCACCCCCGAGCAGGCCCTGCGCGGCCGCCCGGAGCCGGAGTTCTCCGTCCCGGAGCGCCACACGGTCCTCGGCAACCCGCTCCTCGGCCCCTACCCGGAGGGCCTGGAGGCCGCCGACTTCGCGCTGGGCTGCTTCTGGGGCGCCGAGCGCAAGTTCTGGCAGACCGAGGGCGTCTGGACGACGCTCGTCGGCTACCAGGGCGGCATCACGCCGAACCCGGTGTACGAGGAGGTGTGCTCCGGCCTGACCGGTCACACCGAGGCCGTCCGGGTCGTCTTCGACCCGTCGAAGGTCTCGTACGAGTCCCTCCTGAAGCTCTTCTGGGAGTCCCACGACCCGACCCAGGGCTTCCGCCAGGGCAACGACGTGGGCACCCAGTACCGCTCGGCGATCTACACCCACACGCCGGACCAGGCCACGAAGGCCGAAGCCTCCCGCGCGGCCTACCAGAAGGTCCTGACGGGCTCCGGCTACGGCGAGATCACCACCCACGTCCTCCCGGCCGACGAGGACCGCCCGTTCTATCCGGCGGAGGCGTATCACCAGCAGTATCTTGACCGCAACGTCGACGGCTACTGCGGGATCGGTGGGACTGGCGTTTCTTGCCCGATCGGTGTCGCTCCGGCCGACGGCAAGTGACCCTGACCTGATCCCCGAGCTGCCGGCGCGGCCGTGGCGAGAACGCCGGCCGACGGGTCCGCCCGTCGGCCTCACGTTCCGCGGTACATACGCGCCGGACGATGCACTCGGGACTAGGGGGCGCCAGCCAGATGGCTGGTGCCTCTTTCCGTTTCGCCTCCCCCTTCAGTCCCGCCACTTCGGGACCAGCAGGTCAGGATTGAACGGGCGGCGGCCTCCGCCCCCCACCGGCAGCACGATCACCGCGTGCAGCACTTCCCGGATCAGCGCACGCTTCTGGGTCAGGTCCAGTCGTCCCGAAGTCCAGTGTTCGCGTACGTCGCCAGTGACTTCGGCGGCCCGCTGCCGGCTCAGGGCGTGACGCGCCCTGTCCGCACGGAGTTCCTTGACGCGCGCTTCCATATTCCGGTTCTCGGGAAAGAAGAGCTCATCCGAGACCTGGTCTTCCTGCCATGCCTGGAGCAACTTGCGCTGCTTGGTCATCAGGCGGTCCAGCTCTTCTTCCCCTCCCCACTTCTCGTCGGTGCACGTCGCCCTGGCCGCCCTCTCTTCCAGCTTCGCGAGCACGGCCTCCCCGATGAATTCGTCGATCTTGGCGCCGTTACGCCCGATGCCCCCGCATCCGCCCATTTCTTTACTGGGGCACTGGTAGAGGTACCCCCCGGAGAGGTCCGCCCGCGCGGTCGCCCGGAGGGGCGAGTCACAGATCCGGCCGTCCGAACCCGGCTTTCCACACCGAAGGATTCCCGTCAGTAGGTACGACGGGGTGCGGTAGTCCGTGACCGTCCCGTCAGCCTTGACGTTGGGGCCGATACGGGCCGAGAAGACAGCGTCGATGGCCATCCACTCCTTGGGCGTGATGACGGGCTCCCAGAGACCGACGACAGGCACGCCGTTGACGTCGCGCACCAGCTCGCCATGGTGTTTCCGCCAGCCGCAGAGGCGCGGGTTCCACAAGGCGAGCTTGAGCGAGCGGCTCGCCCACTCCTTGTCGTTGATCGTGCGGACGCCGGCCTCCTGCCACTCACGCAGGATCGAGTGAAGCGACTTGCCGGCGATCACCTCACGGGCGGCCTTCGCCAGCCACGCTGCCTCCTCGGGCTCCAGGGTGAGTTTGTCGCCCTTCCAGCCGAACGGGCGCTTTCCGCCCACCGGGATGCCCAGCTCGGCGCGAGCGCGGTGCGAGCGGCGCGCACGCCGCTGCATCTTGCGCACCTCCATCTTGGAGATGACGACGCCGAAGAGCCCCATGGACTCCACATCCTCGCTGTAGAGGTTCTTCGACCCCTTGGCGTCTGCGTACAGCCGCCCCTCCTCGTACGTGAGCGCGTCCACGAACCGCTCGTAATCGCCCGCCCTGCGTGTGAGCCGGTCGTCCGCGACCACGATGACGCCGCGCACGGGCTGCCCGTCCGGCATGTGTCCCGACTTGAGCACCTTCACCATGGCCTCGAAGTCCGGGCGCACCACCGCCGCCTTGGCCGCCGACAAGTCGTTGTCGGTGTAGCGGCGCACGATCGTCCAGCCGAGGCGGGCCGCCGTCTCCTCGTTGACCTTGTGCTGGTCCTCGACACCGTGACCATCTCTGGCCGTGTCGGCGGAGATACGCGCGTACGAGACCACCGGGATCACCGGCGTCGCTTCGTCCATTTCCCACCCCTTTGCGAAGAGCATCAGTAATGCTACGCAAAGAGAACTGGTGTAGTCAGCAGTACCTGGAATAGAACTGCCGGACTACCGGACCTGGTCGGTCGCCGCCCCGCGCAGCAGGGCCGCCGTCGCCGCCGGGTCGTAGTTCTCGGGGACGCCGTCGATCAGGAGGACGTCCCCCGGGATGTGGCGGGCGCGGAGCGGGATGAGGGCCTGGTACGCCTCGGAGGCGTACCAGGCCTTGGCGTTCTCGTACGTCGGGAAGCCGAGGAGTACGAGGCGGCCGGGCCAGGCGCCCTCCACTACCTCGCGGTCGGGGGCGCCGTGGACGAGGAAGCGGCCGCCGAAGGGGTCCAGGGTGGCCTGGATGCGCTCCATGTAGGTGAAGACCTCCTCGTCGAGGACGGGCTTCGGGTGCAGGTTGGCCATCGCGTATGCGGTCATGGGACCAGCCTGCCGGGGCACGGCGCGCGGGTCGATTACCCCTGACGTCATGCCCCGGGACTCCGGACGCAGGGGTCAGATCGTCGACGCGTCGATCACGAAGCGGTAGCGGACGTCGCTCGCGATGACCCGCTCGTACGCCTCGTTGATCCGGTCCGCGCCGATGACCTCGATCTCGGCGCCCAGGCCGTGCTCGGCGCAGAAGTCGAGCATCTCCTGCGTCTCGGCTATGCCGCCGATCATCGAGCCGGCCAGGGTCTTGCGGCCGCCGATGAGGGAGAAGAGGTTGAGCGCGACGGGCTCCTCGGGGGCGCCGACGTTGATCAGGGCGCCGTCCGTCTTGACCAGGCTCAGGTAGGCGCCGAAGTCCAGCGGTGCGGAGACGGTGGAGATGATCAGGTCGAAGGTGCCGGCGAGCCGGGTGAAGGTCTCCGGGTCGCTCGTCGCGTGGAAGTGGTCCGCGCCCAGCTTCAGCCCGTCCTCCTGCTTCTTCAGCGACTGGCTGAGCACGGTCACCTCGGCGCCGAGCGCGTGGGCGATCTTGACGCCCATGTGGCCGAGGCCGCCGAGGCCGACGATCGCGACCTTCTTGCCCGGGCCCGCCTGCCAGTGGGCGAGCGGCGAGTAGAGCGTGATGCCCGCGCAGAGCAAGGGCGCGGCCTCGTCGAGGCCGATGCCCTCGGGGATGCGCAGGGTGTAGTTCTCGTCGACGACGATGTGGGTGGAGTAGCCGCCGTAGGTCGGCTCGCCGTTCTTGTCGAGCGCGTTGTACGTCCCCGTCCCGCCCTGCGTGCAGTACTGCTCCAGGCCCTGCAGGCAGTACGCGCACTCCCGGCAGGAGTCGACGAAGCAGCCGACGCCGACCCGGTCACCGACCCGGAAGCGGCTGACCCCCGGGCCGGCCTCCGTGACGATGCCGGCGATCTCGTGGCCGGGGACCATCGGGAAGATGCCCTCGCCCCAGCCGTCGCGCGCCTGGTGGATGTCGGAGTGGCAGATGCCGGAGTACTTGATCTCGATGAGGACGTCGTGCTCGCCGACGGGGCGGCGCGGCACGGTGGTGCGCTCCAGCGGAGCGTTCGCGGAGGGGGCGGCGTAGGCGGGGACGGTGGTGACGTTCGTGGTCATGGGTCCCAGACTGCCCGAGGTCTCGGACATCACCCAGGCACCTGTTCTGCCTACGTCCGGCGTGCCTACCACTGGCAGGGTCAGGAACGTCCGTCCGTCCGCCCGTCTCCGCGCCGATAATGGGGTCGTATGGACCTCAGTGCCGAACTCAGCGAATTCCTCCGCTCCCGGCGGGCCCGGCTGAAGCCGCAGGACGTGGGGTTGCCCGAGTTCGGGCGGCACCGGCGCGTCCCGGGGCTGCGCCGGGAGGAGCTGGCGCAGCTGGCCGGGGTGTCGGTGGCGTACTACACGCGTCTCGAACAGGGCAACGGCCGGAACGTGTCCATGGAGGTGCTGGACGCGATCGCGCGGGCGCTGCGGCTCAGCGACACCGAGCGGGCGCATCTGACGCATCTGGCGAAGCCGACGGTGAAGAAGCGGCAGCGGGCGGCGATCGCGCGTCCGCAGCGGGTCCGGCCGGGGCTCGCGCACCTTCTCGACTCGATGGACGGGGTGCCGGCCTTCGTCCTGGGTCGCCGTCTCGACATCCTGGCCTGGAACCGGATGGCGCGGGCGCTGCTCGGTGACTTCGCGGCGTGGGAGCCGGACGAGCGGAACATGGCCCGGATGATCTTCCGTGATCCGAACGCGCGCGACCTGTACATCGACTGGGAGTGCAAGGCGATCGAGGTCGTGAGCGTGCTGCGGCTGTACGCGGGCTGCTATCCGGACGATCCGCAGCTGCTCGCGCTCGTGGGCGAGCTGTCGGTGAAGAGCGAGGAGTTCCGCTCGCTGTGGGCGGCGCACACGGTGACCGACAAGGGGCACGGCACGAAGCGGCTGCGGCATCCGCTGGTGGGTGAGATGACGCTGTCGTACGAGTCGCTGAAGGTGGCCGGGGACGATCCCGACCTGGTGCTGGTGACGTACCACGCGGAGCCGGGGTCGGCCTCGGCGGACGCGCTGCGGCTGCTCGCGCAGTGGGGTGTGGACGAGCCCTCCGACGTACGGAAGGCGTAGCGGCGGGCAGGGGCGGTCGTAGCGCAAAGGGCCCCCTCCTCGTGGAGGGGGCCCTTTCGCGTACGACCGGGGTGCGGATCAGACCGCCGAGCCGGCCTTCCAGTCCGCCCAGCTCATGTTCCAGCCGTTGAGGCCGTTGTCGGGGGCGATCGTCTTGTCCTTGGAGTTCTTGACGATCACGACGTCACCGACGATCGAGTGGTCGAAGAGCCAGGCGGCCTGCTGGTTCGGGTCGCCGGCGCCCTTGGCGTCGTTCAGGCCGACGCAGCCGTGGCTGGTGTTGGCCGAGCCGAAGATCGAGTCCGCGCCCCAGTAGTTGCCGTGGATGAAGGTGCCGGACGTCGACAGGCGCATGGCGTGCGGCACGTCCTTGATGTCGTACTCGCCCTTGCCGTCGTCGTCGGTGAAGCCGACGGTGGCGCCGTTCATCCGGGTCTCCTTGAACTTCTCGGAGATCACCATCTGACCGTTGTAGGTCGGGTTCTCCGGGGAGCCGGCGGAGATCGGGATGGTCTTGATCGTCTTGCCGTCCTGGGTGACCGTCATGGTCTTGGTGGCGACGTCGACGGTGGAGACCTGGTTGCGGCCGATCTTGAAGGTGACGGTCTTCTGCTGGACGCCGAAGACGCCGTCGGCGCCCTCG
Source organism: Streptomyces sp. NBC_00094 (assembly GCF_026343125.1). Taxonomy (NCBI): domain Bacteria; kingdom Bacillati; phylum Actinomycetota; class Actinomycetes; order Kitasatosporales; family Streptomycetaceae; genus Streptomyces; species Streptomyces sp. NBC_00094. Next base: position 5,107,904 of record NZ_JAPEMB010000001.1, on the reverse strand, counting down.
ACGCCGTCGAGGTCCAGCTTGAGCGTGACGGTCGAGCCCTCGGTCCAGTAGTCGTCGGGGCGGAAGTCGAGGCGCTGGGCGTTGAACCAGTGCCCGACGACCTCCTGTCCGGTGCTGGAGGTGACGGTGATGCCGCCCTGGACGGCCGCCTTGTCGGTGATCGCCTTGTTGAAGTTGATCGAGACGGGCATGCCGACGCCGACGGTCGAGCCGTCCTCGGGGGTGAAGTTCCCGATGAAGCTGTTGGCCTTCGAGACCGTCGTGAAGGACGAGTTCTCGTGGGCCTCCAGGCCGTCCGTGTCCGTGGCGGTGGCCGCGATCTTGTAGACCGTGGCGCGCTCGAGCTGCTCGCTCGGCTTCCAGCTGAGGCCGTCGGCCGCTATCTCGCCCTTGACCTTCGTGCCTTCGGCGGAGGTCAAGGTGACCTCGGTGAGCTTGCCGTCGGTGACGGTGACCTTGGCGTCGTTGTTGATGGACACGTTCTGCGCGCCGCCCTTGGGCGCGATGGTGATCTGCGCCTTCGACGTCTTCGCCGCCTCCGCCGCCTCGTCGACCTGGGCCTGGGACTGTGGCGTCGCGGAACCGGAGGCGCTGCCGCCCTTTTCGCCGTCGTTGCACGCCGAGAGCACCAATACGCCGCCGAGCACCGCGGCCGCGACCGCCAGGCTCTTGCGGCGCTTGCCGTCCGTCATCACACGCATCTCCATCGTCGCCGATTCCCTGCCAACGCTTACTTAAATACCCATGACACCCCGTCCGGTTCCGGAACCGGGCGGTTTGTGGGGAACACCACTGATCGACACGCACGGGTGGAGCGTCCGGTTCCCGGGGCCACGCGAAAGGCCCCGGGACGGTGTCCCGAGGCCTTTGAACAGGGTGTCTTCCGGCCTTACGGCTGGTCCTCGCCCCTACGGCCGGTCGTCGTCGTCTTCTTCCTCGTCCCCATCTTCCTCGCCGAGGTCCCACTCCAACGCATCGGGGTCGTACTCGATCTCCTCGGTGCTCCAGGACGCCTGGACCATCTCGATCCCGGGGACGTCCCGGATCAGGTCGAAGGGCTCGACGAGATGGGCGAGGGCCTCGGCACTGTCCTCTCGGGCGGCGGCGCGGGCCTGCACCCGATCCTCCTCGGGCATGAACTCGTCACCGTTGATGCGGCCCTCGGCGGCCTCGGTCAGCTCGGCGGGGCCGTCGATCTCCAGGACCACATCGACACGAAGCCGTACATAGCGCGCTGTCTCGGAAGTACTCATGAGTCGGAGCGTAGGGGTCGGCGGGCTCTCGGCTTTCCCGCGACCCGCTGTGTTCATTAGCATCGGGACACCTACCGACGCGCGGTTTCCGCAAGGGGGATCGAAATTTCCGTGTCCGCCGCCCGACGCCCACTTCTGACCGCCACCGCGGCGGGGACGCTGCTGTGCGCCCTGTGGTTCGTACCGTCCGCGAACGCCACCGACGAACCGGGCGGTGTGCGGGTCGGGGTCGGGATCATCGAGGACGATCCGGGCACGGGCGGCGACGCCCGCCTCGCGGAGACCGGGAACCCGGACACCACGCCGTACCTGCTCGGCGGGACGGGGTTCCTCGGGGTCGGCGCGGGGTTCGTGGCCCTGGCGATGCAGCGGCGCGGCCGGGCGTCCTGACGCTCCGTCCGCGGCGTGGCCGGGCGTCCTGACGCCCCGTCCTCCGTACGTGCGTGAGGGCCCGCTCCCGGAATCCGGGGGCGGGCCCTCACGCGTACCGCGTCGCTCGTTACGCCAGCGGGCCGGTGACCGGCTCCACCGCGGCGAGCAGCTTCCCCTCCCGTACGAAGGTGTCGGCGGCGGCCAGGTCGGGCGCGAGGAACCGGTCCGGGCCGGGGCCCTCGACGCCGGCCGCGCGCAGCGCGTCGATGGCGGCCTGGGAGGCGGGGGCCGGGGTGAGGCCCTCACGGAGCTCGATGCCACGGGTCGCGGCGTACAGCTCGACCGCGATGATCCGGTTGAGGTTGCCGATCGCGGTGCGCAGCTTGCGGGCGGCGGACCAGCCCATGGAGACGTGGTCCTCCTGCATCGCGGAGGACGGGATGGAGTCGGCGGAGGCCGGGACGGCCAGTCGCTTCATCTCGCTGACCAGGGCGGCCTGCGTGTACTGGGCGATCATCAGGCCCGAGTCGACGCCGGCGTCCTCGGCGAGGAACGGCGGCAGTCCGTGCGAGCGGTTCTTGTCGAGGAGGCGGTCGGTGCGGCGCTCGGCGATCGAGCCGAGGTCGGCGGCGGCGATCGCGAGGAAGTCGAGGACGTACGCGACGGGGGCGCCGTGGAAGTTGCCGTTGGAGGCGACGCGGCCGTCGGAGAGGACGACGGGGTTGTCGACGGCTGCGGCGAGCTCGCGCTCGGCGACGAGCCGGGCGTGGGCCATGGTGTCGCGGCCGGCGCCGGCGACCTGCGGGGCGCAGCGCACCGAGTAGGCGTCCTGGACGCGGGGGGCCTCGCCGGCGAGGGCGTGGCCGGTGAGGCCGGAGCCCTTGAGCACGGCCAGCATGTTGGCGGCGGCGGCGGCCTGGCCCGGGTGCGGGCGGATGGCGTGCAGCTCGGGTTCGAGGACCTTCTCGGTGCCGAGGAGGGCTTCGAGGGAGAGCGCGGCGGTGATGTCGGCCGACTTGTAGAGGGTGTCGAGGTCGGCGAGGGCCATGACCAGCATGCCGAGCATGCCGTCGGTGCCGTTGAGGAGGGCGAGGCCCTCCTTCTCCTTGAGCTCGACGGGCGCGATGCCGTGTGCGGCGAGCAGCTCGCCGGCGGGCTTCAGCACGCCGTCGGGGCCCTCGGCGTCGCCTTCGCCCATCAGGGCGAGCGCGCAGTGGGAGAGCGGGGCGAGGTCGCCGGAGCAGCCGAGGGAGCCGTACTCGTGGACGACCGGGGTGATGCCGGCGTTGAGGACGTCGGCCATGGTCTGCGCGACCTCGGGGCGGACGCCGGTGTGGCCGGAGGCCACGGTCTTGAGCCGCAGGAACATCAGCGCGCGCACGACCTCGCGCTCGACGCGCGGGCCCATGCCGGCGGCGTGCGAGCGGACGATGTTGCGCTGGAGCTGGGCACGGAGCTCGTGGCTGATGTGCCGGGTGGCGAGCGCGCCGAAGCCGGTGGAGACCCCGTAGACGGGCTCGGGCTTGGCGGCGAGCGCGTCGATCACGGCCCGGGCGGCGGCGAGGGCGTGCACGGCCTCGGTCGACAGCTCGACGCGGGCGCCGTGGCGGGCGACGTCGATGACGTCCTGCGGGGTCGTGCCGGACGTGCCGAGGACGACTGTCTGCATATCCATATTCAGCACCCTACGGATTGAAGACCGACCTGTCACTAGGTGATGGGTCACCGTCTCGACGGGGTAAGGACCCTTACCGGGCGATGACCGTCGGACCGGTGATCACCGGTGGGGATTCCAGTCTGCCGCTCGACAACCTGGACGGCGCAGGATGCGGCGCAGGAGGGGGCGGGCGCCGACCGATCCAGTGCGCGCCACCAGGGCCGGTCGCGGCAGGAGATCGCGACCGAGCTGGGAGTCAGTCGACATGCCGTCCACAAGAAATTCGGGAGGCAGTGATGTGCCGAGCCAATTGAGATGGCTTCTCAAACGTACGGAGCACCAGCCCAGGACGGAGAGGTCTGGGGGTTCTGCCCTGTGGGGTCGATGGCCGCTGAGCTGCAACGGTGCAGAGCCACGCTATGTCAACACTGTTGACCGGGCTGAGCATGGCGTGTCTAGGATCCGGCATACCGCCACGCCAGCCCCGCAGCCTTACGGAGTGCCGTGATTGCCCCAGAGCCGCAGACCGCCGTCGGGCCGGGTTTCACCCCCGCCCTCGACTTCGCCTTCGAGGTCCGTGCCTTCCTCGCCCCCTCACTGCACATCGGGCACGGTGCCGGCGAAATCACCGAGTACGTCCCCATCACCGGCGGCACTGTCGATGGCCCCCGCCTGCGCGGCACTGTCCTGGCCGGCGGCGGCGACTGGTGCGACAGACGCGGCGGGGTCTACCAGCTCGATGCCCGATACCTCCTTCAAGCCGATGACGGCGCAGTCATCGACATCACCAACCGCGGTTACTACCACGAGGACGACCCCACCGCCCCCGCCCAGCACGACGGCGCCCTGCAGGTGTCCGAGGCAGGTGTGTACTACCGAACCTCCCCCGTCTTCCGCACCGCCGCCCCCGCCCATCTCTGGCTCGCCCGCACCCTCTTCATCGGCCTCGCCCGCGGCGACGACTCCGAAGTCGCCATCCGCTTCTACTCCGTGGCCTGACCGCCGTCGCGACAAGCCGCAAAGGAAGGCCTCCCGGGAGATGACTTCTAAAGTCCTTCCATGACAAGGACCACGCCGCCACGGCCACTTGACGTCGAGGCACTCTTCCCGGAACTGGCCGCCCATCGGGGTACGACCACCCGGCTGCATCCGCGACCGGGGCACCCGGGGATGTCGGTGAGCTCCGTCGGCGGGCCGATGCTGTGTCTGGAGCAGGCCAGGGACCACGATCGAGAACTCGTGGATGGCGTGGGCTTCGAGTTGGCGGCGCAGGTTAGGTCTTCGCGTAGTCGCGGACGCTCTGCTGACTCAGGATCTTCACGAGGTTCACCAACGAGTCGGGCGGGAGCTGGAGGACGACCTCCAGCTTCTTCGCCAAGTCCCGGTCCGGGGGTTCCTCGCCCCGCTCGATCTCCGAGATCCGGGTTCCGCTGCTGAAGACCTTCGACGCCAGGTACGCCTGCGTCCACTCTCGCCCCAGCGCCAGCCGCGCCTCGCGGACGGCATTCCCGAGGTACTGCTCGATGCTGTCGCCGGGGTCCAGATCTTGCGCTCCTGGCATATGCCCCGTTCCTCACCTGCGCAATGGAACTCAACTCCTGCAAAGCGTAGGGCTGGTCACGCCATCGTGGAGTTGTTCCGGAGGAGATCCATCAGAAAGTGAGACCTCCATGCGTACGCCCACCACCACACCCCCCGTCCGCCCCGTCACCGAGGCCGAAGCCGCCCGCGTGTACCGCGACCTCAAGGCCGCCATGGACACCGCCGGGCTCCCCACCAACGGCCTCTACCGCGACGTGACGCGCACGCCCGGCGGAGACATCCACCGGTACGGCTCGGGGTCATCGGCTTCGGCGGCGCCAAGCGGCTGACCGCCCTCCTCCGCACCGCCCGGCCCACCCCGTGAGGTACCGCGTCGGCGACGTCGTGACCGACGCGCAGCGGGCGCTCACCGGGCAAGTACGGGACGTACACGGGAATCTGCTCACCCTGGTGCGCCCCAGCGGATACCTCTGGGAAGCGGCGGTCGAACATTGCTGGTCGGCAAGCCCGGAGGAACGCGCGAGCCTGACCCCGCGCGGGGCCGTCCGCATCATCAGTACGTCGCCCGCGCCGCCCTCTTCCTGATCGCGGTCGCCGTGGGCGCACTCTGCGCCGCCCTTTGGCTCCGCACCCCGTAGCCGGACAGACAGAGCACAGCGCCGACAGCCGGCGGGGGCGACGGGAGCAGCGGGGGGGCTCTGGGGGTGGGCCTGCTTCGTGGGCTTCTGGTGCGGCCGCCCTCTTTCCGAGTGTGGCGGCCGGGGGCGTGGCCGCGCGGGGGCCCGGGCATCGCTCCGGCCGCGTGAGCGGCCGACGGGCCGGCGGGTGGGGGCTTGGCTAGCGGCTGGGGCCGGTGGGCAAGCCCCCACCCACCGGCCCGAGGGCACTCACGCGCCCCGGCCGATGCCCGGGCCCCGGTGTGACCCCGGCCCCCGGACCGCCCTCCGAGAGTTGTTGCGCAGCTTCCGCCGCCGGGTCAAGGGTGGCCGTAGGCCATCGGCTCCGCCGACTTGCCCTTGACGCGGCGGCGGAAGCTGCGACTCTCGGAAAGAGGGCGGTCCCACCAGAAGCCCACGAAGCACGCCCACCCCCAGTACCCCACCCCGCGCCCGCCCGCGCCGCGTACAACTGGTGGCGGAACAGCGGAGTCCCAGGGCCGGCCGTGACCTGGGTACCGCAATCGTGCACGCTGCCCACCGAGGAGCAGCCGCTGCGCATCGCCGAGTTCGACACGCTGTTCGCCGATGCGCTGATCCGTGTGGAGCCGGCCCACAGCGATCCTGGCCCGGCCGGTCCTGGACGCCGCGGCCGAGCCGGCGGCGCAGGAGCTGGCTTCCACCGCGCATCCCGAGCTCGGTCACCCGCTGGCGGTGCGCGCCAGAGGCCGACCGGACTCTACGGGGCCACGGGCTTCACGGGCGTGGCCTTGAGGTCGGCGATGAACTTCCGTGTATCGTCCACGTCTTTGGGCCGGTACAGGCGCATGCCGAAGTAGTAATCCTGGCCTTCGGTGGTGGCGATGACGTTCGGTTTCCCTGCGGTGCGTTCGTCGCCGAACCACACGGTGATCGTGCCGTCGTCGTTGCGGACCAGTTCCTTGTCGGACAGTCCGGGCCGGGCGACGTCGAGCCATCCTTTGCTGTCGTACTTGATGACGGAGAAGTAGCCGTTGTGGTCGAAGTCCAGCGGCGGCACGGGGAACGTCCAGGCGTCGTGCCCGGAGGCGGTGATGCGGGCTTGGAAGTACTGGGCGTGCTCCGGTGGCAGCCCGCCCCATCCCAGCGCCGCGCCGAGGGTGTGCTGGTCGGGTGTCGTGCTCTCGGGTGTCCCGAACGCCTGGCTGAAATCGGCTTCCGCGGCGCGGGCCTCCAGCGTCGCGCGCACCGCGTCCAGGCTGGCGGTGTCGTAGTCCGCCGGCTGATAGGGGTGGTCGGTGGCGGCGCTGATCTGCCGAGCGTCCTGCAGCTGCTGCGCGTGCTCGAGGCCGCCGGTGATCGCGGTGCGGCCCGCGATGTAGACGTGCGTGCCGCTCGACAGGTCGGAGTTGCGCACGGTCAGTGTCTCGCCCGGGTAGACCACTCCGACGGTGTAGTGGTTCTCGTCGATGATCTGGTCGACCTGGAATTCCGCCGACTCGGCGACGTGGAAGGTGGCTTCCTTGGTGACGTCGACGACGGCGTAGGAGTAGATCAGGTCGACGTTCGACCGGATGACCACCTGGCTGTCGACGTTCACCGGCTCCCGGTCGTGGAAGTACCGGTTGACCGGTGCCTTCGCCAACTGCTTGAGAAAGTAGTGCGCAGTCTCCGCCTGGGCGAAGTTGTCCAACGTCACGATCGACGCGTCGCTCACGTGCACTCCTTGCGGGGACGGGGATCAGGTTCGGTGGCCTGGGCCGGTTCCAGATGTCCGGGAGCGACTGCGAAGGCACGCGGTGCTGCGGTGCGGCTGGCTGCCGTCAACCGCCGGTGCTGGAGCCTCCCGATCGCGTGGCCCAGGGCATGTTCCTTCGCCGGTCACGCTACTTCCGTGCGAGACCGCAATTCCCAGTTAAGGGCCCGGGCGGCGCATCCGCATCCCGGCGGGCCGGGCGCGGGGGCGGGCCACGCCTACGCAAGCGCATCGCGGCGTCGGCGCCCGCCGGCGCTGCGTCAGTTGTTCTTGGTCCTGATGGGCAAAACCACCGTGTGGCTGCCCACCGTCGCCTTCGTCCTGGCCGTCGCGGCCATCGTCCTGTTCATCCCAGGGCCTGCCGCCGTGCAGGATGGCTTCATGAGAGCGTTCTTCGGTCCTCCCGAGCCCGGCCGCATCCTGCTGGGCACGTACCCGCTGTGGGACGAGGCTCTCGCCCTCGTCAACCGGGACCTCGCGGTGACGCTGCCCGAGCAAGGCCCGCTGGCGCTGATGGGACTTCCCCCGTGGGACGGGGACGAGGTCGAGAACGTCTACGTAGCCCTCCCCAACGGCGAATGGCACGGTAATCCGCTGGACTCGACCTCGGTGGACGACCCCGCCGGAGCCCTGGCGGTCGTAGCCGAAGCCGCGCAGGACACCGTCATCGAGCTTCTCTGGCAGGCCTGGCCCGTGTGCGGCGAGCACGGCATCGGCATGCATCCACGAGAAGTCGACGGGCAACTCTCTTGGTGGTGCGCGGGCGGGAGGACCCCACGCGAACCGGCCCACGTCCGCGCGTCCGTGGGAGCCCTCGACAGCCTCGTACGCCGGAGTCGGCCCAACCGTAAGCGTCGGCGGGCGGGTTGACCGGTCTCACTCCAGCGAGCAACTGTGCGAATTCGCGGCGCACTTCACTCGTACGGGCGGTCTTCACTCTGCGTGTCGTTGCGGGCATATGCCGTGCGGTACGTTCGCAACAAAACGGCCCCCGTCGATGGCTGGAACCATCGTCGAGGGCCTGAATCACTAGCGGAATGCGACTCCACCGTGATCTACCGCAACTTTATCGCGCCCGAACGCGACTTCACCCAAATCACCAACGACATCATTCGGCATCCGCGCCTCGACTCCGACGCCGCACGGATCCTCAACTGGCAGCTCTCCCTCCCCGGGCACTCCCGCCAGACCCTCTCCGAGACCGCCGAGCACGCCCGGATCGGGGCCCGTTCCTTCAACCAGGCCAAACGGCAGCTCAAGACCGAGGGGTACGTGCACGAGCGCCGCGTCCAGGGAGAGGGAGGCCTCTGGGCCACCCAACAGCTCGTCTCCAGCATTCCCCTGCGGGCCGAAGAAGCCGCCAAGATCTTCGGCAGCATCCCCTTCCGCGCCGGGGCCGAGCGGGTGTTTCCGCAGATGGCGCCGATTGTCGTGGTCCCGCCCTCCGGCACATCCCGCCCGGCATGCACGACGAACTCGCCCTGCTCGTCGCCCGCTGGCTCGCCGCCGGGCACACCTCCGCCGACGTCCACGGGCACGTCCTGCGCGGCCTGCCCGGTGCCGGGACTCCCGTACACCGGCCCGGCGGGCTGGTCAGATACCTGCTGCGTCACGTACCGCCCCTGCGCGTGGCCGCCCCGCCGACCGGGCCGCCGGCCGGGCCGCCCCGCCTCTCCCCGCGCCTCGAAGGTGCACAGGAGTGCGCGGGCAGACACACCCAGCCCATGCTGTTCCGGCCGGTCGTCGAGTGGCAGACGCTGTGCCCGGAATGCGCGGGGGCCCAGCAAGGCGCGTCTCAGAGCTGCTGAGGCGGGCCCACCCCGGCTACGGGGTGATCCCGGCTACGGGGTGATCCCCGCCGCCTCACCGCCGCACAGCGCCCGCCCGTACAGCGTCGACAGCGCGCCGTCGATGGGGTGGGGCTGCGGCACCCCGGAGGAGTCCGGCTCGTTCCACCGCTGGAGGTTGACCGCGACGGACATCTGCCGCTTGCCGTCGGCCCGGGTCAGGGAGATCGTCCCGGCACCCCAGACCGTGCCGTCGTGACCCCAGAACGTGCCGCAGTCCGTGCCGACCTTGCGCAGGCCGAAGCCGTACTCGATCATCGACCCGTCCAGCGCCCGGACCGGGACCGTGCGCTGCATCTCCGCCAGCGACGACCGGCTGACGATCCTGCCGCCCAGCAACTCCGCGTAGAAGCGGTTGAGATCCTCCATGGTCGAGACGAGCGAAGCCCCCGTCCCCGTCCACGACATGTTGTAGACGCTGTAGTCGCGCGGCGGATCGATCAGACCGTAGAAGGCCTCGTACATCCGCGAGTGCGGTCCCTCGATGCGCGTCCCTTCCGGGAACGCGGTGTCGCGGAGTCCGGCGCGCTCGATGACGTTCCGGGTGATGTACTCCTCCGCCGGGGTGCCGGTCACCTCCTCCAGGAGCTGGCCGAGGATCAGCCAGTTGGTGTTCGAGTACACCCCCGGAAGAGCTCCGGGCTCACTCGCGGGCGGCGCCGCGAGCCCCATCTCGATCAGCTCGGCCGGGCGGAACTCCCTGAACCGGTTGTCGTCGAGGCTCTCGGTCGTCACGTCCGGCAGGGAAGGGAACGCCCCGAGCGACGGGAACGCGTAGGGGATGTAGTCGGGGATGCCGCTGGTGTTGTTCAGGAGCATCCGGACCGTGGTCCTCTGGCCGCGCTCCCCCGGCACCAGCTGCGGCAGGTAGTCACCGATCGGCGCGTCGAGCCGGATCCGGCCCTGCTCGACCTGCTGCATGACGGCGGCGGCGGTGAAGGTCTTGGTGACGCTGCCGACGCGCTGCCGCATGTCCGCCGTGACGGGACGGCCGGTCACGAGATCGGCGACCCCGGAGGCGCCGCGCCAGGTCCGGCCGGTGTCGCGCACCTCGGCGAACACGCCCGGAACCCCCGCGCGGTGGACACCGTCCAGGGCGGACCGCAGCGCCGCGCGGTCGAGGCCGAGGCCGCCGTCGAGGCCGAGGCCGCCGTCGAGGCCGGCCGACGGGCTCGTCGCGCCGGCCGGGACGGCCCTCGCCTCGGGGGGCGCGGGAACGGCGGCCACCGTTCCCGCGCAGGCGGCCAGCACGGCCACAGTTCCGCACAACACCGTTCGGAGCTTCATGATGTTCGACCTTTCGCCGTCCATGAATGGGGAGTTGCGGTGCGCTCGGCTCACTCGGCGAGCGCGCGGCGCAGGGCCGCCCCGAGTTCGGCGTTCTGGCGCTGTGAGACCTCGGCGGAGAGGATCGCCTGCGATCCGTGGAAGGTGCCGGGCCACTGGTGGAGTTCGACCGGCACACCCGCCTGCAGCAGACGCAGCGCGTAGGCGAGGCCCTCGTCGCGGTTCGGGCAGAACTCCGCAGTGGCGATGTAGGCCGGAGGCAGGCCGGACAGATCCGTGGCCCGGGCGGGGGCGGCGTACGGGGTGGCGGCCTCGGTGCCCAGGTAGTGCCGCCAGGCCGCGGCGCGTTGGGCGCTGTTGAACCAGGGCGTGTCGGTGAAGGTCCGCGCCGACCACGTCTCGTAACGGTCGTCGAGGCCCGGCTGGTTGAGCAGTTGGAACCGGATCGCGGGGCCCTGCTCGTCACGCGTCCTCAGGGACACCGCGGCCGCGAGATTCGCACCGGCGCTGTGACCGCCGACCGCGATCCGTCCCGCGTCGGTGCCGAGCCGGCCCGCGTGCTCGGCCGCCCAGGCCAGTACGGCGTACGCGTCGTCCAGGGCGGCCGGGAACGGGTTCTCGGGCGCCAGCCGGTAGCCCACCGAGATCACCACCGCCCCGGAGAGACCGGCGATCCGGGCGGCCCACGGGTGCTCGGTGTCGAGGTCGCCGAAGACTCCGCCGCCGCCGTGCAGCCAGACGACGGCGCCCTGTGCCCCGTCCGGGCGGTAGACCCGTACCGGCACGTCCGGCCGGGCGGACACCGTATGGTCCTCGATCTCCATGCGCGAGGTGTCCGGAGCCGGCGCGGCGGCGGCACGAGCGGCGAAGTCCTTGCGCCCGGCGACCGGGTCGCTCATGTCCATGAGCGGGAGGAACGGGATGAACGGTTCGAGTTCGGGGTCCATGACGACCATCCTCGGCGCCGGCACCCGGAGAGGTCATCCGCCGTCCGTCGCGCATCCCACCCCGAACTCGCGCCGATCGGCGGGCACTTCTCCCTCTACTCTTCGGTCATGGAGGCATTGGCCGTACGGCTGTCGGGACTTGATCCGTACGTCGACGGTGCGATCCGCATCATCGCGTTCTACGACACGCTGATGCGCCGGCGTGTGGACCTGGCGGCGCTCACCCGGGCCTCGGCGGGCCTGGCCGAGTGCGTGGCCGGGATCAGGCTCCACGGCACGGGCCGGGTGATCCGCCTCGCACCCGACGGCAGGCCCGCGTCCGGCCCACCGTCGTCCGCGTCCACCACGACGCCGATCACGCTCGACGAGGAGGAGATCGGCACGGTGTGGCTGGAACGCCCCGGCTCCCCGAACCCCCTCGACGACGTGCTCCTCGACCGGCTGGCCATCGCCGCCGCCGGGATCGTCGAGCGGCACGGCCCGGCGCGCACCACCATGGCCGACCCCGCGCTCGTCGAACTGGTCATCAGCTCCGACAGCGACGAACCGGCCAGAGCCCGGGCGTTACGGCTCCTGGGCTTCGCCGCCGACGTGCCGGTCCACGTCGTCGCCGTACGGACGCGGCTCCCGCTCGACCGGCTCGGCGGCCTGGTCTGCCCGGGCCGCCCGGTGAAGGCGGCGCCCCTCGCCGACGTCGGCGTCATCCTGGCCACGGTCCTGGACCCGGCCCGGTTCCCGGCGGGCGTGCGCGCGGGCATCGGCGCCGCCGGAAGCCCCGACCGGTCCTGGCGGCAGGCCCGCACCGCCCTCCGCTTCACCACCCCCCGCGAACCCGTCGTCCGCTACCCGGACCTGGGCGCACTGGCCCTCCTGGCCGAGGTCCCCGAGGACACCGCGCGGGACAACACCGACGTGGCCGCCATCGGCCGGCTCGCCGGGGGCAACCCGGAGGATCTGGAGACCCTGGACACCTACTGCGCCACCGGCTCGCTGCGCCGGGCCGCGGACCTGCTCCACCTGCACCACAGCAGCATCGCCCGCCGGCTCGAACAGATCTCGAAGACCCTGGACATCGACGTCACCGAAGCCACCGGCCTGACCCGGGCCAGGATCGCGCTCACCGCGTGGCGGCTGCTCGGCGACTGAGCGGGCGTCGGGCTCGAAGTGGCCCTGGAGTCGGCCGGTACAGCAGGGGCGGTACACGCGGGCCCATGCTGTTCCGGCCGTGCGTCGAGGGCCGGGCCCCGCGCCCCGGAGTGCGCAGCCGTACCTCACGCCTCCCGGGGCGGGCCCTCCGGCAGGGGCTCCACCGGCAGCGCGTCCTTCGGCGGCTCCACCGGTGGTGCGTCGCGGAAGCGGCGGCGGTCGCGGGCGCCCGGTGGGGCGTCGGCCAGGCGGATGACGGTGCCGTCGCGGCCCGCCACGACCGGCTTCGCCGAGCGCGCGGCCTTCGCCTGGTACTGGGCCGCGTCCGCGAGCCGGAAGAGGCGCCGCGCCGACCTGAGCGGGCCGATGGGGTCGCCGGTGGAGGCCACGCCGCAGGCCACGCCCTCGCCGAGCTCCAGCTCCGCCGCCCGTACGCACAGCTCCTCCGCGACCGCGACCACCTCGTCCGCCGTCGGGCCGACCGTGAGGAGACAGAACTCGTCGCCGCCCAGGCGGGCCGCGAGCGCCCCGGGGAGCCGGGCCCCGCAGCGGGAGAGCACGGAGCCGAAGCGTTCGAGGAGCCGGTCGCCGACCGCGTGGCCGTGGGTGTCGTTGACCCGCTTGAGGCCGTTGAGGTCGCACACGAGGAGGCTCACGACGGAGCCGTCCACCCGGTAGCGCTCGATGGCCTCGTCCAGGCGGGTGTCGACGGCCCGCCGGTTGGCGAGCCCGGTGAGCGGGTCGGTGAAGGCCAGCTTGCGGACCTCCTCCAGGCGCTCGGCCTGCGCGATGCCCGCCGCGACGACCGCCGCGAGGACGGTCGCGAAGTCGGCGTCCGCGCGGGTGAAAGGTTTCGCCTGCGGCGGCCGCGCCACGTACAGCTCCCCCCACGCCCGCCCGTGCAGCACGATCGGGGCGACGACGCAGCACCCCCGCCCCCGCCTGCGCAGACCGGCCACGCGGCCCGTCGGGACCTGGTCACCGGCGGTCTCCACCCAGGCGTCCGGCTCCCCGCCGCCCGCCCACTGCTCGTGCAGGAACTCGGTGATCTCGGGGAACTCGTGCACGGGATACGTCTCCGAGTCCGGGAACTCCTCCTCGCCCACGACCCGCTCCCCGGCGTTGACCAGGACCTTCAGCCGACCGTGGTCCCGCTCCCAGACGGAGAGGGCCGCGAAGCTGCCGTCGAGCCCCTCGCAGGACCCGAGCGCCGCCGCCCGCCAGAACTCCCGTGGTGTGTGCGCCGCCGCCATCCCCTGCGCCAGCGCCACTACGGCCCGCAGCCGCACATCCTCACCCATTCCTCCAGCTTAGGGAGTATTAGTCCGTTTTCCCTTGCGAGACGTCACGGAAAGTGACACGGAAAGTGACATGGGAGGGAAATCGGATGGCCGACTCGACTACTCCCCCGGCCACGCCGGCTTCCGCTTCTCGTTGAAGGCCGCCACGCCCTCGGCCCGGTCCCCCGAGAAGGCCACCGACCGCCATGCCGCGTCCTCGACCTCCAGGCCCGCCCGCAGGTCCAGGCCCTGACCGAGCCGCATCGCCTTCTTGGCGGCGCGCAGCCCGACCGGCGAGTTGACCGCGATCCGCCCGGCCAGCTCCAGGGCGCCCGTCCGCGCGTCCTCCTCCAGGAGGTCGACAAGACCGAGCTCACGGGCCTCCGCCGCCTCCACCCGACGGGCCGTGAAGACCAGCTCGGCGGCGCGCGCCGCGCCCACCCGGCGCGGGAGCAGCTGCGTACCGCCGCCGCCGGGGATGACGCCCACCGAGACCTCGGGGAGGCCGACGACGGCGGTCGCGTCGGCGACGATCACGTCGCAGGCGAGCGCCAGCTCGAAGCCGCCGCCGAGGGCGAAGCCGTGCACGGCGGCGACGGTCGGCATCGGCAGCTCCAGGACGCCGGTGTAGGCGGCGCGGGCGGTCGGGCGCTGGCGGACGAGCTCGGCGTCGGTGAAGGAGTTGCGCTCCTTGAGGTCGGCGCCGACGCAGAAGGCCCGGTCGTTCGAGGAGGTCAGCACGGTGACGCGGACGGAGGCGTCGGCGGCGAGCGCCTCGCAGGCCGCGCCGAGGGAGCGGGCCATCTCGGAGGAGACCGCGTTCATGGCCTTGGGCCGGTCGAGGACCAGCTCGGCGACGTGCCCCTCCCGCCGGACCACCACGAACTCACCAAAACGCTGCTCGGACATGCCGTACGCCCTCCCGACCGACTGGGCCCGTCAACGGTGGTTAACGGGCGTTCACCGGGATCCTAGGTGGGACGACGGGTCAGGAGCCAGGGCTCCACGACACCGAGGCCTCGCACGGGCCGCTGCCACATCGGCTGGAGTGCGAAGCGGTACGTGGCGACCGGGCGGCCCTCCTTCTCGGCGCGGGAGGCCTCCTCGGCCGCCTCCGCCTCGGAGACGGGCGCGTCCCCGGTCCTGGACAGCTCCTTCGCGAGCGCGCCGTCGACGAGGACGGCGTCCTTCGGCGCTATCGAGGTGAGCCGGCTGGCGAGGTTCACGGTGGTGCCGAAGACGTCGCCCATGCGGGTCGTCACGGTGCCGAAGGCGATGCCGACGCGCAGCGCGGGCATCGTCTCGTCGTGGCCGAGGGTCTCGATCAGCCGGAGCGCGATCTCGGCGGCGGTGCCGGGGTCGTCGGCGCAGTAGAGCACCTCGTCGCCGAGGGTCTTGATGAGCCGGCCGCCGTGCGCGGCGACGAGGTCGGCGCAGGTCGTCTCGAAGGCCTCGACGAGCTCGCCGAGCTCCTCCTCCTCCAGGCGGCGGGTGAGCCGGGTGAAGCCGACGAGGTCGGCGAATCCGACGGCGAGCCGGCGGTCGACCATCTCCTCGTCGTCGGCGGCCTGGACGACGCGGCCGGTGGCGGCGGCGAGCTGCCGGCGCCACACGTAGATGAGGAACTCCTCCAGCTCGGGCAGGAGCAGCTCGACGAGGGGGTACGTGACCTCGGTGCGGGTCATGCCGGGCTCGGGCGGCTCGGTGAGGCCCTCCAGGAAGGAGTCGATCTGCCACTCGGCGAGCCGGGCGGTGGTCTGTCCGGTGGAGCGGGCGACCTGGACCGCCATCGGCTCGCTGAGCAGCCCGGCCTCGACGAGGCCGGCGAGCCGGCGGAGCGCGAGGACGTCGGCCTCGGTGAGCGCCTTGGCCTGGCCGATGTCGGCGAAGCCCATCGCGCGCCAGAAGCGGGAGGCGAGCTCCATGGAGACACCCGCGGTGCGGGCGGCCTGGAACGGCGTGTAGCGGCGGTCGGCGCCGAGGATGAGCTGTTCGAGGCGGATCGCCAGGGGGTCGTCACTCGGCTCGGCCGTGTGGTCGACCTCGTGGTGGGGCGTGGGATACGCGGAGGGCTCGGCCGCGGGGTACGGGGATGGCTCCGACCCGCCGTCCGCGTTCGCGTCGTCGACGGTCACCGGCCGCCTCCTGCCCGTTCCCTGCCCACTTGTCCTGCCGATCTGTCGCCTGGATCGCGCTCCACGATACGACAGGTGTGGAATGGCTCACGCCTGAACGGCGAGCCATTCCGTCCCTTGGCCGGGGTCCAGGGCGTCCGTGGCCGTCCCGGGACCGCGCCGGAGCCGGGCCCGACCCGTGCCCGATCCGGCCCCTGACCCCGTCCCGTCACCGCCGGATCACCGCCGGAGGCCCTCAGGCGGGTGTCCGCAGGTGCACGATGTCGCCCGCGCCGACCGCCTCCGTACCGCCGCCCTCCGTGGCCACCACGAGGCGCCCGTCGCCGTCCAGGGCGACGGCCTCGCCCTCCAGCATCCGCTCGCCGGGCAGGTCGGCCCGTACGCGGCGGCCGAGGGTCGCGCAGCCGGCCTCGTACGCCGCCTGGAGGCCCGAGGCCTCGGGGTCGCCGTCCGCCCGCACCCACTCCCCGTACCAGTGGGCGAGGGACCGCAGGACGGCCCGCAGCAGGGTGTCGCGGTCGGTGGAGACGGCGTCGGCGAGGAGGAGGGAGCCGGCCGCCGGGACGGGCAGCTCGTCCTCACGGAGCGTGACGTTGATGCCGAGGCCGACGACGACGGCGTCCTCGCCGGCGCGCTCGGCGAGGATGCCGCCGGCCTTCCGCTCCTCGCCGCCGACGGAAACCAGCAGGTCGTTCGGCCACTTGAGGGAAACGTCGACGCCGGCGGCCTTCGCGAGGCCGGTCGCGGCGGCCACGCCGGTGAGCAGCGGGAGCCAGCCCCAGCGGTGCACGGGCACGTCCGGCTTGAGGAGCACGGAGAGGAAGAGGCCCGAGCGGGCGGGCGCCGTCCAGCTGCGGTCGAGGCGGCCGCGGCCGGAGGTCTGCTCCTCGGCGACGAGCACCGCGCCCTCGGGCAGCTCGTCGGCGCGGGCGGCGAGGTCGCTGTTGGTGGAGCCGGTGGTGGTGACCACGTCGAGCGAGGTCCACAGCTCCTCGGGCCGGACCAGGGCGCGGCGCAGGGCGGGGGCGTTCAGCGGGGGCCGGTCGAGGTCGGACCAGGGCCGGCCGGAGCCTTGAGAGGTCGTCATGCAAGCCACACTAGGTGTGGCAAACACCGCAGTGCCGAACCGTATCGGCGTCGATACGCTACGGGTCAGTAGCTCAGCACTAGCCCATTCGTAGTCAACGAACCCCCCGTGACCAGGCAGGGAGCCGCATCCCGATGTCCGAGCCGGCAGAGCAGTACGAGATCGACATTCACACGACCGCAGGCAAGATCGCGGACCTCAAGCGCCGTATCGACGAGGCCACCCATGCCGGCTCGGAGCGTGCGGTGGAGAAGCAGCACGCGAAGGGCAAGCTGACCGCGCGCGAGCGGATCGCCCTGCTCCTGGACGAGGGATCGTTCGTCGAGCTGGACGAACTGGCCCGGCACCGGTCGACCAACTTCGGCCTGGAGAACAACCGGCCGTACGGAGACGGTGTCGTCACCGGCTACGGCACGGTCGACGGACGCCCGGTCGCCGTGTTCTCGCAGGACTTCACGGTCTTCGGCGGCGCGCTCGGCGAGACGTACGGCCAGAAGATCATCAAGGTGATGGACTTCGCGCTGAAGACGGGCTGCCCGGTCGTCGGCATCAACGACTCCGGCGGCGCCCGCATCCAGGAGGGTGTGAGCGCGCTCGGCATGTACGGCGAGATCTTCCGCCGCAACACCCACGCCTCCGGGGTGATCCCGCAGATCTCCCTGATCGTCGGCCCCTGCGCGGGCGGCGCGGTGTACTCCCCCGCGATCACCGACTTCACGGTGATGGTCGACCAGACCTCGCACATGTTCATCACCGGCCCCGACGTCATCAAGACGGTCACCGGCGAGGACGTGGGCTTCGAGGAGCTGGGCGGCGCCCGCACGCACAACTCGACCTCGGGCGTGGCCCACCACATGGCGGGGGACGAGAAGGACGCCATCGAGTACGTGAAGTCCCTGCTGTCCTACCTGCCGTCGAACAACCTCTCCGAGGCCCCGGCCTTCCCCGAGGTCGCCGACACCGAGGTGAGCGACGAGGACCGCGAGCTCGACACGCTGATCCCCGACTCGGCCAACCAGCCGTACGACATGCACAAGGTCATCGAGCACGTCCTGGACGACGGCGAGTTCCTGGAGACCCAGGCACTGTTCGCGCCGAACATCCTGACCGGCTTCGGCCGCGTCGAGGGCTTCCCCGTCGGCGTCGTCGCCAACCAGCCCATGCAGTTCGCCGGCTGCCTCGACATCAACGCCTCCGAGAAGGCCGCGCGGTTCGTCCGCACCTGCGACGCCTTCAACATCCCGGTCCTCACCTTCGTCGACGTACCCGGCTTCCTGCCCGGCGTGGACCAGGAATACGGCGGCATCATCCGGCGCGGCGCGAAGCTCATCTACGCCTACGCCGAAGCCACCGTCCCCCTCATCACCGTCATCACCCGCAAGGCCTTCGGCGGCGCGTACGACGTCATGGGCTCCAAGCACCTGGGCGCCGACCTCAACCTCGCCTGGCCGACCGCGCAGATCGCCGTCATGGGCGCGCAGGGCGCGGTCAACATCCTGCACCGCCGGACGATCGCCGCCGCCGAGGACCAGGACGCCGAGCGGGCGCGACTGATGCAGGAGTACGAGGACGCCCTGCTCAACCCGTACATCGCGGCCGAGCGCGGCTACATCGACGGCGTCGTCATGCCGTCGGACACGCGCCCGCAGATCGTGAAGGGCCTGCGTCAGCTGCGCACCAAGCGGGAATCCCTTCCCCCGAAGAAGCACGGCAACATCCCGCTGTAGCCGCGTACGAGCGTTGAAGGAGCCGTTGTGATCAAGGTCGTACGAGGAAACCCGACGCCCGAGGAGCTGGCCGCCGCACTGGCGGTGGTTCAGGCCCGGGCCGCGGCAGTGGCGGCTGCGTCCGCCGAGGGCGGCGGCCCGGTCGTACCGGAGGGGTGGTCGGATCCCTCCCGTATCGCACGGGCGGTACGGCACCGTCCGGGCCCGCGGGCCTGGGCCAGGTCGTACTGGCCCGTGTAGGAGCGGAAGGCGAAAGGCCGGACCCCGTGTGCGGGGGGTCCGGCCTTTCGCCGTCCTCGGGCCGCGCGCCGTCCTCGGGCCGCGCGCCGTCCTCGGGCCGCGCGCCGTCACGTACGGCGGAGGAAGAGGCCGGCGAGTACGGCTCCGACGGCGACGATCGCGGCGTTGACGAGGACCGCGAGGCCGATGCCGTCGAGGAGGACGGGCGCGGTGACGACGACGGCGCTCATGACCGGTGTGCCCATGGTGATGCCGACCTGCTGGGTCATGGTCGCGAGCCCGGTCGCCGCGCCCTGCTCGCCGTCGGGGATCCCCGAGGTGGCGGTGACCATGAAGCCGACGATCGCGAGCATGTTGCCGACGCCGCCGGCGAAGGTCGCGGCGAGCAGCAGTCCGAGGCTGCCGCGGTCGTCGCCGAGTCCGTACAGGGAGAGGGTGGCGGCCGCCTGGACGAGGCCGCCGGCCACGAGGGCGGAGCGGGCGCCGAAGCGGCCGATGAAGCGGGAGGCGAGGACGCCGCCGAGGACCGTGCCGGCGCCGAGGACGCCGAAGGAGAGCCCGGCGGCGAGCGGCGAGAAGCCGAGGACGTCCTGGAGGTACAGCGTCAGCAGGAAGACCAGCGAGGTCTCGGTGACGAAGGCGACGAGCCCGGCGAGGTTGCCCCAGACGACGGTGCGGCGCCTCAGGACGTGGACGGGGACGAGCGGTGCGGCCGCCCGGCGTTCGACGAGGACGAAGGCGGTGAGGAGGGCGGCGCCCGCGGCGAGGGCGGTAAGCGCGGTGGGGTCGGTCCAGCCGTGTCCGCCGGCGACCGTGAGGCCGTAGACGAGGGCGAGGAGGCCGCCGGTGACGGTGACCGCGCCGGGGACGTCGAGGCGGGGGCGGACGGCGGGGCGGCTCTCGCTCAGGACGGCGGGGGCGACGAGGAGGACGGCGAGGGCCACCGGCACGTTGACGAGGAAGGCCCAGCGCCAGGAGAGCAGGTCGGTGAGGACGCCGCCGAGGATCGCGCCGGTGGTGAAGCCCGCGGACATGAGGGCGCCGTTGAGGCCGAGCGCCTTGGCGCGCAGCGGGCCCTCCGGGAAGGAGGCGGTGAGCAGGGAGAGCCCGGCGGGGGTGACGGCGGCGGTGGCGAGGCCCTGGGCGACCCGGGCGGCCATGAGCATCTCGGGTCCGGTGGCCAGGCCGCCGACCAGGGAGGAGAGGCCGAGGAGCGCCATGCCGCCGAGGAAGAGGCGGCGGCGGCCGACGAGGTCGGCGACACGCCCGAAGAGGAGGGTGAAGCCGGCGGCGGCGAGGGCGAAGGCGGTGGCGATCCACTGGAGACCGCCGAGGGTGAAGCCGAGTCCCTGACCGATGACGGGCAGGGCGACGTTCAGGATCGAGAAGTCGACGGCCAGCATGAACTGGGCGAGGAGGAGGACGACGAGGACGAGCCGCATCCGGCCGGTCATACGGTCGGGGAGGACGGGGGCGGTGGCGGAGCCGGAAGCGGAGGCGGAGGCGGAGGCGGAGGCGGAAGCGGAGGCGGAAGCGGAGGCGGAAGCGGAGGCGGTGGGGAGATCGAGGGAGACCATGCGGACGACCCCTTAATGGGAAGCTGGTTCCGTTAAGATGACGGCACCGTAGCAGAGGCGAAGGCATTAATGGAACAGGAGTCCCGTTTGACTGAGAGCCAGCCGGCCTCGCCCGGCACCCTGCGTCCCGGCGGCCGCACCGCGAAGGTCCGCGGGGCCGTCCTCGACGCCACCCTCGACGCCCTCGCGGACAGCGGCTTCCACGCGCTGAACATGGACCGGATCGCCGTGAGCGCGGGCGTCGGCAAGACCACCGTGTACCGCCGCTGGGGCTCCCCCGTCGGCCTCGTCACCGACCTCCTGCACGACATGGCGGAGCAGTCCCTGCCCGCCGCCGACACCGGCGGCCTCGCGGGCGACCTGCGGGCCAACGCCGAACTCGTACGGGACACCCTGACCGACCCCCGGATGGGCGCCGTGTTCCGAGCGGTCATCGCCGCGGCGGCCTGCGACGAGGAGTGCGCCCGCGCGCTCGCCGGCTTCTACGGCACCCGGCTCGCCGAATGGGCCCCGGTCGTCGCCCGGGGCGAGGCGCGCGGCGAGATCCCGGCGGGAACGGACCCGGTGGAGCTGCTCCGCGCCGTCTCCGCGCCGCTCTACTACCGCTTCGCCGTCACCCACGAGGAGCTCACCGGGGACGTGGCCGAGCGGGCCGCGGCGGCGGCACTCGCGGCCGCGCGCGCCGGGGTGTTCCGCCGCGATTAGTCCTTCGGTACGGGGCGCTTGAGTATCCGTACTCAGGCGCCCCGCCCGCCTCACCCGGAGGATCGGAGCATGCTGTGGTCCGACCCGGAGGACGAGCCTCCGAAGTTCCTGCGCGAGATGCAGACGATGCTCCGCCGCGCGGGCGTGATCCTCGCGCTGGCGATGGTCGTGGAGATGATCGTGGTCAGCGCGCGGTGAGCCCCGCGCCGGGCGTGCCGCCCCGGCTACGCTGCCCTCATGACTGCTGATCCGCGCCGTGTCGTCCTCGCCTCCGCCTCCCCCGCCCGGCTCGGGCTGCTCCGGCAGGCCGGACTCGCCCCCGAGGTGATCGTGAGCGGCGTCGACGAGGACAAGGTGCACGCCCCGACCCCGGCCGAGCTCGCCCTCGCCCTCGCGGAGGCCAAGGCCGCCCATGTGGCCGCCCGGCCCGAGGTGTTCGGCGCGCTCGTCATCGGCTGCGACTCGGTCCTGGAGCTCGACAAGCAGGCGCTCGGCAAGCCGGCCGACGCCGAGGAGGCCACCGCCCGCTGGATGGCGATGCGGGGCCGGGTCGGCATCCTCCAGACCGGTCACTGCGTGTACGACACGGCCGCCAAGCGCTACGAGTCGGCGACCGCCTCCACCGTGGTCCGCTTCGGCGAGCCGACGGACGAGGAGATCGCGGCGTACGTGGCGAGCGGCGAACCGCTGCACGTGGCGGGCGCGTTCACGCTGGACGGGCGCTCGGCACCGTTCATCGAGGGCATCGACGGCGACCCGGGCAACGTGATCGGCCTGTCGCTGCCGCTGCTGCGCACCCTGCTCGGGAAGCTGGACGTGCGGATCACCGACCTCTGGGCCTGAGCCGCGAGGCGTTACGCGGGCGCGGGGACCCGCTCGGCGGCCTCGGCATCCTTCCCGTACGCCACCAGGGTGAGGACGACGAGCGCGACCACCGCCATCAGGAAGGCGAACGCGCCCCAGCCGATCAGCCCGACGGCGACCGCACCGAGGACGCCGTGCACGACCGCGCACCCGATGAGCAGTCCCCGGCCCGCGCGGCCGGGGCGGCGGTCGCGGATGCCCGCGAGGAGCGCGACGAGGCCGCAGAGCAGGAGCGCGACGCCGGAGCCGATGCCGAGCCCCCACGTACCGGCGACCATCGCGTCGGGGTCCATGCCGTCGAGGGACATCGACTGGGCCTCCACGAAGCCCGCCATGACGGCGTTGACGGCGACGATGCCGGGCGCCTCGAGAAGGAGCACCGCTCCCGTCACGAGAGCTATCGGTCTGCGGGCCACCTCGGCCACCCCCTGGATTCGCCTGTTACCGACAGTACGATCGACAGCGCGAAGGCTACTGGCCGGTAAACCTCCGGACAAGAGTTCGCACACGGGAGACGGCGGCCCGCCGTTCGGCAAAGAATCGTTGAGCCATTCGTAGGGACCCGACAAAGAAACCCGAATGGCGACTGGCCGCACTAACAGAGACCTGCGCCACACCTCGGAGCTACTGTGCCGTAAAGGAACCCTGCGTACCGTGGTGCGACAAGGGAATTCACGACCCGAGCAGGCCCGGGGTCACGCTCCGTGTGGGCAAGCTCACCACTGGGGACGGGTCGAAAGGCCGTGTCGGCAGTCCCTAAACTCAGCTTGTTTCAAGGAGGGAGCCATCGTGCGCAAGGTGCTCATCGCCAACCGTGGCGAAATCGCTGTCCGTGTGGCCCGGGCGTGCCGGGACGCAGGTATCGGCAGCGTGGCCGTGTACGCCGAACCGGACCGGGACGCTCTGCACGTCCGGGCGGCTGACGAGGCGTTCGCTCTGGGCGGTGACACTCCGGCGACCAGTTATCTGGACATGGCCAAGGTGTTGCAGGCCGCGCAGGACTCCGGGGCGGACGCGATCCACCCCGGTTACGGCTTCCTCTCCGAGAACGCCGAGTTCGCGCAGGCGGTCCTGGACGCGGGTCTGACCTGGATCGGCCCGCCGCCGCAGGCGATCCGTGACCTGGGTGACAAGGTGGCGGCCCGTCACATCGCGCAGCGCGCGGGTGCCCCGCTGGTCGCCGGTACCCCCGACCCGGTCTCGGGCGCGGACGAGGTCGTCGCGTTCGCCCGGGAGCACGGGCTGCCGATCGCGATCAAGGCCGCTTTCGGTGGCGGCGGTCGTGGTCTGAAGGTCGCGCGGACCCTGGAAGAGGTCCCCGAGCTGTACGACTCCGCCGTCCGCGAGGCCGTCGCGGCCTTCGGCCGGGGCGAGTGCTTCGTGGAGCGCTACCTCGACAAGCCGCGTCACGTGGAGACCCAGTGCCTGGCCGACTCCCACGGCAACGTGGTCGTCGTCTCGACGCGTGACTGCTCGCTGCAGCGCCGTCACCAGAAGCTGGTCGAGGAGGCCCCGGCGCCGTTCCTGTCCGAGGCTCAGAACGCGGAGCTGTACGCGGCGTCGAAGGCGATCCTGAAGGAGGCCGGCTACGTCGGCGCCGGCACGGTCGAGTTCCTCGTCGGCACCGACGGCACGATCTCCTTCCTGGAGGTCAACACCCGCCTGCAGGTCGAGCACCCGGTCACCGAAGAGGTCACCGGCATCGACCTGGTCCGCGAGATGTTCCGGATCGCCGACGGCGAGGAGCTCGGCTACGGCGACCCGGCCGTGCGCGGCCACTCCTTCGAGTTCCGTATCAACGGCGAGGACCCGGGCCGCGGCTTCCTGCCCGCCCCCGGCACCGTCACCGTCTTCGACGCGCCGTCGGGCCCCGGTGTCCGTCTGGACGCGGGCGTCGAGTCCGGCTCCGTCATCGGCCCGGCCTGGGACTCGCTCCTGGCCAAGCTGATCGTCACCGGCGCGACCCGCGAGCAGGCGCTCCAGCGCGCCGCCCGCGCTCTGGCCGAGTTCAAGGTCGAGGGCATGGCCACGGCCATCCCGTTCCACCAGGCCGTCGTCGTCGACCCGGCGTTCACCGCGGACCCGTTCCGGGTCCACACCCGGTGGATCGAGACGGAGTTCGTCAACGAGATCAAGCCGTTCGCGCCGGCCGGTGCGGACGCGGACGAGGACGAGTCGGGCCGCGAGACGATCGTCGTCGAGGTCGGCGGCAAGCGCCTCGAGGTCTCCCTGCCGTCCTCCCTCGGCATGACGCTGGCCCGTCAGGGCATCGCGGCGGGCGCGAAGCCCAAGCGCCGGGCGGCGAAGAAGTCCGGCCCGACGGCCTCGGGCGACACCCTCGCCTCCCCGATGCAGGGCACGATCGTGAAGGTCGCGGTCGAGGAGGGCCAGGAGGTCAAGGAGGGCGACCTCATCGTCGTCCTGGAGGCCATGAAGATGGAGCAGCCCCTCAACGCCCACCGCTCCGGCACCGTCAAGGGCCTGTCCGCCGAGGTCGGCGCCTCCGTCACCTCCGGCGCCACCATCTGCGACATCAAGGACTGACCGCCGCACACGTACGGTACGAAGGGCCCGCAGGCAGCAGCCTGCGGGCCCTTCCGTCGAGGGGAGGACCTCCATGCGAGCCGACGCGCGCCGCAACCACGAGCGGCTGCTCACGGAGGCCAGGGCCGTCTTCGCCGAACAGGGCACGGACGCGCCCCTGGAGGAGGTCGCCCGCCGCGCGGGCGTCGGGATCGGCACCCTCTACCGCCACTTCCCCACCCGGGCCGATCTGCTGAACGCGGTCTTCCAGGAGGCCCTGGAGGCACTGCTCCGGCGCTCGCACGAGCTTGCCGGGGCCGACGAGCCGTGCCGGGCGCTCGTGGAGTGGCTGCGGGCCCTGATCGCCCACGCGGGCGAGTACCGGGGGCTCGCGCACGCGCTGATGTCCGCCTCGTACGACCGGAGTTCGGCGCTCGCCCCGTGCAGCGTGCCGCTGCGCGCGGCGGGCGAGGCGCTGCTCGGGCGCGCCCAGGAGGCGGGGCAGGTACGGGCCGACGTGTCGATCGGCGACCTGATGCAGCTCACCAACGCGATCGCGCTGGCAGCCGAACAGTGCCCGGAGGACGCGCTGCTGGCGGACCGCCTGCTCGCGCTGACCCTGCGGGGACTCAAGGGCTGAGGAGTGCCGGCGTACGGGCGGCTGAGGAGTGTCGGGACGTACGGACGGCGGAGAAGTACCGGCGGCCGAGGCGTACCGGCGGCGTGGGACCCCTGGGGGAGGGTCCCTCGGAACGCGTGCCCCGGTGACGTGGCGGCTCAGCGGCGCCGCATGTCCGCGACCCGGGCCGTCCGCTCCAGCGTCTCCGCCGCCATCCCGCCACCCGGCCCCCGGAACTGACCGGCCGCCATCCGTCCGCGCTGGACGGGGAGCGGCATGTCACGACGGGGCCGGACGCCCGGGGGGAGCTGGTCACCGCCGGCCGCGCCGGGCCCCGCGCCCGTGCCCGCGACGGCGATCTGCACGCCCTGGTCGGCGAGGGCCTGGAGCTCGGAGGCGGCCCGCTCGTCATGGGCCGGGGGCTCGTCGGTCACCAGCCGGGTGATGACGTCCGTCGGCACCGTCTGGAACATGGTGTCGGCACCGAGCTTGGTGTGGTCGGCCAGGACCACGACCTCCGCCGCCGCCTGCACCAGCGCCCGGTCCACGCTCGCGGAGAGCATGTTGGACGTGGACAGACCACGCTCGGCGGTGAGCCCGCTCCCGGAGAGGAAGGCCCGGGAGACCCGCAGCCCCTGGAGCGACTGCTCGGCCCCGCTGCCCACGAGGGCGTAGTTGGAGCCGCGCAGGGTGCCGCCGGTCATGACGACCTCGACCCGGTTGGCGTGGGCGAGGGCCTGGGCGACGAGCAGGGAGTTGGTGACCACGGTCAGACCGGGCACGCGGGCGAGCCGGCGGGCCAGCTCCTGCGTGGTCGTCCCGGCACCGACGACGATGGCCTCGCCTTCTTCGACGAGGCTCGCGGCGACGTCGGCGATGGCCGTCTTCTCCGCGGTCGCGAGATGGGATTTCTGCGGGAAGCCGGATTCTCGCGTGAATCCACCCGGCAACACCGCACCGCCGTGGCGGCGGTCGAGGAGTCCTTCTGCCTCCAGTGCCCGTACGTCCCTCCGTACGGTCACCTCCGAGGTCTGGACGACGCGGGCGAGCTCGCGGAGCGACACGGCCCCATTGGCTCGCACCATTTCGAGGATCAACTGGCGACGTTCTGCAGCGAACACGAAACTGACAGTAACGTGACCGGCCGATAGTTTTCAGCACTATGCGCCGAATTGCAGAAGATGCGCACGGACGGGGTCTCCAAGTGGTAAGGGAGACCCCGTCGTTGATTCGTCCCGTCCAGGGCTATGCCCTGCCTTGCCGGGGGTTGTCCACGTCGGTGAACCGTTCCCGCAGGCGGGAGCACCCCTGCGGGGGGTTGTTACGCCTCGCCCGCCGACTTTCGGGTGTGCAACTGCCGTGCCACTTCCGCGATCGATCCCGACAGGGAGGGGTACACGGTGAAAGCATTTGCGATCTGTTCCACCGTCAGATTGTTGTCGACCGCGATCGAGATCGGGTGGATCAGCTCGCTCGCCTTCGGGGCGACGATGCAGCCGCCGACCACGATGCCGGTGCCCGGACGACAGAAGATCTTGACGAAGCCGTCCCGGATGCCCTGCATCTTCGCGCGGGGGTTACGGAGCAGCGGCAGCTTGACGACCTTGGCGTCGATCTTGCCCGCGTCCACGTCGGCCTGCGTGTAGCCGACGGTGGCGATCTCGGGGTCCGTGAAGACGTTCGACGAGACCGTCTTCAGGTTGAGCGGGGCCACCGCGTCACCCAGGAAGTGGTACATCGCGATGCGGCCCTGCATGGCGGCGACCGAGGCGAGCGCGAAGACGCCGGTGACGTCGCCGGCCGCGTACACGCCGGGGGCGCTGGTGCGGGAGACCCGGTCGGTCCAGATGTGACCGGAGTCCTTCAGCTTGATCCCGGCCTCCTCCAGGCCCATGCCTGCCGAGTTCGGGATCGCGCCGACCGCCATCAGGCAGTGGGTGCCGGAGATGACCCGGCCGTCCGCGAGGGTGACCTCGACCCGGTCGCCGACCCGCTTGGCGGACTCGGCGCGGGAGCGGGCCATGACGTTCATGCCGCGGCGCCGGAAGACGTCCTCCAGGACCGCCGCCGCGTCCGGGTCCTCGCCGGGCAGGACGCGGTCGCGGGAGGAGACGAGGGTGACCCGGGAGCCGAGCGCCTGGTAGGCGCCGGCGAACTCGGCGCCGGTGACGCCGGAACCGACCACGATGAGCTCCTCGGGGAGCTCCTTGAGGTCGTAGACCTGGGTCCAGTTCAGGATGCGCTCGCCGTCCGGCTTGGCGTCCGGCACCTCGCGCGGGTGGCCGCCGGTCGCGATGAGCACGGCGTCCGCGGTGAGCGTCTCCTCCGTGCCGTCGACGGCGGTGACGATCACCTGGCGGGAGCCGTCCACGGCCTGCCGGCCGGAGAGCCGGCCGCGGCCGCGCAGCACCCGGGCGCCCGCCCGGGTGACGGAGGCGGTGATGTCGTGCGACTGGGCCAGCGCGAGGCGCTTCACCCGTCGGTTGACCTTGCCGAGGTCGACGCCCACGACGCGGGCGGCCTGCTCCACGTGCGGGGTGTCGTCCGCGACGATGATGCCGAGCTCCTCGTAGGAGGAGTCGAAGGTGGTCATCACCTCCGCCGTGGCGATCAGCGTCTTCGAGGGGACGCAGTCGGTCAGGACGGAAGCGCCGCCGAGGCCGTCGCAGTCGACGACGGTCACCTCCGCGCCGAGCTGGGCGCCCACGAGGGCCGCCTCGTATCCGCCGGGTCCGCCACCGATGATCACGATCCGGGTCACTGGGATCTACGCCTCGCGTCTCGTTCTGCCGGGGGGTCCCCCCGCTGGGGTGCAGTGCGTACGCCATTGTCCCGCACGCTTCAAGTGCGTACCCCATTCTCCCGCACGTCCGGCGTGGCCTCGCGCCGGGGCCTCCTCTCCGCCGCCACCTCGGAGTTCGCCGTACACCCCGCCCCCTCCCGTACTCTCGGTCCCATGTCGCTCTACGCCGCTTTCGCCGGCAACCTCGACGCGCGGCTGATGAGCCGCCGCGCACCGCACTCCCCGCTGCGCGGCACCGGCTGGCTGAACGGCTGGCGGCTCACCTTCGGTGGCGAGCAGATGGGTTGGGAGGGGGCGCTGGCCACCATCGTGGAGGCTCCCCGCTCGCAGGTCTTCGTGGCGCTGTACGACATCGCGCCGATGGACGAGGAATCGATGGACCGCTGGGAGGGCGTCGGACTCGACATCTACCGGCGGATGCGGGTCCGGGTGGACACGCTCGACGGCGAGGAGCCGGCCTGGGTGTACGTCCTCAACGGGTACGAGGGCGGGCTGCCGTCCGCGCGGTACCTGGGCGAGGTCGCGGACGCGGCCGAGTCGGCGGGCGCGCCGCACGACTACGTGATGGAGTTGCGCAAGCGTCCCTGCTGAGGGACGGGCAGGGATGTGCGAACGCCCGACGGACGGCGGCGGGGCTCCCCTACGCCATTCGTCGGAAACGACAAGACAACGATCGCATGTCCGTCAGCATCGTCATCTACGCGCGTAGGAATTCTCCGGCTACGCTTCTGCGCGTACCAAATCCGTCCGGGGCTCCCCTCGGACCCCCCTCCCCGAGGCGAGAGAGTCAGTGAACGCAACTGCCACCCCGTACGAGGCCGCCGAGGCCGCTGCCGCACGTCTTCGCGAGCTGACCGGAGTCGAGAACCACGACGTCGCCCTGGTCATGGGCTCGGGCTGGGCGCCCGCCGTCGACGCGCTCGGCGCGCCCGAGGCCGAGTTCCCGGTGACCGAGCTCCCCGGCTTCCCGCCGCCGGCCGTCGAGGGCCACGGCGGCACCGTCCGCTCGTACAAGATCGGTGAGAAGCGCGCGCTGGTCTTCCTCGGCCGCACGCACTTCTACGAGGGCCGGGGCGTCGCCTCCGTCGCCCACGGCGTCCGTACCGCCGTCGCCGCCGGCTGCAAGACCGTCGTCCTGACCAACGGCTGCGGCGGCCTCCGCGAGGGCATGCGCCCCGGCCAGCCGGTCCTGATCAGCGACCACATCAACCTGACGGCCGCCTCCCCGATCGTCGGCGCGAACTTCGTGGACCTCACCGACCTGTACTCGCCGCGGCTGCGCGCGCTGTGCAAGGAGGTCGACGAGACCCTGGAGGAGGGCGTCTACGTCCAGTTCCCCGGGCCGCACTACGAGACCCCGGCCGAGATCAACATGGTCCGCGTGCTCGGCGGCGACCTCGTCGGCATGTCCACCACCCTCGAGGCGATCGCGGCCCGCGAGGCCGGCGCCGAGGTCCTGGGCATCTCGCTCGTCACCAACCTGGCGGCGGGGCTCTCGGGCGAGCCGCTGAACCACGAGGAGGTCCTCCAGGCGGGCCGTGACTCGGCGGCGCGGATGGGTGAGCTGCTGACGCGGGTCCTCGACCGGATCTGAGCGTCGGCGGGGGCCGCTGCGCGGGGCTTCTTCCCCGCCCCGCCCCTTCCCGTAACCGGGGCTCCGCCCCGGACCCCGGTCCTCGAACGCCGGACGGGCTGAAAGATTCAGCCCCGCCGGTGTTTGAGGCGCGGGGGCCCGGGGGCAGAGCCCCCGGTTTCGGGAAGGGGTGGGGTGGGGGAAGGCTCCGCGCAGCGGCACCCCACCGCCCCGCACCCTCCCGCACCGCCCCGCACCCCGAAAGGCACACCGTGACGCAGGACGACCTCCTCGCCAGGGCCCAGGCCTGGCTCGCCGAGGACCCCGACACCGAGACCCGCGAGGAGCTCGCGAAGCTCATCGAGAGCGGCGACACCGACGAGCTCGCCGCCCGCTTCGCCGGCACGCTGCAGTTCGGCACCGCCGGGCTCCGGGGCGAGCTGGGCGCCGGACCGATGCGGATGAACCGCTCGGTCGTGATCCGCGCGGCCGCCGGCCTCGCCGCGTACCTCAAGGCCAAGGAGGCCTCCCAGAGGGAAGGAGGGGCCGGCCTCGTCGTCGTCGGCTACGACGCCCGCTACAAGTCCGCCGACTTCGCCCGCGACACCGCCGCCGTGATGATCGGCGCCGGGCTGCGCGCGGCCGTCCTCCCCCGCCCGCTGCCGACGCCCGTCCTCGCGTACGCCATAAGGCATCTGGGTGCCGTCGCCGGCGTCGAGGTGACCGCGAGCCACAACCCGCCGCGCGACAACGGCTACAAGGTCTACCTGGGCGACGGCTCGCAGATCGTGCCGCCCGCGGACGCGGAGATCGCCGCCGAGATCGACGCGGTCCGCTCCCTCGCGGACGTGCCCCGCCCGGAGGCCGGCTGGGAGACCCTCGGCGACGAGGTCCTGGAGGCCTACCTGGCGCGTACGGACGCCGTCCTGACCCCCGGGTCCCCCCGGAGCGCGCGGACCGTCTACACGGCCATGCACGGCGTCGGCAAGGACGTCCTGACGGCTGCCTTCGGCCGCGCCGGCTTCCCGCCGCCCGCGCTCGTCGCCGCGCAGGCCGAGCCCGACCCGGCCTTCCCGACGGTCGCCTTCCCGAACCCGGAGGAGCCGGGTGCCATGGACCTCGCCTTCGAGGCGGCCCGGGCCGTGGACCCCGACCTCGTCATCGCCAACGACCCCGACGCCGACCGCTGCGCCGTGGCCGTGCCGGACGCCGCCGTCGAGGGCGGCTGGCGGATGCTCCGCGGCGACGAGGTGGGCGCGCTGCTCGCCGCGCACCTCGTGCACAAGGGCGCGACCGGCGTCTTCGCCGAGTCGATCGTGTCGTCCTCGCTGCTCGGCCGGATCGCCGAGGCGGCCGGGGTCGGGTACGAGGAGACGCTGACCGGCTTCAAGTGGATCGCCCGCGTCGAAGGACTGCGGTACGGGTACGAGGAGGCGCTCGGCTACTGCGTCGACCCGGAGGGCGTCCGCGACAAGGACGGCATCACGGCCGCGCTGCTCGTCGCCGAACTGGCCTCGGTGCTCAAGGAGCAGGGCCGTACGCTCCTCGACCTGCTCGACGACCTGGCCGTGGCCCACGGGCTGCACGCCACCGACCAGCTGTCGGTGCGGGTCGAGGACCTGGGGATCATCGCGAACGCGATGGCCGCGCTGCGCGAGCGTCCGCCGGTCTCCCTCGCCGGTCTGACGGTCGTCTCCGCGGAGGACCTGACGAAGGGCACGGAGTCGCTGCCGCCGACGGACGGCCTGCGTTACCACCTGGAGGGCGACTACAAGGCCCGGGTGATCGTCCGCCCGAGCGGCACCGAGCCCAAGCTCAAGTGCTACCTGGAGGTCGTCGTCCCGGTCGCCGACGCGCGCGAGCTGGCGCCGGCGCGTGCGAAGGGCGCGGAGCTGCTGGCCGCGATCAAGCGGGACCTGAGCGCGGCCGCGGGGCTCTGACCCGAGGGACGTACTCCGGAGGGCCGGTGCGGGAGCGATCCCGTACCGGCCCTTTCGTCCGTACGGGTGAAATCGGCGACCTCCCCGGGCGTCAGCCGAAGCGGCCGTTGACGTAGTCCGCGGTGCGCGGGTCTCTCGGGTAGTCGAACACCGACTCGGTCGGACCGTGTTCGACGATCACCCCGGGGGTGCCCTGCTCGGCGAGGAAGAAGGCGCAGGAGTCGGAGACCCGGGCCGCCTGCTGCATGTTGTGGGTGACGATCACGACGGTCACCTCGGCCTTCAGCTCGGCGATGGTCTCCTCGACACGCCGGGTGGAGGTCGGGTCGAGCGCAGAGCAGGGCTCGTCCATGAGCAGGACCCGGGGGCGGACGGCGAGCGAGCGGGCGATGCAGAGGCGCTGCTGCTGGCCGCCGGAGAGCGCCCCGCCGGGCTGCCGTAGCCGGTCCTTGACCTCGTTCCAGAGCCCGGCCTTGGTGAGGCACTCCTCGACCAGGTCGTCCTTGGCGTCCCGGTCCGCCCGGATGCCGCCCAGCTTCAGGCCGGCGAGGACGTTCTCGTACAGGGACATCGCGGGGAACGGGTTGGGCTTCTGGAAGACCATGCCGATCTCGCGGCGGGCGTGGGTGATGCGGCGGCCCCGGTCGTAGATGTCGGCACCGTCGAGGAGGACCCGGCCGGCGAGCGAGGCGGTGCCGGTGAGTTCGTGCATCCGGTTGAGGATGCGCAGGAAGGTGGACTTGCCGCAGCCCGAGGGGCCGATGAGCGCGGTGACCTCGCGGGCGGGCATGGCGAGCGAGACCCGGTCGAGGACCTTGCGGTCGCCGAACCAGGCGGAGACGGAATCCGCTTCGAGCGCGGCGGCGCGGGACGGGAGCGGCGCGTCCGCCCCCGCGTCCCCCGGCAGGGGCGGGAGGGTGACGGTGTCGGCTGTGTCGGTGTCGGTGTCGGCGAGATCGGTCACGGGCGGTGACTCCCTTGCGTTCAGAGGAGGTTGGGGAGGAGCCGGGCCAGCTGTCCGGAGACGAGGGCGCCGAGCGCGACGAGGACCGGGACGGCGGCGACCCAGGTCTGCCGGCCGCCCCAGCGGCGGCGGGCGAGGACCGTGAGGAGGGCGGCGGCGAGCAGCCCCTGGACGCCGAGGAAGATCCCGGGCCAGACGTCGGACTCGCCCGCGAGTGGCTTCTCGGCGGCGGTGATCCAGCCGGGGCGCAGCGGCCGGGTGGGGCTGGGCTGCGCGTCGCCGAGGAGCTTCGCGTCGACCCGGAGCACGTCCTCGGGGGTGTACGCGCCGCCGCTCGCGGTCATCAGGGTGAGCCGCCCCTCGCCGGCGCCGAGGGGTGCGGGGTTGGGGTCGCCGGGGCGGCGAACGGCCGTCACCTCGTACACCGCCTTGCCCTGGCCGGTCCGCACCTCGATGCGGGAGCCGTTCGGCAGGAGGTGCACGTCGTTGAACGGGCTGCCGTACCCCCACTGGCGGCCCATGATCACGCTGGCCCCGGCCTGGCCGGGCAGGGCCGTGTCCCGGCGGTGGCCGGGCCCGGACATCAGGACGCCGGAGGTGGTGCCCTCGACGACGACCTCGCGGAGCCCGAGCGCGGGGATGCGGAGAAGGGCGACAGGGGCGCCGAGGGCGAGGGGCTTGCCGTCGTACGTCGACTGGCCCACGGGCGCGGTGCCGAGGGCGAGTTGCTCGCGCAGATCGTCGTAGGCGGTGGCCTGGTCGCGGGCGTGCTGGAGGTGGCCGACGACGGTCAGGTTGGCGGCGAAGCCGATGAGCAGCGCGGCGAGGACGCACAGCGCCGCCCCGGCCAGGGCGAGCCCGGCCCGGGGGGCGGCGACGGGGGGCGGCGCGGTCGTCACGGGCGCGGGGCCTTCGCCTGGCGACGGCGGTTCTGCAGGACGGCCGCGGCGCCGAGGAGGCAGAGCGCGAGCGAGCCGAGCGCGGCGGAGGCGGCGCCGGAGGCACCGGTGGCGGCGAGGGAGCCGCTGCCGCCGTTGGTGGTGGTGTGGGTGCCGGAGCCGGAACCGCCGGAGGAGCCGGAGGAGCCGGAGGAGCCGGAACCCGAGCCGCCGCCCGTACCGGAGCCGCCGGAACCGCCGGAGGATCCGCCCGTGGTGTCGTCGCCGGCGGTGCCGGTCGGGGAGGGCGTGCCGGTACCGGTCGGGCTTGCGGTGCCGCTCGGGGTCTCGCTGGGCGTGCCGGACGGGGGCCCGGTCTCGGTCGGCTCGTCCGTGGGGGTCTCCGAAGGCGTGCCGGTGGGGGTCCCGCTCGGGGTGGGTGTACCGGTGCCTGTGGGCGTACCGGTGGGAGTGGGAGTGGCGGCCGGGCCCGCGACGAACGTGGCGATGTACAGGGAGGCGGTGTACGCGGCGGGGTCGGCGGGCGTGTACTGGGCCAGGACGGGGAAGTTGACGTTGACCGTGTCGTGCATGGTGGCGGTGATCTCCGCCTTGCCGTCGACGAGCTCCTCGGTGGCGAGTTCGACGAGCTCCTCGTCGACGAGGGTGGAGAAGGTGACCGTGCCCGCGGCGGTCGCCGGCTGGACCTCGGCCCTGATGCGGAAGGGACGGCTGACGGGCGGGGCCTCGTTGTCGGTGCTGACCGTCAGGTTGGTCGCCTGCTGGCCGACGGCGGCCCAGTCCTCTCCGGTGACCTCGATCATCTGCGAGAAGTACTCGGCGCGTGCCTCGGAGTCGGCCGTCTCGCAGGAGAGCCGCAGCTCGTATCGGCCGTCGAGGGGCCCGGAGGGCACGAGGTCGAGCAACCGCTCCCGGAGCGTGGCGTAACCGGCGGCCGAGCCCGTGAGCGGGCCGGATATCGGGGTGGTGCCGAGCGGGCCCCCGGGCACGACCTCGGCGATCGGCGCGCTGACGGTCGGGTCGCCGGGGTTGACGAGGGCGAGGACGCCCTTGACGTACGGCTTGTCGGCTTCGGCAGGCGCGGGGCAGGCCGCTCCCGCGGTGACGGCCGTCGGACCGGCGGCGACGGTGCCCGAGGCGGGTGTGAGCGTGAAGGTGCCGTGCCGGGTGACGGCGGCGGCGGGCGTGGACACGGCCAGGACGATCGCCAGGGTGCCGCAGAGGAGGGCAAGTGCCGTGAGCAGGGCCACGGGTGATCTGGGGGGTGCGAGCCGGTTCATGGGGCGGGGTCCTCCGAGGCGAGTGGCTGGTGGTCGGTGGTGCGAGTCGGTGGTGCGAGTCGGTGGTGCGAGTCGGTGGTGCGAGTCGGTGGCGTACAGGTGGTCGCGGGTACGCCGTGGGGCCGGGCACCCTGGGGTGCCCGGCCTTCGCGCGGTGACGTGTGCGTGGTGATCAGCGCTCGCCCTTGACGGTCGTGGCGCCGCAGGCCGTGCCGAGGGTGCCGAAGCCGTAGGCGGCGATCGTCGTGCCGGCCGCGCAGACCTTGGAGGAGGAGCCGACGAAGGTCGCGGCGATCGTGGCGTTGGTCAGCTTGGCGGTCGGGACGACGTTGTAGACGTCACGGGTGAAGGGGAAGGACAGGTTCAGCGTCTTGTCGGCGTTGCGGGGCGCGATGGTGCCGACGGAGCCGAGCACGGCGGCGCCTCGGCGGTCCGTGACGACGGCCTTCTCCTGCGCCGTGTACTGGGCGACGGAGTACGGGGCGATGTCACCGGCCGTGTCGAGGACGGTCCCGTCGTTCTCCTGGACCCCCTGCTGGACGCAGGCGCCCGGCGCGGTCACGCCGATGGAGGAGAGGAAGAACTGGCGGGTGCCGGAGTTGGTCTGCGGCAGGATCGGGGTGAGGGCCACACCGTTGAGGGAGGTGAGGTTGCACTCGTAGACGTCCTTCAGCTGGGCCGCCGTCAGGTCGGACGGCAGGGCGCTGTCGGAGCGCTTCACCCAGGACACCGCGTCCTTGGCGAACGGGATCCAGGTCAGGTCCGTGGAAGTGAGGTCGGCCGGGCCGCGCGAGGAGCGGGCGAAGTCGAGGCAGCCGGAGTTGGTGTCCACGGCGTTGCGCAGGGCGTCGATGCCGGCCGAGGAGCCGTTCGGGCGGTTGATCACACAGCCGGTCGCCTTGGTCTTGATCGTGGCGGTGCCGGTGGCGTTCCAGGAGGCGATGATCTTCTGACCGAGGGCGTTCTTGACGACGTCGCCGAGGCCGTTCAGTACGTCCTGGGTCGTGTCGGAGCCGACACCGGCCAGGGTGCGGTACTGGGTGATCGGGTTCGGGTCGGCCTGTGCGGCCGGGGCGAGGGCGACACCGAGACCGAGGGCGGCCACGCCGAGGGCGGCACCGATACGAGCGCGGGACTTGACGTTCACTTCTGTTCTCCTCCGTGGAAACGGATGACATGGAATGGACGCACAAGAAAATCCGGATTGTTTTCCCGGCCGACCCGTCGATCGGCCGGGTACCAACAATTCCGTAGGGGCGCTTCAGGGAACCACCGCGTTCAGTCGCTCTTCAGGTGACGAATTCCTGTCCTAGGTGAATCCAAGGGGATTCGGCGTCGGCCGGCGAACCCCAGGACTGCCGGTCCCGCGAGGCCGGCGATCCCGCCGACGAGGAGGACCGCGAGCAGGACCCAGCGGATGACGCCGAGGACCTGGGAAGGGGTGCTGCCTGTGTCGGCGAGCTTCTCCCCCGGGGGCCCCCCGGAGCCGTTCCCGCCCCCGCCGGAGGCCGGTGGCGGCGCCGCGGAGGACGGCGGGGTGGAGGACGGGCTCGCCGTCGAGCCCCCTGTCGTGCCACCGGCCGCGCTCCCGCCGCCCGAGCCGGAGCCGGTGGCCGAGCCCGAGGCACCCCCCGTACCGCCGGATCCCGAACCGAGGCCGGCACCCGAGGAGCCCGTCGTACCGCCGGAGCCGGAGCCGGCTCCCGCGTCGGCTCCCGAGCCCGAGGCGGCTCCCGCGCCTCCGGCCGTCGTGCCCGGTCCGGCCGGGACTCCGCGCTCCAGTCGGCCCGCCGCGGCCTCCGCCTGGAGTTTCAGCTTCGCGGGCATCGGCGCGTAGCCGAAGGGCAGCTCGCCGGGGGCGGTGCCCTGCTCCTGCCCTGCACCGGCCGCATACCGCATCACCCGCGCGTAGTCCTTGCGCGCGTCGGCCGGAAGGCC
Source organism: Streptomyces sp. NBC_00094 (assembly GCF_026343125.1). NCBI lineage: Bacteria > Bacillati > Actinomycetota > Actinomycetes > Kitasatosporales > Streptomycetaceae > Streptomyces > Streptomyces sp. NBC_00094. Next base: position 5,071,308 of record NZ_JAPEMB010000001.1, on the reverse strand, counting down.
GGTGGAAGCCACCGCGTAGGTCACCACCGTCAGCGGGTAGGCACCGCTCTCGGCCCGCGCCGGGTCGGGGGCGAGGACGCCGGGCACGGCGGAGTCCCCGAACTGCTCGACGGCCTTGAGCAGGGACGAGGTCGTGGGCCGGACGTACGCGCCGTCGGCGTTCGGCAGGGCGGCGACCTGGAGCTGGTAGCGGGACGCCGAGGCCGCGTCGGTGATGCCGTAGGCACGGCGGCTCCCGGGCGAGACGTCGACGCCGACGAGCTTCAGGCCGCCGGTCAGGTGGTCCGTCACGGCCTGGTCCTTGGCGTTGTTGGTGCCTCGCCGCACCCAGCGGGCGGCGTCGTGCATGTCGATCGCGTAGGGCGAGCGTTCGGTGATCCCGTACCTGATCCTGTGGCCGAGCGCTTCGAGCTCCGTCTCGGTGGGATCGGCCTTCGGGAATTCGTCGGAACCGCCGGTGGCGAGCCCCAGGTCCTTGAAGTAGGGGTTGATCCTCATCCCCCAGGGGTCCGGGTTCCCTTCGAGGAAGGCGCGTGCGTCCTTGTCGCCGCGCAGATAGTTCCAGACGACCCGCGTGGTGTCCGAGCGTTCGGCGGAGAGCAGAATTCCGCCGGGATAGCTCATGACCGACTGCTGGAACTCCGCGAAATCCGGATTGAGCTTCAGGAATTCCGGGTCCCGGACGATGGACTGCGGATTGTTCTTGACATGCTCCGGCGCCGGGGCGGTATTGCTGAGAGACCTGATGTCGTACGGATACGAGTACGTGAGCAGCTTCGCCAGCAGTCGGGCGCTGAGCTTCAGGTCCTTGACGAGGCCGATCTTGTCCGCCTCCCAGTAGAGGCCGACGGCGAGCGCGTTGACGGCGACCGGCGCGTGGACGAAGCCCGCCTTCTCCCCGCCCTCCACGGGCTCGACGGTGAAGGCGAGGCCTGGTGAGGTGGAGGTGGGGTCGAGCAGGCTGCCGCGGGCCAGGTCCTCGCCTCGCTGGGTGAACGTGAAGCGGGTCGTGCCCTCCGCGCAGAGCGCCGACTGCCAGGAGGTGATCGCGTCCGTGACGAGCTCGGAGCCGGTCATACGACGCTCGGCCTTGTCGGTCGGGCACGCCTCGCGCACCGGCAGGAAGTCGAGCGGGAAGACGAGCCGCTGGTTCCAGTTGGTCGCGGAGAGCGGCGAGGTGTGGGGGCGGTGGTTGCTGCCGGCCGAGCCGTCCGGCTCGTGTGAGCCTCGGGGCACGACGACGAGCCAGCAGCTCCGGCCGCGCACGTTCCCGCCCGCGCCGACGGGGTCGCCGCAGCCGAGGTGCGGGGCCTCCCTGGTGGACTGGAGGTTGACGGCCGCCTCGCCCGTGCCGTCGGACTGGGTCCTGAGGAAGAACTCCTCGTTGGTGTCGTTGGGACCGAAGTAGGTCCAGTCGACGGACTTGGCCGTCGGGGGACCCGAGACCGGCGTGAAGGGGATGAACGGGCTGGTCGTCTGTCCCGGGTACTCCGGATCCGGGATCACCTCGTCGTACTCCGTCTCCAGGGGGTCGGTGCCGACCACGAGCTCCCGCCGGGTGATGTGCGTGCCGTAGTTGCCGGTGCCGGTGGCGGCGGAGCCGAACTGGCACTGCTCCCGCTTCGGGCCCGCCGGGTCGTCGCCCCAGCACTGCATGATCTGGAGGTAGTCCGTGGCGGTCCCCTGGGTCGGCTTCCCGCCCTTCCACGTCACCTTCAGCCCCTGCGCCCGCAGGTTCTTCGTCTGATGGACGGTCACCTCCAGGCCGGAGAAGTCGTCGTACGGGCCCTTCGTACCGCGCTTCGTCATGGCCGAGTTCTCGGTCTCCGCGGCGACCGCGACGGTGTCCCGCGGCAGCGGGAGCAGGGCGAGTGCGACGGCGGCGACGAGCGCGCCGAGGCCTGCGGTACGCCGCCGGGACGTGACCCGGCGGAGCTGTACGGCCCTCATCGGGTGCCTCCGTCGCGCCGGGAGCGGGCCGCGAGGGCACGGCCGACGAGCGGGGGTGCGATGACGGTGGCGAGCAGCAGAACGGCGGAGAGGGCCATGAGCAGCCCGCGCAGTCCGGCGCCGGTGTCGGCGGCGAGGGTGACGGGGGTGCCGACGATCATGCCGCCGCCGGAGTCCTGTCCGGTGCCCGTGCCGCCGCCCGTGCCGCCGCCGTCGGCTGCCCCGGTGAGGACCTCGCCGGTGTCGGGGTCGACGACCGCGCCGCCGGTCCCGGCCGTGGCGACCCCGCCGGCCGCGTGGCCGGAGCCCGAACCCGTACCGCCTCCGCCGGTGGCGGAACCCGAGCCCGAAGCCGTACCGCTCCCGCCCGTCGAGGACCCGGAGCCCGAACCGGTACCTCTGCCGGTGCCGGTGCCGCCGGTGGCTGAGCCCGTACCGCCGCCTCCGCCGGTCGAGGATCCGGAGCCCGAACCCGTACCGCCGGTCCCGCCCGTCGAGGAGCCCGAGCCGGAGCCGCCCGTGGCCGTCCCGGCCCCGCCCGTCCCGCCGTTGTTCACGTGCGTGCTCGTGCCGCGCGCGCCGCCCGTGCCGTCGGCGCACTGGGTCGCCCCGCGCTTGTCACAGTCCTTCGGCATCGGCGCGTTCCTGGCGAGGGTGTTGGTGCCGTCCGCCGAGAAGGTGGGGTTGCGGCAGTCGGAGAGGTCGACGGCGCCGGTGGGCGCCCCGGGTATCCGGCGGACCTGTTCGAAGCCCGCCTGGACGAGGTTCCTGGGCAGCGGCGAGTAGCCGAGCTCCTCGGCCTGCTGCTGGCCCTCGCAGAGGAAGTAGCGGGCGAAGGTGCCGAGTGAGCGGCCCTTCTCCGTGGTGTGCGGGGCTGTCTCGGTGGTGGGGACGACCATGTAGCTGTAGCTGGAGAGCGGGTAGCCGCGCCGGTCGGTGGATCGGTAGACGTCGTCGAGGATCTGGGTCAGGTAGTCGGTCGAGCTCCTGTCCTCGTTGATCCGGGCCCGGAGGAGGGCGACGGCGACACCGGCGGCGGTCGGCTCGACGTAGTACCCGGAGGCGTTGAGGATCTTGGCGACCGGGAAGTGGGCGTTCACCGCGTACGAGTACTCGACGTAGGTGATGGCTCCTTCGCCCTGCGGCTGCCGGACGTGCGCGGAGACCCCGAGCGAGCCGGACTTGGCGACGGCCGTGGCGCCTGGCACGACGGGGAAGTACGAGGTCATGCCGCAGGGCACCTGGCGGCCCGCGCGTCGGCAGTGGTCGTCCCAGACCGCGCTGTGCTCCTTGGCGAGCCAGGTGGTGAACTGGGCGGTCGTGCCGGAGCCGTCGGAGCGCACGACGGGGACGATGCGGCGGGCGGGGAGGGTGAGGCCGGGGTTGTCGGCCTTGATCTCGGGCGCGTTCCACATGGTCAGCTGCCCGGTGAAGATCCGGGCCAGGACGGAGCCGGAGAGGCGCAGGTTGGTGACCTGCCGGCCGCCGATCCGGAGGTTGTACATGAAGGCGGTGCCGCCGGCGACGATCGGCATGTAGGCGTAGCCGCGGCTCGGCGGTACGTCGGTGGCGTTGCCGTCCTTGAGGCCGTACGGGATCTCGGAGACGGCGAAGTCGACGGTGCCGTTCTTGAACTGCTCGCGGCCCTGGGAGGAGCCGTTGGCGTTGAAGTTGACGGTCAGTCCGATGTTGGCGCCGATGTTGCGGCGCCACTGCTCGACGGCGTTGGAGCTCCAGGTCGAGCCGGATCCGGTGATCTTGGTGTATCCGGCGGCCTGGGCGGCGGGCGGGTGGACGAGGAGGGCGAGCAGCGCGCACAGGGCGGCGGCGATCCCCAGGAGGCTGCGGGTGGCGGTCACGGGTCTCACGGCGTACTCCTCGACGGTGCGGGTACGGATCCGGCCGCACGGGCCGCGCCCTTCCGGGACGCGGCGGCCTGGCGCCGCTCCTGGCGCTTCGTCAGCCGTCCCTGGCCGCGCCCGCCCGCGATCCGGGCGAGGACGAAGAGGAACAGGACGAGCAGCATGAGGACGGCGGCGGTGCCGAAGCCGCGGGCGATCATGTTCGGTTCGGGTGACTTGACGAGCTCGAAGGTGGCGAGCGGCAGGGAGACCTGGGCGCCGGAGGTCGGCAGGGCGTTCAGCTCGGCGGTGAAGCCGGCGGTCAGCAGCACCGGCGAGGTCTCCCCCACCCCGCGCGCGGTGCCGAGGATGACGGCGGTGGTGAGGCCGGAGCGGGCGGTCGGCAGGACGACGTGCCAGACCGTGCGCCAGCGCGAGGACCCCATGGCGTACGAGGCCTCCCGCAGCGTGCCGGGGACGAGCCGGATGACGACGTCGGCGGCGCGGATGATGATCGGGAGCATCATCACGGAGAGGGCGAGCGAGGCGGCGAAGCCGGAACGCTCGGTGCCCAGGGCGAGGATGACGGTCGCGTAGACGAACAGGCCGGCGACGATCGACGGCAGCGCCGTCATGGCCTCGACGATCGTGCGGACCAGGCGCGCGAAGGGGCCGGGTACCTCGGTGAGGAAGACCGCGCAGACGATCCCGGCGGGCACGGTGAGCGCGAGCGCGATCCCGACCTGTTCGAGGGTGCCGACCACGGCGTGCAGGATGCCGCCGACGTCGAGGGGCTCGAGGGGGCCCGCGAGGCTCATGTCCTCGGTGAAGAAGTTGAGGTGGACGAGGGCCTCGCGGCCCTCCCACAGGGTGAAGGCGACGACGAAGACGAGGACGGCGAGCAGGACGAGCCCCAGGCTCCGCACGACGACGCCGGCGATCCGGTCCCGTACGGCGGGCCCGTCCTCGTCGAAGGAGACGAGGAGCGCGTAGAGCCCGAGGAAGAGGACGTACGCGACGAGGACGAAGCCGACGGCGCCGCTGAAGGGCAGGAGACGGGCGAAGAGCAACCAGGTGAGGGCGAGCGAGGCGGCCGCGGCGCCGAGCAGGGCGTACACGTCGGTGGCGCGCGGGCCGCCGGTGCCGCGCCGCCGCTCGGGTCCGGGCGACGACGGGGGCGGTACGGCGGGCGTGCTCAGCCGTGGCCGCTCGGGGGCGATGGTCATGTTCTTGTCCCCTTACGCGTCGCTGGAGGCGCCGGAGCGGCTGCGGGCGACGATGGACGAGGCGGCGAAGTTGACGATCAGGGTCATGACGAAGAGCGCGAAGCCGGCGGCCATGAGCGCGGACATGCCGAAGGGGGTGGCCTCGCCGTAGCGCAGGGCGATGAGGGAGGACACCGAACTCGTACCGGTCTGCAGGACGTGCCACTGGATGGTGAAGACCTGCGAGATGACCATGTAGACGGCGATGGTCTCGCCGAGGGCACGACCGAGGCCGAGCATGGTGCCGCCGATCATGCCGCCCCGGCCGAAGGGCAGGACGACGCTGCGGATCATTCCCCAGCGGGTGGCGCCGAGCGCGTAGGCGCCCTCGCGTTCGCCGGCCGGGGCCTGGGAGAAGACCTCTCGCATGATCGAGCAGATGATGGGCGCGACCATCATCGCGACGACGAGTCCGGCGACGAAGGTCGACGAGGTGTAGACGGTGGGCGGCGCGAGCGGGTCGTCCGGGTCGGCTCCGTCGACCCGGAGGAACGGGATCCAGCCGAGGTGGGCGGAGATCCAGCGGGCGATCGGGAGGATCGACTCCTCCAGCCAGAAGACGCCCCACAGGCCGTAGACGACAGACGGCACGGCGGCCATCAGGTCGACGGTGGAGACGAGCGTGCGGCGCAGCCGGGGCGCGGCGTACTCGGAGATGTAGAGCGCGGCGCCGGTGGCGAGCGGCACGGCGACGATGATCGCGACGAGGGCGATGAGGACGGTGCCGAGCAGGACGGCGGCGATCCCGAAGCGTCCGGCGTCCGGCTCCCAGCTCTCGGTGGTGAGGAAGGAGGGCCCCGCGCGGTCGAGGGCCTGCCAGGCGCGGTGGAGCAGGAAGCCGCCGACGAGGAGCATGACCGCGAGGACGAGACCGCCGCCGGTTCGGGCGACGGCGCGGAAGACCCGGTCGGGAAGGCCGGGGTCGGCGTGGAGCCGTCTCGGTGTGTCCGGCGGCGGGTCCGCCGGCCTGCCGGACGGCGGTCTGCCCGGCGGCGGTCCGGGCGGCGGCTCAAGGGTCTCGGTCGTCACGGGAAGGACGTAAGTCCGGCCCGGTTGACATGCGCGCCACGAGACGTGAACGAGGGGAGTGCGCGGGGCAACTTCCGTTCACCATACGGTGGTTGCCGTCCAGCGCTGCCCTTCGGCGGCCAGCAGCGCCCGGAAGCGTTGATAGGCGGTCCGGCAGGTGGAGTGCCGCTCGTAGGAGCGGCCGGAGAGGGCGGCGATCCGCCCCTCTGCGTCGCGCAGCAGCCAGACCCAGCCGTTGCCGCCGGCGGTGTGCTGCACCCCGCCGGCCATGACCGCGTGGCCGGCGCACAGGGCCAGGAAGGCGTCCCGGCATGCGGCATGGTCGTCGTGGCAGCCCCCCGACCGCGCGACGACCCGCCCGTTCTGGGCGACGAGTCGCCACCCGTACCGCCCGTCGGTCCCTAAGTCGACCAGACAACGCGTCCCGGACACACCGGTGTCCTTGGTCATCGCCCCCACCCCCACAGTCTCGGCAAGCGCAATCTATGAGACAGGGGTGAAGGTTGGGCAGTAAACCATTTGCCGGTTCCACGCTTCACCGGACGGTTGCCCCTAAGACACCGTCCGGGGGCACGGAACGGAGACGGCCCTCAGGGCTCGTCAGCCCGTCGCGATCAGGATCACGAGGAGCAGCAGCCCGGCAACCGCGGGGCCGACGATCTCGTACGCCCAGCGCACCTTCGGCTCGCCCTGCGCGCCCGGGTTCCCCGCGTGGCGCTCGGCGAGCTCGCGCAGATCGGCCACGGTCTGGTCGGACGACGCGGACCGGGAGCCGCTGTCCCGTACGTCGGCGGTGGCGGAGGTACGGCCGTGGGGGTCGTCCTGCGAGGCGCGGGCGGCCCGTCGCGCCGCCTTCTTCCGCTGCCGCAGCGAGACGGGGATGGCCCACAGCTGGTAGGTGGCGCCGTCCTGGGTGAGGACCTCGCTGGAGTACCCGGCGCGGACGTCGGCGACGGAGGCCCAGGGCAGCGTGATCGTCCGGAACGGGTTGCGGATCCGGAGCCGGTGGTCGTTGGCGTACACGGCTGGCCGGATCGTGAAGGCGACGATCAGCGGGACGGCGAGGATGAACCCCGCGAGCGCGATCCAGGGCGACCGGCCCTCACCGCGGATCAGCGCGTCGCCACCGAACAGCGCCGCGAGGACCAGCAGGAACACCCCGCTCGCGATCCCGAGGGGCGAACGGAAGACACGGTCGGCGAACTGCGGCTCGGCCGCCGGCTGACCGGGGGTGGGCTCGGGGGTCGGCTCGGGGGTCGGCTCGGGGGTCGGCTCCGGGGTCGTCATGCCGCCGATTCTGCCTCAGCGGGCCGGTGGCGGCTCAGGCGGCCCGCGTGGCGACGAGATCCGCGTACAGAATGATGTTGTCGGGGCGGTGGCCGTCGACGAGCTCCCCGCCGCAGGTGACGAGCCGGAGCTCGGGGCGCGTGGTGTCGCCGTACACCTTGGCGGTCGGGAAGGTCTTCTTGTCGACCTGCTCCAGCTCCCTGATCCGGAAGACGGCGACCTTGCCGTCGGCGCGGGTCACGGCGATCTCGTCGCCGACCCGGACGCGCGAGACGTTCTTGAGGACGGCCGGACCGCGGGCCGTGTCGAAGTGGCCGATGAGGACGGCGGGGCCGGTCTCGCCGGGCGTGACGCCCTTGTCGTACCAGCCGACGCGGTCGGCGTCCGCGACCGAGGGCACCTCGACGGTGCCGTCGGCGGCGAGCCCCAGCCGCAGGACCGGCCCGGTGTCGACCCCGGCGGCGGGCACCCGGACCCGGACGGGCAGCGAACGCGCGAGCGGCGTCACGGGCCCGGCGCTCTTCGCCGGCGCCGGCGCGGGCGCGGTGGTGGCCTGGGAGATCCGCGCGGGCGGGGTCTCGGACGCGGCCCCGACGGAACAGCCGGTGAGCGCGACGAGGGCGGCGAGGAGGAGGGCGGGAGCGGTGGCGGTACGGGCGGGGTGACGGCGACGGTTCACGGGCGGCCTTCGGACAGAGAAGAGGTACGGCAGGTACGCGGGCTACGGGATGTACGGGGTGCGGCCGGCCGCCGCGTGGGATGCGGCGACCGGCCTCGGGGTGTGATGCGCTCGCGCTCGGGTCAAGGGGCGGAGCGTGCGGTACGGATCGGACGCGACCGGCGGCCCGGCGGCGCAGGGCGACTCAGACGCGGCCGGCGGCCCGGCGGCGCAGGGCGACGAAGCCGAGCCCGCCGGCGGTGACCGCGGCGGCACCCGCACCGGCCGCGATCAGCGCGGTGGAGTCGTCGGCGGGGCCGCCGAACTCGGCGCCGGCCGCGACGCCGCCCTTCGGGATGACCGAGGTCTGCCCGGTGTTGACGGTGGTGTTGCCGTTGCCCGTGGGGGCCGTGGTGGCGTCCTTCGCGCCGCAGCCCGCGGGGAGCTTCGGGAAGTCGGTCCGGCGCTCCTGCGGCGTGTCACCGGTCTGGGTGCGCTGGTCGAGGACGGGGGTGGGGGTGTTCGCGCCCTCGATCCGGAGGCCGTAGGGGCTCCGGCCGGGGTGGGCGGTGTTGGCGAAGTCCGTGATGTTGCCGTGGGAGTCGAAGAGGACCGCCTTCGGGCCCCACTTCAGGTCGTTGGTGAGGACGACCCGCCAGTTCGGGCCGAAGACCGCGGGGATGACCTCCTGGACGGTGCAGTCGCCGATCTTGACCGGACCGGAGAGCTCGGGCAGCGGGCCGCCGTAGCAGTCGGCGGGGAGCTCCGAGAAGGAGCTCCACGTGAAGGGCGTGTCGCCCCCCTGGGTGCGCTGGCCGAAGCCCGGGGTGCGGGTGTCGACGCCGGTGATCTTGAGACCGACGGAGCCGTCGAACGGGTGCGCCCGGTCGGCGCTGCCCTGGATCTTGCCCTCGGAGTCCCGGAGGACGGCCTTCGGGCCCTTCTTCGCGTCGTTGGTGAGGGTCACCGTCCAGCCATGGCCGAACACCGACGGGATGATCCACTCACTGGTGCAGGCTCCGAGCATCACCGGCGAGCCGGGCCGGGGCGCCGTGGAGGCGGGCGTGCCGGTCGGCTTCGTGGACGGGGCCGAGGACGCCGTCGCGGTCGGCGCCGCGGAGGGCTGGGCGGACGACTGGGCGGCGGGCTGGGCGGCGGGCTGGGCGGCCGGCTGAGCGGCAGCCCCGGTGGTCGGCGCCACCGACGGCTGGACCGACGGCGCCACCGACGGCTGACCGGACGGCTGGACGGACGGATTCGCACCGGCGGTGGCGACGGCGGCCGGACCGTCGGCCGCGAAGGCGGCTCCGGCGGCGAGCGCCGGGGCGGTGATCGCGACGCCCGCGACGAGGGCGGTGGCGATGGCGGTGCGAAGGGCGGTGCGCATAACGACTCCTGTGGATTCAGGCAGGTGGATGGGAGAGTCGCATGCCGCTTTTTCTCGGTCCGTCGTGGTGTCCGGTGAGGTCTGGCTGGCTGCAAGAAGAAATCTATTGATCTTGTATTCAGGACTTGTCCGCTCCATGTCACGGGCCTGTGACGGAGCTCACCCCACCCGCCCGGTGCGGGTCACCACGCCGACGGCCCGCCTGTGACCTCGGGCTCTGCGAAGCCTGTCCCCTGTACAGGTCGCTACGCGCGTAGATATGCTCGACTGGTGACCATGCCCACCACTGCATCCGCAGCTTCCGCTTTCGCCGACGTGACCGCGTCCGACAGTGCGCTGCGCCGCTTCCTCCACGGGCTGCCCGGCGTCGACGCCGTCGGCCTGGAGGCGCGCGCCGCATCCCTCGGCACCCGATCGATCAAGACCACGGCCAAGGCCTATGCCATCGACCTGGCCATTTCCATGATCGACCTGACGACGCTCGAAGGCGCGGACACCCCGGGCAAGGTCCGGGCGCTCGCCGCCAAGGCAGTCCGTCCCGATCCGACCGACCGCACGACCCCGACGACCGCCGCCGTCTGCGTCTACCCCGACATGGTGGCCACCGCCAAGGCCGCCGTCGCGGGTTCCGGCGTCAAGGTCGCCTCGGTCGCCACCGCCTTCCCGGCCGGGCGCGCCGCGCTCCCCGTGAAGCTGGCCGACACCGCCGACGCCATCGCGGCCGGCGCCGACGAGATCGACATGGTCATCGACCGTGGCGCCTTCCTCGCCGGCCACTACCTGAAGGTCTACGAGCAGATCGCCGCGATCAAGGCGGAGTGCGGCGACCGCGCCCGCCTCAAGGTGATCTTCGAGACCGGCGAGCTGTCCACGTACGACAACATCCGCCGCGCCTCCTGGCTCGGCATGATGGCCGGCGCCGACTTCATCAAGACCTCGACCGGCAAGGTCGCGGTCAACGCCACCCCCGCCAACACCCTCCTCATGCTGGAGGCCGTGCGCGACTTCCGCGAGCAGACCGGTGTGCAGATCGGTGTGAAGCCGGCCGGCGGCATCCGCAACACCAAGGAAGCGATCAAGTTCCTGGTGCTCGTCAACGAGACCGTCGGCGAGGACTGGCTGGATAACCACTGGTTCCGCTTCGGCGCCTCCAGCCTGCTCAACGACCTGCTGATGCAGCGCCAGAAGCTGGCTACCGGCCGTTACTCCGGCCCCGATTACGTGACGGTGGACTGATCAACATGGCATCTGCATTCGAGTACGCGCCGGCGCCCGAGTCCCGGTCCGTCGTCGACATCGCCCCCTCCTACGGCCTGTTCATCGACGGCGAGTTCGTCGAGGCGGCCGACGGCAAGGTCTTCAAGACCGTCTCCCCCTCCACCGAGGAGGTCCTGTCCGAGATCGCCCAGGCGGGCGCCGAGGACGTGGACCGCGCGGTGAAGGCGGCCCGCAAGGCCTTCGAGAAGTGGTCGGCGCTGCCCGGCTCCGAGCGCGCCAAGTACCTCTTCCGGATCGCCCGGATCATCCAGGAGCGCAGCCGCGAGCTGGCCGTCCTGGAGACCCTGGACAACGGCAAGCCGATCAAGGAGACCCGCGACGCGGACCTCCCGCTGGTCGCGGCGCACTTCTTCTACTACGCGGGCTGGGCCGACAAGCTCGACCACGCGGGCTACGGCGCGAACCCGCGCCCGCTGGGCGTGGCCGGCCAGGTCATCCCGTGGAACTTCCCGCTGCTCATGCTGGCGTGGAAGATCGCCCCGGCCCTCGCGACGGGCAACACCGTCGTCCTGAAGCCGGCCGAGACGACCCCGCTGACCGCCCTGTTCTTCGCGGACATCTGCCGCCAGGCCGGGCTGCCGAAGGGCGTCGTCAACATCCTTCCCGGGTACGGGGAGACCGGCGCCGCGCTGGTCGAGCACCCGGACGTCAACAAGGTCGCCTTCACCGGGTCGACCGCCGTCGGCAAGGCCATCGCCCGCTCGATCGCCGGCACCGACAAGAAGGTGACCCTGGAGCTCGGCGGCAAGGGCGCCAACATCGTCTTCGACGACGCCCCCATCGACCAGGCCGTCGAGGGCATCGTCACGGGCATCTTCTTCAACCAGGGCCAGGTCTGCTGCGCGGGCTCGCGCCTGCTGGTCCAGGAGTCGATCCACGACGAGCTGCTCGACAGCCTGAAGCGCCGCCTGTCCACGCTCCGCCTCGGCGACCCGCTGGACAAGAACACCGACATCGGCGCCATCAACTCCTCCGAGCAGCTGGCCCGCATCACCTCGCTGGTGGAGCAGGGCGAGGCGGAGGGCGCCGAGCGCTGGACCGCCGCGTGCGACATGCCGTCGGCCGGTTACTGGTTCGCCCCGACGCTCTTCACGGGCGTCACGCAGGCGCACACGGTGGCCCGCGACGAGATCTTCGGCCCGGTCCTGTCGGTGCTGACGTTCCGTACCCCGGACGAGGCCGTCGCGAAGGCCAACAACAGCCAGTACGGCCTCTCCGCCGGCATCTGGACGGAGAAGGGCTCCCGCATCCTGGCGGTCGCGTCCAAGCTCCGCGCCGGTGTCGTCTGGGCCAACACGTTCAACAAGTTCGACCCCACCTCGCCCTTCGGCGGGTACAAGGAGTCGGGCTTCGGCCGCGAGGGCGGTCGCCACGGCCTGGAGGCCTACCTCGATGTCTGAATCGACCACGCGTCTGAGCGTCTTCAAGACCTACAAGCTGTACGTCGGGGGCAAGTTCCCCCGCTCCGAGAGCGGCCGGGTGTACGAGGTGTCGGACTCCAAGGGCAAGTGGCTGGCGAACGTGCCCCTCTCCTCCCGCAAGGACGCCCGTGACGCGGTCGTCGCCGCCCGCAAGGCCTTCGGCGGCTGGGCCGGCGCGACCGCGTACAACCGCGGCCAGATCCTCTACCGCGTCGCCGAGATGCTGGAGGGCCGCCGGGAGCAGTTCGTCCGCGAGGTCGCGGACGCGGAGGGCCTGTCGAAGTCGAAGGCTGCCGTGGTCGTCGACGCGGCCATCGACCGCTGGGTCTGGTACGCGGGCTGGACGGACAAGATCGCCCAGATCGTGGGCGGTGCCAACCCGGTGGCCGGCCCGTACTTCAACCTCTCCTCCCCCGAGCCGACCGGTGTCGTCACGGTCGTGGCCCCGCAGGACTCGTCCTTCCTGGGCCTGGTCTCGGTGATCGCCCCGGTGATCGCGACGGGCAACACGGCCGTCGTGATCGCGAGCGAGAAGTCCCCGCTGCCGGCGCTCTCGCTCGGCGAGGTGCTCGCCACCTCCGACCTGCCGGGCGGTGTCGTCAACATCCTCTCCGGCAAGGCCTCCGAGATGGGCCCGCACCTCGCGGCCCACCAGGACGTCAACGCGATCGACCTGACGGGCGCCGCGGACGCGGACCTCGCCCGTGACCTGGAGATCGCGGCGGCGGACAACCTGAAGCGCGTGCTGCGCCCCCGTACCGAGGACTTCGCGGAGTCCCCCGGCACGGACCGCATGACCGCGTTCCTGGAGACGAAGACGGTCTGGCACCCGACGGGCAGCCTGGGAGCCTCGGGCTCCTCCTACTAGTCCGGCTCCCGCCGACAGCGCGACGACGGCCCCCGGGTGTACGCACCCGGGGGCCGTCGGCTCTTGCCCCGCGCACCCGGCCGACTGCAAGATCCGCTCATGATGAGGGGATTGATCAAGGGAGACAACGTCTTCGTCCCGACGGCCGTGCTGCGCGTCGCCGTCCGGAACGACATCGACGTGGCGGCACTGCTCGTGACGGAGCGGGGCAGGGTCCGGGGGGACGCGGACATCGTCTTCGACGGCGCCCCGGTCCACCCGTCGGGCGCCGTACGGCTCTCCGACGGTGGGGACGGCGGCGAGGACGGCACGGTCTGGGTGGACGCCGACCTCACGGGCGTCGAGCAGGAGATCTCCCGCGTCCTCGTGGTCGCGTCGACGGAGGGCGGCGCGCTGCGGGACGTACGCGACCTGTCCGTACGGGTCCTCGGGCCGGACGGCACGACGGTCGTCGGGTACGAGGTGACCGAAGCGGGCGGCGAGACGGCGATGGTCCTCGCGGAGCTGTACCGGCGCGCGGGCGGCTGGAAGTTCCGCGCGGTGGGCCAGGGTTACCTGGACGGCCTCGTCGGCCTGGCGGCGGACCACGGCGTGGACGTGGCGGAGGAGGCGGCGGAGGCACCGCCGGAGGATTCCCCGGCGGAGGCGGAGGCGGCGGAGGCCGAGACGCGGACGCCGGAAGCGCCACAGGTCCCGGTCCCGGCCCAGGCCCCCGTTCCGACCCCCCTCCCGGCCCCCGCCAAGCTCCAGGTCCCTTCCCGGACCCCGGACCCCGTCCCGTACGCGTACCCGCCCGTCGCGCAAGGCCCGTCCGGCTGGACGTTCGGGGCCGTCTTCGAGCCGCGCACGCTCTCCGGCCCGGGCAACGCGGTCCTCGACGTCGAGGACCTCCCGCCGGGCCCGGTCATGGTCGAACTCACCCTCAAGACCGACGGTTACACCGGCGTGTGGACCCTCGGCCCGGAGAACAAGGAGATGGACCTCCTCGTCAACAGCACGGAACAGGACTTCCGGGGCCGCCTGCTCCACGTCGTCCCCGAGACCGGACGACTCCGGATGAAGCTGAGAGCGGACGGGCCCTGGCAGGCGCGGGTCCTGCCGCTGGCGGCGGCCCAGCTCCTGACGGAAGAGACGATGGAGTCCTGGGGCCCGAACGTCCTGCTGCACACGGGAGGGCCGACCGACGTCGCCTTCCACTACCGCGGCAGCAGCAACTTCATCGTCGACTCCTACGACCTGGCGGGGCACGACGACCCCACGACCCTCCCGGACTCCCTGCGGCCGTACATCAACCAGATCGGCAGGCGCCGGGAGAGCCTTTCACTGCCCGAGGGCCCGGTCCTCGTCCATCTGCTGCGGGCGGCCGGCCCGTGGCGCGCGCGCCTGAAGCAGCCGAGCGCGGCGACGGCCTGGCTGCGACGCGCCCGGCGCTGAGCCTCCGGACCTAACCGGGAAGCAGCCCCTGCGTCAGCGGACCGGCCACCGGCAGATCGGCGATCGCGCCGCCCTGCGTCAGGTGGTCGGTCACCAGGTTGGTGCCGACCGGCTTGAAGTCGGCGACCTGGGTGCCGAGGCCGTTGGCCAGCGGGTCGACGCCCGTCTTGGCCAGCGGGTCCAGCTGGAGTCGGGTCAGCGGGCCCACGCCATGGGTCACGCCCGACAGCGCGCCCGCCCCGGCCGCGGCGGCGTCCGTCCGGGTCAGCGAGTCGACGGGCAGCGGCACCGGGGCGACCGCCTGGGCCGCCGCACCCGCGCCGAGCACCGCGGCACCCGCGGCCGTGACGGTCAGCCCGGCCTTGAGCAGGGCGTTGCGGCGGGGGGTCCGGGGTTCTGCGTGACGCGCCATGATGGTCCTTCCGGGGGGTGATCGGGCGGACACCGACAGTAGTTGAGGTGTGATGCTCGATACCAACGGCCTTCCTCGGGGGTCCACCGCACGGGGTAATGGTTCACACTGGTGTCCCGTGAGTTCCCTACCGATTTCGACCCGCGTCGTCCTGCTCGCCGGCCCCTCCGGCTCCGGCAAGTCGTCCCTCGCCGCCGTCACCGGCCTCCCGGTCCTGCGCCTCGACGACTTCTACAAGGAGTGCGACGACCCGTCGCTCCCGCTCGTCGACGGCAGCTCGGACATCGACTGGGACTCCCCACGGTCCTGGGACGCGGACGCCGCCGTCGCCGCCATCGTCGAGCTGTGCCGTACGGGACGGACCGACGTCCCCGTGTACGACATCGCCACCAGCTCCCGGGTGGGCCACGATCGGCTCGACATCGAGCGGACCCCGCTCTTCGTGGCGGAGGGCATCTTCGCTGCCGAGATCGTCTCCCGCTGCCGTGAGCTGGACGTCCTCGCCGACGCGCTCTGCCTGCGCGGCCGCCCCTCGACGACCTTCCGGCGCCGGCTCGCCCGGGACCTCAGGGAGGGCCGCAAGTCCGTGCCGTTCCTGCTGCGCCGCGGCTGGCGCCTGATGCGCGCCGAGCGGGCGATCGTGGCCCATCAGGCGGAGCTGGGTGCCCACCCCTGTGCCAGGGACGAGGCCCTGGGCCGCCTGGCCGCCGCGGCGGCGGGCCGCCACCGCACGCCGGCCGCCCGCCCGTAGACGCGGAAACGCGGAAGCGCGGATCGGACGAGACCCCCCGGCTCGTTCGACCCGCGCCTTTTCCCCCGTACCCCGTACGGCCCCCGTTTCCCCCGTGGGCCCCCGTGGGTCCTTCCCCCGTTCCCCCCGACCTTCAGGCCACCAGCTCGCCGAAGGACTCCTCCTCGTCACGGCCGAAGCTCAGCACCTCGTCCTCGCGCATTCGCCGCAGCGAGCGCCAGATGCTCGACTTCACCGTGCCGACACTGATGTCCAGGATCTCCGCGATCTCCGGATCGGTCCGGCCCTCGTAGTAGCGCAGCACCAGCATCGTCCGCTGGAGCTCGGGCAGCCGGGCCAGCGCCTGCCAGAGCACCGCGCGCAGCTCCGTGCCGCGCATCGCGTCCGACTCGCCGACCGTCTCCGGCAGCTCCTCGGTCGGGTACTCGTTGAGCTTGCGGCGGCGCCACGCGCTGATGTGCAGATTGGTCATCGTCCGGCGCAGGTACCCGCCGACCGCGGCCTTGTCGCTGATCCGGTCCCAGGCGCGGTACGTGGAGAACAGCGCGCTCTGGAGCAGGTCCTCGGCCTCGAAACGGTCACCGGTCAGGTGGTAGGCGGTGGCGTACAGGGAGGCACGACGCTCCTGGACGTAGGCCGTGAACTCGGCCTCCGAACAGCCCGTGCGTTCCCCCGTGACCTCCCCGTACGCCGCTCCCCCGTCAGCAACGGCCACCATGTACGGCGCCTTGCGCTGACGCCCGACGCTGCGGACGCACCCCCGTCCTCCCCCGATTCGGGAGGTGCCCCCGTCCGCGCCGGACTTCTCGGTGCTCCGTACGACGTCGTGGAGACGCGTGACAACTGCGCTTGAGGTGGTGCTGTGCAGTGCGTTCATCTCGCGCCCCCCGTCGGTTGGAGTGTGTTTCGGTCCGTGTGCCAAGAAGACTGCCCGCCGGACTTCATGGCGGTGTCCGCCGACTGTCACAGGCGTGTCACAGGAGACGAGACAGAAGCGAGTCCGCGAGCGGTCGTACGCGGACGGCCGCATGCGACAGAATGACCGAGTGCCTTTTCTGCTGCTGATCGAGGACGACGACGCCATCCGGACGGCCCTCGAACTCTCCCTGTCCCGGCAGGGCCACCGGGTGGCCACCGCCGCGACCGGTGAGGACGGCCTCCTGCTGCTGCGCGAGCAGCGGCCGGACCTGGTCGTGCTCGACGTCATGCTGCCCGGCATCGACGGCTTCGAGGTCTGTCGACGCATCCGCCGCACCGACCAGTTGCCGATCATCCTGCTGACCGCGCGCAGCGACGACATCGACGTGGTCGTGGGCCTGGAGTCGGGGGCCGACGACTACGTCGTGAAGCCGGTGCAGGGCCGGGTCCTCGACGCCCGCATCCGGGCGGTACTGCGGCGCGGCGAACGGGAGTCGACGGACTCGGCGACCTACGGCTCGCTCGTCATCGACCGGTCGGCGATGACGGTCACCAAGAACGGCGAGGACCTGCAGCTCACCCCGACCGAGCTGCGGCTGCTCCTGGAGCTGAGCCGGCGGCCCGGACAGGCCCTCTCCCGCCAGCAGTTGCTGCGGCTCGTGTGGGAGCACGACTACCTGGGCGACTCGCGGCTCGTCGACGCCTGTGTGCAGCGGCTGCGCGCCAAGGTGGAGGACGTGCCGTCCTCGCCGACGCTCATCCGTACGGTCCGGGGTGTCGGCTACCGGCTGGACGTTCCTGCGTGAGCAAGGGGATCCTCGCGCGGCTGCGGCTCTCCAGCCTGCGGCTGCGGCTCGTCGTCGTCTTCGCCCTGGTCGCGCTCACCGCGGCCGTCGCCGCCTCCGGCATCGCGTACTGGCTCAACCGTGAGGCCGTGCTCACCCGCACCCAGGACGGGGCGCTCAACGACTTCCGGCAGGAGATGCAGAACCGGGCGGCGACGCTGCCGCTGCGGCCCACCGAGGAGGACCTGCGGCGGACCGCCGAGCAGATGGCCGGCGGCAGCGCGGGCTACCAGGTGCTGCTGCTCGGCGAGCGGGCCGTGGGCAAGCCGATCGTCGGCGCCTCGGACCCGGACGACTTCACCCTGGCCGACGTGCCCCGTTCCCTGCGGGAGGCCGTGGACACCGAGCGGCCGGTGACGGAGGCCGACCCGTATCCGTACCACCTGTTCTGGCAGCGGACGGAGCGGGACGGGACGCCGTACCTGGTCGGCGGGACGCGGATCGACGGCGGTGGGCCCGCCGGGTACATGTTCAAGTCGCTGGCCGCGGAGAAGGCCGATCTGAACTCGCTCGCCTGGTCGTTGGGGATCGCGACCGCGCTCGCGGTGGTCGGCTCCGTGCTGCTCGCGCAGGGCGCGGCGACAACCGTGCTGCGTCCTGTGCACCGGCTCGGCGAGGCGGCCAAGCAGCTCGGCGAGGGCAAGCTCGACACCCGGCTGCGGGTCACCGGCGCGGACGAACTCGCCGATCTGACCCGGACGTTCAACAGCGCGGCCGAGTCGCTGCAGAAGAAGGTCGCGGACATGAGCGCGCGGGAGGAGTCCAGCCGGCGCTTCGTGGCCGACATGTCGCACGAGCTGCGGACCCCGCTGACCGCGCTGACCGCCGTCACCGAGGTCCTGGAGGACGAGCAGGACTCGCTCGACCCGATGATCGCCCCGGCGGTGGCGCTGGTGGTGAGCGAGACCCGGCGGCTCAACATCCTGGTGGAGAACCTGATGGAGGTGACCCGCTTCGACGCGGGCACCGCCCGGCTCGTCCTCGACGAGGTGGACATCGCCGACCAGATCACCGCGTGCATCGACGCGCGGGCCTGGCTCGACGCGGTCGATCTGGACGCCGAGCGCGGGATCGTGGCACCGCTCGACCCGCGCCGCCTCGACGTGATCCTGGCCAACCTCATCGGGAACGCGCTCAAGCACGGCGGTTCGCCGGTGCGGGTCTCGGTCCGTACGGAGGACGACGAGCTGGTCATCGCGGTCCGCGACCACGGCCCCGGCATCCCCGAGGAGGTGCTGCCGCACGTCTTCGACCGCTTCTACAAGGCGAGCGCGTCCCGGCCGAAGTCGGACGGCAGCGGTCTCGGGCTGTCGATCGCCATGGAGAACGCGCTGATCCACGGCGGTTCGATCACGGCCGCGAACTCGGTCGGCGAGGACGGGGCGGTGGACGGCGCGGTGTTCGTGCTGCGGCTGCCCCTGGACGCCTCGGGGATCACGCGCGAGGTACAGACCCGCAGCAGCCAGGGTGAGGTGGAGGAAGCGTGAGGCGCCGCACCTCCGGTCGTACGACCGGTAGGCGATCAGTCGGTACGGGCGCCCTGGTGGCGGCCGCGGTCTCCGTGCTCGTCACCGGCTGCGGCATCAGGACCACGTCCGTGCCGGTGGACGCGGGCGCGGCCCCGTCCCGGGTCCCGTGCAGCGTGGCCGGGGAGGCGTCGTCGTCGGGGTCGGTCACGCGGGGCGTGCCCGTCCGGGTGTTCCTGGTGTGCGGCTCTCAGCTGGAGGCCTTGGAGCGGCGGACCCTGCTGCCGGAGGACAAGGCGGGCGGCGACGCGGTCCGGACGGCCACGGGGCTGCTCGCGCAGCTCCTCACCGAGCCCTCGGACGACGAGCGGCAGGCCGGTTTCACGACCGCGGTCCGCGGTCCGCTGGTGGTGGGCGGCGGGCGCAAGGGCGACCCGGCGGGCACGCTGCGGCTGAGCCGGCAGCCGGAGGACCTCGCGCCCGTCGCGCTCTCGCAGCTCGTCTGCACCTTCGCGGAGAGCTCCGTGGGCGCGGGTGACCACACGGTCCTCCTCGGCGGGCCGGGCCTCTACCCGCCGAAGCGGTACGCGTGCACGACCGAACTGCGGGAACGCCCGGAGTCCGCCCCGCCGACGGCCGGCCCTAGCGGTCCGTAGGCTCCGTCGGCTCCGTCGGCTCCGTCGGCTCCGTCGGCTCCGTCGGCTTCCACTGCGGGCTCCCCCTCGGGCTCAGCCCGCGGGCTCCCCCTCGGGCTGAGCCCGGTGCTCGGCGGGCGGCGGTCCCGCGGGCCGGATCCCGGTCCGGCGGAACCGATTCCGCCGTGGTGGGCGTCTTGGGGGGCGTGCAGCGTCAAGGTTCGGGCGGGAGTGCCGCCGTGGTCGTCCGCGTGGTGGGGTTCGTCCTCCTCCTCGCGCATCTGCTGCTCGTCGCCTGGATCAGTCTGCGACCACGGGACGTGGCCTGGGTGACCGCGCCGAACACGATCCCGCTGGCCGGCCTCCGGGCCGATCTGGCCCTGGGCGGTGCCGAGGCGGCCCGGCTGATCGGCGAGGGACTGCTGCTGCTGGCCCCGCTCGGGGTACTGCTGCCGATGGCCGACGGCCGGCTCGACGTCTCCCGGTGGGCCTCCCTCACCCGGACGACCGCCGCCGGCGCGCTCGTGTCGCTGGCCGTGGAGCTGTTGCAGACCGCCGTGCCGGGTCAGGTCGTGGACGTGGACTCCGTACTCCTGAACACGGCCGGGGTGGCGCTCGCCCATCTCCTCCTGGTGCCGGCCGGGCGGGCCCGGTTGCGCCGCAGGTCGGAGGCGGGGCGGGGGGAGTCCTCCGCGGGGAGCAGGCCGGGTGAGGGTTCTCCCCTGCTGCGGAACGAGACGGGTCAGGGTTCGACCCCGACGATTCCCAGGGTCCCGATCGCCCGGTAGACCGACGCCCCGACACCCCTCCCGGCAGCAGTATGGAGTCATCGGGAGCCCGACGAAGCGGCTCCCGGAGACGACTCCGAAGGAGCCCACCATGGCCGCACTTGCCCGCCCCCTCGACGGACGCGTGATCGGCGGAGTGTGCGCGGCGCTGGCCAGGCGCTTCGGCACGTCCGCGACGACGATGCGAGTGATCTTCCTGGCCTCGTGCCTGCTGCCCGGCCCGCAGTTCCTGCTCTACCTGGCGCTGTGGGTGTTCCTGCCGGCCGAGAAGACCGCGAGCACGGCCTGGTAGCGAGGGGCCGTACGCACGCCGAAGGGGCGCGTGCCCGGGAGACCGGGTGCGCGCCCCTTCGGCGTGTACGGCTGCGATCAGCCGAGCGGGAGGCCCTGGAGCGGCAGGCCGCCGAGGAGGCCGCCGAGCGGCGTGGCGCCGAGGCCGCCGGCCGCGGCGTCGAGCGGGAGGTTCTGGGTGGCCTGGCCGGCCGCGGCCGGGAGGGTCTTCACACCCTGGTCGAGGCCCTGGCCGAGAGCGCCCTGGCCGGCGCCGAGGGACTCGGCGGCGCCGTCGGGGAGCTCGGTGAGGCCGTCGCCCAGCGGGACGGCCTGGGTCACCGTGCCCAGCGCGTCGGCGCCGACGGGCAGGGACGGCGCTGCGGAGGCCGTGCCGGCGGCGGCGGCGGCGAAAGCGGCACCGAGGGCGGCGACACCGAGCTTCTTGGCGGCAGACTGCTTCATCTTGAGAATCTTCCTTGGGGAATCCGGGGGCTTCGAGGAAAGCCGGGAGGGGAAATCCTGGGAATGCAGAGCGACTCCGCAACCTAACCAGCGAATGGTTCCTCCGCAAACACCGGAAAGCGGCCGGGTGTCGTGCCCACCCGGCCGCTCCGATCCCCTCACCAGGGGTGGCGTTCAGCCCGCCATACGGGAAGCTTCGCTGGTCGCAGCGGTCTGCTGGAACAGCCATTCGGACTTCAGCTCGGCATAACCGGGCTTGATCACGTCATTGATCATGGCCAGGCGTTCATCGAAAGGAATGAACGCTGATTTCATCGCATTGACCGTGAACCACTGCATGTCGTCGAGCGTGTATCCGAATGCCTCGATCAGCAGCTCGAATTCCCGGCTCATGCTCGTACCGCTCATCAGCCGGTTGTCGGTGTTGACGGTGGCGCGGAAGTGCAGCTTGCGGAGCAGGCCGATCGGGTGCTCGGCGTACGAGTCGGCCGCGCCGGTCTGGAGGTTGGAGGTGGGGCACATCTCCAGCGGGATCCGCTTGTCGCGGACGTAGGCGGCGAGGCGGCCGAGGCGGACCGAGCCGTCCTCGGCGACCTCGATGTCGTCGATGATCCGGACGCCGTGGCCGAGCCGGTCGGCGCCGCACCACTGGAGCGCCTGCCAGATCGAGGGGAGCCCGAAGGCCTCGCCCGCGTGGATCGTGAAGTGGTTGTTCTCCCGCTTGAGGTACTCGAAGGCGTCGAGGTGGCGGGTGGGCGGGTAGCCGGCCTCGGCGCCCGCGATGTCGAAGCCGACGACGCCGGAGTCGCGGTAGCGGTTGGCGAGTTCGGCGATCTCCAGGGCGCGGGCCGCGTGCCGCATCGCGGTCAGCAGGGCGCCGACCCGGATGCGGTGGCCGGCGGCCCTGGCCTGCCGCTCGCCCTCCCGGAAGCCCTCGTTGACGGCCTCCACGACCTCTTCGAGGCTGAGGCCGCCCTCCAGGTGCTGCTCGGGGGCGTACCGCACCTCCGCGTACACGACGCCGTCCTCGGCGAGGTCGACCGCGCACTCGGCGGCGACACGGACCAGGGCCTCACGGGTCTGCATGACGGCGCAGGTGTGCGCGAAGGTCTCCAGGTACCGCTCCAGGGAGCCGGAGTCGGCGGCCTCGCGGAACCAGATGCCGAGCTTGTCGGGCTCGGTCTCGGGAAGCTGTTCGTAGCCCTGGTCACGGGCGAGTTCGATGACCGTGCCGGGGCGCAGTCCGCCGTCGAGGTGGTCGTGGAGCAGCACCTTCGGGGCACGGCGGATCTGGTCCGCGGTGGGGACGTTGGGGGTCTGGCTCGTCATTGCCGCACTCTAGCCCCTACGCGCGTAGAGCGCGCCTCGGTCGCGGCGGTACGAGCCGCGTGGTTCACCCCGTACCGCGTCAACACCGCAGGGAGTAAGGGAACCGCGTTCAGACCTTCGCGCATACGACTTATTGGGCCGTTGAGACGACTCCGCCTTCTCGGGATGCTCCCGGTCCCGACGAGTCGCGGTTACGTGGGGCCTTCACGGCGGGAGCCCGATCCCGCCGACACCAAGGAAGGACGTGGCATGCGATACATCCGCGGACTGCTCGTCGCAGTCTCGGCAGGTGCCCTGACGATCGGCATGGTCGGTGCTTCGCAGGCCCTCGGCGGCAGTGCTCCGACGGTGGCCTCCGTGCGCGGTGGAGAGGACCACGACAAGGGCGGTGACCATGTCGTCATCGACAAGTCGAAGCACAACCTCAGCCACAGCTGCAAGGGCACGTTCGGCTACTGCACGCAGAAGGTGAGCTTCGCGCCGAAGATCCTGGGCGACGTCTCACTCATCGGTACGACCGGACTCATCGGCCTGACCGGCCAGACCGGGACCACTGGCACGACCGGCACCACCGGTACGACGGGCACGACCGGCACCACGGGCACCACCGGTACGACGGGCACGACCGGCACCACCACCCCGCCCCCGCCCGCCGAGTGGTGCTCGCCCGGCTACTGGCGCCAGGACCAGCACCTGGACTCGTGGGTGGCCACCGGGTACAGCCCGAGCGACAACTTCGAGGCCGCGGTCGGCCGTCCGGCCACCCGGTCCAACCTGGGGGTCTCCCAGGGCGCCCCGGTGGACCCGACCCTGTTCGAGGTCGTCGACAACCCCCAGTGGTACGGCGGTGACGACACCAACGCGGTCGCCGACGTGCTGAGCGACGCCCACCCCGACATCAACTACCAGGGCGTGCGCGTCAACAACTGCCCGCTGAACTGATCGAGAAGCGGCGGCCCGAGGGACGGGCCGCCGCCCCGAAGGAACGTGATGGAAACCTCCAGCGAGCGCACCGCCGTACGTCCGACCGGCGCGGTCCCGCAGCAGTCTCCGCCCCCTCCGGGCCCGGACGGCGGCGAACCGGCGCCCCCCACGCGTGACGAGGCCCCCCACTGGTCCCGTGCCTCGGTCGCCGCGCTGACCGCGACCGCCGTGCTGCTGGTCTGCGCCCTGGTGACGCACCTGGGCATGATCTTCCTGAGCGTCGCCCCGCCCAACGCCCTGAGCGTGGAGCACCACGACACCATCGACGCCTACGTCCAGCCGGAGTTCGGCCAGGACTGGAAGCTGTTCGCGCCGAACCCGATGCAGCGCAACGAAGCCGTCGGGGCGCGGGTGAACACCCTGGCCGCGGACGGCCGCCCCCACGCGAGCGAGTGGATCAACCTCACGGACCGGGACATCGAGACGATCCACGGCAACCCGGCCCCCAGCCACGTCGACCAGAACATGCTGCGCCGCGCCTGGGACGCGTACATCGCCACGCACAGCGTGACGGACGACCGCCCCAAGGGCGCCACCGGGACGATGACCCGCGACTACCTCAAGCGCGTGGTGCTCCAGCGCCTCGGGCGCACCTGGAAGGGCGAGCGCATCGTGTCGCTCCAGGTCGGAGGCCGGTTCACGATGGTGGACCCGCCGGCGTGGAGCTCCGAGCAGCCGTCCGACACCACCGACTACCGGCTGCTGCCCTGGTGGAAGGTGACCGATCAGGACTACAGGAGCCTGTGACATGACCACCCCCACGGCCACGCGCCCCGCCGAACGCCTCGCCAGGCTCCTCACCCGGCTCCTCACCCGGCTCCTCACCACGATCACCACCGTCCGGGCCCCCTACCAGGCCGCCTTCTTCCGGATCGGCCTCTCCTCCGTCGTCCTCGCCTTCCTCCTGCACGAATGGCCGAACCGCCATGTGCTGTACGGGAACCACAGCGCGCTCTCCTTCGATCTGGCCCAGGTCCTGATCCGCGAGGAGCGCACCTTCACCGCGCTGGCGTGGGGAGACGGCGGCCTCTGGTTCGAGACGGTCTACACCGTCACGATCGCCGCCGCGGTCGCCGTCCTCCTGGGCTGGCGCACCCGCGGCGCCTCCGTCCTGCTCATGGCGGGCGTCCTGTCGGTCATCAACCGCAACACGCTCGTCGGGGACGGCGGCGACAACGTGGTCCGGATCATGGTCATCTACCTGGTCCTCACCCGCTGCGCCCAGGTGTGGTCGCTCGACGCCCGCCGCGCGCGCCGCCGGACGGTCCTGTCGCACGGTCCGGGCCACGATCCGGTCGGCCTGGTCCTGTGGGCGGCGGCGGTGGCGGTGCTCGTCCCGCTGTCCTCGTACCCCACCCAGGGCTGGTCCCTGGTCTTCTGGACCCTGTGGGCGGTGCAGGGCGTCTGGTACGCGGCGGAGCTCCGGTTCCCGCGGCACGAGGCACGGGCCGCGCTCGACGCGGCGGCCTCGATGCTCCACAACTGCGCGATGCTCGCGATCGCGGCCCAGGTCTGCCTCATCTACGCGACCGCCGGCTGGTACAAGATCCAGGGGAGCCGGTGGCAGGAGGGCAGTGCCCTCTACTACGCCCTCCACCTCGACTACTTCACCCCGTGGCCCACGCTCTCCGGCTTCCTCGCCGGCAGCACGCTGACGGTCCTGGCACTCAGCTACCTCACCGTCATGGTGCAGGTGGCCTTCCCCTTCACCCTGGCCAACCGCAAGGTCAAGAACGTCCTGCTGGCCGTGATGATCGCCGAACACCTGGGAATCGCCGTCGTCCTGGGCATCCCCTTCCTGTCGCTCGCCATGGTCGTCTGCGACGCGGTGTTCCTCCCCACGGCCTTCCTGGTCGCCCTCGGAACCCGCTGCGAACGACTCGCCGAACGGCTGCGCCCCCTGCCCACTCGGGAGGTCCGGCCCGTCGTCCCCGCCGGGTGACCCCTCAGGGGGTGTCCTGCCGATCAGGCCGGGCTCGCGGGGCCTGGCACCGCCCCCTGATCCGGGCTGATCGACAAGACACCCCCTAGGCTGCCCGGATGACCTCCCCGGCAAGCGACCCCGAACTGCCCTGCGTCCACGCCTTCCTGTCCGGCTTCCGCCGTCGGCAGGCGGCCCGCACGGTCGACTTCCCCGGTGGTTTCGCGGTCTTCGACGACGCGTACGCGCTCTCGCGGGGGAACAACCACCTGCTGGTCGACGGGCCGGTCGACCCCCAGGCGCTGCCCGGTCTCGCGGACGAGGTCCAGGGCTCCCTCCCGTACCGCCATGTGCAGGTCCTCGGCGAGGAGATCGCCGCGGCCTGCCGGGAGCCGATGCAGCGGGCCGGTTACGGGCACTCGACCTCCCTCGTCATGTGCCACCGGGGCCCGGTGCCCGCCCACGGCGGCGCGCGGGAGGTGGACCCGGACGTGCTGCGGGAGCCTGCCACGGCGTCCTGGAGCCGCTTCGCACCGCAGGCGTCGCCGGAGTACGTCCGCGACATGGTGGAACGGCGGGCGGCCCGGCGGCGGGGCGCCGAGCTCGTGCGGTTCCTCGCCGCGCACTCCGCCGACGGGGAGGTGGCGGCGTGGGTCGACCTCTACATGGACCCGGTGGCCGGGATCGCCCAGATCGAGGACCTGGTCACGGCCGAGGCCCACCTCGGACAGGGCCACGCCGGGGCCGTGCTGGACACGGCGCTGCACATGGCCGCGGACGCGGGCTGCACGACGCGTTTCCTGACGGCACGCCCGGACGACTGGCCGCACCGCTGGTACCGGCGGAAGGGCTTCGAGGTCGTCGGGAGCGTGTCCCGGTTCGAACGGGCTTAGGAAGAGCGGCCGTTCGGCCGCCGACGATACGTAACATTGAGTGCTCCCCCACCAGGGCGGTGTGGGGATTTCTGGCTCAGACTGCTCGACTGGACAGCGTCCCGACAAGACATACGCCCTCAGTACCAGCCGGGTTCAAACCTGCCCGGACGAGCATCACGCGTGCGGAGTTCTTGTCCCTCGGGGACGAGGCTCCGCATGCGGTGCAGGTGTAGACGCGCATTCCCAACGGCAGTGCGTGCTTGGCTCTCGCTCCGCACTGCGCGCAGTCCATCGTGGTGTGCGCGGGGTGGACCAGATGCACGGCCCTGCCGTGCTTTCGGCCCATCTCGATCAGGGCCTGCTTGGTGGCGCCGATGGCGGCGTCGGCAGCCTTCCTGGCCATGGTCGTCTTGGCGAGGAACTTCGGCCGGAAGTCCTCCACAGCAATCGCGTCGTGATCGCGGACGACCTTCTTGGCCCACTTACGGGCAGTGTCCTGCCGCTGCCGGGCCACCTTCTTGTGCGCCTTCGCGGCCTTGTGTCTGGCCTGCCGGTAGCCCTTCGATTCGGCCTGCCCCTGGGTCGGCCTGCGGCGGGCCATCATCCGCTGATACCGGGCCAGCCGCTGCGCGGCATTCCGCCCGTGCTCGGGATGGGGCAGGTCGTAAGCGTCGACAGTGGTGGTCGCCGTTTCCCTCACACCCCAGTCGATGCCGATCACCCGGCCGGTCTCCGGCAAGGCCTCCACCGAGGCTTGGACGACGAAACTGGCGTACCAGTGCCCGAGACTGTCCCGGTAGACGCGGACACTGGACGGGGCGGCCGGAAGCTCGCGCGACCACACCACCGCCAGCACGATGCCACCGGCCAGATGGAGGCATCCGTCCTTCAACCGGAAGCCGCGTCGTGTGTAGTTCAGACTCGGGCGTGCCTCGCGCTTCTTCTTGTACTTCGGCATCCCGGCCCTGCGCGCAACGGGCAACCGGGCCTTGATGTCCTTCTGTGCCTTCGCGCGGGACTTACCGAAGTCCCGAATCATCTGCTGCTGCAGAATCGACGACCCCTCACGCAACCACGGCGTGCCTGCTCGGGCCTGAGTCAGTAATCGATCAAGCTGTGCAGGTCCGCACTCCTGCTTCTCCCCGGTGGCCAGGTTGCGCAAGTGCACCGTCTTGGACTTGGCCACGCACTCGTTCCACACCCACCGACACCGGTCCCACTCAACCGACAACGCAGCAAACGCGGTTGACGACACACGTAACCGAAACGTCCACCGGGCAAGTCCGGTTTCAGCGGTGACTGTCGTCGCCATGCCGTCGAACGTGGCTTGCGGCCTCCGATGCTGCGATCGAAGTCTTGACGTTCCCACCAACGAGTGAACGTTCGCGGGAACCGCCTCCCGCGAACCCAGGCATCCTTCACAACGATTTGACCGCACGTATGGGTGGCGTACACCTCGGCTTCTGAGACTGTTCCACCATGGCGCACTACGCACTCGTGGGGCCGTCCGAGACCCGGAGACCCCGGCTCGGCCGCCCTGTTGGAGGTTCCCGGTCGTCGGCGGTGGGCGGTGTGGTGCTGCTGCTCCCGGACGGCGAGCCGATGTCCGCACGGCGTGCCTCGGCGCGCGCGCACGCGGCCCTGCTCCCGCTGGGGCGCGCGCTCGTGAGAGCCGGCCGGGCCGAGGGGCTCGCCGCCCATGTGGTGCGCTACCGGGGGCGCGGCTGGAACGGCGCGGACGCGGAGCTCGCGGCGGACGCCTCCTGGGCGGTCGCGGAGGCGGTACGGCGGTACGGCGACGTCCCGCTCTGCCTCGTCGGGCACGGGATGGGGGCGCGGGCGGCGCTGCGGGCGGCCGGGCACGAGGCGGTCGGCACGGTCGTCGCGCTGGCCCCGTGGCTGCCGGAGGACGACGTGGCGGCGGAGCCGGAGCCGGTACGGCAGCTGGTGGGGCGCCGGGTGCTGATCGCGCACGGCACCAACGACGCCCGTACGGACCCGGAGTTGTCGTTCCGGTTCGCGGCGCGCGCGAAGAAGGCCAACCGGGACACCTGCCGCTTCGAGGTCCACTCGGACGGTCACGCGCTGCGCCAGTACGCGGCCGAGGTCCAGGCCCTCACCGCGGACTTCGTCCTCGGCGCGCTCTTCGCCCGGCCGGTCGCCCGCCCGGTGGCGGACGCGCTGGCGGCTCCCCCGCCGCTGGGGCTGCGGATGCCGCTGGCGGCGGGGTTCGGGGACTCGTACCGGCGTTCCTAGGGGGTGTCCCTCAGGCCGGTTCAGGGAGCGGTGCCAGGCGCCGCGACCCGGCCTGATCATGGCTGGGTCGCGGCGGCCGGGCCGGTCCTAGTGCCAGCGCTGGTAGATGCTGTCGTTGTTCCCGAGGGTGTAGACGTCGCCGCCCTTGCCGTTGCTGTCGAGGACGCGACCGGTCATGCGGTTGGTGAGCTTCCAGCCGGTGCTGGTGCTGTCCTCCCACCAGCGCTGGTACCAGTTGGTCTGGTCGCGACCGGACGAGCAGTTCTCCACGTACACCTGGTCCTGCCAGTACGCGGTCAGGCAGCGACCCCACTGGTCGACCATGTTCCAGCTGCCGTCACTGTTCTGGATCTCGGTCCACCACACGCCGTTGGCGGCATTGCAGTTCCAGAAGGTGTGGACGGCGCTGACCCCCTGAACGGCGTTCAGGCAGTATCCGCTCTGGGCGTGCTTCCACTGCACCCTGCCATCGGCGGCTGCCGGGCTTGCCGTCATCAGCGCCAGGGCCGGGATCGCCACCGCGGCCACCATCGCCTGGACTATTCGGTTCTTCTTCACTTGCTACCCCCGTGTCTGTGATGAGGAGCCGTTGCCTCGGAGATCGCTCGGACCATGCCCGAGGGCGGCCTCAGGGGGACATCCTGCGGCCCGAACCGCGCCGGATTCCGCACCGGAGGCTCGTGGGACGTCCCGGGACGGAATCCGGGACGAGTGGGGTGATGGGCGTGATCCGCCGGACGGAACCTAGGGCAGGAGATGGCCGCGGCGGCTCAGGAGGAACTTCTTGAAGGCGGCCACCGGGGCCGTGTCCGGGTGGCCGTCGAGCCAGGCGACGCCGATCTCGCGGGCCGCGCGCGGGGCGGTGACGGTGAGTTCGACGACGCCGGGGCGCGGGACCGCGGGCGGCGGCAGCAGGGCGACGCCGAGGCCCGCGGCGACCAGGCCGCGCAGGGTCTCGGCCTCCTCGCCCTCGAAGGCGACGCGGGGCGTGAAGCCGGCCTCGGCGCACAGGTCGTCGGTGATGCGGCGGAGCCCGTACCCCGGTTCCAGGGTCACGAAGGTCTCGTCGGCGGCCTCGGCGAGGCGGACCCTCCGGCGGCCCGCGAGCCGGTGGTCGTCCGGGACGACGAGCCGCAGCCGCTGTTCGTCGAGGCGCCGGGCCACCAGGTCGGGGGCGTCCGGCACCGGGGAGGTCAGGCAGAGGTCGAGGTCGCCGGCCCTGAGCCGCTCGATCATGGCCTCGCCGTAGTTCTGGACGAGGGTGAAGCGGACGCGCGGGTGGTCGACGCGGAAGGCCCGGATGAGGCCGGGGACGGTCTCGGAGCCCATGGTGTGGAGGAAGCCGAAGGCGACGCGGCCGGCGGTGGGGTCGGCGTCGGCCCGTACGGTGTCGGCGGCGCGCTCCACCTCGGCGAGCGCCTTGTCGGCGGCGGTGAGGAAGCGGCGGCCGGCCGGGGTGAGCGAGACGGTGCGGCCGCGGCGGGCGAAGAGGGCGACGCCGAGGTCCTGTTCGAGCCGGACCATCGCCCGGGAGAGCGTGGACTGCGGGACGCCCATCTCGGCCGCGGCCCGGGTCACGTGCTCGTGCCGGGCGACGGCGGCGAAGTACGCGAGCCGTGGGGCGAGCAGCAGTCCCATGTCTTCTTCGTTACTGTTCGGTGACAGCCGAGGCTGTGACCTGTACTCATGCGCCATGGGAACGATTACAGCAGTTCCGTGCATTGGACGCATGAAACGGATCGTCCTACGTTCGTGACATGCCTCCCGCCAGTACCAAGGCGGCCGCCACCCACGCGTCCGCCGACACCCGCCTCTCCCCCGGAGCCCCCGGCTACCGCCGCACGAGCCTCGCGCTCTTCGCCGCCGGACTGGCCGCCTTCGCCCTCCTCTACTCCACGCAGGCCCTCCTCCCGGCCATCTCGGCCGAGTTCGGCGCCACCGCCTCCGCCGCCTCCTGGACGGTCTCCGCCGCGACCGGCGCCCTCGCCCTGTGTGTCCTGCCGCTGAGCGCCCTCTCGGAGCGTTTCGGCCGGCGCGCGATGATGACCGCCTCCCTCTCGGTCGCCGTCGGCGTCTCCCTCCTGGTGCCGTTCGCCCCCGACCTGGATTCCCTGATCGTCCTCCGCGCGATCCAGGGCGCCGCGCTCGCCGGGCTCCCGGCCTCCGCGATGGCGTACCTCGCCGAGGAGGTCCGGCCCAAGGCGCTGATCGCGGCGATCGGCCTGTTCGTGGCGGGCAACTCGATCGGCGGCATGAGCGGCCGGATCGTGACCGGCTGGGTCGCCCAGATGTGGGGCTGGCGTGCGGGTCTGGCCGCCGTCGGCCTGACCTCGCTGCTCTGCGTGATCGCCTTCCGGGCGCTGCTGCCGAAGGCGCGGCACTTCACTCCGGGCACGCTCGACCCGAAGGCGCTGGTGAGCTCCGTACGGACGCATCTGTCCGACCCGCTGCTCGTCCGGCTGTACGTGATCGGCGCGCTGTTCATGACGGTCTTCGGCGCGGTGTACACCGCGATCGGCTACCGCCTGGTCGAGGCTCCGTTCTCGCTCCCGCAGGGCGTGATCGGCTCGATCTTCCTGGTCTACCTGGTCGGCACGGTCTCCTCGGCCGCCGCCGGCCGGCTCGTCGGCCGGCTCGGCCGGCGCGGGGCGCTCTACCTGGCGGTCTCCACCACCACGGCGGGGCTGCTGCTGTCGCTCGCCGACTCGCTCGCCTCGGTCCTGGCGGGGCTCGTCCTCATCACGGCCGGTTTCTTCGCGGGCCACGCGGTCGCCTCCTCCTCGGTGAGCCGTACGGCGAAGACGGGCCGCGCGCAGGCCTCGGCGCTCTACCAGTCCGCGTACTACCTCGGCAGCAGCATCGGTGGCACGCTCGGCGCGATCGCCTTCCACGCGGGCGGCTGGGCGGGCACGGTGCTGATCGGCCTGGTCGCGGTCCTCGGCGTCGTCTCGGTGACGCTGTACGGGACCCACAGCGCCCGGGTCGCGGCGCGGCGGCCCCGGCTCTCCGCGGCCTGCAACTGACTCGCTCCCCCGGACGTCCTAACCAACAGGACTCTAGGGGGAGTTGAGGATCATGAAGAGAATCGCGAGCCGCATAGGGAAGAGAGCGGGAATCGCGACCGGTCTCACGGCACTGGTGGTGCCGATGACGGTCGCGCTCGGTGCGGCCCCGGCGCATGCGGCGTCCTGCAACGTGACGACGGGGCCGTACCAGAAGCAGGTGGAGAAGTTCCTCGGCAGGACGGTCGACGGCCGCCAGTCGCTCGGCGACTGTCAGGCCATCCAGGCCTTCCAGCGCAAGCACGGCATCACCCCGACGATGGGGTACGCGGGGACGATCACCTGGCGCACGATGAACACGATGCTCCAGCAGAAGGCCGCGGGCACCACCCCCAACCGCTCGGGCGCCTGCCCGACCAACCGGGGCCGGATCGCCTGCGTCGACCTGACGCGGCAGCTGACCTGGATCCAGGACGGATCGCGCCTCAAGTACGGCCCGGTGCCGGTGCGTACGGGCAAGGACGGCACGGAGACCCGTACCGGCTCCAAGAAGATCTACTGGCGGAACATCAACCACTGGTCGACGATCTACCACGTCTCGATGCCGTACTCGCAGTTCTTCGACGGCGGCCAGGCCTTCCACTCGACCACCAAGTCCATGTGGAACCCGCCGGGTTCGGGCGGCTGCGTCAACATGCGCCCGGCCGACGCCAAGGCGTACTGGAACCTGCTCAGGAACGGCGACGACGTGTTCGTCTACGGGCGCAAGCCGGGAACCTGACCCCGGCTGTCAGTCGGCTGCGGTAGCTTCCCTCTCACCGGCACCGAACGGGTGCCGGTGAGGGGTGAGTGGGGTGTGGACCCGATGAGTGACGCCGCTACGGCGACGACCGACGAACTCGACAAGTACCGCAGGGAGCTGACCGGTTACTGCTACCGGATGCTCGGATCCTCCTTCGAGGCGGAGGACGCGGTACAGGACACGATGGTGCGGGCCTGGAAGGCCATCGATACCTTCGAGGGCCGCTCCTCGCTGCGGTCCTGGCTCTACCGGATCGCGACCAACGTGTGCCTGGACGCGCTGAACGCGGGCAACAAGAGGGCGCGGCCGATGGACCTGACCTCCCCGACGCCGGTCGCCCAGGCGCAGCTCGTCAAGCAGCCGGAGATCACCTGGCTGGAGCCGGTCCCGGACGGACGGGTGATGCCCTCCGTCGCGGACCCGGCGGAGACCGCCGTGCACCGGGAGACCGTGCGGCTCGCCTTCGTGGCCGCGCTCCAGCACCTGCCGCCGAAGCAGCGGGCCGTGCTCATCCTCCGCGAGGTGCTCGCCTGGAAGGCGAGCGAGGTCGCGGAGCTCCTCGACACCTCCGTCGCCTCGGTCAACAGCGCCCTGCAGCGGGCCCGCGCGACCCTGGCCGAGCAGGCGCCCGCCACCTCCGACCCGGCGAACCCGCTGGACGAGGAGCAGAAGGCGCTCCTGGAGCGGTACGTCGCCGCCTTCGAGGGCTACGACATGAAGGCGCTGACCGCGCTCCTCCACGAGGACGCGACCATGTCCATGCCGCCGTACGACCTCTGGCTCCAGGGTCACGACGACATCGTGGGCTGGATGCTGGGCGTCGGCGAGGTCTGCTCCGGCTCGAAGCTGGTGCCGACCGTGGCGAACGGCTCCCCGGCGTTCGCGCAGTACCACCCGGACCCGGCGGGCGGCTTCGCCCCGTGGGCGCTGATCGTCCTGGAGCTGCGGGACGGGAAGGTCGCCGGGATGGACTTCTTCCTGGACACCGAGCGCTGGTTCCCGCTCTTCGACCTGCCGGCGCGGCTAGACGCCCAGGGTTCCGTCCAGGCCGGTCAGCAGGAGCAGGGCTCGTAGCTCGGGCCCTGCTCCGTGGAAGCGGATGCGGTGGCCCCGGCGGCCGGCCGCGAGCTTGAGGCGGGCGAGGGCGTCGACGGCCGAGAGGTCGGCGTGCGTGAGGGCGCCGACCTCGCAGACGACGTCACCGGGCGGGGCGGCGCCGAGCTCGGCGCAGAGGAGCGCCACCTCGTCCCCGGTGGGGCGGGCGGGCAGGGTCAGGACGAGCGGCTGACTGGTATCCACATGCCTTGAGACCGTCCCGGGACGCGGAACTCATCGCCGACGCCCCCGCACGTGCCTCTACGCTGTGGATCATGACTCACGAGCCTGTCGAACTGGTGATCTTCGACTGTGACGGTGTTCTGGTGGACAGCGAGCGGCTCTACTGCCGCGTGGACCGGGAGGTGTTCGCCTCCCTCGGGGCGGAGTTCACCGAGGCGGAGGTGGTCGAGCACTTCGTCGGTTCCTCCCACGAGATGCTCACGGCGATCGTGGAGGAGCGCCGGGGCCACCCGCTGGAGCCCGGCTGGCAGACGCCCTTCAAGCAGCAGTACGACGACGTGCTGGACGCCGAGCTGACGGCCGTGGAGGGCATCACGCACGTCCTGGACACCTTGCCGCTCCCGTACTGCCTCGCCTCCAACAGCAGTCACGCCGGTATCAGGAAGAACCTGGGCAGGACCGGGCTGCTCGACCGCTTCGAGGGCCGGATGTTCAGCGCCCGCGACGTCGCGCGCGGCAAGCCCGCCCCGGACCTCTTCCTGCACGCGGCGGCCACGATGGGCGTTCCCCCGGAGCGCTGCGCGGTCGTCGAGGACAGCCCGTACGGCGTCCAGGCCGCCCGCGCGGCCGGCATGCGCGCCTTCGGCTACTGCGGCGGCCTGACGCGGGCCGATCGCCTGATGGGCCCGCGGACGGTGGTCTTCGACGACATGCGGGAGCTGCCGAAGCTGCTCGGGGAGCCGGTGTAGTCGTGCGCCCACCGGCTCCCGTCGCGCGCGGTGTCAGGCGATGCGGTCCATCACGATCGGGTTCGCCGTGAACGACGTGCCCGCCGCCGCGATGTCCCAGGAGCCGGTCAGGGACTTCAGGGCGTAGTCGAACTTCTCCGGGGTGTCCGTGTGGAGGGTCAGCAGGGGCTGGCCCGCCGTCACCGTGTCGCCCGGCTTCGCGTGGAGCTCGACGCCCGCGCCGGCCTGCACCGGGTCCTCCTTGCGGGCGCGGCCCGCGCCCAGGCGCCAGGCGGCGATGCCGATGTCGTACGCGTCGAGGCGGGTCAGGACGCCGGAGGACGGGGCCGTGACGACGTGCTGCTCGCGGGCGACCGGGAGGGTGGCGTCCGGGTCGCCGCCCTGGGCGGAGATCATCCGGCGCCAGACGTCCATCGCCGAGCCGTCGGCGAGGGCCTTCGCCGGGTCGGCGTCCTTGATGCCGGCCGCGTCGAGCATCTCGCGGGCGAGCGCGATCGTCAGCTCGACGACGTCCGCCGGGCCGCCGCCCGCCAGGACCTCGACGGACTCGCGGACCTCCAGGGCGTTGCCCGCGGTCAGGCCGAGCGGGGTCGACATGTCGGTGAGGAGCGCGACCGTCTTCACGCCGCTGTCGGTGCCGAGCTGGACCATGGTGGAGGCCAGCTCGCGGGCGTCCTCGATGGTCTTCATGAAGGCGCCGGTGCCGACCTTGACGTCCAGGACGAGCGAGCCGGTGCCTTCGGCGATCTTCTTCGACATGATCGAGGAGGCGATCAGGGGGATCGCCTCGACCGTGCCCGTGACGTCGCGGAGCGCGTACAGCTTCTTGTCGGCCGGGGCGAGGCCGTCGCCCGCCGCGCAGATCACCGCGCCGGTGGTGTCGAGGACGTGCAGCATCTCCTCGTTGGAGAGCAGCGCGCGCCAGCCCGGGATCGACTCCAGCTTGTCGAGCGTGCCTCCGGTGTGGCCGAGGCCGCGGCCGGAGAGCTGCGGCACGGCCGCGCCGCAGGCGGCGACGAGCGGGGCGAGCGGGAGGGTGATCTTGTCGCCGACTCCGCCGGTGGAGTGCTTGTCGGCGGTCGGGCGGGAGAGCGCGTCGAAGTTCATGCGCTCGCCGCTGGCGATCATCGCGGCGGTCCAGCGGGCGATCTCCGCGCGGTTCATGCCGTTCAGAAGGATCGCCATGGCCAGGGCGGACATCTGCTCATCGGCGACCACACCGCGGGTGTACGCGTCGATGACCCAGTCGATCTGCTCCGGGCTCAGCTCGCCCTTGTCCCGCTTCGTGCGGATGACGGAGATGACGTCCATGAGGTGGTGCCTCTTTCTACGCGCATAGAGGGGAAAAGGGAGAGCGACCCTTCCATCGTGCCGGAAGGGCCGCTCCGAGGTGTTACTTGCGAAGGTGGTCCGGGCCGAATGCCTGCGGCAGCATCTCGGCCAGGGTCAGGAACCCGGCGGGCGTCTCCAGGATGAGTTCGGGGCCGCCGAACTCGAACAGGAGCTGCCGGCACCGGCCGCACGGGACCAGGGACTCGCCCCGGCCGTCCACGCACACGAAGTGCGTCAGGCGGCCGCCGCCGGTCGCCTGGAGCTGCGAGACGAGTCCGCACTCGGCGCACAGGCCCAGGCCGAAGGAGGCGTTCTCCACGTTGCAGCCGGACACCGTCCGTCCGTCGTCCACGCGGGCCGCCGCGCCGACCGGGTAGTCCGAGTACGGGGCGTACGCGCGGGCCATGGCCTCGCGGGCCGTGACCCGCAGGGCCTCCCAGTCGGCCTCCGGAAGGGCCGTCGTCACTTGCCCTGGCCCTTCTGGTACGGCAGGCCGTCCGCCTTGGGCATGCGCAGGCGCTGCGCCGACAGGGCGAGCACCAGCAGGGTCGTGATGTACGGGGCGGCGTCGACGAACTGGCTCGGGACCTCGTCGGTCAGCGCGTACCAGAGGAAGAAGGTGGCGGAGAAGCCGGCGGAGACCCCGGCGACCACGTACTTCTTCTTGTACAGCTGCCAGGCCGCGGCGAGCACCAGCAGCACGGCGACGAGCAGCAGCAGCGCGTGGACGTTCTCGGCGCCGCCGCGCAGCTTGAGGCTGTCGGTGAAGCCGAAGAGACCCGCGCCGAGCGCCATGCCGCCCGGCATCCAGTTACCGAAGATCATCGCGGCGAGACCGATGTAGCCACGGCCGCCGGTCTGGCCCTCCTGGTAGATGCCGGTGGCGACGATCGCGAGGAACGCGCCGCCGAGGCCGGCGAGGGCGCCCGAGGTGGTGACGGCGATGTACTTGTACTTGTACACGTTCACGCCGAGGGACTCGGCCGCGACCGGGTTCTCACCGCAGGAGCGGAGCCGCAGGCCGAAGGCCGTGCGCCAGAGCAACCACCAGGTGGCCGGGATCAGCAGGACGGCGACGACGGTCAGCAGCGACAGGTTGGTGACCAGACCGCCGAGGATGCCGGCGATGTCCGAGATCAGGAACCAGTGTTTGCCCTGGAGGTCCGCCAGCCAGTCGGACAACCCTGGAATGGTGATCTTGGTGATCGGTTCGATGCGCGGGGACTGCTTGGAGGAGCCGCCCTCGGCCTCGGCGAACGTGAAGTTCGACAGGTACTGCGTGAAGCCCACCGCGAGGATGTTGATCGCCACACCGGAGACGATGTGGTTCACGTTGAACGTGACGGTGATGATCGCGTGCAGCAGGCCGCCCAGCGCGCCGCCGAGCAGACCGAAGAGGACACCCACCCAGGGGCCCCACTGGTAGCCGGCCCAGGCGCCGAACCAGGTGCCGAGCACCATCATGCCTTCGAGGCCGATGTTGACGACGCCCGCGCGCTCGGCCCACAGACCGCCGAGACCGGCGAGGCCGATCGGCACGGCCAGCTGGAGCGCGCCGGAGACCTGACCGACGGAGGTGAGGTCGTTGGCCCCGGAGACGACCCGGACCAGGGAGAAGAGAACCAGACCGGCCGCGACGATCAGCATGATCCACGGCAGGGTGAGCTTGTGGCGTCCGCCGCCCTTGGGCGCGGCGCTCGGCTTGGAAACGGTGCTGGTGGTCACGCCGCCACCTCCTTGTCGGTCTTGATGGCGCCGCCGGCGGCGAGTTCCTCGCCGACCTTCTGCTGCTGACGGCGGATGCCGTAACGGCGGACGAGTTCGTACGAGACGACCACCGCGATCACGATGATGCCCTGCATGATCTTGGTGATCTCCTTCGGGTAACCCTCGGTGTCCAGCGACGAGGACGCCTTGTCGAGGAACGCGAAGAGCAGCGCCGCGAAGAAGATGCCGACCGGGTGGTTCCGGCCCAGCAGGGCGATGGTGATGGCGGTGAAGCCGACACCGACCGGGAAGTCGAGGCTGTACGTGTGGGACTCGCCGAGCAGCGTCGGCATGCCGGCGAGGCCGGCCAGCGCGCCCGAGAGCAGCATCGAGGTGAGGATCATCCGCTTGGCGTCGACGCCGCTGGCCTGGGCGGCGGACTCGCTGGCGCCGGTGGCGCGCAGGTCGAAGCCGAACCGGGTGCGGTTGAGGACGAACCAGTAGACGACGCCGAGCGCGAGCGCGACGAACGTGAAGCCGTAGATGACTCCGTTGCCCTCGCCCATGTCGATGCCGGGGAACCAGCCGGACTCGGAGATCTCACCGGTGGTGAGGTTGTTCGAGCCCTCGGGCTGGACGCCGAAGTTCTTCGGCAGGATCAGATACGCCACCAGCGAGGTCGCGATGGCGTTCAGCATGATCGTCGAGACGACCTCGGAGACGCCGCGGGTGGTCTTCAGGATGCCGGCGATGCCGGCCCAGAAGGCACCGGTCAGCATCGCGACGACGACGATCACGAAGATGTGCAGCGGGCCGGGCAGCTCGATCGAGGCGCCGACGAGGGCCGAGACCATCGCGGCGAGACGGTACTGGCCGTCGACACCGATGTTGAAGAGGTTCATCCGGAAACCGATGGCCACGGCCAGGGCTGCCAGGTAGTAGATCCCTGTCTGGTTGACGATCAGGACCTGGATGTCGGCGAACCCGGCGTTCTCGATCATCAGCTGGATCGGCTCGATCGGGTCGAGGCCCGTCGCCAGCAGCACCAGCACGGTGAGCACGAACGAGGAGACCAGGGCGAGCACCGGTCCCGCCGCGCCCAGGATCAGCTTGTCCTTGTCGATCTTCATCATCGGGCGTCACCGTCTTCGGGCTGCTCTTCGTTGCCTTCGAGGTGACCGCTGGCCGCGCCGGTCATGGCGGAGCCCAGCTCCTCGGGCGTGATGGTGGCGGGGTCGGCGTCCGCGACGAGCTTGCCGCGGTACATCACCCGGAGGGTGTCGGAGAGGCCGATCAGCTCGTCGAGGTCGGCGGAGATCAGCAGCACCGCCAGGCCCTCGCGGCGGGCGTCCCGGATCGCGTCCCAGATCTGCGCCTGCGCGCCGACGTCCACACCGCGGGTGGGGTGGGCGGCGATCAGGAACTTCGGGGCGTGGCTCATCTCGCGGCCGACGATCAGCTTCTGCTGGTTGCCGCCGGAGAGGGAGGCCGCGGTGACCTCGATCCCGGGGGTGCGGACGTCGTACTCGCGCACGATCCGCTCGGTGTCCTTGCGGGCCGCCTTCGGGTCGAGGACGCCTCGCTTGGAGTTGGGCGCCTCGGTGACGTGGCCGAGGATGCGGTTCTCCCAGAGGGGGGCCTCCAGGAGCAGGCCGTGGCGGTGCCGGTCCTCGGGGATGTAGCCGATGCCGCCCTCGCGGCGCTTGCGCACCGAGACCTTGGAGATGTCCCGGCCGTCGAGGGTGATGACACCCGCGTCGGGGGTGGACATGCCCATGAGGGTCTCGATGAGCTCGGTCTGTCCGTTGCCCTCGACACCGGCGATGCCGAGGATCTCGCCCTTGTGGATCGTGAGGGAGATGTCGTCGAGGAGCCTGCGGCCCGCCGCGGCCTCCTCGTGGACGGTCTCCGAGAGGGACGGGTCCGCCGGGGCGGCGGTGGTCAGCGGGACGGCGGCGACGCCGCTCTCGACCAGCGTCAGGTTCTCGACCTGGAGCATCGGGACGTCGGTGACCGTCGACTCGCGGGTCTCCGGCGAGGGCAGCTCGCTGCCGACCATCAGCTCGGCGAGCTGCTTGGTGGTGGCGGTCTTCGGGTCGGCGGTGCCGACCGTGGTGCCCCGGCGGATGACGGTGATGTCGTCGGCGACCTTCAGGACCTCGCCCAGCTTGTGCGAGATGAAGATGACCGTCAGGCCCTCGGACTTGAGCTCGCGCAGGTTGTCGAAGAGCGCGTCGACCTCCTGCGGGACGAGGACGGCGGTCGGCTCGTCGAGGATGAGGATCCTGGCGCCGCGGTAGAGGACCTTGAGGATCTCCACACGCTGCCGGTCGGCGACCCCGAGGTCCTCGACCAGCGCGTCCGGGCGGACCCCGAGGCCGTACGCGTCGGAGATCTCCTGGATCTTCTTCCGCGCCTTGGCGCCGATGCCGTAGAGCTTCTCGCCGCCGAGGACGACGTTCTCCAGGACGGTGAGGTTGTCGGCGAGCATGAAGTGCTGGTGCACCATGCCGATGCCGCGCGCGATGGCGTCACCCGGGCTGGAGAAGGTGACCTGCTCGCCGTCGACGGCGATGGTGCCCTCGTCCGGCTTCTGCATGCCGTAGAGGATCTTCATGAGGGTCGACTTGCCGGCACCGTTCTCGCCGATGAGGGCGTGCACGGTGCCCTTGCGGACCGTGATGGCGATGTCCTTGTTGGCGACGACGCCGGGGAAGCGCTTGGTGATGCCGTGGAGTTCTACGGCAGGGGGGCTGGACGCGTTGATGACGCACTCTCCTTGGCCGGAAGGAGTGGGAGCGGGAGGGCAGGGCGGGGCGAAGTTATCGTGCCAGAGAGACATCTACACGCGTAGCGCTGCCGGAAAATGAAAACCCGTACGGGAATCGGATCGGAACCCGCACGAGAGGGCCCCGAAGGCCCGGCTCCAGTGGGGGTGCCACTGGGGTCGGGCCCTCGGGCTCAGATCGTGACCTGCTGTCCTTACGGAGCGGTCTTGACCGTGATCTTGCCGTCGACGATGTCCTTCTTCGCCTTCTCCACGGCGGCGGTGACATCGGTCATCTTCTGGTACG
Source organism: Streptomyces sp. NBC_00094 (assembly GCF_026343125.1). Taxonomy (NCBI): domain Bacteria; kingdom Bacillati; phylum Actinomycetota; class Actinomycetes; order Kitasatosporales; family Streptomycetaceae; genus Streptomyces; species Streptomyces sp. NBC_00094. The sequence continues at coordinate 5,031,031 of NZ_JAPEMB010000001.1, read as the reverse complement.
CCGGGTTGGAGTCGGCCAGGCCGACACCGTCCGTGGCGAGGCCGTAGCGGATCTCACCGGTCTGCGGCTTGCCGTCCTTGACCGACTTGATCAGGTTGAAGACGGAGTCCGAGACGTCCTTCGTGACCGAGGTCAGGATGTGGTCCTTGTACGAGGCCAGACCCGCCTGGTTGTACTGGTCCGAGTCGACGCCGATGGCCCACTTGCCCGCGGTCGCGGCGGCCTCGATCGAGCCCGAGCCGGCGAGACCGGCGGCGGCGTAGATCACGTCGGCGCCCTTGTCGAGCTGGCCCTGCGCGGCGGCCTTGCCGAGGTCGGGCTTGGCGAAGCCGTCGAAGTTCGGCGGCTGGGTCAGGTACTGGACGAGCACCTTCGCCTTGGGGTTGGTGTCCTTGACGCCCTGCGCGAAGCCCGCCTCGAACTTCTTGATCAGCGGAACCTCGACACCGCCGATGAAGCCGACCGTGCCGGTCTTGGACGCCTTGGCGGCGGCGACGCCGGCCAGGTAGGAGCCCTGCTCCTCGTTGAAGACGAGGTTGGCGATGTTCGGGCCGGTCTTCGACGTGTCGTCGATGAGGCCGAAGGTGATCTTCGGGTAGGCCTTGGCGACCTTCTCGATCGCCGGCGCGTAGGCGAAGCCGACGCCGATGACCGGGTTGTTCCCGGCGCGCGCGAGCGCGGTGAGGCGCTGCACCTTGTCGGCGTCGCCCTCGCCCTCGGACGGCTCGGCCTCGGAGCCCTTGACGCCGAGCTCGTCCTCGGCCTTCTTCAGGCCCGCGTAGGCGGCGTCGTTGAACGACTGGTCGCCACGGCCGCCGATGTCGTACGCGATGGCGGCCTTCGACGCCGAGTCCGAGCCGGAGCCCGAGTCGTTCGAAGACTTGCCACAGGCGGTGGCCGAGAGCGCGAGCGCCGCGGAGGCGATGCCCACGGTCGTGATCCTGGTGATCCGGCGCAAGAGGAGGGTCCCTTCAAGACTGACCGAAAGCGCCTCTTCCGGCGCTGGTTTCGCGGCGATCGTAACGCGCGTAGATGTCAGTTAAAGACCCGTTCATGAGTCGTTATCGGATCGTCGCGAACCGGCCAGCCGAAGCGACCGGGGGCGTTCGGCCCGGTACC